>CAZZZL010000028.1:0-56084 GCA_964658655.1 uncultured Acetobacteraceae bacterium | reverse complement strand
CTCCCTGAACAACATTATAAAAAGCCCTGGAGATGCCTCCAGGGCTTTTCTGATTGTCATTACTGCCGCTCTGTCCCGAAAAAACGAACAGGCCCCTTCAAAGAGGCCTGCCGGTAAGTTTCACGGGTCGGGATCGGCTTTAGAAGTGGTAAGCGATTCCGATGACCGGGTCATTCACGTTGTAATACTGACCGGTGTTGTAGTTATTGCTGGTCGTCGTGAGCAGCGTCGGGGTCTTCTGGACAAGACCGCGATACTGCACCCTCAGATCAAAACTCGGGCTCAGTTCGTACGCGATACCGGCACCGTACAGGAAGCCGATGTTGGTTACCTTTTTGGTTCCGCCGATGACGGCGCCAATTGTCCCCTTGTCGTCCAGCGGGCTGTACATGAACGCACCGACACCCACCTCGGCGAACGGGTTGAACTTCTTATAGGTCAGGTTATAGACATAGGCAGCCGAATATTCATAGAAGCGGGCGTGTACCCGGTTGTTCGGCAGGAAGTTGATACGGTACTTCTGCGTCTCCTGGGCATACTGAAAGTTGCCCTCAATGCCGCTTCTCGGCGTGAGCAGGTACCGATAGCTCACAAGGCCACCCAGCCCTAAGGTAGCGGTCTGGTTGACGCCCTGCCCAAATGTGTAAGGAGCAATCAGACCGGAGAGACTTGCACTCACATCCTGACGGCTTTCCTGCGCATAGCTCGCTGCAGCCATAAACGGCAGCAACAAAAACAACAGCTTGCTTTTCTTCATTCGCTCCTGAACCTCTTTACCCGCCGCGACCGGAAGGTAGACCCGCTTCTCGGGCTCGTCAAATTCTCTGCTGGGTTGCCCCGATGTATCGCCTTCGTGTAGTGCTTCCGCAATTGTACCTGCGCGCACGCCTCCCCGCGAGGGACGGGGCAGGACTTACTCCGTTAGACAGGGCCGCCTTGAACAACAAAGCTTGCTGCCTGGTCGCACCACATCTGTGTGCTGTGGCTTTGTATCGTTTCCCAGGCGCCGCAGCCAGGGCTGCCGTAGTCTGCTCACTACCGCTTTCCGTCGCGTCCTGGCTCTACAGGTTCGGTCGCGTCCTGGCTATACAGGTAAGGTGGCCCGAACTGCTTGGCATACTCCTCGATTACCTTCAGAAATGCTGCTCCCACATAGGACAGGACGGCCTTGCGCCGCAGGATCAACCGCAATTCGCGCTCTATATGCAGCTCCGGTACCTGGATACCGACCAGCTCCCCGCTGGCCAGCTCTTGGGCCGCAGTCAGTCCCGGCACGATCGCAACGCCATTGCCTTGCGCCACGAAACGCTTCACCGCCTCCATGCTTGGCAGCTCGATGCCGATATTCAGCGGGGTCCGATTGTCTGTAAAGGTCTGGGTAACGCGCTGGCGGAGCGGTGAGTCCGCGTTGTGCGCGACGAAACTTTCGCTTCCCAGGTCATGAATACTCACACGCTTCTTGCGGGTCAGCGGATGACCCGGCTTCACCACCACTGCCATCCTGTCGCGGTACACGTTGATCGAGCGAAATGCTGCAGGGTCAGGAGCGAACGAGAGCATACCCATCTCGGCTGAACGTGCAGCCAGTTCGCTCGGAATCCTGCTGGCAAAGGCGCGCTGGACGGTAATGCCGATCTGCGGATGGAGCCGCCGAAAGTGGTCGAGTACCGGTAACAGGTAGAGGCAGGTGTATTCATTGGCCGCCAGCATCAGCCGTCCGCGATCGAGCGAGCGGAGTTCATCGAGCGCAAGACCCGCCTCGCCGCGCAGCTGCAGCAGCCGGGTCGCATAGCCATGCAGCAATTCACCGGCAGCCGTCAAGCTTCCAGAACCGAGGCCGCGGTCAAACAGCGTTTCGCCGACTTCCTCCTCCAGCTTGCGGATCACCTGGCTGATGGCCGGCTGGGTGCGATGGAGACGTTCGGCAGCGCGCGAAAAGCTCTTCAGCTCAATGACGGCGACGAAAGTCTCGAGTTGGCTGAGTTCGATTGCCACGCTTAAGCTGTTCCCACTTTCCCTGCTAGATCATAACTATAATTTATACTTAGGAGAAGAATTATAAATTTGCATTATGGGCCTCTCATCGCTGAAAATGATGGAGGAACGAGCAGGATGGGACTGATGACTCAGGCAAATCAGCAGGTTGAGTTCTTTGACACAACATTGCGCGACGGTGAGCAATCACCCGGTTGCAGCATGACGGTGGCAGAGAAAGTGCGCATGGCGCACGCACTGGACGAACTCGGCGTGGATGTGATCGAGGCCGGCTTTGCGATCGCCTCCGATGGTGATTTTGCCGCTATCACTTCAGTCGTGAAGGAAATACGGCGTCCACGCATTACGTCATTAGCGCGCTCGCGTAACGAAGACATCGTGGCCGCGGCGCGTTCCCTCGAAGGCGCGCAGAGTTCGCGGATTCATGTTTTTCTCGGAAGCTCTGATCTACACCTGCAATACAAGCTGAAGCTGACGCGCGAGCAGGCGCTGGAGCAGACCGGTGCGTCGGTCCAGCTGGCAAAAACATACGTCGACGACGTCGAATTTTCTCCCGAAGATGCCTCCCGCGCGGAACCCGACTTTCTTGCAAAGATGGTTGCTGTTGCCATCGAAGCCGGCGCGACGGTCATCAACCTTCCCGACACTGTCGGGTACGCCATGCCGGACGAATACGGCGGCATGTTTCGCAGGCTGCGCGACACGGTGCCTGCAGTCAAGGACATCACGCTTTCCTCGCACTGCCACAATGACCTGGGCATGGCGGTCGCCAATACCCTCGCTGCCATCGAGGCAGGCGTTCGGCAGGTGGAATGCACGATCAACGGCATCGGTGAGCGCGCCGGCAACGCTGCTCTCGAAGAGATTGCTGCAGCCTTGCAGGTCCGCAAAGATCACTATCCCTACAGCCATTCACTCAAGCTCGACAGGCTATATCCGACCAGCCAGTTGCTCGCGCAGTTGATCAGCTTCGGACCATCGCCAAACAAGGCAGTCGTCGGCAGCAACGCGTTTGCACACGAAGCCGGTATCCACCAGCACGGCATGCTGTCGAACCCGCTGACCTACGAAATCATGACGCCTGCTTCCGTCGGTGTTCCGAAGACGAGCCTTGTGCTCGGCAAGCATTCAGGCCGGCATGCGTTGGCGAGCCGTCTGCAGGAACTCGGCTTTAAGCTCAGCAAGCCGGAACTGGATTCGACCTACACGCAGTTCACTGAACTGGCTGACCGCAAGAAAGCCATCTACGACCAGGACCTGATCGCGCTGGTTAACGGGCACGCTGGCCATGGGCATTCCGAGCCGGCGCGACATATGCAACAGGCATAGCGACAAACACAAAAGAGGGCTGCATGAAGCTGAAGATTCTGATCCTGGCAGGCGATGGCATCGGTCCGGAAGTGACGCGGGAAGCCGTGCGCGTACTGAAGACGGTCGCCGACCTGGGCGGCCATGATTTCCATTTTGACGAGAAGCGTATTGGCGGTGTTGCCATCAAGGCAGACGGTACGCCTTTGCCAAAGGAAACGCTCGAAGCAGCGCTTGCGAGCGACTCAGTGCTGCTGGGTGCGGTCGGCGGTAACGAATTCAATTCTCTTTCGCCGGACAAGCGACCGGAAGCCGGGCTGCTGGCCATCCGCCAGGCTCTCGGTGGTTTTGCCAATCTGCGGCCCGCCTTCGCGCATCCTGCGCTCGCGGTCAACTCGCCGCTGCGCCCTGAAGTGATCGACGGTGCCGACATTCTTTTCGTCCGCGAACTGCTTGGCGGCCTCTATTTCGGCAAGCCGCGCGAGTGGAATCGCGAGACAGGCGAGGCCTGGAACACCATGCGCTACACGCGCGCGGAAGTGATCCGCGTCGCACGCATTGCTTTCGAACTCGCTTCGAAGAGACGTAGAAAACTGACGTCTGTCGACAAGGCAAATGTGCTCGAGGTCTCGCAATTATGGCGTGCCACTGTCACCGAACTTGCGCCACAATATCCTGATGTCACGCTCGACCACCAGTATGTTGACGCCTGTTCGATGCACCTGATGAACACCCCGCGCAACTTCGACGTCGTGCTCACAGAAAATCTCTTTGGCGACATTCTTTCGGATGAATCAGCAGTCATTACCGGCTCTCTCGGTATGCTGCCTTCGGCAACCATCGGTGGCACAGTTAATCTTTACGAGCCCGTGCATGGGTCTGCGCCGGATATTGCTGGAAAGAGCATTGCGAATCCTCTCGGCGCGATCCTGACCGCAGCAATGCTGCTGCGCCACTCAGCGGGACTTGAGCAGGATGCGCTTGCTATCGAAGCGTCAGTCCGCAAGGTGCTCGATGAAGGTCACCGCACGGCAGACCTGTTGCGCGGTGGCGACACCTCACGCAAGGCCACCTCGACCGTTGAGATGGGCGCGCTGGTCCACGAAGCACTCAACACCATCATCGATCGTCGCCAGGCAATGCACGCAGTCTAGTTTTCAGGAATCGGACCTATGTCACAAAAGCCTAGAACATTGTTTGAAAAAGTATGGGACAGTCACGTAGTTGCGGCGCCGGAAGGCGAGCCGGCACTGCTCTATATCGATCTGCACCTGATCCACGAAGTCACGTCGCCGCAGGCGTTTGACGGCTTACGTATGACTGGCCGCAAATTCCGCCGTCCGGATCGCGCTGTAGCGACTGTCGATCACAATGTGCCGACGACCAAAAATCGCATCATCATCGAAGACCAGATCGCGTCGAGGCAGATCGAAGCATTGCGGAAGAATTGCAAGGAGTTCGGCATCGAGCTCTACGACGTGAATGCGCCTGAACAAGGCATCGTGCATGTGATCGGACCCGAGCAGGGTTTTACCAAGCCCGGCATGACGATCGTCTGCGGCGACAGCCACACCTCCACGCACGGCGCATTCGGAGCCCTGGCTTTCGGCATCGGCACGTCGGAAGTCGAGCATGTGATGGCGACGCAGTGTCTTCAACAGGGCCGCGCGAAAACTTTCCGTATCTCTGTCGAAGGCGACCTTCCACCTGCCGTCGGAGCAAAAGACGTGGCGCTCGGTATCATCGGTCGCATTGGCACCGATGGTGCTACCGGCTACGTAATCGAATACGCCGGATCTGCGATTCGAGCGCTATCTATGGAAGGCCGCATGACTGTCTGCAACATGAGCATCGAAGCGGGCGCGCGCGCCGGGATGATTGCTCCTGACGAAAAAACATTTGCTTACCTTCAAGGCCGCCCACAGGCACCGCAGGGCGCGGCATGGGATGAAGCCGTCGCCGCATGGCGTGAGCTGGTTACGGATGAAGGCGCGACCTTCGATCGCGAGCTGGTCATTCCCGCAAACGAGCTGGCGCCGTTCGTCACCTGGGGCACAAGTCCGGGAATGGTTGCACCTGTAACTGCTACTGTTCCCGACCCGGCTATTGTGGAAAACGAGACAGACCGCCGCTCGCTCGAACGCGCTCTCGAATATATGGACCTGAAGGCCGGCACTTCGATCGAGTCGATTGATATCGATCGTGTCTTTATCGGCTCATGTACCAATTCCCGGATTGAAGATCTGCGCGCCGCAGCAAAAGTGGTGAACGGTTACAGCGTCAGCACGCACGTCCGCGCGATGGTTGTGCCAGGATCGCAACAGGTAAAGGCGCAGGCAGAACATGAAGGTCTCGACCGCGTGTTTCTTGCTGCCGGATTCGAGTGGCGCGAGCCGGGCTGCTCGATGTGTCTCGGCATGAATCCTGACATTCTTCAGCCGGGCGAGCGCTGTGCCTCCACATCAAATCGCAACTTCGAAGGCCGCCAGGGACGCGGCGGTCGGACACATCTTGTCAGCCCCATGATGGCCGCGGCGGCCGCCGTAACCGGCCACTTTACCGATGTTCGCGAATGGAAATTCAGACCGCAGCACGACAGTGCCAGCGTATTGGCGGAGGCGAAATAAGATGACGCCCTTCCATGCTCTTACGTCGACACTTGCACCGCTCGATCGCTCGAACATCGACACCGATCAGATCATTCCGAAACAATTTCTTAAACGGATCGAACGCACGGGCTATGGTGAATTCCTGTTCTTCGACTGGCGACGCCTGCAGGAAGGACCGAACGCCGGCGCACCTGATCCGACGTTCGTATTGAATGATCCGAAATATCGCGGAGCGGAAATTCTGGTAGCCGGCAAAAACTTCGGCTGCGGTTCTTCACGCGAACACGCAGCGTGGGCTTTGTCCGACTTCGGCTTCCGATGTGTCATCGCTCCCTCCTTTGCCGATATCTTTTTTTCGAACGCGGGGAAAAATGGCATTGTGCTGGTGCGACTGCCGGAAGAGCAGGTGCATGCGCTGCTCGAGCGTGCAACTGCGGACCCGACGTACAAACTACACGTCTCGCTTGAAGAGCAGACAGTCAGCGACGACCATGGATTTGCAGCAGGTTTCGACATTGATCCCTTCAGAAAATACTGCCTGCTCAATGGCCTTGACGATATTGGTCTGACGATGCGGCATGAGCACGAACTCGACACCTTCGAGCAAAAACACGACAAGGAATTCTGGGTCGCACCGCGGCCTGCATTTGCTGCCCAGGCATAGTGAAACGCAACAGCACATCAAGGAGAGCATGAGCACCGACAGCAAGAACGGCAATGGTTTCAACAATGGCAGCGGCAAGCTGCACTCCATCGCCCTCACCGAGGGCCCTAGCCGTGCAGCAGCGCGCGCCATGCTGCATGCCGTCGGCTATACGCGCGATGATCTGCGCAAGCCCATCATCGGCATTGCAAACACGTGGACGGAGATCGGTCCCTGCAATTTTCACCTGCGCACGCTTGCAGACGCAGTGAAGCAGGGCATCCGCGAAGCCGGCGGCACACCGATGGAATTCAACACCATCACGATCTCTGACGGCATCACAATGGGCACGCAGGGCATGAAGGCTTCGCTGATAAGCCGCGAAGTCATTGCCGACTCAATCGAGTTGGTCGCACGTGGCAATCTCTTTGATGGGCTCGTAGCCATTGCAGGCTGTGACAAGAATCTGCCCGGAACTGTGATGGCATTGACGCGGCTCGATATTCCATCGCTGATGCTGTATGGCGGCTCGATCGCCCCGGGAAATCTGGATGGCAAACGCCTCACCGTGCAGGATGTATTCGAAGCGATCGGTTCGCACTCGCGCGGATCGTTGTCGGACGCCGGGCTTTTAGCAGTCGAAGAAAAAGCCTGTCCTGCTGCAGGCGCATGCGGTGGTCAGTTCACCGCCAACACCATGGCCATGGCATGTGAATTTCTGGGCATCTCGCCTATTGGCGTCTCCGGCGTTCCGGCACTCGTTGATGAGAAGCTCACCTCCTGCCGTGACGCTGGCCACATGGTGATGGAACTGGTCAGGAAAGGCATCAAGCCATCGCAGATCATCACCCGCTCTTCGCTGGAGAACGCGATCACCAGTGTCGCCGCTTCCGGCGGCTCGACCAATGCTGTTCTGCACTTCATTGCCATCGCGCATGAAGCGGGTTTGACGCTGACCGTCGACGACTTCGACGCCATCAGCAAGCGCACGCCGCTGCTCTGCGACCTTAAGCCGGGGGGCAGATATTTCGCCACGGACTATTACGAAGCCGGCGGCAGCCGACTGCTCGCAGCACGTCTTCTCGAAGCAGGCCTGTTACAGGGCGATGCCATCAACGTAAGCGGATTCACGCTTGCCGAGGAAGCGAAAAAGGCCAATGAGACGCCGGGCCAGAAAATCATTCACACCTTGGCGGAGCCGCTCAAGGCGACCGGTGGCCTCGTCATTCTAAAAGGCAACATCGCGCCCGAAGGCTGTGTCATCAAGGTCGCAGGCCATGAACGCCTGGAGCATCGCGGACCGGCGCGCGTATTCGATTCTGAAGAACTGGCTTTTGCCGCGCTCGATTCCGGCAGTCTGAAACCGAATGATGTTGTCGTCATCCGCTACGAAGGTCCGCGCGGCGGTCCAGGTATGCGCGAAATGCTTTCCATCACCGCTGCGATCGCCGGTATCGCGGAGTTATCGAACACTGTTGCGCTGCTGACGGATGGCCGCTTCTCCGGTGCAACCCGCGGGCTGATGGCAGGCCATGTATCGCCGGAAGCCGCATTGGGCGGCCCGATTGCAGCTATTGAGGATGGCGACATCGTCTTCTTCGACATCCCGAATCGCAAGCTGACGTTGGAAATTCCGGACGCTGTTTTGCAAGCGCGACTCAGTACATGGAAGGCGCCTGAGCCGCAGTTCAAGAAGGGCGTGTTCAGGAAGTACGCGGACAGTGTCAGTTCTGCATCGACTGGCGCGGTAACAAACTAGGAAGCTGCTTTCCAGTAAGCGTGAACTAAAGCAAGTGCGGTGATCACGCTTCACACGGGATGACACGAGGTAGGCTTATGGCTGACGAGATCAAGAAAAACAATCAGGGCGCAGATACCGTTACGAGCCAGGAATCAGTGCGACCGGCGAAATTGACGGGCGCGGAAATCCTCTGGGCTACGCTCGAAGGCGAAGGCGTGCGCGAGGTCTTCGGCTATCCCGGCGGCGCAATTCTTCCTGTGTACGATGCACTGCGAAAATTTCCCATCAAGCATATTCTCGTCCGTCACGAACAGGGCGCCGTGCACATGGCCGATGGCTATGCGCGCGCATCAGGCCGCGTCGGTGTCGCCATGGCCACGTCTGGTCCGGGCGCAACGAACATGGTGACCGGCATCGCGACGGCCATGCTTGATTCGATTCCAATCATCTGCATCACCGGAAATGTTTCGAGCAAGGTGCTTGGATCGGACGCCTTCCAGGAAGTGGATATCACCGGCATCACGATGCCGGTGACGAAGCATAACTACCTGGTCACACGCGCGGAAGATATCGCCGGCGTGGTGCGTGATGCCTTCCGTGTCGCCACGACCGGCCGCCCTGGGCCGGTGCTGATCGACATTACGAAGGATGCCCAGCAGGCCACGGCCGACTTCGATTTCAATGCAGCGGCTCCTGCTACTTCCCTGCCGCACCCGATGCTGCGCGCGGAGAAGGCTGCGATCGCAGATGCAGCAAAGCTCATTTTGCAGGCGAAGCGCCCGGTGATTCTCGCAGGCCATGGCATCATCAAATCTGCCGCGGGTGAACAGGTGCGCACACTTGCGGAACGGGCGGAGATACCGGTTGCCTGTACCCTGCTTGGCCTTGGCAGCTTTCCGGCTTCGCACGCACTCAACCTCGGCATGATGGGCATGCATGGCGAGAGCTGGGTGAATGAGGCAATCCAGAATGCCGACCTGCTGATCGCTTGCGGCATGCGCTTCGATGACCGCGTCACTGGTACGCTGGCGACCTATGCGCCCAAGGCGAAGAAGATTCACATCGACATCGATCCTGCCGAGATTAATAAAAACGTGCACGTCGATGTTGCGCTTACCGGCGACCTGAAAGAAGTTCTCGACGCGATGCTGCCGCTGATACCGAAGCGTGATGGTGCAGCATGGCTCAAGACCATTGGCGCCAACAAAGGCACTGCGGCTGTGCGCGACATCACGAACCTGCCGGACACGGGGCACCTGTACGCCGCCCACGTCATTCACGATCTGTGGCGCGAAACAAAAGGCAACGCAGTCGTTGCCACCGACGTCGGCCAGCACCAGATGTGGGAGGCGCAGTATTTCAAGCATGAGCATGCCCGTTCGCTGGTCACGAGTGGTGGCCTGGGAACGATGGGCTTCGCGCTTCCTGCCGGGATCGGTGCGAAGGTATCCTGCCCGGAGAAAGAGGTCTGGGTGATTGCCGGCGATGGCGGATTCCAGATGACAGCCTGCGAACTATCGACCATCGCGCAGGAGAAGCTCGACATCAATATCGCCATCATCAATAACGGCTACCTCGGCATGGTTCGGCAGTGGCAGGAGTTTTTCTACGAGAAGAACTATCAATCGTCACCGATACTGTCGCCTGATTTCGCCATGCTTGCCGCAGCTCACGGCATCGCCAGTGCAACCGTCCATACGCGCGGTGAAGTCTTGCCGGCGGTGCAGGCTGCACGCTCTACGAAGGGTCCGTTCCTCATCAACTTCATGGTCGAAAAAGAAGAATCCGTATACCCGATGATTCCCGGCGGCGCTGCTCTGCATGAGATGATTCTCCGCCCGCATCCTGACAAAAATAACCCCATGCTCGAATCGGCAGAGGACTAGGACACGCATGCTGCATACCTTTGTCGCACTTGTAGGAGACAAGCCGGGCGTGCTGACGCGCGTCGCGTCCCTTTTTCGCCGTCTCAATATCAACATCACTTCGCTGACCGTCGGCGCATCGGAGCGGGCCGGCGTTTCGCGCATGACTATCGTGGCGGACGCTCCGCCGACGGCGACGCATCGCATCATGGCATCGCTCTACAAGCTTGAAGATGTGATCGAGATCGACGACATCGATCGCTTTTCGTCTATCAGCCGCGAGCTCGCACTGATTAAGGTCGCGGCCAATGCGCAGACGCGCTCGCACCTGTTTGAACTGGCAAATGTTTTTCGTGCGCGTATCGTCGACCTGGCGCCTGAATCATTGATGGTTGAGATGACTGGCAGTGCCAGCAAGATAGAAGGACTTCTCCAGGTGCTGGTTGAAAGCGGCGATAACGTTCTTGAAGTTTCACGCACGGGTCGCATGGTGATGCGGCGCGGCCATCACACCAGCCGCGTACTCGCGGCCCTTCGAGATACGAGCAGTACCACCAGGACACAGCCCGGCGGTGTCGAGCCCGACCTGCTCGACCTGCTGCCGGAAGAGGCAAGCGAGGTCGATTCGTAAAGCATTCCCCAACGTGTTCAGCCTCGCCGATGTCATCGCGAAGAGTTCATCAGAGTTCACGAAATTAAACGATAAGGAAGATATATGCCGAAGACCTATCACGATCAAGACGCGGACCTCTCGCTCATCCAAAAGAAGAAGGTAGCTATCATCGGCTACGGTTCACAGGGGCATGCCCACGCGCTCAACCTGAAAGACTCCGGCGTCGACGTGGCAGTTGGCCTGCCGGAGAACAGCAAGTCGGTGGAGAAGGCGAAGAAGGCCGGCCTGAAAGTTCACACGATCAGCGATGCTGCGCAGTGGGCTGACGTCATCATGATGCTGGTACCTGACCAGTCGCAGGCCGATGTTTACGACAAGCACATCAAGCAGCATATGGCGCCGGGCAAGACACTCATGTTTGCGCATGGCTTCAACATCCGCTTCGGCTTTATCGCGCCGCCCGCGGGCGTGGATGTATCGCTCGCTGCGCCGAAATCTCCCGGCCATCGCGTGCGTGAAGTCTTCACCGAAGGCGGCGGCGTACCCGGCCTGATCGCTGTACACCAGGATGCCTCCGGTAACGCGCATGCCCTTGCGCTCTCCTATTCGAAGGGCATCGGCTGTACACGCGCCGGTGTCTATGAAACCACCTTCAGCGAAGAAACCGAGACCGACCTTTTCGGCGAACAGGCAGTCCTCTGCGGCGGCACTTCGGCCCTGGTCAAGGCTGCCTTCGACACACTCGTAGAAGCTGGCTACGCGCCGGAGATGGCGTACTTCGAATGCCTGCATGAGTTAAAGCTGATTGTCGACCTGATGTATCGCGGCGGCCTGGCCTATATGCGCTACTCCATTTCCGACACGGCCGAGTACGGCGACTACACTGCCGGTCCGCGCATTGTTACCGACGAAACGCGTAAGGCCATGAAGCAGTTGCTCACAGAAATCCAGGACGGTACCTTTGCCAATAACTTTATGGCGGAAAATAAAAGCGGCCGTAAGAAGTTCCAGGCCATGCGCGATGCAGAAGCTGCGCACCCGATCGAGAAAGTCGGTACAGAGCTTCGAGCAGGCATGCCGTTCCTCAACCCGGTCACCGCGGAAAAGCAGGGCAATCCGCACGCCACCGAACCCGTCACCGCCTAGGCATTTGCCATGCGGGCGGGCACGCCTTTGGCGATTATGCTTCCGTTGGTCGCATCCGTTCGTGGCGGCGGAAGCTCAGAGGCTACGCGATGAGAAAGAAGGTGGCCGATTGCCACCTTCTTTTTTTGGGCGAACATCTCTTTAACCGCGCATTGACTCTATCCACACTATGCGGCTGGCGAAATGCTTATCAGGTATGGTTCTTTGCCTCACCTCTGCTACTCAGGCTCAAATGCAATCATGCCCGGCACATCCCGCGACACTGGAGGAGATGCGCGACTGCTACCGGCCCCTGCTCATCTTCGCGCCCGACTCCAGCGACGCTTTACTGACTCACCAGCTTGCGGAACTGTCAGGGCACGCAGCAGAATTGAAGGAACGCAATATACTGGTTGTGATCAATATCGCGGACCATCAGCAACTGCAGAAAAAAGAATTGCAGACATTTCCGGCGACGCAACTGGGCCCTGACGAAAATAGGAAATTACGCGACCGGTTCAAGGTCAGCGACAACAGCTTTGCTGTCGTGCTGGTTGGCAAGGATGGCGGCGAGAAAATGCGCAGTCTGAAGCTGATCACGGTCGAAAACCTCAACCAGAAGATCGACGCCATGCCCATGCGCAGGGCCGAGCGAAAACAGTAGCGACGCAGCGGCATCATCCTCATACAGCGACACTTACCGCTCACCACCTTTTTATTGCCGTTCGGTCAAACTCACGCGGTCTGCTACCCGACGTGTAGGACAATAGCAGCGGAGAGTAAGGGCATGGAAAGCCAGACTCAGACGGTCGCGAAAGACACAGAGAGGCTCGATCAGCTGGTCGCCGCCTTGCGCGAGGTTGCGCCTTTGCATGACCTCGCGGAACATGAGTACTACTGGCTCGCAGAGCATGGAACGGAATTGTTCGAAGACGCGGGCGTAACCCTTTTTGAAGAGGGCGAGCCAGCCATCGCCATGACGATCCTGCTGAAGGGCGAGATCCAGGTTAAGCGCGAGCGAGGTGCAGCGGCACTGTTTATCGGCCGGGCGGGCCAGATCACCGGCCTTCTTCCCTTCTCGCGAATGAAGGAATACGGCGGCCGTGGCTATACGGCAGCGCCTACCTGGGCGTTGGAGTTTCATAAAGACCTGTTCCCGGAGATGCTCCGGGCGATTCCGACACTCGGTGACCGTGTGGTTGGCGTCCTGCTCGATCGCGTCCGCGAAGTGACGCGCATGGAGCAGCAGGCGGAAAAACTGACCGCCCTCGGTAGACTGGCGGCCAACCTCGCGCATGAACTTAACAATCCGGCGTCTGCAGCCCAGCGATCAGCAGACGGCATGCTGCAGGAGCTCAAGTTTTTCATCGAGAACTCCCTCAAGCTCGGCCACCTCTGCCTGACCGAAGACCAGACATCGGACGTTCGCTCCTGGTACCAGGACACGCTCACCGATCTGGAGAAAAACGGCGAAGTGGACGCCTCGGCTGTTGCCGAACGTGAAGATGCTATTCAACGTTGGCTGAACGCCCGCGAGATCGGCGACGGCTGGCAGATCACTCCCGAATTTGCCGAACTGGGCATCACGACTGCCCATCTCGACCGTCTGCCGTCGTCGGTCGCGTCATCGACGGTCCACCCCGTCCTGCTGCAGATCAGCTCCGGCCTGCGCGCCGAAAAGATGGCCGAGGCCGTACTCGATTCCACCTCACGCATCTTCGCCCTGATCCGCGCCATCAAGGATTACTCCTTCATGGACCAGGCGCCGATCCAGGAAGTCGATGTGACGCAGGGAATCGAAAGCACTCTGATCATGCTGCAGTCACAGGCTGAGCACGCTACTATTGAGCGCCGCTACGATCCGGGTATACCGCTGATCTCAGCCTTTGGCAGCCAGTTGAACCAGGTCTGGACTGCCCTGCTCGAGAACGCGCTCGAGGCGACGAACTACAAGGGCCACATCGTCATCAAGGTGCACCTGAGCGGCAGCTACCTTCTGGTCGAGGTTTGGGACGACGGCCCCGGCATCCCGAAAGATCTGCAGGCGCGTATTTTCGAGCCATTTTTCACGACCAAGGCGCCGGGCCAGGGATTGGGGCTGGGCCTCGATGCAGCGACCCGGATTATCCGCACCCATCGCGGCTTCCTCACTGTCGATTCGGTCCCGGGAGCCACCTGCTTCCAGGTGCGCCTGCCCATCGAAAAAGCTCAGGCCTACTGAGGCTGTCCTCAGGGCTTGCGAAGATCCCGCCGCCTCAGCAGGAAGACGATCCCGGTCAGCAGCGCTCCTCCGAGCACCCACGCAAACTGGTACCAGTAGAAGAATGGGAATCCGAGCAGCATCGGGTCGCGGCGCGCATACATTCCAGGGAAGATGAGCGCGAGAACCGGCACCAGCAGTAGCAGCTCGCGTGCATGCAGTCCTCTTGGTCGAGGTGAGTGTCCCATACTAAAACTCCGCCGTGATAGGTTCGGGATTGCCCGAGATCGAACTTTCGATACGATCCTCGTAGTCGTCGTCGCTGGTCGCATCCGGATGCCGGCTGACCCGCGCCGCATCCAGGATGACAGTGAGAATCACCGCCACAAACAGGTTCAGGGCGAGAGCGTAACAGGCAGAGTAGGCCGGATACACCTTCCCGAACAGGTGGAGCGGGTAGGTCGAGCCTTTCAAGTGGAGCGAAAGTTCCATGGCGGTGCTCGCCAGCATGCCCACTCCCCATCCGGCCAACAGAGCAATGTGATGAAAACGTCGCTTCCACAGGCCGAAGACGATGGCGGGAAATGTCTGCAAAATCCACGCGCCGCCAAACAACTGCAGATTGATGGCATATTGCTGCGGCAGAAAAATGATGAAGGCGAGCGCGCCCAGCTTCACCAGCAGTGACACCAGCTTCGCCACCTGCGATTCCTGCAGCGGGGTCGCGTCTTTACGAAAATATTCGCGGTAGAAACTCCGTGTGAACAGGTTTGCTGCCGCGATCGACATGATGGCCGCCGGTACCAGCGCACCGATAGCAATCGCCGCAAAGCAGAATCCCGCAAACCACGGCGGCAGCGCCCACTCAATCAGCATCGGGATGGCCATGTTGGCCGTCGCGGGATGAAGACCGGCGACCAGCGCCATCAGTCCCATCAGGGCAATCAATCCGAGCAGCAATGAGTAAGCCGGCAGAAGGACCTGGTTGCGCCGGATGGCGTCGCCACTCTTTGCCGCCAGGATCGCCGTGACCGAATGCGGGTACATGAAGAGCGCCAGCGCCGATCCCAGCGCAAGGCTTGAATACGCGCTGTAGCCAGCCTTCGGCAACACGAGTGAGCCAGGAGGATGTTTAGCCGCCAGCAGCGGGCCGGCCGCTGCGAAGATGTGACCGTAGCCGCCAAGCTTGACCGGGATGTACACGACGACCACGATGACCATCACATAGATCATCGCGTCCTTCACCAGGGCGATCAGGGCGGGTGCGCGAAGGCCACTCGAGTAGGTATAGAGGGCAAGGATCAGGAACGCGATCAGCAGCGGCCAGTCGCCCTTCAGTCCCATCTGCGCCAGGACCACATTCATGCCGATGAGCTGCAGCGCGATGTACGGCATGGTGGCAAGAATGCCGGTAAGCGCTACGGCCAGGGCCAGCCAGTGGCTCCCGTAGCGTCCGCGCACAAAGTCGGCCGCCGTCACGTAGCCGTGCTTGCGCGAAACGGCCCACAAGCGCGGCAGGATGAGAAATCCCAGCGGATAGATCAGGATGGTGTAGGCGAGCGCAAAAAAACCCACAGCCCCGGCGCCGAACACCAGCGCAGGCACGGCGATGACAGTGTAGGCGGTGTAAAGATCGCCGCCGATCAAAAACCAGGTGATGAGCGTACCGAAGCTCCGCCCGCCCAGACCCCATTCATCGAGGTGGTTTAGATCCGCCCGCCGCCATCGCGAGGCGAAGAAGCCGACGAAAGTCACGAGCAGAAAAAAGAAAATGAAGACTGAAAGTTCGACGGCGTGTGTGGGCATGTGCGTCGATTCGATTGTAGAGCTACTTCGGTATTGAAACCCGCCACAAAGTCATCGCCGAGGCAATAAATAGCCCATTCTGCCGGGAGACAAAGAATGGGCCATACCTCTAAACATGCCGCGATTGCAGGCGGCAAGCGGAAGCAAGAACACTAACGGCGCGTACACCCGGACGGTCAGACCTACTTTTCGATTTCCACGCCGCGCCAGAAGGCGATGTGGTTCTTGATGTTTTTGGCAGCAGGCTTGGGATCGGGGTAATACCAGGCTGCGTCGGGGTTTTCCTGGCCATCAACAAGCAGGCTGTAATAGCGGGCCTGGCCCTTCCACGGGCAGGTGGAGGTAGTCGTGCTAGTGCGGATGTACTCGCGCTTGACTGCACTTTCGGGGAAATAAATGTTGCCCTCTACTGTTTCATACGTGTCGCCCTCGGCGATCACTTTTCCGTTCCATGTTGCTTTTGCCATAAGTCGGTCGTCAACTCTCTCTAAGCCAGGCAAGCCTGGAAATATTTGATCTTAAACAATGACCGGCAAGTCCCGCCGGCCGCGTGCAAGTAACGACGCACACCGCTGACAGGTCTTGCCGACAGTTGCCGGGCGCCGTCATTACCAGACGGCTGCCATGCAGTTATTCCATTTTCATGCCCTGTACGGGCGCTACGACTTTGCCGACCTTGGTGACCTTATCGACGTGCAGGGTCATCGCCGAGGTGTCCAGCGTGGCCATGATCGTTACCGGCTTCCCGGCGTCGTCTGCGATCGCGTCTGGGTTATCGATCGCCCAGACCTTCTTTTTGTCATCGTCGACAAAGACAGGTTTGGAACCTTTTGCGATGCACTTCTTTACGCAGGCTGCGTCAGGAGTAGCCGTATTGTGCGTTGCTCCGCACTGGCTCTCCGAAATATAGCCATTCACCTTCATCGGCTTGCTTGTGTCGGCTGCAAAAGCCGAAAGGCTACACAGGGCAAGCGCTGCGATTGTCATCTTCATAACAGTGGGTCTCCAGTCCTCCCCGAGTATGCTACTGCGGAGCGAAGCTGGCAAGTCCGGATTCCTCGCAGCTTTGACAAATAGCTCAGGAGACGAGTGCTGCGCGTCGCGCCTCATTCAGTTTCACAAGTCTTTCAACGTTCGCCCGGGCCACAGCATGCTTCATCACAAACTGCTCTGTTCGGAGCAGGAACTGGGGCGAATTTTGCCGAATGTCCTCCAGAAAAGGCTGAAATTTGGCCAGGAGGAACATGTTTTCGGTGCAGCAATCGACCAGCAACTCACCGTCGAGGGCTCCGCGCAGTACAAAAGCAGCGGCCATTTCCCAGTAGCTTACAACCTGGCGCAGATACTGATTGTGCTGCGAGCCAAAATCACGAAGTACTGCGACTACTTCCGCAGCTGATTCCGGCTTGAACTCAACCGAGACCCAGTAGCGGGCGGCCCGCATCGTCGTTTCACGGCGCAGGTCATAGAGCTTCAGGATAAGTTCCGCGTCTCCTGACGAGGATAGCGCTGTTGATTCCATCAATAACTCATTTCATTTAATCGTAGTGTTTGATAGCTGCAAATCAGGCGTTTGTCTCCACCGGACTCAACTCTTCCTCGCCTGCCTTTTCCGTGCGCTCGACGACAGGCGCGTCGCCCAGCCGCTTGTTGAAGGTACAGCTAACCGTAGCAGGGTCCTCGGCCTCGCCCTTTTTCCTGCGCTTCTTCGGCGCCGCTTCTTCCTCGGCGGACGGCTTCCTGTTGTTCGGGCAGGTCAGGTATATCCCCGACTTGAGCGTCTTTTCGAGCAGGTACGGACTGTGGCACTCCGGGCATTCCTGCGCGACCGGCTTGTAGTTCGAGGTGAAATCGCACTTCGGGTAGTTGGTGCAGCCGTAAAACACGTTGCCGCGGCGAGCCTTCTTCTCCGCAATGTCGCCCTTGCCACACTTCGGGCAGGTGACGCCGATGGTGTTCTGCTTGATGTACTTGCACTTCGGATAACCGCCGCAGGACACAAACTCGCCAAACCGGCCGTGCCGCAGAACCAGGTGATGTTCCCCACACTGCGGGCACATCTCCTCGAGCGGCTGTGGCGGTTTCTGCTGTTCTTTTGAGTCGAGCCGGCGCGTTGTCTTGCACTCCGGGTAACCGGTACAGGCCATGAATGTCCCGAAGCGGCCGCGTTTCAGCACCATGGTCTTGCCGCAGTTCTCGCAGTATTCTTCGGCGCTATCGGTGTCCTGCGTATCGGCTTTCTCCAGGTCAGGCAGGTCGATAATGTTTTCCTTGGTAAAGGTGCAGCTTGCCGGATCTTTCTTGTCGTAGGCGCTGCAGGCGAAGAAGGTACCGAACTTGCCCCACTTCAGGACCAGCGGTGAACTGCACCGTTCGCAGATCTCGTCGGTCGCCTTCTCCATCCGCTTCACATTTTCCATGTGCTTTTCGGCGTGGAGCAGCTCCTTTTCAAAGTGGCCGTAGAAGCCTTTCAGCAGCGTCGTCCAGATTTCTTTACCATCCTCGATGTCATCGAGCTCAGTCTCGAGCCGCGCCGTATAGGCCGGGTCAAAGATGTAAGGAAAGTTGGCGACCAGCAGATCGGTGACAACCAGGCCGATTTCCGTCGGCACAAACTTGCCGGCGCGGCCAATCCCGACCTTGCGGACATATTCACGCTCCTGGATCGTATTAATGATGGCGGCATAGGTGGAAGGACGGCCAATCCCCCGCTCTTCGAGAATCTTGACCAGCGATGCCTCGTTGAAACGTGGCGGCGGTTCGGTGAAGTGCTGCTCCGGCTCGATCTCACGCAGATTCAGCTTCTGCCCCGCGTTCAGGTCAGGCAGCTTATTCTTCAGGGCGTCATCGTCTTCGTCCTTCGCGTCCTTGGCTTCTTCGTAGACCTTCAAAAAGCCGTCGAACTTGAGGATCGAGCCGGTGACGCGGAAGTCATAGCGCCTGGCGTCTTTACCAGCGGATTTCGCCTGCACTTCTACGGTCGTCTGGTCGAACAGCGCGGGCAGCATCTGCGAGGCAACAAAGCGCTGCCAGATGAGCCGGTACAGCTTTAACTGCTCTTCGCTCAGGTATTGCTTGATGTCTTCCGGAGAAAGGCTCACGCGGGTGGGCCGGATGGCTTCATGCGCATCCTGTGCGTCCTTCTTGCTCTTGAACGCGTTCGGCTGCTCTGGCAGGTATTGCTTGCCAAGCTTGTCGCCGATGTACTCGCGCACTTCCGTTATCGCGTCGGGCGAGACGCGCGTCGAGTCGGTACGCATATAGGTGATGAGGCCGACTGTTCCCTCTTCGCCACCCAGGTCGACACCTTCGTAAAGGCGCTGCGCCACCCCCATGGTGCGCTTGACGTTAAAGCCGAGTTGGCGCGACGCATCCTGCTGCAGTTTGCTGGTGGTAAATGGAGGAGTCGGCGACTTCTTGCGCTCACTGCGATCCACTTCACGGACCGACCAGTCGGCCTTTTTGATGGCCGCCAGGATCTCCTTCGTCACCGCTTCGGTGGGAACAGACGCAGCACTGACCGTGGGAATAGTTGAGCGTTTGCCATCGATGCCGACGAAGCGAGCCGTGAACTCCGCGCCTTTCGGCAACGGATTCAGGTGCGCATCGATCGTCCAGTATTCAACTGGATTGAACGCCTTGATCTCACGTTCGCGCTCCACGATCAGGCGGAGAGCGACAGTCTGCACACGGCCGGCGGAGAGTCCGCGACGTACCTTATCCCAGAGCAGCGGGGAGATCTGGTAGCCCACGATGCGATCGAGCACACGGCGGGTCTGCTGCGCGTCCACCAGGTTGCGGTCGACGGCACGGGCATTCAGGAACGCAGCCTTGACGGCCTTGGGCGTGATCTCATTAAAGGTGACGCGATGGATGGTGCCCTTGGTCGCGTAGTCGCGTAGCTCATCTTCAAGATGTGCCGCGATGGCCTCGCCTTCGCGGTCAGGATCGGGCGCCAGGTACACGGCCTTTGCACCCTTGGCGAGCTTCTTGAGGCGGTCCATCACCTTTACTTTGTCCGGCATCACGATCAGGTCGGGCGTAAAGCTGCCGTCTTCGAGTTCGACACCGATCTTGTTCTTGGGCAGATCCTTCACGTGGCCCAGCGAGGCTTCGACGATGTAGTCCTTACCGAGATATTTGTTGATCGTCTTGGCCTTCGAGGGCGATTCGACGATCACTAGCGATTTACTCATTGTTGACCCTTCAAGCCGAGCTGCCGACTGTCTGCTTCGGCGCTCAGCAGGAACACTTTCACTTCCAGTGCACAAAGATTTGACGTTGCCTGCTGACCTTTTAGATAGGGGGAGGACAGCAGCTTTATCTCCGGAGATGCCGCTTGTGGTGAAAATGCTCTAATTTCTGGAAACTACCACGCTCTCCGGCTTAGCGCCAGCGGCAGTCTTCCCGGCCGTCGGCGACCCGAAAGATCAGACGGGGCATTTTTACAGAGCCTTTTACATGCGGCGGACATAATTTTTTCCTGGCATCTGCCGGATGTGCCCGGCAATTTCGAGCTCGAAAAGCGCCGTAAAAATCTCGGCGGAACTGAGCCGCCCTTCCAGCAGTTCCATTAGCCCGTCCACCTGCGTCGGCTCGTCGTGGCGGAGTTCAAGGTAGACCACCGATTCCTGTTCGCGCATGGGCGGCATGGCAAAAGGCGACATGGCGAACAACGTTGCCGATTCAATGGATGCGGCAGCCCCGCCTTTCGATTCAGCGCCCTGCATGGCGAGCGCCGCCTCGTCCTCCAGTTGCAGACGCACCTGGCTGGGCAGGTCCTCCCAGACATCCTCCCATGTCGCGGTCAGCCGGGCGCCCTGCTTGATCAATGTATTGGGACCCCAAGAGCCTTTATTGGTCACGTTGCCCGGGACCGCGTACACGTCCCGGTTCTGTTCCATGGCGCAGCGCGCGGTAATCCGGGTGCCGCTGTTCTCCGCGGCCTCAATGACGAGGACCCCAACACTCATCCCGCTGAGGATGCGATTGCGGTTGGGGAAATTCTGCGGCGCGGGAAACGTCCCCAGTGGCAGCTCTGAGAGAATCGCGCCGCCTCCACGCAGGATATCTTCGGCGAGTGCCTTGTTCTCCTTGGGGTAGATCACATCAACGCCAGTGCCCCAGACGGCGATCGTCTTACCGCCGGCAGCGAGCGCTCCCTTGTGCGCCGCGGTGTCGATACCGCGGGCCATGCCGCTCAGGATAACCAGGCGCCGTGCGGCGAGATCGCGCGATAACATCTCGGACATGCCCAATCCGTAAGGCGATGGCCGACGGGTACCGACGACGGCAATGCCGGGCCGCACCAGCAGCTTGCGGTCGCCACGCAGCCAGAGCACAGGTGGCGGGTCAAAGATATTGCGCAGCCGCTCCGGGTAATCGCTGTCGATGTAGACGAGTATTTCCGCGCCTGCTTCTGCAACCGCTATCCACTCCTTTTCGGCTGCGCGCTCGGCATTGCCTTCGAAGACGAACTGCGCCGCTTCGGCTGGAAAACCCAGTCCTTCGAGCTCCGTCAGCGCCATGCTGAAGACGCGGTCAAGCTGCTTTTTGACCTGGAAGGCACGCTTGATCCGTTGCGGCCCAAGACCCGGCGTCAGGGTGAGCGCCAGCCATGCAAGCTGTTCCGCGGTGGCGGCCGGAGCAGTCACCGGTTGTACAGCGGGTAATGAGGGTAGAGGCATCGGGACACGCAGCATCCGCCGTGCAGCGGGTATGCCTCCGGCGCGAAGCCTTTCAGTAATCGAAGTGGATACGTAAGCCGAGAGTAGAGAGCGGCTACCGGGATGTAAAGGAATTGCGCTCGTCAGCTTCGGGTTTACATTCCCGTTTTGGATTCGTTCCGATACAGAAGAGCGAAATCAACGTGCGGAGACTGTCGTTTTACCACGAAGAATGGCGAAGGTTCACTGAATGCATTGACCTGCTGAGGGACATTACTGCAGGCCCGCAACCTGCATCCAACTCAGAGTGTCGCTGCCCCTGCCATCACCGATCCTGCCCATGCTCGCAAAGCGGGTTGACGAAATTCCATCCGACGCCCAGGGGTGGAGCTTCGAGCCGAAGTGGGATGGTTTCCGCACGGTCATCTTTCGAAGCGGCGACGAGCTGCTGATTCAGAGCCGTGACGGCAAGCCCCTTGACCGCTACTTTCCTGAGATCCGCGAGCCGCTGCTTCAGCAATTGCCTGCACGATGCGTCCTGGACGGCGAGATTGTGATCGCGCGTGAAGGCGGTCTGGACTTCGACGCACTGACATTACGTATCCACCCCGCAGCTTCGCGGGTCAAGACACTTGCCGCGCAATCGCCGGCATCGGTGGTCTTCTTCGACCTGCTGCAGGTGGAGAACCGCGATCTGCGCAACGAACCTTTCAATGTAAGGCGGCGTGAACTCGAACATGTTCTTGCCAATGCGCGCGAGCCGCTGCACCTGACGCCGGCGACGCAGGACCGCGCCACTGCGCAGGACTGGTTCAAACGCTTTGAAGGCGCGGGCCTTGATGGCGTCATCGCCAAGCCGGTTGCCGGACCGTACACGCCGGATAAGCGGACCATGCTCAAGATCAAGCACGAACGGGACTGCGACTGCGTGGTTGCGGGCTTCCGCTGGCACAAGGATGGGGAAGGCACCGCAGTTGGATCGCTGTTGCTCGGCCTTTTCAACGACGCAGGTAAGTTGCAGCATGTTGGCGTCTGTGCAAGCTTTAGCGCGGCGAAGCGCAAGGAGCTCGTCGAGTTCCTTGCACCCTATCGCGAAGATGCCCTGCACGACCACCCGTGGGCAGACTGGGCTGATGCGGCAGCACAGGCAAGCGGCCGCATGCCTGGTGGCCAGTCCCGGTGGAACTCCGGCAAAGACCTGAGCTGGCAGCCGCTGCGCATTGAGCTTGTGGTCGAGGTGGCCTACGAGCATATGCAGGGCGACCGCTTTCGTCACCTCGCTCACTTCCGGCGCTGGCGACCTGACAAGCCTGTCGCTGACTGTACGTATCGGCAGCTCGAAGTCATTCCACCGCAGGAGTTGATGAGCATTTTCCCGGAACGCACCTCGCGGACATAGCGACAAACATGCGCGCGCTTTTTACGCCTGATCTTTCGAATCGCGCCACGCGCGTGTGGGGTCATCGTCCGGGTCGAGCACACCCTGGGCAGGTCGCGACGCCTCCGGTACGTGACGCAGGTTGACGCGAATCCGGTACCAGACATACGCTGAGCCGCGCATCCGGTCGACCAGAACATCATCAACCGCAAGAAGCGCGGCTACTTCAGGATGCAGCTGCTTCCATCGCTCCAATCCTGCTTCCGCGGCCGCCTTGTCAGGGGATTGCGCAATGACAATGAGTGGCATGGTCGACTTGCGGCCTGCCTTTCTGAGGACGGGAACAGCGCCGGGGTCCGCATCTTCTACCAGCGGTTTAGCAACTTTCTTTGGTGCCTTCTTCGCTGCAGTGGCGCGGGCCTTAGACGGCTGCACCCGCTTGGGCTCGCCGTCCATCTTGGAAAAGTGCGGTGGCCACGGCGCGTCGCCAATGCCCTCCGCCTCATCGCGTGCTGCCATATCCAGCAAAGCATCCAGCACACCCGCGTGATCATTCATCGAAGCATGCGGGTCGCCCAATTTCGCGAAGCGATCGGGAATTGTAAGCACAGTGAAATCGGCAGGATCACACGTCATGATCTCGTCCCAGCTGAGCGGCGTGCTTACTCGCGCATCAGGCAGAGGTCTTACCGAAAAGGCTGAACAGGTGGTGCGATCCTTGGCGTTCTGGTTGTAATCCAGGAAGACGCCGTGCCGCTCCTCTTTCCACCACTTGCTGCTGGCGAGCGAGCAGCGTTTCTCAACCGCGCGCGCCAGGGCCAGCGCTGCACGACGCACTTCGGTGAAGCTCCACCGCGGCTCGATCCTGACGTTGACGTGGATGCCGCGAGAGCCGCTGGTCTTCGGCCAGCCTACGAGACCAAGCTCATCCAGCAGGGCCTTGACCTCCATGGCCACGGCGCGCACATCGTTCCAGCCGACACCAGGTTGAGGATCAAGATCGACCCGCAGTTCGTCCGGATGGTCGAGGTCGCCGGTGCGCACTGGATGCGGATGCAGCTCCATGCAGCCAAGGTTGACGATCCACGCCAGGCCTGCCGCATCATCGACCACGACTTCTTCGGCCGTGCGTCCTGATGGAAAAGACAGGGTCACCGTGCGCATCCACTCGGGCAAGTCACCGGGTGCGCGCTTCTGGTAGAAAGGCTCTGCCTCGGCGCCATTCACGAAGCGCTTGAGAACGATCGGCCGATCGGTTATGCCGCGCAGCGCACCGGGAGCGACTGCAAGAAAATAGCGAACGATATCGAGTTTCGTCAGCTGCACGCCGCGCGTGAAGTACTGCTTGGATGGGCTGCTGATGCGCACCGTGTGGTCAGCAACTTCCAGCAACTCTGCATCGTCGACTTTTGCCATGACTGTCCTCGCCGATCAAGTGTGATGCGTCTCGAACGCGGCACGTCTCCGACACGTCAGTCATAGTTGGGCGAGTGCGGCCGAACCACAGCGAACGTTCGCTATTCCTATTCCGCGCAAACAGCGCTAAGATCCGGGACACTCATTTCCGAACGCCGTTGTTACACTGGCCGTAGAGCCCGGCCATCGCAACGACCTCAAATCCCGACACAGCGCCATCCGACGATGACCGCCTGCGCGTAGCCGCGATCAGCTTCCTAAACCCGGCGCCGCTGATGTGGGACTTCGAACACCCACCACTTCGGGATGAACTGGCGACGCGCTATTCGATCCGAGCCATGGCCCCGTCACTCTGCGCGGAGCAGCTGGCGACCGGCGGAGCCGATATCGGGCTGGTCCCTATCGCGGCCTATGCCACAACTCCCGGCCTTTCGATCCTTCCCGGCTGCACCATTGCGTCCAAAGGAAATATTCGTTCGCTGCTGCTGATCTATCGCGAAGTGGACGGGCAGAGCGAACGCGGCGGCCTCGACCTGATCCGCACGGTCGCCGCCGATACTTCCTCACGAGCAACCTTCGCGTATGTGCAGATTCTTTTCAAGAAGTTCTGGAATGTGCCGGTGAGCTTTGCCCCGCATCCGCCAAACCTCGACGCCATGCTGGCGACCTGCGATGCGGCCATCCTGATCGGCGACCCCGCGCTGATCGCACTCGCCGATCGCGACGCGCGTGAGCAGCGCACCGCCGAGCGACTCTGCTACATCGACCTGGCCCATGCCTGGCGTGAGGAAACGGGACTACCGTGGGTTTCGGCCTTCTGGGTGATGCGCAACTCGGCCATCACGTCGCCTGAAGTGGGCAGGCAGGTGCGGGCAGACTTCATTGCCTCCCGCAACCATGGCCTCGCCCATGTCGAAGACCTGGTGAATGAATGGGCGCCGAAGATTGCCGTCCCCCGGCATGTGATTCGCACCTATCTGACCGAGAACATTCACTACGTGCTCGACGACGAATGCCTTGCGGCGGTAGAACAATTTTATGTGCTGGCTGCGGAGTGCCATGTATTGCCGCAGGCCCCGGCTTTGAGCCTGCTGTAAGCATAAGCAACCTGTGCGACCTGCGAGGGCTAACCTGCGTCCAAGCTAGTGTGATTCTTGCCCTGCTCCAGCAGACCGCCCAGCACGCAACGCAGCATGTCGCCAGTCACGGCGCCCATCATCAGTCCGCATTCATGCGCTGGATCCTGCACCTGGGGCCGATCGGTATCTTTGCCGTGTCGTTTTTTGATGGTTGGGTGATCCCGCTGCCAATTCCCGGCAGCACTGACCTGCTGCTGCTTATGTTCATCGTCCGGCACGGGAACCCCTGGCTTTTTGCCACTCTGGCAGTGGCTGGTTCCATTGTAGGCGGCATGCTGACGTGGCGTTTTGGAAAGAGCGGCGGCGAAAAACTGCTGCACACGTTTGTGCCGAAGCGTGTCCTGGATCGGGTCAGCAAGTACGTCCAGAAGCGGGCCTTCTTTTCCATCCTGATCGCGACCATGCTGCCGCCGCCGGTGCCGCTGACGCCGTTTGCACTCAGTGCCGGGGCCCTGGGCGTGAAATGGAAGCCATATGTGACCGCCTACTCGATCGGTCGAACCATCCGCTATGGAGTGATCACGTGGCTAGGTGTGCGCTATGGGCGGCAGATCCTGCACTGGTGGAGACACTACCTGGCCGCTTACGAGGCGCCCATCGCGTGGACACTGGCAGCCATCACAGCTGCCGGCCTGACGTGGAGCATTTTCAAGTATCGCAAAATGATGGGCGAGGTTAAATCTGCGCCGAAGGCAAGTCAGGCAGCCGCCTGATGACGCAAGGTGATGAGCGTCCGCTTTCTGTATGGGGAGCCTCAGGCTCGCCAGCGGTCAGTCCAGTTCCCAGCGGAGCAGCGCGGCGCCTGCGGTAAAACCTGCACCCACTGAAGCAACGAGGACCGTGTCGCCCTTCTTCAACCGCTTCTCCTGACGGGCGGTCGCCATGGCAAGCGGGATGGTGCCGGCTGTCGTGTTGCCGAAACGATCAATGTTGATGATGACCTTATCCTCCGGCAGACCGAGCCGCTCGGCCGTCGCCAGGATGATGCGCTTGTTCGCCTGGTGAGGCAGCAGGCAGCCCAGGTCCTCGCCCTTGAGGCCATTCTTCTCCAGCACCCGTTCTGATAATTCGGCCATCTTGCGGACGGCATATTTGAACACGGACCCGCCATCCTGGTGGACGTAGTGCATTTTGTTTTCGACGGTCTCGACGGTCGAGGGGTGCAGACTTCCGCCGCCCGGCATGTACAGCGAGTTGCCGCCTGAACCGTCAATTTCGTGCACATAATCGATGAAACCGACTTCGCCTTCGTCCGCCGGCTCAATCAGCACGGCCCCTGCACCATCGCCAAAGAGAATGCAGGTCGAACGGTCGGTGTAGTCAAGGATCGACGACATGGTGTCGGCACCAATCACCAGTACTTTCGAATGGGCTCCACTCTCCACCAGCTTTGCGCCAACCTGCATGGCGTACACGAAGCCGGAGCAGGCAGCGGACAGGTCGAATCCCCAGGCACCTTTTGCGCCAATTTTGTTCTGCACCAGGCAGGCCGTCGCCGGAAAAAGCATGTCAGGCGTAACTGTCGCTACAATCACAACCTCAACCTCGGCTGCGGAAATGCCACGCTCCGCGAGGCAGCGATTGGCAGCCTCGACCGCCATATCACTCGTTGCCATACCTGGATCGACCAGGTGGCGTTCACGGATGCCGGTACGGTCGGTGATCCACTTGTCGTTGGTATCGACCATTTTTTCGAGGTCGGCATTCGTCAGCACTCGCGAGGGAACAAAGGTGCCGAGGGCACTGATCTTGGCAGCGCGCAGGGTCCGGTGAGCAGGCTTAGCTGGGATGTTTGCGTCAGGCTTGGAAATGTCAGCCGAGCCGGCAACGGGCTGAGCGGATGTTGCTGAGTTCAAAACGGTTCTCCATCTGGACGTCCCCACCATTGTAGTACCGGCCGTACGGGCGTCGGCGGCTTTGCCGCATATGCTCCCGTTGGTCGCACGTACTGGATATAGAGATGACGGACGAATGGAGAAGAAGCAGGTTCTTCGACTGCGCTACGCTTCCTCACCCCACCGCACAAAAACGCACAGCGGGGACCCCCGAAAAGTCAGGATGAAAGATTTGTTGGGATGGTGAGGGATTTTGGGGGAATCACCAAAGTGCTTGCTGCCAGGAAAAGTGCGACCAATGGAAGCAAGCTTTAGCGCCAAGGGCGCCGACGCCCGTACGGCCAGTACGTACCGGGGGGCCTACTGCGCACGTACTAGCCCGTTACCGTTGCTTCCTTCCGGACCTGGCGGGGTTGGCGGGATTACGTCGCGTAGGGCCCGGCACTCCCTAAGCATACAACAGCTTTTCGCTCATTTCACGAGCCGGAAACGCGGTAGACTAGAGGTTGTGACTCCGCACGAAAATTCATCCATGCTGGCTTCGGTTAAAGAGACGGTCGCGTCTGTGGCTTCTGCCGTCATGACCCCTGAAGCACCGTTGACACTTGGCCTCCAGGTGCGGCCCCGCGTGGGATTCATCTCTCTGGGCTGCCCCAAGAACCTAGTCGACAGCGAAGTGATGATGGGCATGCTGGACCACGCCGGCGCGCAGCTGACCAACGACCCCGAGACGGCGGATGTGCTGGTCGTTAATACCTGTTCGTTCATCGAATCTGCCAAGCAGGAGTCGGTCGACACCATTCTCGAGATGGCGGAGTTCAAGAAGACCGGTAAAGCGCGGACCCTGATTGTTGCCGGCTGCCTGGTCGAGCGTTATCGCGACGAGATTCAGAAAAATATCCCGGAAGTCGATGCGGTCGTCGGTACCGGTGAACTGGAAAAGGTGCTGGCCGCGGCGGGATTGAGCGGCGTCTTGTCGCGCGCACCGCAGCAACTGGTAAACATTCAGGCCGCACCTGCTGTCGTCCGTCCCGCAGCTGAATCTACAATCAGTTCCCGCGCCGAGGGTGACCTGCGCGAGCAGCAGGGCCGTTTTACGCGCGACGCCTGGGACGGCGCCACGCCGGCATTGCCGCAGTATCTCTACGACGAGCTGACGCCGCGCATCCTGGCAACGCCGAGAGCTTCGGCGTATATCAAGATTGCGGAAGGCTGCGACCATCCCTGCAGCTTCTGCGTGATACCGAACCTGCGCGGCAAATTCCGCTCGCGACGCTTCGAGTCGGTCATCACCGAAGCCACGCAACTGGTGGCCAATGGTGTGCGCGAGATCACGCTGATCGGACAGGACACGACCTGCTACGGCGAAGATTTCGGCATGAAAGACGGGCTGGCTGAACTGCTCGACCGCCTGGCGCAGATTGAAGGTCTGACCTGGCTGCGTTTTCTCTACGCCTATCCCAATAAAGTGACGGGCCGGCTGCTGGACGTGATCGCGAAGCACGACAACATCTGCAAATACATGGACGTGCCGCTGCAGCATGCCGCGCCGAATACCCTGAAGCGGATGAAGCGCGGCGGTGGCGCCGAGATTTTCCTGAAGATGATCGAAAAGGTCCGCGCTGCCGTGCCGGGCGTGGCCATCCGCTCGACGTTTATCGTCGGTTTTCCCGGTGAGACGGACGAAGACTTCCAGGTGCTCTCGCAGTTTGTCCGCGATGCGAAACTGGACTGGTTCGGCGTGTTCGGCTACTCGGACGAAGAAGGCTCGAAGGCCTTTGCGCTCGACGAGAAAGTGCCGCAGCGGACGATCGAAGCACGCCGCCGTTCGCTGATGAAACTTCAGCAGGGCATCAGCCGCAAGGCGAAGAAGTCCTGGGTGGGCAGGACAGTCGATGTACTGGTCGAAGGCGAGTCGGAAGAGACACCGCTGCTGTGGGAAGGCCGCACGCAATACCAGGCACCGGAGATTGACGGTAAGCTCTACATCAACGACTTCGGACCGCACGATACGCTGATGCCGGGCACGTTTTATCGCTGCGAGATTACTGAATCGCACGACTATGACCTGGTTGCCCGGGTGATCGAGTAACCTGTTCCTGCCACATCGCTACGCGCCTGCTGAGCGCTTTGCCAAATGACAATCCGCGCGACCATGTGGACAATCAAGGAAGCACTATGAGCACACAACCTCCAGCAAAGAAAATCCTGCGCTGCCCCACCTGCAACAAACTTGTCACGCTCGGTGATCCGGATATGCCGTTCTGCAGTGACCGATGCCGGGTCATCGACCTGGGCAAATGGGCCAGCGGCGGGTATGTCATCTCTTCGCCGGTCCTCGACCCGGACGTTCTGGGCGACATCGACACGGAAGCCGTGAAGCAGGAACTGCTCCGCCGCGGTATCGACGCCGAGAACGACTACTAGGTGGCCACTCCTCCTGCTGCAGTTCGACCCAGGCGCACTGCCTGGGCATGGATCGTCGGCACCTTCTTCGGTGCGGGCAATCTGAAACCCGGGCCGGGTACCTGGGGTTCAGTGGCAGCCACGCTGATCTGGATTGTGTTCGAGACGCCATACGTCCTGCATCTCGGCAAATACTTTTTTGTTCACCGCGTGCTGGTCTCGCCCGTGGGACCAAGCTTCGCCGCTGCCCTGTTCGCGACCGTCATCGGTATCCCGGCGGCCACAATCATTGCCCGCGAGTCCGGCCGCAAGGATCCGCAGAACGTCGTCATCGACGAAGCAGCAGGCCAGTGGCTGACGCTGGCCGTCGCCGCACCGGACTGGAAGCACGCCCTGGCAGGGCTTGCGCTCTTCCGCCTCTTCGACATCACCAAGCCATGGCCGGCGCGCAGGCTCGAACATCTGCCGGGCGGCTGGGGCATTATGCTGGACGATCTTGCCGCCGGTTTCTACGGCGCAGTTGTCCTGCTGCTGCTGCGGCGCTGGTGGTAGTGTACTGGCTTGCATCTCACTGGATAGACACATGTATCAGGGCCGCGCAACGCTCCCGCAACCGTCTAAACTAATCGCAGGGTAACTTGCATGATCCGACTTACCAGGCCCGACCCATCTCTACCGCATACGCCACGCATCGAGTCCGTCGTTCCCGACGCTGTCCTGCCGGGCGCAGAGGTTGAGGTCCGCGGCTCCGAGCTGGCGGGCAATATCGACGATGAAATCGTGAAGGCTCCAATCGCCCTGCTCGATGGCAAGCTGGCGCCACTTTCGCTAAGCCGCCCTACGCGTCTGCGGGTGCGCATTCCCGAAGCATCGGGCGAAGGCAACCTGGAGATCCGGCGCAACGGCACTACCAGCAACTCTGTGCAGATCAAGGTCGGTCGCCTGCTGTCCGATAATGTCCACCCGGTCGCGAGTCCCGCCGTCGATCTGCAGGGAAACGTGTACGCTACGGTTTCGGGCGCGCGTGGCGAACCAGTCCCTGTATCGGTATATCGCATCTCGCCTGAAGGTGACATCGATTCCTTCATGACCGGCCTGGTCAATGCCACCGGCCTCGCCATCGATGCAGACGGCGTCCTCTATGTCTCGTCGCGCCACGAAGGGACTATCCATCGCGTTACTCCACAGGGCGCGGCCTCCATCTATGCCGAGGGCATGGGGGTAGCGACCGGACTCGCGTTCGATGCCGAAGGCAACCTCTATTGCGGCGACCGGAGCGGGACGATCTTCCGCATCGCGCGCGACCGCCAGATCTTCGTCTATGCCACGCTCGAACCAAGTGTGGCGGCCTACCATCTCGCGTTCGGACCGGATGGCACGCTCTTCGTGACCGGCCCAACCACGTCGAGCTACGACGTCGTGCATGCCATCGACAGCAAAGGCACGATCGAGACGTATTACCGTGGGCTGGGCCGGCCGCAGGGGCTGGCTCTCGACATCGCCGGCAACCTGTACGTCGCCGCTTCCTTCCGAGGCCAGCGCGGCATTATCCGCATCACGCCGGACAAGGAAGCGGAACTGGTCATCTCCGGCAGCGGTATGGTCGGCCTTGCGTTCATCCCAAATGGCAGCATCGCGGTCACTACGCAAAATGCCGTTTATGATGTAGCGTTGGGCGTCGAAGGTCTGCGGCTGTACTAGCCTGTCTTCGCCATTGCAACGCCGATAGATTTATCATCCCGACCGAAGCGTCGCGCAGTGGAGGGATCTGCATCTTCTGTCATGAACGAAAGCCCCAAAGATTGGTCCACCAGAACTTATGATCAGCGAAATTATTGCCATTGGCTCGGAACTGCTCACCCCTTACCGGCAGGACACGAACTCTCTTTATCTGACCGAGCGCCTGAATGAAATCGGCGTCGCCGTGTCGTTCAAAACCATCGTGGGCGACCGCAAGGATCACCTTGTCAACGCCATCAAAACAGCGCTGCGCCGTGCCGACATCGTGCTGTTGATGGGTGGCCTTGGACCAACCGAAGACGACCTGACGCGTCCCGCCGTAGCCGAGGCACTGAACATTACGCTCAAGCGTGATGCTGACCTGGTCGCTGCGCTCTACAAGCGTTTTGCTGCGCGCCGTGTCACCATGTCGACCAACAACAGTCAGCAGGCGGATGTGCTTGAAGGCGCTGTCATTATTCCAAACGATAAGGGCACCGCTCCCGGCCAGTGGCTTGACACGGTTTACGGCGAGCACAGAAAACTCATCGCGCTCATGCCTGGTCCGCCACACGAGATGAAGGCCATGTATGAAGCCGAGATTGGCCCGCTGCTCAAAGAAGCATTGCCGGAACGCTTCATCGCCAAGCGCACGCTCAAGGCAGCCATGATCGGCGAATCGGCCTGCGACGCACGCATCTCGCCCATCTACAAACGCTATAACGATGTCGAAACCACCATCCTCGCGCACAGCGGCGACATCCAGTTGAACCTGATCTGCGAAAAGCGCGTTCCGGGGCAGGCGCAGCAACGCGTCGACGAACTGGCGAGCAGGATCGAAGAAGAACTCGATGCATTTGTCTACTCATCGCAGGGTGAGACGCTCGAGCAGATCGTGCTCTACTATCTCGGCATGCGCGGCCATACACTTGCCACGGCCGAAAGCTGCACGGGGGGCATGGTCGCTGAACGACTCACCAGCGTTCCGGGAAGCTCACGTTCGTTTCTCGGTGGCGTTGTCACCTATTCGAATGAACTGAAAACTTCGCTTGCGGGCGTGCCGACCAATCTCATCATTCAGCATGGAGCGGTCAGCCCGGAGGTCGCGAAATCGATGGCTGAAGGAATTCGCCGGAGAGTCGGCGCGACCTACGGCATAAGCGTGACTGGCATTGCCGGACCAGGCGGCGGCACGGAAGAGAAGCCGGTTGGCCTGGTGTATGTCGCCGTCGCGGATGAAAAGGAAACTGAAGTCGTCGAGAAGACGCTTCCCGGCGATCGCGACCGCATCCGCCACTGGGCCAGTCAGCAGGCGTTAGACCTGGTCCGCCGCAAACTCATGTAGGCATTTGCCATGCAGGCGGACGCTCCTGCGTCGCATATGCTTACGTTGGTCGCACTTGATCGTGGAAACACTTCTTGTGGTCGCAGGATTGTCATCCCGAGCGAAGTTGACGGACCTTCGTCTAGCAAGCAAACCCACTGCACTGGTCGCTGCGCACAAACGGCCGTCACTTCCTGTAAACTCAGACCCGAACGGCCACTGCGCATGACCCTGTACATCCTCATTTCGATCCTCGCGTCTTTTCTCGGCTCCATTCCTTTCGGGCTCATCCTTTATCGGATCTTCCACAAGGAAGATATACGCAACATTGGCAGTGGCAATATCGGCGCGACCAATGTGATTCGCTCAGGAGCGAAGGGCGTAGGGGCGGCAACCTTTCTGCTGGACGTGCTCAAGGGCTACCTTGCTGTGCTGCTGGCGGACACCATCATGCATGGCTCAGCTCACGGTATCCCGGCCCTGCAGAACGCAGCGGCGCTGGCTGCAATCTTCGCCGTCCTTGGACATGTCTTCCCGGTCTGGCTTGGCTTCAAAGGCGGCAAGGGTGTCGCCACTGCACTCGGCGTGACGCTGGCGCTGTCGCCACTTGCCGCGATCGTCGCGCTGTCAGTTTTCATCGTCACCTTCGCGCTCAGCAGGTATGTTTCGCTGGCATCGATCCTCGCCGTCCTTGTCTTCCCTTTCTTCGCAATCTTCGTCTTCGGCTATCAGCGGACGCTGTTCTCGCAGGCGGTCATCTATGCGTTGCCATTGATCGTGATCGTCAAGCACCACAAAAATATTGCGCGGCTGGTGCAGGGGACGGAATATCGCTTCGGTAAACCGAAGCCTGCTGTCTCGTGAGCATTGCCGGAGCAGCCGATGGCGGCAAAATCGCCGTTCTCGGCAGCGGCGCCTGGGGTACGGCTCTTGCCCTGAGCCTTGCCCGCAATGGTCACAGCGTTACTCTCTGGTCGCACGGCGAGCACGTGTCGCGCATCATCCTCGACAACGGCGAAAACACCGTCTATCTGCCGGGCTTCGCGCTGCCTTCGAACATCACAAGCACTGCCAATCTGCAGAGCGCCATCGATGGTGTTGAGATGGTCGTCACCTCGATGCCTTCTGAACATGTGCGTGCGGTCTACACACAATTAGCGCAGCTGCTCGTTCAAGGACAGCTGCTGGTGAGCGCCACCAAGGGCATCGAAGACGGGACGCATCTCCGCATCAGCGAGGTGATCGCAGAGATTGTAAGTCAGGCACAACTGTCGCTGCCGATCACCGCGCTCAGCGGGCCTACCTTCGCTTTCGAAGTGGCCGCCGGTTTGCCGACCGCACTCACCGCCGCATCGGCGGATGCAGCTTCTGCGATCCGCGTACAGCAGGCCTTCAGCTCGCAGCGGATGCGCGTCTACACCAATGAAGACATCGTCGGTGTCGAACTTGGCGGCGCGCTGAAGAACGTCATTGCCATTGCGACCGGCATCGCCGCCGGGCTCGAGCTGGGACACAATGCCATGGCCGCGCTCATCACCCGCGGCATCGCCGAGGTGACGCGACTCGCCGTAGCCTGCGGTGGACGCAGGGAAACGCTCGCCGGCCTTTCCGGCATCGGCGACCTGGTGCTGACGTGTACAGGCTCGCTTTCACGCAACCGGACGGTCGGCATTGCTCTGGGCCAGGGTCGCAGACTCGAAGACGTCCTTCATGGATTAGGCGGGAAAGTAGCCGAGGGCGTCCGCACCACGCCTGCGGCCCTGGGACTGGCTCGGAAGCATGGCATAGAGATGCCGATCACCGAGCAGATGGAGCTGATCCTCCGCCAGGGCAAGTCTCCCCGCGACGCGATGCGCGACCTGATGTCGCGGCCTGGCCGGGATGAATGAAGCTTTTCGCTCGTAGCAAATTGCATATACAATAAAGATGCTCGCGATTACCTTTGATCCGGACAAGAACGAGCGCAATATTCGCGAGCGCGGACTCTCGTTCGAACGGGCAGCAGAGTTCGATTTTGATACTGCGGTTTTCGAGACACAGGTTCGCAACGACGAGACGAGGCGCGTGGCCATTGGGTATCTCGATAAGCGACTTCACCTGCTGTGTTACTTACCGAATCCTGAAGGGATCCGCGTTATCAGTTTCCGCAAGACCAACGTGAGAGAGGCGAAACACTATGGCAAAGCGCAAACCATTGACTGACGCAGATGGCGAGGTGAGAGAGCTGACGGCTCAGGACTTCAAGCACTTCAAGCCCTTTTCGTCACTGCCGGCGGAAGAGCAGAAGATGCTGCTTGCTCTACGCAAAAGAGGCCCGCAGAAGGCTCCACGCAAGGTGCCGGTGTCCATCCGTCTTTCGCCTGATGTTGCTGAAGGATTGCGCGCTACTGGAGAGGGATGGCAGCGACGCGCGGATGAAGTGTTGCGCTCATGGCTTGAGTCGACTGCGCAGCCATGAAATCGGATGCTTCCGCTAAGCTCAAGTGAACTCTGTCTTGCTACAAGCGCTAATCAGAGGTCCGTACGAGGCAACGACCGCGCCTCATATGACTTGGGGAGAGCCTCTTCAGGGGTCCGAACCAATCTCGGTACTCGTCGACAGTAAGCTCCCACGCTTCCGTTAAAACATATGACTGATTATAGAGTATCCAGATGAGCCGGTCCCATCCGAATGGTCTTTTCTCCTCTGTTTTTCGATTAACGAGAGTTACATGTGAGCCTGGCTTGCCACTTGGACGATTAGCGGTCACCTGATAGCGCAGACCACGGAACACAAAGTCAATGTCTTTGGTCACGGCCGTTCTTAGAACGCCCCCTGCGCAGTACAGATCTTCCTGCATCCCGACTAGCAGCGCAGCATCCAGTTCAGAAAGCGTGCTTGTAATGCTCGGCGCGACGCCAAACTGTCGCTCCCATTCCAGGGCGATTTCAACGAGGCGTCGACGTAGATCGGCAGCATATCCAAGGAGTGCTGCGCTCGAAGAATAATGAGAGGTGTCCACATCTCATAATCTCGAAGCGCAATCGAAAAGGCAATGCCGTTGCGGGCGAGCAAACAGAAACTGGTTACTGATGACTCCGCTACACTGGACCCAGCACACAATCATGATTCAGACACTTTTTGGCAGCCTTAATGAGCCCGAACGCAAGGGCATATTCGACCGGATGAAGGATGCGGTTTCGCGGACGCGCGAGAACCTTACCGACAATATCCAGACCATCGTCGCGCTTACCCGCGAGGTCGATGAATCCTCGCTCGAAGAGCTCGAAATGAGCCTGATCTCCTCCGACATCGGCGTGCCCGCTTCGAGCGAGATCGTCGAGTCGCTGCGTGAGGTCGCGAAGCGTCAGCCCATCCACAACGGCGCCGAGCTGAAGACGCTGCTCAAGGCCGAGCTCAAGCACATTCTCGACGAACACCAGCCAGTGGAGTCCGGCAAGAAGTGGATGCCAGAGATCATTTTCATGGTCGGCGTCAACGGTACCGGCAAGACCACCACGAGCGGCAAGCTCGCAGCCTGGCATCGCAAGCACAACCGCACCGTTCTTCTCTGTGCCGCTGATACGTTTCGCGCCGCTGCCATCGAGCAGCTCGAAGTGTGGTCGCAGCGCACCGGCGTCGACATGATCAAGACGAAACAGGGCGGCGATCCATCAGCGGTACTCTTCGACGCGATGCAGGCCGCGCGCGCCCGCAACACGGACATCCTGCTGGTCGATACAGCCGGACGTCTGCACACCAAGAACAACTTGATGGTCGAGCTGGACAAGATGCGCCGCATCGCACAGCGCTTCTCGCCCTTCGCGCCGCACCAGGTGCTGCTGGTAATGGATGCAACGACCGGCCAGAATGGGCTGCAGCAGGCGCGGCTCTTTACCGAATCAGCAGGTGTAACCGGCATTGTGCTCACCAAGCTCGATGGCACGGCGAAGGGGGGCATTGCAGTCGCGATTGCCCGCGAATTGAAACTGCCGGTGCGCTTTGTTGGGGTCGGCGAAAAGCTCGACGACCTGCTACCCTTTGACAGTTCGGCATTCGTGGATTCGCTGCTGGGCTGATGCTTCAAGAGGGCAAATGCAAGTCTCTCCGCTCGACTCCGCTGCACGGAACGATCTGCACTGGATGCACCATGCGCTGTCGCTTGCAGAAAAAGGCATCGGTCTCGCCTCGCCCAACCCCACTGTCGGCTGTGTGCTCGTCGATGAACAAAACCAAATGGTGGGCGAGGGTTTTCATAAGTACGCCGACCGCGATCACGCAGAAGTAGTCGCACTCCGGGCGGCCGGCGAACGCGCTCGCCACACCACGGCTTACGTCACCCTTGAACCGTGCACCCACCAGGGACGCACCGGCCCCTGCGCGGACGCGCTGATCGCTGCCGGCGTCGCCCGGGTGGTCATCGCGACGCTGGATGCGAACCCGGTGGTCCGCGGCCACGGTGTGGAGCGCCTTCGCGCTGCGGGTATTCCGGTTGCCGTCGGCGTGGCGCAGCAGGAAGCCCAGCGGCTGAATGATGCTTTTGCCAGGTACATCCGCACCCGCCTGCCCTATGTCACGCTCAAGGCTGCGCTGTCACTGGATGGCCGTATCGCCCCCTCGGCCAACGAGCGGGAGGCCCGCGCACCCGTCTGGCTGACCGGTGAATCGGCGAGGATCGAGGTCCACCGTATGCGTCACGCGCACGATGCCCTGCTGACCGGCGTCGGCACAGTGCTGGCCGACGACCCGCTACTGACCGACCGCAGCGGCCTGCCACGACGGCTGCCGTTGCTGCGTGTCGTGCTCGATACGCATCTGCGCATCCCCATCGCCTCGAAGCTGGTCGAGGCCTCCTCCGATGGGGATTTGGTTATCTTCAGCGGTAAGGTCCAGCAAGGCAAAGTGGACGAACTCTCCGAGCGCGGCATCAGGGTCGAGCGGCTCGCCTCTACACCGACGGGCCTGCCGTTGGAAGAGGTCTTCGCAAGTCTTGGTGAAATGGGCGTCACCAGTGTCATCGTCGAAGCCGGCACCCGTCTGAACACCACCCTGCTGGCGCGCGACCTGGTTGACCGGCTCGTGCTTTTCTACGCGCCCGTGTTGCAGGGCGCAGAAGGCCTGCCGCTGATCGACTCGTCCCGCGGCATGGCCAGGTTGCCCTCGCCGGAAGTAAGCCGCTTCGGTGACGATCTTTGCCTGACCAGCACCTTTCGGACTTACTGGGACGATTGAGGTCGGTCTCAGAATAACCCCGGGATTGTGAGAGCGGTGCTGGCCCCATTTCAGATCCATCCCACAGGTTTATCCTGAAAGCATGTTTACTGGATTGATCGAGCAGACCGGGACCGTTGTCGCCCTGGAGACAGGCGCTGGCGCGCGCCGTATCACCGTCGCGGCCCCGGGCCTTGCCTCGCGGCTGCGTGAAGGTGACAGCATCGCTGTCAGCGGCGTGTGCTTGACCGCACTGCACATTACGCCTGAGCTCTTTCACGCTGACCTGGCGCAGGAGACGGTCGACCGCACGTCACTCATCCGCCTCAGGCCCGGCTCACTCGTCAACCTGGAGTTGCCCACGCCGGCCGGCACGCCCCTCGGTGGCCACGTGGTGCAGGGGCACGTGGATGCCACTGGCGAGATTGTCTCGCTGACCGCCGTTTCACCGAACGCGCCTGTTGCGGAAACCGACTGGCTGCTCAAGGTAAAAATCCCCGAGGCCGTCGGCCGCTACGTGGTCGAAAAGGGGTCGGTTGCGATCGAAGGGATGAGTCTCACGGTGGCGAAGTGGGAGGGCGATACCGTCACTATCGCTATCATCCCGCACACCTATGCCCGGACCAATCTGCATACCCTGCGCGCTGGCGATCCTGTAAACCTTGAGGCGGACGTGATGATGAAGTTTGCCGCGCAACAGTCAGGCAAAATTCCGCTGGTAGAAACTTCGACGCTGACCGCGGGTTATCTTCTCCAGCACGGCTACTAGTCGTATCGGGCGGGACAGGACTCACCAGAAAAGTGCATTGCGGGACAGGCAAGCCTCGCGATAACAATGCTGCGTGGGCGTTCCTTCCGCAGTAGCCGGCATCCAAGCACCTCGAGGGCCTGCGCCATGGGAGAGGAAACGGAATTTTGCACCAAGAATGTGCTTCATTTTCTTATGTACGTTGCACTGATCGCTCTCTGCCTGACCGGCATCGTTTACCTGCTCATGCACGCCCGGCCCCAGATTGCGCCCAAGGTGAAGCAGGATACACAGTCAGAACTCTCTTTACCTCTGCCTGTTGTCGAGCGCACTGCACTTCATTCATAGAAGTCACATTTTCCTGAAAACACGGCCTGCTGCTGACTCGCTGATAAAGGATGGACAAAACGTGAAAGCAGCGCCGATAGCCCGTACGCGTGGTGGATGGCTGGCCAGTGAGCCGATGCTGCTGATCGGCGTCATCATTCTCGCCCTCTATTTTGCCCGGACGCTGCTTATCCCCCTGGCCTTCGCGATCGTTTTCAATTTCCTGCTCTCACCGGCCGTCGGACTGCTCGAAAGCTGGCGGGTCAAGCGCGGCTTTGCGATCCTGTTGGTCATCCTGGTCTTCTTTTCGAGTGTGGCGACGGTCGGCTGGATCGTAGCGCGCCAGGTCGTTCATGTCCTCGAAACGCTGCCTGACTATCGCGGAAACATTGAGGACAAACTCAACCGCCTGAGCGCACCAGCCGGCGGAGCAGCCGGCCGCGCCTTCACAAGCCTGGAAGAAATGGGCGTCGAGTTTTCCAGCGGCTCGAATCCCGTCACAGCTGCGGCGCAGGAAAATCTTGCCCAGCGCACGTTGACGACCCGCCGGCACGTCATCAAGCACGCGGCGGCTCCGGAAGAACCGGCGGCTCCGGCCAGACCCACGCAAGTCGAGGTGGTACAGCCGCCGGTGACGGCCGGCGCCTACTTGAAGGACATGATGCTGCCGATCCTGCGGCCGTTTGGCATGGCCGCCATCATCCTGGTCTTCACGATATACATCCTGATCCATCGCGAGGACCTGCGAAACCGCCTGCTGCTGCTTGCCGGCATCGGCCACCTGAACCTGATGACGCAGGCGTTGAATGACGCGGCCCAGCGCATCAGTCGCTACCTGGTGATGCAATTCCTGGTGAATGGCTGCTTCGGCCTGCTGTTCGGTATCGGCCTGTTCGCCATGGGCGTACCCGATGCAACACTGTGGGGCGCCATCGCTGCGCTGCTGAGAATCGTCCCTTACGCCGGCGTCATCGTCAGCGGCGCGTTGCCGCTCATCTTCTCGTTTGCCATCTCGCCCTCGTGGAAGCAGCCGCTCCTGGTCTTAGGGGTCTTCCTGTTGATCGAGGTCATTACGGCCTACGTCGTCGAACCCTGGCTCTACGGCTCGAAGACGGGCGTCGGCTCACTGGCGTTGCTGGCGTCCGCCATCTTCTGGAGCACGCTGTGGGGCTGGCCCGGCCTGGTTCTGGCGACGCCGCTCACCGTCTGCCTGATCGTGATGGGCCGCTACGTCCCGAAAATGAGCTTCCTGCATGTGCTGCTGGGCGACGATGCGGAGCTTGCGCCGGAGGCCCGCTTCTACGAGCGGCTGCTGGCCATGGACCAATCTGAAGTCCGCGCTATTGCCGATCGGTTCGTCGAAGGAAAGAGCCTGGTGGACCTTTACGACGGCGTCCTGCTGCCGTCACTCAGCATGGCCAAGCAGGACAGACAGAAGGGCAGCCTGGATGAGAACCGCGACAGGGTCCTGCATCTGAGCGTCTCCGAATTGCTGGTCGAATATTCGGAATATCGCAGCCCGGTTGCGCCGGGAGCAGCTACGCTTCCACCGGTAGCCTCGCATCTGGAAGTGCCAGGGCGCCGCTTCCCTGTCGTCTGTATCGCCGCCAATGACACTTCGGATGAGATTTCGGCGACCATGCTCGCGCAGTTGCTGGAGCAGTCCGGCTTCAACACCATCCTTCTGCCCATAGCCGCCGTCACGCCGGAAATCCTGACGCGGCTGTCGAAGGACCGCAATACCGTGGTCTGCATTTCAGCCCTCCCGCCATTTGCCTTTTCGGTGGCGAAAGCCGCGTGTGCCAGGGTCCGTGAACAGATGCCGCACAACCGCATCCTGGTCGGACTGTGGCGCACCTCACAGGAGTTGGAGCAGCAGAAGGCACGTTTCGGCGCAGCCAGGCCGACCGCAGTGGTCGCCACCCTGCGCGATGCCGTATCCCAGATCAACCTGTGGAATGACGGGCCGCCCGCAAAAGCACTGACCCGGCAGACGCCCTTCCCCATCGACACTGCACTTATTGCGGAGTAATGATGCCACCGACCAGCGCTTTTGCCGGGAGGGCAACTCCCCGGCGGTCGTAAACCGGGCTAGCCGGGGCAGACGTCCCGGCTCCGGGTTCACTCTTGCCGGTCGAAGGAGCTTCCTGTGCCTGCGGATTGTTCGGCTGAACCTGTTCTTTCATACAACGATAGTAGCGCCCGCCAATTCACTTTGCGCGGACCCCATCCGGTAGACTGGAAGAGATGAAACCGCGCATACGCATGATCGCCATCGACATTGATGGCACACTCCTCCCCAGCACTAGCGGCATCATCAGCGAGCGGAACCGTGCCGCGGTCCGGGCAGCCGAGGCAGCAGGGGTCCTGATCGTGATTGCGACCGGGCGGCGGCAAACCTATGCCCAGCCTGTCATCGACCCCATCGGCCTCGGACAGAAAAACATCATGCTGTCGTCGAACGGGACCGTGGTGCGGGATTTTTCCGGCCGCCTGATCGAGCGCACCTTGCTCTCCGCCGAGACGGCCCGGCGACTCTGCGGAGCGCTGCGGCCCTTCGGCCAGACCATGGTCTTTACCTTTGACCGTGAAGGCTCTGCGGGGCTGGTCGTTGAAAATCTCGATGCACTGCACCAGCAGATTGCCAAATGGGTCGAATCGAACCGGCCATACCTGTTGGAAATGAGTCCGCTGGAGCGGGCTTTTGATACGGGCGAGGAGCCCATCCAGGGTATGATCTGCGGGCCGGTCGAACTGGTCCGGCAGGCAGAAGTTGCTCTCGAACTCAGTAATCTCAAGAACGATCTTGCATTCCACCGGACGGAGTACCCGCAGCGCGACCTGGGTATTCTCGACCTGCTGCCGCCCGGTTGCTCCAAGGGCACGGCGCTGTCACGAATTGCGATCGCTCATGGCATTCTGCCGGAAGAAGTGATGGCTATCGGCGACAACCTGAACGACCTGGACATGCTGGACTACGCGGGACATCCGCGGCTGATGACCAACGCCAGCCCCGAAATGCTGGGCATGGCCGAGGCGCACGGCTGGGTGCTGACTGACGCCAGCAATGACGATCATGGTGTAGCCCTTGCCATCGAATCAGCCCTGGAGCTGGAACCGGCGCTGGCAGCGACTGCCAAGGCAGGGTGGTAAGGTGGTGCGGATGACTCTTCGGCATCAGATCGCCTCGCTGTTGTTTGCCTGCTGCGGCCTTCCTATGGCGCACGCGGCCGATCGTCCTGCCGAACATATTTCTCTCAGTAACGGTTTCGACATGGTCTGTGACCACCGCGTGTCCGAAGGAGACAAGACGCGCCTGTACCTGACGAGCGCAGCAGACAGCAGCTTCGTCGAAGTCGCAACCGCTGAGATTGTCTCTGTAGAGCCCATCAGCCTGCCCGCTATCCCTGCTAATGAGCCGGCAACCGCTATTGCGCCAAGAGCAACGGTGAGCCAGAAGCTGACTCCTGCCGATCTGCATGAACTGCTGACGGCAGCGGGCACTGCGCGCAATCTCGATGTGGATCTGCTCGCCTGTGTCGTCCATGCAGAAAGCGGCGGCCGGACTCGCGCAGTCAGCCGCACGGGCGCGCAGGGACTGATGCAGCTGATGCCGCATACCGCGGCAGAACTCGGCGTCACGGACAGCTTCCAGCCAGACCAGAACATCAACGGCGGCACTGCTTATCTGAATGCCCTGCTGGTCCGCTACCACGACGATCTGGCACTCGCACTGGCCGCCTACAATGCCGGCCCCAAAGCAGTCGACCGCTACCACGGCGTGCCCCCCTACCGCGAGACCCGTGCCTATGTGGCACGCATCATTCATGAATTCAACCAGCGCAAGCTGGCGGAGGAGTCCCGGGCACGACAGGCTGATCGCGCTACATCACTGGCGCCCACTTCCCTGTCAGCCCCCGGACTGCAATCCGAATAACCAACCCAGCTTGCATGAGCACGAAAGGTAACCGGCTTTGAAGGCAAGACAATTGCTGTTGTACATCGTTGTGGTTGGGGCACTGATCGCGCTGGCTCTTTTTGCGCGGAAACACGTCCACTTCGAATGGAGCGTCTTCGCCGACCAGATCAAGCAGGTCAGCTGGAAGCATATCGTGCTGGCCCTGGTCGCCATCTATCTGAATTACGTCGTACGCGGAATCCGCTGGGCCTACTTCCTGCGGTCCACAAAAAAAGTCCATATGTTCAAGCTCGTCGGCAGCCAGGTGATTGGCTTCACTGCCGTCGCCATCTTCGGGCGTCTCGCCGACCTTGTCCGGCCCTACCTGATCTCTAAGCGGACTGATCTGACGGTGAGCAGCCAGGTTGCTATCTACACGGTCGAGCGCATGTTCGACCTGGGCTCAATGGCCCTGATCTTCGGCCTGGTCCTGCTGCTCGCGCCGGACCGCGCTACGCTGCCACATCACGAAGCCCTTCAGCATTCGGCCATTGCCTTTGTCGCTCTCACCATCTTCCTCGCTGTCTTCGCAGTGGTCGTGCACTGGTCGGGCCTGTGGGTCGCGGATTTTACGGAGAAATCTTTCAGCGTGGTGTCCCCGAAGCTGGGCGCGGGCATTGCCACCAAGATTCGCGAATTCCGCGAGGGCCTCAACTCGCTGCGCAGCGTCCCCGACCTGCTGGTCGCCGCGGCCCTGTCACTCTTCATGTGGGCGCTCGTCACCGTCTCCTATCTTGAAGTCATGCATGCCTTCGTTGCTTCACCTGAACTTGCCGGCATGACCACGGCACGTGTCGTGGTATTGCAGGCAACAAGCCTCGCTGCATCGACGGTACAGCTGCCCGTCATTGGCTGGTTCACCACCATCGGCGTCGTCGCCGCGGCTATGCAGAACCTGTTCCACGTCGCCGCCGAGCCGGCCCTTGGCTGCTCTGCGATGATCCTGCTCATTATCTCGATGGGCATCATCCCGGTAGGCCTCATCTGGTCGCGGTTCGAGCACGTATCGCTCAAGAATGTAGCGAAGGCCTCCGAACAGCTTGAAGACGAAGAGCTGACCGTGCGCAGCGAGGCTTAGTAAAGCCGGCGTTGCGGCGGCAACTTCGATCCTTCGTCGATGCATTAAAATCAATGCAGTCAAGATGAAATGTCCATATTGTGGTTTCGCGCAGGACCGTGTCGTCGATTCGCGCGAGAGTAAGGAAGCCGATTCGATCCGCCGGCGCCGCGAGTGCGAGCGCTGCGAGAAGCGCTTCACCACCTATGAACGCATCGACGAGATCCCGTACATGGTCGTGAAAAAGGGCGGTCGCCGCGAGAAGTTCGAGCGCCAGAAAGTGCTCAGTGGTTTGCTTCGAGCCTGCGAAAAGCGGCCTGTACCCGCTATTCATCTCGAGAAAATCGTCGACGAAACCGAGGCTTTCCTGGTCGATTCACCGGAGCGTGAGCGCACCACCAGCGAGATCGGCGAACTGATCATGACGCGCCTGAAAGCCATCGATACCGTCGCCTACATTCGATTTGCGAGCGTCTACCGCGACTTCACCGACGTTCGTGAATTTAAAGAAGAACTCGAGCAGCTACTCAATCAGAAAGACCATAACGGCCGTCGCCGACCCAGTGAACTGGCATCTCAGCGCCCGGTCCGCAAATCCTGAGACAGCCGGCAGCATACGCCGCCGTCCTCCCATCCAATCACTCAACCCAGCACAACCGGAGTCTAGTTACCAAATGCCTGAAAGTGAAGCCAGCCCGACCGCAACCGAGAGCAGCACGCCACATACCGCCAGGACGCACAAAGCGACCCTCATCCCCGGTGACGGGATCGGCCCCGAAGTTACCGATGCTGTCGTACGCATCCTGAAGGCCTCGGGCGTCAAGTTTGACTGGGAGCCATTTGACGCAGGCGCTGATTCCTTTGCGAAGACCGGCGAATACATCCCGGCGGCGCTGTATGAATCGATCGAGCGCAACAAGCTGGCGCTCAAGGGCCCCGTGACCACGCCAATCGGAGGCGGCTTCAAGTCTATTAATGTCACGCTGCGCAAGAAATTCGATCTCTACGCAAATGTGCGGCCGATCAAAAACCTGCCCGGCATCAAGACACACTATCCCGGCATTGACCTGGTCATCGTGCGCGAAAATACTGAGGACCTGTACGTAGGGCTGGAGCACGAAGTAGTTCCCGGCGTAGTCGAAGCGATCAAGATCATCACGAAAAAAGGTTCGACCCGCATCGCGGAATATGCATTCTCATACGCGCGCAAGCACCACCGCAAGAGTGTGCATGCCATCCACAAGGCCAACATCATGAAGCTGTCGGATGGACTGTTCATTCGCTGCACCAAGAAGGTCTCCGAGCAGTATCCCGAGATCGTCTACGGCGAACACATCATCGACAACACATGCATGCAGCTTGTCACCAATCCCTACCAGTACGACATTCTCGTGTTGCCGAACCTGTACGGCGACATTGTGAGCGATCTCTGCGCAGCTTTTGTTGGCGGACTTGGCCTGGTGCCGGGCGCGAATCTCGGCGCTGAGTGCGCCATCTTCGAAGCTGTGCACGGGTCGGCGCCCGACATTGCCGGCCAGGACAAGGCCAATCCGACGGCCCTGCTGCAGTCGGCGATCCTGATGCTGCACCACATCAATGAGCGTGCGGCCGCGAACAGGATTCAGTCCGCACTTGAGACGGTCTACGCAGAAAAGAAAACCCTCACGCGTGATGTCGGTGGCACCAGCGGCACACGCGCTTTCGCCGATGCAGTGATTGCCGAATTGGAAGCAGCCTGAGTATGCGCGCAGATCAAATCCTCGTTGCCGTCGCGTGTTTTGGCTTGCTGGCTGGTGCCGGCTGCAGGAGCAGTCGATCCTCGTTGAACCCGACGATGACATTTTCGACAATCGACCCGGCTACCGCTGGATCGGCCGAGGGGGTCGTCAACTTCGACGGCGCCGCTCCGAAGCGCATTGAGATCGACATGGCGCAGGACCCTGCCTGTGCCATGTCCGGCAGCACCAACATGACAGAGCAGTACGTGGTCGATAACGGCAAGCTGGCGAATGTCTTCATTTATGTCAGCAGCGGACTGGGCGATAAAAAATATGCGCCTTCGACGACTCCCGTGGTGCTTGATCAGAAGGGCTGTCGCTACATACCGCATGTCGTCGCAGCGCAGGTCGGACAGCCAATCGAGTTCCGCAACAGTGACGCCACTATGCACAATGTGCACATGGAGCCGAGTGTTGGGCAAAATGATTCGTTCGACATTTCACAGCCGCCGAACGGAGGGACCACGCGCCACGTTTTCACCAAACCTGAAAACCTGATCCCGGTGCGCTGCAACAACCATCCATGGATGCAGGCCTATATCAACGTCGCCCCTAATCCATTTTTTGCCGTGTCCGATGCCAGCGGTCATTTCAAAATTGCAGGTCTGCCGCCCGGAACATACACACTGACCGCGGTGCAGGAGCAGCTCGGGAGTAAACAGGCCACCATCACGGTGACAAGTCATGGAATTGTGCAAAGCGATTTCCACTTCAGCCCGGCCGACAAGAAAAGCTAGCCGCCGGGTAGTGGTCATCAACGACGCGAAGCGCTAGACTTCGGGGGCCGTGCCTCCTGCGGATGTTCCATCCACTGCATCAACTCCATCCGAATTGTCCTGACGACACCGTCCCAGTCACCCGCTTTCTCCTGCCGGAAGAGCCTCGCCGACGCGTACCAGGGCGAATCTTTCCGGTTGAGCAGCCACCGCCAGTCCGGGAGATGCTGCTGCAGAAGTACCCACACCGGCTTCCCCATTGCCCCAGCCAGATGGGCGACCGACGTGTCGACAGTGATGACCAGATCCAGCGATGCGACGGCTGCAGCAGTATCGGCATAGTCCTCGAAGTTTGCGGCAAGGTCTTCGACCGTCGAGAATGCAGGATCGATCGCTGCCAGTTCCTGAAGCTGGTTAGCCGATGGCCCTTTCTGCAAGGATATCCACTGAATATCGGGCAGATCGAGCAACGGCCGGAGCACGGCCAGCGGCAGTGAGCGGGCGTGGTCGCGCTTGTGCGTCGGACTGCCCGCCCAGACGATCCCCACGCGCAGGCCCTGCGATCTTCTTGCCAGCGGAGTCCTCGCGCTCCGCACGTATCCGGCGGCAAAAGGGATGGTTCTGAGAGCAGTGTTGAAGACCGCCGGGAGACTCATCAGCGAGCAGTGAAGATCAAAAGGCGGCAGCTCGTCGCCCTGCGCCACGATCGCTCCCTGCCGGACCTCATCGTCGGTGAACCTGGGACGCATCGTCCAGCCTTCGAACAGCGGTCGAAACAGTGGCACCAGGGGCGCCTGAACTTCGAGCACGATGGTTGCTCCCCGGTCCGCCACCAGCGACACAAAGCGCACAAACTGTAACGTGTCGCCGAGTCCCTGCTCAGCGTAGAGCAGGATTGTTTTGCCGGCGAGTGACTCGCCCCTCCATGCCGGCGAAGGAAAGTTGCGCAGAGCTGGAGCCAGTTGCGGAGTCTGCCAGCGCGACTCCCAATCCTTCCAGCCGCCAGCCATGTCGCCCATCAGCAGGCGCGTCAGTGAGAGGTTGAAACGCGCGCGTGCGTGGTCCGGTGCCAGAGCCAGGGTCTGCTTGTAGCGGTGTGCGGCCTTTTGAAACCTGCCCAGCGCTGCGAGCGCGATTCCCAGGTTGTACATCGCTTCCGAATAGTCGGGTCGCAGTGCCAAAGCTTTCTCATAGAGCCGGCGGGCCTCCGCGTAGTCCTCCCGCTCGCCAGCCATGACGCCCAGGTTGTTATAGGCTTCCGCACAATTCGGAGCATGGACCAGGGCAACTCGATATGCCTCCTCCGCCAGTCCAATTTCGCCGACCGAGCTGTACACATTGCCAAGGTCATTCCACTGGGCGACTCCGTCCGGCTCCGCCTTGATCGCCCGCTTCAGCAACACGATCGCGGCTGCCTGGTGGCCCTGGCGATGCTCTGCCAGCGCCAGCAGCTTCAGCCACACCGGTTCGCGTGGATCGTGCTTGAGCAGCTCCCATCCAATCTGTGCCGCCTCGACAAATGCACCGGCGTGGTAGCGCTCGGTCATGGATCGAAAACGAGGGTCGTCCGCGCATCTGCTCATCATGACCTTATCGGCGGGCTGGCGGACTACGCGAAGATGTTCGACTAACAGCAGCATGATTTCCCGAAACGAACGTCTGCCTATCACCGTTGCCCAATACGGTACCGGCTCCGCCGGCGAGCGGGATTCCGCATGGAACGCAAAACAGGTGCTGTAAAATTTGGGACAAGCGCCATGCAACCAGGTCATCCCAGGTCGAGTCACCCAAAGCAGCCCGTCGGCATTCTCGGCGCCACCGGTATGGTTGGACAGCGGTTCATCCAGCTCCTTGAGAATCACCCCTGGTTCAAGGTCACGTGGCTCGCCGCGTCTGATCGTTCCAGCGGCAAACGCTACGGAGACGCCGTGCGCTGGAAGCTGGATACACCGTTGCCGGATGAAATTGCGGCGCTGCCTGTTTCGCCCGCAGTCCCAGACGGCGCGCCGCGCGTAGTTTTCGCCGCGCTCGACGCGGATATTGCCCGCGAGATGGAGCCGCGTTTCGCTGCCGCCGGTTGCGCGGTCATCTCAAACTCGAGCGCCTTCCGCATGCAGGCTGATGTGCCGCTGGTGATCCCGGAGGTTAACAGCGACCATCTCCGCCTTATCGAAGAGCAGAGCTGGCACAAGCAATCGGGCGGATACATCGTCACCAATCCGAACTGCTCTGCCATTGGACTGGTGATGGCCCTGAAGCCGCTCGAAGATCGCTTCGGGATCGAGAGCGTCTTCGTCACCACCATGCAGGCCGTCAGTGGCGCCGGCTATCCAGGCGTGCCTTCGCTCGACATCCTCGGCAACGTTGTGCCGTTCATCAAGAACGAAGAAGAAAAGCTCGAGGAAGAGACGGGCAAGCTGCTCGGCAAACTGAACGGGACGACCATCGCGCATCTCGACGCAAAAATCAGTGCCAGCTGCAATCGCGTGCCGGTGGAGGATGGCCACACAGAATGCGTGTCGGTAAAGCTCCGCCAGCCAGCCACGCGCGAACAGATTCTCGATGCCTGGAAAGACTTTTCGCCGCTTGAGGGAAGGCAGCTGCCAACCGCCCCGGAGAACCCTGTCGTATTCGTAACCGCTGATGACCGTCCACAACCGCGGCTGGATCGCATGCGAGGCGCGGGAATGACCGCGACAGTCGGTCGGCTGCGGCCCTGCAACCTGCTCGACTGGAAGTTCACCGTGCTTTCGCACAACACGATTCGCGGCGCTGCGGGCGCGGCGCTGCTCAATGCAGAGTTGCTCGTAGCACTCGGCAAACTCGATCCTGCGGCAGCTCTCGTATGAGCGCAGATGCCGGCAGAGTGAACGTTGTCGTGATGAAGTTCGGTGGTACCTCGGTTGAGGATGCCGTAGCGATCGAGCGCACCGCGAAGATCGTCAACACGCGCCGCCAGCAGGGTGTGCAGCCGATCGTCGTCGTAAGTGCCATGTCCAAGGTCACAGATCAGCTGCTTGCAGCCGGGACGGCGGCGGGTCGTGGCGATCGCAACGGCGCGCTCGCGATCAGCGCGCGCCTGCGCAACCGGCATCTTGAAGTCGCCTGCAAGCTGCTGTCCCCGGACCGTTATGCGCCAATTGCCAAAATCACTGACGCCGAATTTGATTCGCTTGATGAGGTATTGCGCGGCCTCTCTGCAGTCGGTGAACTGACGCCCCGCACGACAGATCTTGTGGCTTCGTTTGGAGAAAGGCTGTCCAGCCGCATGGTCGCCGAAACCTTCGCCGAGCGTGGCCTGGAGGGGACGCATGTCGATGCGCGCACCTGTATTGCGACGGATAACCAGCATGGCCGCGCGATTCCGCAGGACGACCTGATCGCCGAGCGGCTCGCCATTCACGTGCTGCCGTTAGCCAGTGCCGGCAGGACAGTCGTGATGGGCGGCTTTATCGGGTCGACGGCGGAAGGCGTTACTACGACGCTTGGCCGCGGCGGCTCTGACTTCACAGCGGCCCTGGTCGGCGGCGGTCTCGATGCAGTCGCAATCGAAATCTGGACAGACGTCAACGGCATCATGACGACGGACCCGCGCATCTGTCCCGACGCCCTGCGCGTGAAAACCATCAGCTTTGAAGAGGCGGCTGAACTGGCCTATTTCGGCGCGAAGGTACTGCACCCGGCGACCATTCTGCCAGCGGTCAAAAAGAATATACCGGTGCTGGTGCTCAACTCGCGCAACGCCGAGAATGCGGGCACGCGCATCATCTCGCTCGCGCCACACTGCAACAGTCCGTTCAAGTCGATTGCTGCGAAGCGCAAGTTGACGATCATCGACGTGGTGGCGAGCCGTATGCTCATGTCGCACGGCTACCTCAAGGCCATCTTCGATGTCTTCGACAAGCACAAGTGCCCGGTCGACATGGTTTCGACCTCTGAAGTCAGCGTCTCGCTTACTGTCGATTCGAATGAAAAGCTGCCCGAGATTGCCGCCGACCTGAGCCAGCTGGCCGACGTGAAATACGAAGGCCGCAAGGCTTTGATCTGCATGGTCGGCGAAAATATCCGCGGTCAGAACGGTATCGCCGCACAGGTCTTCCAGGCGATCCGGCACGTCAACGTGCGTATGATTTCGCAGGGCGCGTCCGAGATCAACATGAGCTTCATGATCGACGAGGACGACGCGGACGAAGCGATCCGTTCATTGCACAAAGTTTTCTTTGCCGACCCTGATCCTGAAATCTTCGACGTTGAAGCGCGTACCCTTTCACAGAGCAGTACGGCTTCGACCACGGTCGGCGCAGGCAGGAGTTGACTTGATTTATCTGGTACTGGGCAGGGGCAAAACCGGAAGCGTTGTCGCTGATGTCGCGCATGAGCATGGGCACAGCGTGAGGGTGATCGGCGAAGAGGAAAACCGCGGTGCGTCGGCACTCACGCCGCCGATGCTGAACCAGTTCGACGCGGTCATCGACTTCACCACACCTGAAGCGGTGATCCCGAACCTGCGCGCATGCCTGGCTTCCGGCGCGCGCGTAGTCGTCGGAACAACCGGCTGGTATGGCAAGCTCGAAGAAATGAGAGCGCTCGCAGAAAAACGCAGCGCTGGACTGCTTTACGGCACCAACTTCTCCATCGGCATCCAGGCGTTTCTCCGCATCACCCGCGAACTCGCGCTGACCGCCAAGGGGTACGAGTACAGCATCCGAGAAACGCATCATGTGACCAAGCTAGACAAGCCTTCCGGCACCGCTCTCTCCATTCAGCAGACACTCGCGGCAGCCGACCCGGCCATTCATGCAGAGATCACATCTTTTCGTGAAGGCGACGCTGCCGGCCTGCACGTCGTCGAGGCGCGGTCAGCAAATGACCTGATCGAACTGCGGCATGAAGCGTTTTCGCGCCGCGGTTTCGCAGAAGGCGCCGTTAAAGCTGCGGAATGGCTTGCGGGGCGTACTGGCTGTTACGAGTTTTCGAGTGTCTTCTCTCAGATAGCTGAGAAATGACCCGCGCCGAACAGCAACCCTTTGCGAGTGGTAGACTCCAACCCGTATGCACCTAAGGGGATGTGGAACTGCGCTGGTCACACCGTTTCACCATGACGGCGCACTCGATACGCGTGTGCTTACCGCGCTGGTCGACTGGCAGATCACCTGCGGCATTAATTTTCTGGTTGCATGCGGCACGACCGGTGAAACGCCGACGCTCGACGAAACCGAGTGGCTCGATGTCATCCGCATGGTTGTCGAGGCTGCCAAAGGACGTGTGCCGGTCCTTGCGGGCTGCACGCATAACTCCACGCGCGAAGCCGTCATCAAGGCACAGAAAGTTGCCGAAGTCCCGGGAGTGAGCGGCCTGCTCACGGCGAATCCCTACTACAACAAGCCATCGCAGGAAGGTCAGTTTCAGCACTTTCAGTCCATCGCCAAAGCGACGAAACTTCCGGTGGTCCTCTACAACATTCCGGGCCGCACGGGTACCAATCTCGAACCGAAGACCATTGCACGTCTGCTTGAACATACTGACACGATAGCCGGGGTCAAGGAGTCCAGCGGTAACCTGCAGCAGATCACTGAACTGATTCACCTGGTCCCGAAAACTGTGCCAGTCTTTGCCGGTGACGACAACATTGCACTCGCGGCGATCGGGGTGGGGGCGGCCGGGCTCATCTCGGTGGCCTCGAATGAGATTCCGCGCGAGTTGGTGAAGATGGTCCACTGCGCCCTGACCAACGACTGGGACACGGCCCGCACCCTGAATGCGAAATATTACGAACTGATGCTGGCCAACTTCTGGGAGACCAGCCCGGGCCCCGTGAAGTGCGTAATGGCGATGATGGGCCGTGTCGAAGAACACTACCGCCTGCCGATTGTGCCGGTCGCGACTGTCACCCGCGAGCGACTGCGCAAGCTCGCAGCACACCTGCAGCTGACCGTCTGACGGCATGAATTATTGGTAAACTCGCAGGAATGATGACGAGGCTCGACCCTTCACTCAACTCATTAGATGGCCTGGAAGCTCGTATTGAAGAGCACTTCGCCCGCGGCGCAGAGGCCATCGGCGACAAGTCCGCGATGGACGCATTCCTGGCCCTGCGGGAGGCTCTCTGCCTCGGCACATTGCGCGCAGCCGAACCGGATGCAGAATCGCCACACGGCTGGCGTGTCAACAGCTGGGTCAAGCGCGGGATCCTGCTCGGTTTCCGGCTCGGTGAACTCAAGGAGATGGGCGGCCGCGAGTTCTCCTTTGTGGACAAAGGGACCTATCCGGCCCGTGGATTCACGAAGGAAGATGGCGTACGCATTGTCCCCGGCGGCTCGTCGGTTCGTACCGGAGCATATGTCGCGCGGGGTGTCGTTTGTATGCCACCTATGTACATTAACGCCGGGGCCTATGTCGACGAAGGTACCATGGTCGATTCGCATGCGCTGGTCGGCAGCTGTGCGCAGATTGGCAAGCGGGTCCACCTGAGCGCAGCGGCACAAATCGGCGGAGTGCTGGAACCAGTCAGCGCTAATCCCGTCATCATCGAAGATGACGCACTCATCGGCGGCAACTGCGGCGTCTATGAAGGAACCATTGTCCGCAAGGGTGCAGTGCTAGGCGCGGGCACCATCCTGACGCGCGGGACGCCGGTCTATGACACGGTGCACGGCGATGTCATCAAGGCCACGGCCGACCAACCGCTCATCATTCCCGAGGGCGCTGTCGTGGTGCCCGGCGCGCGCGCCATTGCGCATGGCAGGGGGCAGGAGTGGGGGCTCAGTTTATACACACCCGTCATCGTGAAATATCGCGATGAGAAAACTACGCTAAGCGCTACGCTCGAAGACCTGCTGCGTTAGCGGCTACTCAAATCAAGCGCGCCACTGTTCTCGCAACGGACCCTTCGCGCCGAACACCGGGTCTGATTGAGGAAACGGCAGGTTCGCCATCCTGGCGACGGCTGCCGAATCCGGCGCTTCGCGGCAGATGTCCCAGCTCTGGTCTGGAGGATATGCGCCGATGACCAGGAAGTCTGACGACTTTTCCAGTTCGCAGTGGCCGGTGCCCGTCGGCAGCAACGCTACATCACCTGCCTGGACTCTTACCTCGTGGCCGCCCTCGCCGCCCAATACGAGTCGCGCCGACCCCGTGACAAAGCCGAGCACCTCGTGCGCAGTTGAGTGATAGTGGTGAAATGTGTAGACGCCGTTGCGCCACTGGGGAGGCCAGCCATTTTTGGTAAACAGTTGTTCGCAGGAAGCGGCCGGATCGCCCTTGCTCTCCAGAACTCCACGATAAAGCAGCACAGGCAGGCGCTCGTTGTTCGGCATCCAGCCATTTCTGCCGAGACGCAGTACCTCGACGTTAGCCTCGCCCGTGGCAGTCTCTGCGAAGCCCGAGGTCGACAGCGTGAAGGCACCCAGCAATATGTTGAACTCTCTTCGATTCATCTCATCCCGCATTCCATACAGGCTACGATGCTCGCTGCGGGATGTGGCTAGTTCAAATGCTCTTCGACCATGAGCTTGCGGAATTCCGGGGTCTCCCGCAGCGTCGCGAACTCGCGGTCAGTGAGCAGTCGCTTGCGATCGTTGAAGCCTTCCGAAAGAGCCTTCTGCAGTGCTTCCATCGCGTCATCGTTGCGGCCTTCGCTGGCATATAACTTGGCCAGGTTGTAGGCCATGGCCATGCGCTCTGCGCGCGAGCTGGCCGTCTCCACCTGTTCACGGTGATTGAGGTGAAAGACCTCGGGATCCACCTGCATTGCCTTGCGATACGCCTTGACTCCCTGTTTATATTTCGACTCTGCGAAGTACGTCGTACCCAGGTTGCAGTAGGTGACCGCTGACTTGGGCTGGTATTTGAGCGCCCGCTTGTACATGCGCTCGGCCATCCCGAAGTCCCGCTTGCCGTGATAGATGGCGCCGAGATTGTTATAAGCCTCGGCGTAGTGAGGGTCGAGCACGATGGCGAGTTGGTAGTCCTTCATCGCCTCGTCGAGGGCGAACAGGTGATGGTAGGCCAGGCCGGTCTTGTTCCACAGCACGGCCGAGCGCGGCCAGGCTTTCTGATACGCTTCGATGGCTGCGGCGTAGCTGCCACGATTCATGAGCAGGTCGCCCTGCACTTCCATCGGAAGATTGCTGGCTCCAGGGTTGAGCGTGAAGGAGGTTGGCACAGCAGCCGGGACTTTTGCTGCGTCCTGCTCGGCCAACATACTGTGAGTTCCGACAGTCAGCAGGGTTGCAGCGACAAATGCTATCAGGGTCGATTGACGAAGGCCATGCATACACGCCCCCAGTGTCCAACGGCCCCTGTTTTACGAAGGCCCGGACAACTTTGCATCGCATTATACGCCTGCGACCGAAGCAGTGTCAGTACCGATTGCGCTCAGCTTCGTTCGTAGTGAAACAGCAGCTCCTGCTCGCTGGCGACCGGTTTGCCGTTCCGTGTGGCCGGATGGAAGAGCCACTGGTGCACGGTGGCGATGACGCTCTCATCCACGCCATGCCCGACGCCGCGTGCCATGGTCAACTGGATGACCTTCCCGGTCTCATCGATGGTGATATCCAGGACAACATCGCCCCTGGTTCCGCGCGGAAGCTGCGACAGGTCCGGCTTGGGCGTGGGAAAGACGGCGAGCAGCGCAATGTTGACGTCGCCTGTACCCAGCGCGTCATTTCCCGGAGTGGCGTCCGGCTGATTCGCTGCAGGGGCCGGCGTCGGCATGGCGGCCGCCTGCTCTACGGGGGGCGCCAGTTTCTGCTTTATCACCGGAGGTTTACTTTTTGCCACGAGCGGCTTCTTGATCAGCGCTTCCTGCTGCGCCGGTGAACGACCCGGAGCGTACGTCAGCACCAGGTGCGAACCCTGCGCGGTGCCAGGCAGCCGCACCGGCGCAATGAAGGCTGACCGATGATGAATCAGGACTGCCATCACAGCCACGTGCAGGGCAATGGAAGCCGGTACCAGCCAGCGCCGGGCGTCAGTGGTGCGACTGGTCATCGTCCTGGGGGGCTCCGGATGCATGGTAGTACCCTGTGCTGATTATGCCTCTAATTTCGATCTTTGAGGTCGAAGAAAGGCTGCCGGAGACCGGATTTGCCCCGATTTTGCATGCAGTTTGTGTCGTTTTTCGTGCAAAAACCGCTTGAATTTGTCGATATGGGCACTCTGAACCGACGCTACGTCCGTGGGTCAGACCACTTCCGAAGACAAACGGTACTCTCAGAGGAGATGCTCGCCCAACAGAATGCTATTAACGCCGACGCGCTCTATCGCAGGATCTCCTGGCGGCTGATCCCGTACATGTTTATGCTCTACATCGTCGCCTACCTGGACCGGGTGAATGTCGGCTTTGCTGCGGTGGATATGCGGCGGGACCTGGCGCTCTCGGCCAGTGCGTACGGACTTGGGGCCGGCATTTTCTTTATTGGATCGTCGTGCTTCGATCTGCCCAGCAACCTGTTGATGACGAAGTTCGGCGCGCGCAAGTGGATCGCCCGCATCATGATCAGCTGGGGGATCGTGTCGAG
>CAZZZL010000027.1:47181-56624 GCA_964658655.1 uncultured Acetobacteraceae bacterium | reverse complement strand
TGTCTCTGTCGAACTTCCTGAAAGCTTTCCAGCAAATATCTGGGCAGCTTACATCGACATGCGCAAACAGATCCGCAAGCCGGCTACCGAGCATGCGCAGAAGCTCGTAATCAAGAAACTCGAAGAGATGCGCCTGCAAGGGCAGGACACCGGTGCTGTGCTCGAGCAGAGTATTCGCAATTCGTGGATCGATGTATGGCCGGTAAAGGCAGACAGCACCAGCGCAGGGGAGAGGTTTGGAAGTAATCAGCGCCGTCGATTTATCACTGACGATGTTGAAAAAATGGAGGCCTGTGCAAACCACGTATGACGTCGTTCTCGAAAGAGGCCTGCCTGCTTCGCTTGATGCTGAGCGATCCATCCTGGGCGCAATATTCCTCGACAACGAGCATTTTCACGAAGCGGCCGCTGTCCTCGAAGCAAACGACTTTGCAATTGAATCTCACCGCGTGCTCTTCCGGGTGATTAGCGAGATGATAGGCGCTTCTCATGCGGCAGACATCGTCACAGTGGCGGAGCGGCTGACAAACCTCAAACTTGTTTCAGCCGTAGGATCGATCGCCTACATCGCTTCGCTGACCGAGGGGCTACCTCGCCGGATCTCGATTGCGGAGTACGTTGGGATCGTTCGCGAAAAAGCCATGTTGCGGGAGATAGCGAAGCTGGGGGAGGAATACACGCGCCGCGCCTGCGATCAGGGTGAATCTGCGGTTGAGTTGATCGCTGAATTTGATCAGCAGGCGTTGGCGATTGCTGCAGACACTAAGGGCAACTCGGATGATCTTCTGGCGCAGTCAGATCGCGCTATGTCGAACTTGAAGAAGATTCGCCGCGGCGAAATGGAATCCGGATACCCGCTTGGCATTCCAAAGCTTGATCAGCAAATCGGCGGTCTGGGTCGCGGTGTTCTCACAGTGGTTGGTGGACGTCCCCAGATGGGCAAATCCTGTCTGGTGGCACATGCGATTCTGAACAACTGCCCTCGCGGCATCCCAGTTCACGTCTTCTCGATTGAGATGGCTGCAGAAGCCCTTCTCGAGCGCCTCTGGGCGGCGGTGTCTGGTGTCGAGTATCACCGAGTCCATCACCCGAAGCGCATGAATGATGTGCAACTCAGTTATGTCGAACAGGCGATGCTCGAGGTTGCTTCGTGGCCGCTTGTCATTGATGACGTTTCTGGCATTACGGCCGCACAGCTTATCTCCCGGGCGCGCGTAATCAAGCGGAAGAAGGGCACGCAGATCCTGGCGATCGACTATCTGCAGAAGATGCAGTTCAAGTCAGAGATGCGTCACCGCCACCAGGACATCACGGACGCATGTGTCGCACTTGCGAGTTTCGCGAAGACTGAGAAGGTCGCGACCATGCTGCTGTCTTCAATCACCGAAGGCAGCGACAAGAACCGTAACACACCGCCAACTCTGCAACATCTTCGCGGCTCTGGGGACATCGCTTTCGAAGCTCACACCGTACTCCTCCTTCACCGGAAGGTGGATTCGGAGACAGAAGAAGTAAACCTAGATGGCGAGCTCATCATCGCTAAGGGCCGCAGCGATGCAAGCGGTCTGCTGCCAATCACTTTTCACCCCGCTTCACTCACCTTCAAGGAAGGCGCCCCCAGATGACATCCACACCAGACCTCAGCCAGTTGGCAATCGACCCTGTTTTAAAGAAGCTCATCAGCGATCACATCGATGGTGGCGGCAGTGTCACGATCGCAGGTCAAGGCGCCACACCACAGACGGCGGTGCCGCCTCCTCCTCCTCCGCCAGTGATGAACTTCCATACCTTCTCAACAGATCCCGCGAATGCCGCGGCCATCCAGGGCGCATTGAACACAGTGCCTGGCCAGCCGACGCCTTTCAATCACCCGCCACCGCCGGGACCGCCGTCGATCTTCTCGATGACGCCGAATCCATATCCCGAACCCAGCCAGCAGCCGAACTCCCAACCAGCGGCGTCGCCCTCGGGATTCTCGCCGATAACGAACCCCTATGCGGCAGCAAGTCAGCCGAATCCGCGACCTGCGGTCTCACCGCGCAGCATCGCCACGAACGGAAACGTGATGCCTTCGGCTTCGTCCACACAACAGCAAAACCCGATGCCATCAGGTATCGGCGGAATCCAAGCGCAGGGTCCTTCGCTGCCGCCTGTGTCCGCGCCGCAAGTGAATCTCGCACCGCCGCCAACCTACGATCAGTGGGCTGCTGCGAATCCGGACAAACTTGCGCACCAGCAGGCACAGACGCCACTCGGTCGCGCGCTCTTTCTTGCAGCGGCAGGATTGAGCGGCGCTGCAGGAGGTATGCACGGCGATCCTTCGGCTGGGCTTAAGTATGTGCAGGGCGTCGGTGATTACAACAACGGTGTTGCCGACACAAACCAAGCGCGATATGAGAATGGCGCCGTAAAGCCATATCTGCAAGCTTTGCAAGCCAGCGACACGCGAAGTCAGAACGATCAGCGCGCCGCAGAAGCAAGACTTGCGAATGCGAAGGCGTTGCAAGTTCCTGCAAACGCCGCTGCCGGCCTGACTGAACATGGCCTCAAAGCTGTCACGGATGAGAACGGGCAAACGTCCTACGTGCCGGACGAACAGTCGCCCGCTTATCAGAAACAGCAGGCCCAAACGGAATACATCCAGGCGCAACAGGATCTTACCGATGCGCAAACGAAGCTCGCGCAGTTCAAAGCCGACCCGAATAACCCCGAGTACCGGTTGCAGCAGGAGCGCATCAACCAGGCCAGCCAACGCATGAGCCTTGCAGGTCAGGCGCTAGGCTTGCGTGCGCAGAACCTGGGCCTTCGCAAGCAGGTCGTGCAAGCAGGTCTGTATGGAACTGACCTGCAGGGCAACGACCTTCCCGGCGCGACGCACATTGCCAACGATGACGGCAGCCAAACGACTATCGGTCAGAAGAATGCACCGACCGCCATCAAGCAGCAGAAGACTGTCAGCACCTTCAAGGACCTCAATGGCTCAGTCGACAATGCCGAAGGTGCGCTCCGCTCCTTCTTCCAAGAAGGCGGCTCTCTTTCCGGCCCTCGCATGGTAGCAGCCATGAATGATCCAAAAAGCATGACCGGAAAGGTTGTGCGTGGACTGATCCAGAGCGGCATGACACAAAAGCAGATCAACGCAATCACTGCTGTCCGCCAATTGCATGAGCAGGCAGGCATTTTGCGATCTACCACTGGCGGTACAGGGTCTGAGGCGCAGGCGCAACGCATTCTTGACACAGTTCCTGTGGCAGGTGACTCGAACGACATGGCTCTCTCCAAGATCGGAGAGATCAGGAAAGTCACTGCACGTCTCGCGCCTGGTGTGAGCACAGTCAGCGGCGGATTGAGCCTTGGCAAGCAGCCGACTCCCTCATCAACAGGTGGTGGCCGGCCGGAGGGCACGCGGATCAGGATGCCTGATGGCTCGACACAGGTGAAACGCAACGGTAAGTGGGTTCCGGAATAGCAGACGGATCACTTAACAATTCAAACACTTCACACGCTAGAGGGCGAAGTTCGCCGAACGAGGGCACATGGCTACTGACGACTTGAAAAAACGGCTGCTGAGTGCTAGCCAAGGTATCAATGCAATGGGTCGCGCCGCGCTTGCCGACTCCGCACCGGCGCCGCTGCTGCGCATCCTTGGCGGCAATGGCAATGTGAACTTCACCACGACTGACGCGACACCATCGGTTGCAGCCTTCTCCGGTAAAGCCGCCCCTGGTGCGTTCGCCGGGGTCAACCGTGGCAATCCGAACACCGTGCAGGTAATGGACCGTAACGCATTCGCGAAGCCTGGGCAGACAGGCCAACTCGCCGTCCACGAAGCCATGCACATCATGCAGAACAATCTTCCGCCGAAAGTCGCTGCGAAGATCCCGGCTGACGATCCGAACGACCCTTATAACTTCGGCGGTGAGCCAGGCCTGATTGCATCGCGCAAAGCAGGTCAGACGCTACTCGACAAGCCACGCGAACAGCAGGCGGCCATCCTGCAGTACTGGACGGCACAAAATGATGGGTATCAACAAAAGCTCGCAAACCAAACTGCTACAGCCGCTGATCACGCTGCTGCCGCTGCGCGTCAGAAAGTCTATGGGCCGTGGATCGATGACCTGAACAACGTTCCGCAATCAGTGATCATGCCGACAGCACCAGACGCGAAGGGCAACACAATCAACACGCAGGTACGGCCTCTGCCGGGCCCGCCGACGAACATTCCAGGCGCGACGCTCTACGCCACGCAGATGTACAAGCCTGGCCAGCCGGCCCCAGTCGACGATCTGCCGCCAGGAGCTACGGTCATCAGTGCACCGGCTGACGATCAGGATGATTTGCCGCCTGGTGCAACTGTTATCGGCCAACCAGCGCCGCAAGCCTCGTGGGGCTCGAGTCTCGGCGACATAGGCTCAGTGATTGGCCAGCGACTCAAAAACGCTGTGGCGGGCCCGTACACCGCTTTTACCAGCCCGGCCACGCCGCAGGAACAACAGACCTACGGCGCGGGCATCAACTCGCCTCTGGCGCATCTTTCACTTGGCGTGAAGCGCATGTTTGTCGACCCGACGACGCAGGCAGCCGGCAACGCTGTGCAGCAGTTCAAGCAGGGCAAGTTCGATGCGGGTATGCAGTCGTCGCTTGATGCAATTCCAGTAGTCGGGCCATGGGCGCGGCAGGTCTCAAACGATGCTCAGCAGCATGGCGCCGTCGCTGCCATGACGGGTCTCGCGACAGATGTGGGTGCACCAGCGATCGCAGCGAAAGCAGCCGGCGTAGCTCTGGGCACGGTAGGCAAGGGCGCGCAGCTGGCATCGACCACGCCAGCCAACCGGGCTCTTGCAGTCACGAGAGCGATCGTCCCGGGAAGCCCGGAGGCTGTTCTGACTCGTGCACTGAAGCCGCCGGTCACCATGCCTGACTTCGAGCAGTCCGCGCACGCAGCACTTCCGGACATCGCCGCGCAGTCACCCGCGCCAGGAGTCAAAGGCTTCGCGAGTGCTGCGCAGGATGCTGCCGACAATGAGCAGTCTTGGTACAAGTCGATGATTTCGCCCTACCAGCAGACACCGGGCTATGGCACTGCGCCGCGGTCGTCTTCGATCTCAGGTGCACCGATCGCACGAGCGCAGATGAACAGCATCCCGATTACGAATCTGATCGAGGACCCTTCGAAGGCTGTAGGGTCCATCCGTATGAATGCAGCGGACCCGGAAGGAACAACGATCATCGGCGGCCAGCGCATAAAGCCCGGCATTGAAGCGCGCACTGCAGAAAAGGCGCAGAACTGGAATCGTAACTTTGACGTTCCGACGCTCGACGCTGCCAGGCAGGACTTGAACGCGAAGCTGAACAGCTTCTGGAACCAATCAGGCGGCGATCGTGCTGCAGCTCGCTCGAACCCAGAGGTCGCCCGCACAGAAGCTGCCAGCAATGCGACGCGCGATGCCCTTTACCCGCAACTATCCAAGGACTACGGCGTGCCAGAGGAAACGATTCGCAGCCGGCAGACGCTCTTCGGCAATCTCTCGGACGTGGCGGACGTAGCGAACAGGCGAGCGACCGTGTACGGCCGTCAAAGCCCTCTTAGCCTGCAGGAAAGCCTTGCGGTGAACCCTGCGCTCAGTCCTCGTGGCATCGCAACAGCCGGGCTCGACTTCGTCGGACAGCGCCTGCTCAAGAATGCAACTGGCTCGGATGCGCTGGTGAACTCCGCACTCGACAGGTTCAAGAATCCCGCCGGCACGCCGCTGCCACCTGCCAGAGGGCTCTTTCCGAGCCTCGCAAACACCGCAGGCAGGGCAGCCAGTGCTCTCGGCACAGCAACTCCGCTCGCGTCGCGGCTCAAGTACCTCACACCCGGCTTTGGTCAGGATGACGAGCAGACGAGACAAGACCAGATTCTGAAAGGACTCTTTGCGCCTGCGCGCTGAGTAGAGGAGACGCTTATGACAGCAGAAGAAAGAAAACAAGCCTGGTGGCTGATCTTACTCAATCGAAAGCCTCTGGACCCACCCCCGGCCGATCTCGCGCCGATTTGGTCGCTGGTGCGCACACCGAGCGGCCATCTGACCGAGATTATCCACTGGTTTGCTGCAGATCCCAACGAGGATTCTGGATGCCTCGCGAACAAACGGATGGCTTACGTGCTCAATGTCGAGGGCCCGGGTGCTGGTGAGCTTCATGGTCTCGTTCCCGAGGACATGATTCACTTCGTCTGCACACAGGAGCGACCGCAGTACATTCCTCAGTTTCTGGGAGTGGTCCAGTAATGGCGATGACTAACAGAGAACAATTCGACATTTGCCGCCAACTTCTGCGCAGGCGCCCGATGCTCATTCCCAACCCTGACGATCTGCCGCCATTCGGTGCGCTGGTGCAGTGTCCAGCTGGCCAGACGGCTGAGATCATCGCGTGGTTCGGCCTTGATCCCAACGAAGACTCCGCTTTTGCGGACAAGCGCATAGCCTTCGTCTACATAATTGATGGCCACATCCCGGGCGAGACTGAGGCGAAGCTAAGCAATCAGCCTGTGAGGGGATTGTTGCCAGAAGACGAGGTCACACTCATTCGTAAGCAGGAAGAGGCATTGTTCGTGCGTCGTCACCTGGCAGAGCAGATTCAGTGAGCATGATTCAGAGGAGTCTTATGGGAAGGCCATCGATTTACAGTGAGTTTTTGGCAGACGCGATTTGCCAGCGGCTCGCTGGCGGAGAGAGCCTGCGGTCAATCTGCACGCAGGAAGACATGCCGGCGAAGACGACGGTGTTTGTGTGGCTGAGGAGAGATGAAGGATTTCGGGACCAGTACGCGCGCGCGAGGGAAGCGCAGGCAGAATGCTTTGCCGAGGAAATCATCGATATTGCGGACGATGCCACGAACGATTACATGCTGCGCAAGAACGAGGATGCGAGCGAATCCTGGCGGCTCGATTCAGAAAACATTCAGCGCTCTAGGCTGCGAGTCGAAGCGCGAAAGTGGGTCGTGTCCAGGATATTGCCGAAGAAGTATGGCGAGCGGGTGGCATTGGAGCATTCGGGTTCCAGCAACGGACCAAAAATGGTCATCATAGACATCTGAGACTTCTGCGACGACTAACCCTACTCGATTAACTTGTTCTTAAGTGGCTTCCCCGATTCCTGGCTGAAAGTGCTGTAATCGACCGTGATTTCTTCTCCTGCCTCGATGTCTCGTAATGAGAAGAAGTCGTAGTTGTCGTCGCAACGCGTGTTGGGCTTCTTCGATTCGTTGAGGAACCACGCGGGGGTAAGCCTATTGAAGGAAGGCGGACACCCATAGCGATCTCCGTCGATCACCGAAAAATCATCGTAAAGCTTCCTCAGCGCGGCGCTTTTCGGCAGTGAAGATGATGGCACCCAACACACTTCCTCATTCTCATCGGCGAAAATTCGTGTTTCCTTCGGAATTTTCCTGATCGCGAAGACTCCTACTCCGCCTTTGTGAACATTCGAGGGTTTCAGTCGCACATAGACGCCCTTATGCGGGCGGTCTCGCTTGACACTACGATAACTAGTCACAAGGGCTCGGCCCAGCCCCTCGAGATCTGGAAAAATTAAGGTGTCATCTATGCCGTAGTTCAGTAGATCTAGTCGCATGTCCCTCAAGCAAGATCTGGACAACTTGGGTTCCAGCCTTCATACGTTCGATGAAGACATTTACATCGAGCCGACGGAAAAGGGTTGGGAGTGCTGACTACATCTATCAAGCCAAACGCTCGTGCTGCGCAGGGCTGATGAGATCGCCCGAAGTACGATTCCCACTCAACCATGCCTGCGTAAGCTTGAGCACGTTCTTCCGTCCAGCGAGTAAAGTGAACGTACAAGATCCGCGGCCCATCGATTCAGCCCGCTCTAACAGCTCATCCAGCTCTGCGTCCGCCGCGCCAAGGTATCGCAAAGCTTTTATGACAGTCCCAAGGCTCTGGAAATATTGAAAACCGCTGATGCTCGTTTGCATATCTTCGGCGAGCAAGCATTGAGTGAACCAGCGCCCACGCAGCATGACGAAGACGTATACCCTCATCGCCCAAAGACATCTTTAACGATGCGCTTTGCCAGTTGGATCGCGTCACCGACGGTACCCAGCACCCGCGGCGTAGGCTGTGCAATGGGATCCCTTGCCAGGCGAACGGCAACAATGATCGCTGCACAGATCGCTACAGTCGAACCAAACCTGTCACGAAAGGCCTCAGCTTCATCACGTGCGACAGCTCTGCGGTTGAAGCCCACGGCTACGTCCTTCTCAGCCCGAAGGACGGCCTGCCGACGAACACTTCGGACGGAAGGTACTGCCGGCGCTCATCGCAGAAACCGCAGGCCACCACGACCGTGTGAACAGGGCTAAGCCCTACGCCAGCAGACACAACTTTCTCGCATCGCTTACAGCGGACAACGAACGAACCTGAGCGACTCTGTGGGTGAAACGCCATGAAGGGAGTCTAGGGTCGGGGCCTGTGGAAAGGCAAACAAAAGGCGAAGATGGTAAATTGAGGTAGGTCGTAGTACCTTCGGGAGCATTCCATTTATGTGCGGCCGATACGTTAGACGTTCTGACAAACAGCGCATTGCGGAGCATTTCAAGCTTGGTGACATTGCGACTGAGGTCTTTCCTTCGTACAACGTGGCACCGACGACGTTTCAGCCAGTTGTGCGCCTGGACTATGAATCCGGCTACCGCCTGCTGGTGGCCATGCGCTGGGGCTTGATTCCTCAGTGGGCAAAGGATATCAAGCAGATCGGAATCTCCACGATCAACGCAAAAGCGGAAACCATCATGGAGAAATCGATGTGGAAGACGCCATTCCTCAAGCGTAGATGTCTGGTGCCGGCCGATGCGTTCTATGAAGGGCAGAAGCTGGATGCCAAGAACAAGCAGCCGCACGCCTTTGGTATGAGCGATGGTGCTCCATTTGCGTTTGTAGGCCTGTGGGAGCGTCGCAGAGAAAAAGATGGCTCATTGTTCGAAAGCTTCTCAATCATCACAACGGAGCCAAACGAACTCACGGCAACGGTACACAACAGGATGCCGGTAATCCTTAAACCGTCAGAGTACGAACGGTGGCTATCTGCGGATCCGGACGCGCCTCCGCCGCTCGATCTGCTCAGGCCGTTTGACGCCGACAAGATGAAGAGTTGGAAAGTGCACCAGGATGTGGGCAATGTGCGGAACAATCATCCCAAGCTGCGTAGTGAATTGTGAGTAAATTGCACCCAAGGTGAAATGAATGAAATTAGCTTTGGATTATTATGCACTTGACACAGAAAGAATGAGTCACTATTATTTGGCCATGGTCATGAAAGCCATAGCCTGCTTTGCGGTTCTTTTCGCTGTCTGGATGCTGGCGTTGGTGGTGATCGCAGTATCAATTCACTTCGGACTTCCAGTCCTCCGGTAGGCTTTCCATGAACCTGATAGACGTCAAC
>CAZZZL010000027.1:0-47081 GCA_964658655.1 uncultured Acetobacteraceae bacterium | reverse complement strand
TGGTACATGGCGCACCGCATCCGCAAGGCTATGGACGTGGACACCCAAGAGTTCCCTAAGCTCACCGGCGTAGTGGAGATGGACGAGACCTATGTCGGGGGCAAGACCATTCGCCAGCGTGGTCGTTCCAAGGCCAACAAGCAGATCGTTGTTGCGCTACGCCAGCGTGGTGGCTCGGTTCGCCTCATGCACGTAGATGACGTCAAGGCTGACACCCTGAAACAGATCGCGGAACAATTCGTTAGCGATGATGTTGAAATGATCGTGACGGATGACTTCAAGAGCTATCCATTGGCGCTCAAGAAGTTCACTGGCAAGCACCACCGCATCAATCACAGCCTTGGCTACTACGTGACCGGCGAATCGAACGAGATCCACACCAATACTGTGGAATCGGCATTCTCACTGTTCAAGCGCGGCCTGAATGGCAGCTATCACATAGTGTCGATAAAGCACTTGCACCGCTACCTGAGTGAGTTTGAGTTCCGCTTCAACGAGCGCAAGAACCCGCACCGCTTCCAGAAGACGCTTCGCCGCATGATGGAGGCCACGCCGATGGAGTACAAGAGCGTTACGGCTTCACCGGAGAAGTTTTAGGCGGGATTATCGTCTCGCCTTTCTTCTGGCTCTTTATCGTGGCCGTCTTCTCAGGTGGCGTGCTCATCATCCGATGAAGCAGGCTGTCGAATTTGTCCTTGTCTACCTTCATAGCGACATGCTATCAGGGCGCTCCTCTGCAGTTGCTGCGACATCGCACCGCGGGAACCCTACTGGCTCTAGGTGCGGCTGGCCGCTCATTCGCAGACGGAACTGCTCATCATCATGGATGAAAACTAAGCTATCAGAAGCATCCCAAACTACCCGTACAATCCTTCCTCCGCTAAACTCTTTGCAAACAACAATTTGACCCCTACTATACGTATCCATAGCAATACATTAGTAATGTTCTGGTGCATGGTCAAATTAATGTCGGACACCGTATACAAGTATTATTCGCCGTATTTAATAGACGAAGCACAATACGACTGCTACTATCTTCTTGAGGTAATGCCCGTATGGAAGCTCCAGAGAAGAAGTCTCCCATTCCTCCTTATGTTGCATATAAAACGTTCAGCACCTTTCTAGAGCGGTTTTCTCAAGGCGTCCCTGGCCGAATTGACCGCGGGCTGATGGGTTCAATGTCGGGCGCTGCCCAGTCTCAAGTCACTACGGCTCTGCGGTATTTGGGATTCATCTCTGAAAACGGTATTCCCACTGAGAGCATGAAGAAATACGTGTCGGGAGAGGAAAACAGTCGAAAGCAAGCTCTGCGCGAAGTGCTTAGTGTTTCCTATCCATTCATTTTCGGGAACGCGGCTGCATTTGATTTCTCAACAGCCACAAGCTCGCAACTCAAAGAAGCGTTTGAGGAGAACACTGCTGCAACTGGAGAGACGGTAGGGCGTTGTATTGCCTTCTTGAAAGACGCCGCTTCAGATGCCGGAATAGCCATCTCTCCCTACATCTTTAAGAAACATGCTCGTGCATCGGGATCGCGTAAGCGAGTTGTGGGCAAGAAAAAGGAAGAAGCCAAGCCCGCAGATCAAGAACCACAGCAAGGTACGCCGTCTTTTGCTGAGCCCATCGCTGCACAAGACAGCATGCTTCTCTGGGGACTCTTTAAGCGCTTACCAAAACCCGGTTCGGTATGGACGACCGATGACAGGGATCATTGGATAAGAACCTTACAGAATGTCTTGCTCTTGGAATACCGAGAGCAGTGACTGTCCCTAGGAAGGGGATTCGCAATGATAAGAAGAGACATAGCCAGCACCAAACCACTCGCCGTGGCGTCTGGCGATAATAGAAAGGCCTGATTCGCTAGCTCTTGGGGAGTAGACGAATCAGGCTGTGGTGAACTTCGTGGAGGGCGTCAAGCCGGTGCTTGGAGCAGACTTATAATCTGCAAATCCTGCCAGGGATCGCGGTTCGACTCCGCCGCCCTCCGTTTTCCATAGCCTAGATCATTTTTTGCGGGACAACAATGCCGCTATATGAAAATTCGGAACGGTTAATCCGATCAAATCTTGCCGTGGTTGCTCGGGGCATTAGGCCTAGGGTCGTTGTCATAGGAGAGTTGACAGACAAGCAACTGGCAGAGGTGAATGCCCAGCAGACACTTCGCAAACTGCCAGTAATGGACAACAAAATAGTATTCGTAGGCCTGCACATGCACGGAAGTAGATGCATTCGCGACTACTACAGCGTGGACCAAATCCTCGCGCAAATCGCCAGCGCTCTGTCCGAACGATCTAGGCTTATTAAAACGTTCAACAGAACTGTCATAGAGAATCCAATCGAGAGAGATGATGGCCTTGGCAATTGGGTGAACGATAAAGCCGTTTTGGAATGCACTGCGAAATTTCCAAGTATGGAGCTTAGCTCGGTGATCCCTCGGGGTGACAAAATCAGACCCTCAAAGCAGAACGGAGAACCCGTAGGCTCCCCGTTCTGAAGAGTAACGAACTTACCTGGTTAGCGTCTTCCTGATCCAGCGTCAAGTTCGTCGATGTCCATCTCATCTGGACTCTTACATGATGCACCACTTCATCGCACGATTCAACGACTATCTGTCATAACTTCGCACATTGCTCGTTACGACTGTACCATTTTTCGCATTTAAAATGTTGACAACAAACGTCGAATTGCGTTCAAAGCGCGATCAACAGATTTGCGTTGATGCAATCAATTGCAGCGGTAAATTGCAGCAGGCATCAACAAAACGTTGCGCAGCCCTGTCACGGCATCCCTATTGCACCAAGACCAGTGCTTCTGTGTCAAGTGTATAATCATCTAGCTTTGCTTTCTGAGGTACTACCGAAGACACGACCCGCGCAAATAATTCCGCTCGCGCTGCACCCTCAGATAATTGAGTCGGTACACGTCGGTGAACCGGTGACCGATAGCGGAGCGGAGACGTGCACAATTAAGACAACCATCTATTCGTACGAGCTGCAAGTCCTGGGAGACTTTCAATCGGTAACTGATATCATCTCCGCGGCCATGGCCTAGGTAGCGCTTTCGGCTCCTTCGGCAACGATTTGGCCACAAACCTTCCCCGGCCACACAGGGCGAGCTGTGGAACATCGTAAGAGAGCCTAGGCCAAGTTTGTAGAGGTCAGCGACCGGAAGGGCGACGCCTTTGCGCGTCCGACATCTGAGCTGGGAGCTTAGAAGCGAAGTCGCGTGTCTCTGCAATTCCGCTGTACAACGCCAACAGATCCTCGTTTACAGCAATCAAGTGGTCGTAAACAAACGCGTTTGTCCCCATGCCGTTGTCACTGTCGTCTTTGTGAGCCTTCTGCAAGGCGTCTAAACGAAGTTTGATCGCCGTCTTTTGAGTGTCGAAGTTATTTGCCATATCCCGATAATATTCTCGCGACGGCTTCTTGAAAATGAGCGCTTGTGACATTCTAGGGCCGCCATTTTTCAACCAAAAATGGTGATGTGCTGAGAAACCAACAAAGGGCAGAGCCCGCCCTATGAAGAAACTTTACTGATCCGCCCTAGCTTTTAGTGATGACACCTCGATGGAAGCGCGTAGACTTCAGGCGTATGGAAACCGCCGATTCTGGCACGCGGGCTAACCGGGAAGAGTTTTTGTCCGTTGTCGCAGATCAGATAACGGAAAGGGAGTCAGCCAACGGCTGTCCGTGGTCCGACGGTCCGACTGCAGCTGAATTTCGCGACCTTTGCCCACAGCTTCTGAGTGCAGGCCAGAGCGGTCGCCCTGGATACACGCCGACGGAAATCTGGGCTTTGATGAATGCGATAGCGACAGTTTCAGATAAATGGGTCGACCCTGACAATGATCCGATTGGGCGCCTGATCCAGCCAATGCTGGAGCAAATCATCGAAAACCTTGGCAGGACACTCGATATCGCTCTGCCGGACACGGCTGCCAAACGCATTCAGTGGACCAACCTGCGCGTAGCAACTCACTGCATCGAGCGGCGCATTCGTTATGAGGCAGCGCATCCATCGATGCTCCAGACGCTGCGTCGACGGTTACTCGCAGCGTTTAAGCGAAACAGTGAGTGAATGAATCTATGTACCGGCTTTATCGCTCGAGCCGCGTTCTCACCGCTGATTCTGACTCGTTGTCTCCTCTGTCCGAGTGGCGATGCCCCGCCCGGTGATCAGCCAGATAAACCAGCAGACCACCAGCGGGGCGAGTGTGATGGCGGCAAACGCAATGAGAATGCCGCCGGCAACGGTGAGCATCGTTCTACCTCACTTTCCAGGAAACATCAGGACGCGGGGATTAGCTGGCGCCGCAGCCGCTCCGGCAATCGTCGATAAACCCATCGCAGCTAGTTGCACCTTCACGGCCTCCGCAACCTGTCTGGAGAAGTCAGCCTGGCGCGCCATTTCGGCTTGGATAGCGTCATTCACAATCGACGCAGGAAGCGAAGTCATCGGTAGTGGCGCCGGGGATAGCGGCGCGTCGATCTCAGGCCGCCATGCTTGGTCCCCGGGTACGCTGGCTGGCTCGAGAGCATCGAGCGCCGCCCTTTTCGAGTCCAGCAGCTGGATTGAATAACGGTGCTGCATCTCCTGCGAAATGTGGCCTGCTATCTGGCGGGAGACTTCGTGGGAGACCTTCGGGTCGCACAGAAGCTTGGTAATTGCCTGCACTCGGCAATCGTACTGCCGGAAGTAAGGTACGCCAGCTTCTTTTCGGATCTTCTCAAAAGCTGTGCGGATTCCCCATTGTGAACAAGGAACATCGAAGCGCCATGACGAGCCGCGTTCACTCGGCCGGCGCGGAAGTATGTATTGATCCGCCTCTGTCCCGCCCAGCTTCGTCCAGCGTTCGATCAGCCAAGTCATCGATGCAAATGCCGCGGTGTTCAGTGGGATCGTTCGATCGCGGTAGTCATTCTTGACGCCCTCGCGGATGTGAAGGGTCCTCAGCTCCAGATCTACGTCTTGTCGCCTTACGTGCCTCAGTTCGCCGAACCCGGCTGTAGTGCTGAGCATGACGATCATGCAATGAGCTGCAACGCGCCATTTAGGCCGGCTGAACGCAACCTCCCGCAACTGCTTTTCCTGTTCGGGCGTCAGCGAGTGGCCGGCTTTTGTCTTGCGCAAGGGTAAAGCCTTGTAGAGCGCCCCGATCTCCTTGAAGCAGCCCGCCTCTCGCAAGACCTGGTTAAAGGCAGAAAGCTCTTGGTTGATCTTGCCAGGGCCGGCCTTCCTGCCTCGCTCAGTCTGATAATGCCTGACGTGAGCGATGGTGAAAGAGTCAACGGTCATATCGCCGAAAAACTCGTTGAGGCGCTTGAAGTGCTCAACGTATCCCTTCTTCGTTCGAGCCTTGATGTATCGGCTGTGATTCTCCAGCCAGCGTTCGGCAGCCAGGGAAAATGGCAGGGAACTCAGTTCTGAAGGATGGGAAATCGATAATTGCTCGGTCATGTGCGGGTTGCTAGTGTAGCTGGTAGCCATATTGCCTCCTGATAGGTCATGTGGTCAGCGTCCCGCCAGGTGTTCGTGCACCTACGGGGCGCGTTTCCGTTTCAGAGCGCTAGGAGAAGTGTGGGGACTTCTGTGGGGACTCTGTAACGGAAACCATAGTAAAGGAGCGAAGTGCAACGGTCCACAAAAACCCTATAAACGTTGCGCAAAAGTGAGCTGTAGGAATCGAGAGGAAAACAGAGTAAGTGACATCCTTGATCTTCTAAGCCGGGGGTTACAGGTTCGATCCCTGTCTCGCCTACCATCTTTCGCGTCATGCGCTGTCGTTATCGCAATGGGACCAGCCGAATGCTCAGTACTTTTGCGGGCAGCGGTGTTCCTTTCACAAATGGTTCCTTTGGCGTGAGTGCCAGGCGGGCCAGCTTTGCTGGTCCTCCTGGTATGAAAATTTCGCCGGACCATGTACCTTCTCCTGCACCTGGCTGCACTGGTACTGGGTAGCGAGCGGTGCTGGTCACCAGGTCGATCACCTCTGCGTGATTTGGTCTGTCGTAATGGACTTCGACTTTGTAGCGAGCGGGTTTCAAGTCCATCCACCAGCGTAATTTGTAGACAGTTGCGGGAGCTTCGTAGCCTCGTCCGTTATAGTTCAGAAATTTGTCCGCGGCCGATTCATTCAGCGTGACACTTCCATCGGTATCCGGCTCGATAGTAGTGGCCGGACGGACGGAAAGTCTGCCGGTGTAGGGGACTGCAACGACCGGCAGAAAGGCCCCCGCGGCGTGCTGCTGCAGATTTGAGACGTCGACAACAGTGCCGGCTTTGTCTGCTGTCACAGCTGCCCCCGCATTTGCATGGCTTCCGAGCAGATACGGTTTTCCAAATTGAACGCCAGCCTCGACACCGGGCAGATGCAGCTTCCCATCCGCTGGAATATTTCTGATGAAGAGGTAGAGCTTGTCATGGCTGACAGTGGCGTATCCAAAATCAAGTGTGCGAAAAGGTGATGCCTGTGGAGGAGTGTTCCCTGTTCCAAAGACAGCTTCGCCGTTTGTTGCCAGCCACGCACCGATGCCGCGCAGCACGTCCGCCTCGAACGGCACCACTGAGCCATTTCCTTCGGGACCGATGTTCAAAATGTAATTACCGCCGCGACCCACCACTGTCGCAAGCTCGATAATTTTCTCGTGGATTTTGGACTCGCTATCGCCACGCTTCTGCCACGAGCGATAGCCCCAGGTCTCGCCGAAGATGGATGCGGGTGTCTGCCAGGGTTCATCGATGGCGAAGGCGGGGACCTCGTTATCACCCATGACGGTGAAGTCGCCTTCGTAATTGAAGACCCGGCCGGAGACCATGGTCTCCGGCTGCAGACGGTGGACCGTCTGCGCAAACAGTTTGCTCTGTTTGGGCGTGGGCTTGCCCATGTCAAACCAGATTTCGCTCAACGGACCATAGCCGGTGAGTAGTTCTTTCAGTTGCGCGGCGTTGAAATGGGCGTGCGCGTCGGAAATCGGATTGCTGTTTCCCTCGATGTAGGGACTGCCGGTGGGGGCGTGCCAGTCAATGGTGGAGTAGTAGACACCGAATTTCAGGCCGCCTCGTGCGCATGCGTCAGCCAGTTCTTTGACTACGTCGCGATGAAAGGGTGTGGCTCTCACGATGTTGTAATCGCTCTGCTTTGTATCGAACATCGCGAAGCCATCGTGATGCTTTGCCGTAATGACGATGAACTTCATGCCCGCTGCTTTTGCCAGCGCGACGATGGCGTCTGCATTGAACTGTTCTGGATCAAACAACCGGGCCAGTGCCGCGTACTCGTCGCGAGGAATCGGGGCGTTTGCCATGATCTGTTCGCTGTAGCCATTGTCGACCTGCGTGCCGCGCCATACGCCGCCAAGTTCGGAATACAGGCCGAAATGGATGAACATGCCGAAGCGTCTTGCCTTCCACGCGGCAACTGTCTGAGCGCTGGGACGGGGCTGGCTGACGGGCATGGGTCGGGTTTCGTCCGTGCCGTGCTGTGCTACTCCGCTTACACTGAATAATGCTGCGGTCAGCGCAATTGCGAGGGTAGGAATCAATCGTCTACGGAACATTGCTCTAGTCTATGCGGGATGTCGCCATTCACCTACGATCTCCGACGTTGATCGGTCGAGAGCTTATTCCGCGTTATCACTCAAAAAAATGATAGTTTTTCAAAATGTCGGCACTCCGCGCGATCAGCTGATCGCTATCGTCTCACAGCAGTCGTGATGGCGTGACGGAGTGCACTACGTAGCTCCAGGAGAAACGCTCATGAAGATTTCAACATGCGTGAACATGAAGCAGTTGTTGCATTGGATGAGCGTTGGAGCAGCTGCGAGCAGGAGGACATGGATCCTAGTAATGAGCCTGCTGGTAATGGCATCACCTGGAAAAGCGGCAGCACAGCCATCCGCGATAGTACCTGCTTCGTGGATAGCCGCGCCCAACTCCGAGCCGTGCCCCGTCAACCGCTTTTACTATTTCAGGAAAGAAGTGGAGTTGCATCATCCTGACGGCGACCTGACTCTTCATGTGGCAGCGGACAGCAATGCGCATATATGGATCAACGGCAAAATCGCGCGACGAAAGGTGACGCGTTATTTTGAGAGATCAATAACGACAGAGAATATCGATGCCCGCAGGTTTCTTCACCCAGGTATCAACACAGTCGTTATTTTGAATCACAGCTGGGGACCGATCACGACGTTCCAGCGGAGTGGGTGCGCACATGCGGGTGTCTTCGTATCATCGAGTTGGCTCCGTTCTGATGACACCTGGAAAGTGCGGCCGGCCAAAGAGTTCCTTCCGAACACAAAACAGATTGTCGGCGTGCATCCAGAGGGCAGAGGCAATGGCGACCAGCGCATACGTTTTGCTCAGTTTGTCGATGGCCAGCAGATGTCTGCCGTACAGATGTTTGGTGCGCATTTCGATGACTCGTCGTGGTCGCAGGTAGCTGTTGTAAAGGATGGCCCATGGCCTGAGCAGCCGACTAGTATGGAGACGCCCGGCCAGCGTGAAGAGCCGGTGGCGCCTATTCTTTTACTGGCCCAGGGACGCGTAACAGAAAAACATTTCGAAGAGAATAACGCCGTCGCGATTGAGAATGAAATGCTGCACGCGACGTATGAGCCACAAGGAAAACGAGCCGTGGCTCTGCGTGCGGGCCACGGGGCACACACCTTAAACGTGACTGGCCGCGCGGGTGAGACGCGCTATGTAACGTTCGACTTCGGTAAGCCGGTGCATGGCTTCCCATTTCTGGCCGGTACTGCTGCAGGGACAAAGCCGGTCATCGATTTTGCTTATGGTGAGGTAAACCATTCGCTGTTGACGGGGGAATTTCTGGTCAAGGATTCCGGATGGTTGAATCCTGAAGCGATTGTAGGCAAGGGCTACATAGACCGGTACTACGCCAGGCAAAGCGCACAGCGCTTCGAGATGCCGGACGAACGTACTGCGCGCTGGTGGACCATCCATATTTATTTTCCGCAGGCCGGGTCTTTCCTGATCGAAAAGGCGGGCTTCATCCGTTCACAATATCCAGTGGACATCAAGGGAAGCTTTCATTGCGGCAATAAGCGTGTCGATGAGATCGTCCGGCTGAGCATGGAGCATGCAATTGTATCGATGAGTGATACCTATGTCGACACACCCGGCCGTGAGGATGGCCAGTGGCTGGAAGATGCGCGGCTGCGCGCACAGTTGTCGGCGCAATGGTTTGGTGATGTGCGGCTGCGGCAGGTGCTGCTCCGGCTTGCAGCGCAGAGCCAAAGGCCAGATGGTCATCTGCATCCGTTCCCGCCGAGCAATTACCCGATCACGGCAAATGCTGATTGGGCCGCGGAGTGGGTTGGCGCTCTCTACGACGATTACATGTGGACCGGTGAAACGACACGCGTTCGCGCGTACTGGCCGGAGGTTACAAAGTGGTGGGGGCTGGTTCTTTCAAGGGTGGATGCCGAGGGACTGTGGCGTGATCCGAATGTGTTCGCAGATATCCGCATTGGGACGCACGCATCAGCGGGTCAATCGAGCGGGATCGCTTCTGCACAAATCGTCCAGCGACTCGCTCTATCGATCGAGATGGCGAAGGCGATTGGTGATGATGAGCAGGCGGACGCGTGGACGAAAATGCACCGCAGGCTTGTAGAAGCCTTTGTGCGCGAACACCTGGTGCAGGCTGCTAATGGTATTCCCCTCCATGTGGACGATGTGGCTGACACGGCCGACGCTGGCGTGAAGCGCGGCTTCAGCCAGGCTGCGCAGGCGATGGCAATCGAAGGAGGCCTGCTTACGCACGAACAAGCTGCGGCCGACCTTGACTATGCGTTCACTGCACCTGATGGGGCACCGGGCAGCGGTGTGGATCGATGGAATAATCCTACTTATCTTTATCGTGTCTTGAATGCACTTACACTTAGTGGCGAAAGTACGCGTGCCATGCAGCATTTGCTTGAGAGATTCGGTCCCTATCTTCCTGGCGACAGTCGGAATGCAAGCCCACTTATTCTGCAGGGTCCGTGGGGAGGTCCGTTGCCGGAGTATTGGATCAGCCGGGAGGACCTTGGCGTTGCCGCCGGCGAGTTGAACCCTGCGCAGCCGAGTGACCCGACCGGGTCGCACGGCTGGAATGCCGTTGCGCTGGTCTGGCTGCACGATAGTCTGCTGGGCGTGAGGATCGTGGAGCCGGGCGGAGGAGTGCTGCGGATCAAGCCTGACGCGGCGGCGCTATCGTATGTGGAAGGCGATACGATGACGCCCAAGGGAATTGTCTTTGTCTCGTGGCGCCCCGCAGCTCAAACGCTGTCGATCCATCTTCCTGCTCAAGTGACAGCGAACGTTGAATTGCCACCGCAGTTATCGAAACTGGACGATAGTCACGAGCTTCGCATTCCATCGCAATGCGAGCGGAGCGACCTGCATACCTATAGTTGCAGCGGAACAGCTATTCAGTTCAGGCGGAACTAATTGTCGATAGCTAACTGCGCTGCTCCTATCAGTTTGACGGTGGTTTAAGTGGCAGCTTGAGCCATGCCAGCCCGACACTGCGTCTCATATGCGAGACACTGTCGCCCCCCGGTGCATCGTAGAACACGGCCAGTCGATCGTGGTAGCGGAGGACCGAGGGCAGACCGATACAGCGGCGCGACCAATGACAGTTTTTGCCGTCGAGTACAACTGCTTTGTGCTGTGAGTCCCAGTGGTTGAGATCCTTGCTCCAGTACATCCAGATCGCGTCGGTATATTCACCATCCTTGTCGAGGCCAACGTGATTGGTGAACAGATACCACGTGTTGTCTGATTTCTGAAAGTAGAGCGAACTGTTTTCCACTTGCTCGGTCGAAGGAAAAATGGGCTGCGCGTCAACCTTCCATGGACCATTCAAGTTGTGAGTACGTGCAATGCTCAACGTTCTCAGTATCGGGTGATCTGTCGAGGCACTAAAGAACTGCATGTATTCGTTGCCATTGCGGATGATCTGGCCAGGACTTGCCGTGTCTGAGTAGTAAGTGCCGGGGGTCGGCTTGAATGGAGTTTCGTCAGGCTGTTTGATCCATGGTCCGGTCGGCGAAGCGGCATGGGCCTTCATAGTGAGATAGGGAAATGCCGGGATGCGATCGGGCGGCGGAGTGGTATGCGGCGTGCCGAGGTAGAACATGTGCCACGTTGCGCCATCGAAATAGGTTGTGCCGTAGGACGCACTTGCGCTATCGCCTGCGCCAGAAGGGCCGAGGCTGAGCACATCGCCGATCTTCTTCCAGTGGACGAGGTCGTCACTGGTGGCAAGCGCAGTCAGCCAGCCAGTGTTGCCGGCGGCGTCATAGTGCATGTAGAAGTGGCCGTGGTCCTCAAACACCCAGACATCGCGCGCTCCATATTTGTCACAATCGCCGGGCCCCCCGCCGTAGGGCAGGACAATGCCTGCGTCCTGCGCTTCGTAGCGTATCGATGCCGATGGACGCCCGTCAGAATAAATGCTGGCCGAACCCATGCCATTCTGAATTCCGAAAAAAGCCATAAGTGCTGGCGCGGAAATGCAGAGCAACATTTGTTTTGTTTTCATAAGGTGTTCCCTCTTCGATACATCATCCATTCGCAGATATTTTTCGCCAAGCCAGTACCTAGTCATCAATTTCGCAGATCAGAGCCTCTGTAAATCACAAAGAAGATTACTGGATCGAGTCACCCGCATGGGTGCTCGGGCCAGACGTGGCGTGGATAGCGTCGCATGTATTCGCGGCGGATCTGCGGATAGAGTCTTTCCCAGAATCCGGCGAGGTCGCTGGTCATTTGCAACGGACGCTGGTTCGGTGCGAGCAGGTGCACGACGACGGGCGTGCGTGCAACACCAATGCGCGGTGTCTCACGCATGCCGAAGAAATCCTGCAGACGTGACGCAATCCACGGAGGCTTCTCCATCTCATAATGGACCTTGACCAGGCGGCCGCCAGAAAGCTTCAAACGCTCCGGCGCTAATTCTTCCAACTGCCGCGATCCGGCTTTTTCCTTGATCAATGCGAAAAGATGAACGGCGGTATTTCTCAATTCCGCGAAGCTGCGAAGCCCGGTGCAGAGTTCAGAAAGTATCTGCTCCATGCCCGGGGCTGGCAGACCGGCGAAGGCGATGCGGGCGACAAGTTCATTGAGCATGGTCCCATCGACAAAGCGGTCCAGACCAGCCTCGAGCGCTCTTGCAGCCAACATGGAAGCTGCTGCCTGTGCGTCAGGTGGCGCATTGCGCGATTCATGGATGGTGAGCAAGTCGTACATGAGAATCTCTGATGCGTCGACACGTTCTGCAGCGGCGTTCCACTCGATAAGCGATTTCTCGCTGATTTGATCGGGAAACAATTCAATCAGCCAATCCGGTTCGATACGGGCAGCCATACGTATCAGTGGCAGAGGCTTGTCTTTGCGGTCTTCCGCGTCCACGGCAACCATGAATTCGCAAGCAGGAGGATGGTCTGCAAATTCCGCTGAAGCGCCGCTGGCGAGCAATACCTGGGCGCCGCTGCGCCGGCGTGCGACGCGGTCAGGAAAACCCGTGAGTATTGCCATCAGCAGTGCGTCGGCGTCGTGGCTCTTCTGACGCAGAGGTCGGGCGATTCGTCTTAACTGATCGACCTGCTGCACGGTGCGCGCGTCAAGTGGTGCGTCCATCGCAGTCAGCAGATCGTTCGTGTTGCTGCGTGCGCCTGAGCCAAGCAGGGCAGCGACTATGCAGCCGTTATCACCGACACCGCGCTCTATCGCATCCACCAGGATGCGTGCGAGCCTCGGCGGAAGAGGATAGCGCGCAAGTCGCCGAGCCATCTCACCGGTTGCGCCGAGCCGGTCGAGCAGCGACTCGGCAGTCTGGACGGCCGACGCTGGAGGCGCATCCAGCCACTCAATTGCAGATGCATCCTGCACACCCATCGCTCGCAGGGACAGGTAGAGCTGCGAAAGGTCGCTGCGCATAATTTCAGGAGCATCGTACGCTGCTCGCGCATAGAAATCTTCTGTCGAATAAAGACGTAGGACGGTACCCGGCGCAGTGCGTCCGGCGCGGCCGGCCCGCTGGGTTGCCGAAGCTTTACTGATGCGGCCGACATGCAGCGTCGGCAGGCCAGTCCATGGAGAGTATGTGGCGACTCTCACGAGGCCGCTATCGATGACAGCCGTGACACCTTCGACGGTGATTGAACTCTCGGCGACATTCGTAGCGAAAATAATTTTTCGATGAGGAGACGGCAGTACTGCGCGGTCCTGTTCCGCCGAAGACAGATCGCCATGCAATGGCAACGAAAGTATGCCGTGCCGGTCGGTCAATGCCTCGCAGGAACGCATACATGTGCGGATTTCAGCGGCACCCGGCAGAAACACGAGGATATTGCCTGATGGCTGTTCGCGTATGAGTCTTTCAGCTGCTGCGCGCACCTGCACATCGAGTGGTTCGGGCGAATAAGGCAGATGTAAAGTGGTGAGTGGGTAGAGGCGTCCTTCTGACCGAAGCACAGGGCAATCGCCAAGATACCTTGCGATCGGGCCGGCGTCGAGCGTGGCCGACATCACGACGATACGAAGCCCGGGCCTTTTCATCTGCAGGCGTTTCAAAAGAGCCAGGGCAAGATCGCTGTCGAGGTGGCGCTCGTGAAATTCATCGAGCACCACTGCATCCACGCCGCGGAGATCAGGGTCAGAAAGAAGGCGCCGTGTGAGCACGCCCTCGGTCACGAACCGCAGCCGTGTACGCGGGCCAGCGGCTTCATCGAACCGCACCTGGTAGCCGACGATGCCGCCAACCTGCTCGCCCAATTCCGCTGCAACCCTGCGCGCTGAAAGCCTCGCCGCAATGCGTCGCGGCTCAAGGACCACGATTTCACCCGGGACAATATCGAGCAATGCCGGCGGGACTCGAGTCGTCTTGCCGGCACCCGGTGGAGCTTCAATGACGAGGCTCGGGCAGTGTGCGAGCGACGATGCGATATCGGCAAGGATGGCGTCAACGGGGAGTGAAGGTTTGCGTTCCACGAACCTTCATCGGAACATGGCCAGCGCATGGCGTCAAAAGTCAGCAGAGAAATTGTCGGGCCGAGAAAGAAAAACGTGTCTAGCCGAAACGTTTTGGAGGCGACTGTCACTACTCTTCAGCGACAGATGTAAGTCGCCCCGCTTGGCACTCATTCTCGGGGGAGTGTGAGTGCCTTTTTTTCCGGCTGGTCAGAGTGCGGAGCTGTCCGACTGCACGACTGCGGCGTGGTCCAGGCGCGTGTTCATGTGGGCTGCCGAACCGCGGTCGTCGATGGCGCGACAGGCATCGCGAATGACGACAACAGGAAACTCGAGCTGCCTGGCATCGAGGGCTGAATAGCCAACACAGAAATCGTAGGCAAGTCCTGCGAGAAAGACACGGCGCAACCCGCGCTCGCGAAGATAGCCCCCAAGGCCGGTTGGAGTTGTGTGATCGTTCTCGAAAAATGCGGAGTAGGAATCGACGCCGACGCGAAATCCTTTGCGCAGCAACAGCTCTGCCCGAAAGAGTTGCAGAGACGCGTGCAATGCCGCGCCGGGGGTGCCTTGCACGCAATGGTCCGGCCACAGAGTCTGCTCGCCGTGCGGTGTTTCTATTGTGTCGAAGGCGTTATGGCCGGCATGAGCACTGGCAAAAGAAATGTGACGTGGAGGATGCCAGTCCTGCGTGAGAACAATGTGTTGAAAGCTTTTCGCAACGCGATGAATGACCTCTATAACTTCATCGCCGCGAGGGACAGCAAGCGCTCCGCCTGGACAGAAATCATTCTGCACATCGACCACGAGCAGGACATCTGTTTCGAAAATCTGCATGATTGATGGTCTGCCCTAGTAGCGCCAGCTGGTCAGGTCAGCACCGGCAGGCGCCGTTTTCTTTATGCGGTCCATGATCTGCGGGACGTACATCTGGTCGTAATGGAGACGCGTGTACCAGTTCGGCTTTGTGGGATCGCCATTCCAGCAGTGCTCCGCGCGCGGACCGTACTTCACTTCGCCTTCGTAAGGAACGCCATGCCCCGGCGTGCCGGTCTGCTTCAGGAAATCCTCCATCAGGTACACGGCGTCATTCAGAAAATAAGTGTCGTCCGAACCAACGTAGAGATGCAGCTTGCCCTGCAGCTTTGGCCCAAGCGTATTCCATTCGCGTTGCAACTTCGCGTCCAGGTCATAGTGTTCGCGCCAATATTCGGCTGTCTTGTGATCGATTACACCGGTATCTTTGTCGAAGATCGGCTGGGGATAGCCATCTTGGCCGGTCGGTGAATACACAGCCTGCCAGATGTCGAACTGTTCGCCCGATCGGCCTTTGTCACCCAGCGCAGCTTCGTACGCGATGTTGTCCCGAACGGTGATCAATGTGTGGCCCAGGTAGTCGCGCATTGCAGGCTGATCCACTTTTTTATTTGCTCCCTGCAGGTAGAAGATATTGTCCTGTTTGTATAAGTCGGTCGTCATGTATGCATGAAAATCAACAGGGTCGGGACAGGCGACGAAGGCTCCGTTGTAATGGTCGGGATAGAAGAGTTGCACAGCGAGCGACTCCCATCCACCGGTCGATCCTCCATACATGAACCGCGACCAGCCCTGGCCAATGCCGCGAAACTGTTTCTCGATCGCTGGGATAAGTTCAGTCTCAATCGCATCTCCATACGGGCCGACATTTGCGGAATTGACTGCGTAGGAATCATCGTAAAAAGGATTGGCATGCTGCAGCTTCACGATGAGGAAGCGCGGGGTACCGGGCGCGATCCACGTCTGATAATTCTTGTAGGCTTCTTCCTGTTGAATGCGGTTATAGCCCGCCAGATGAAAGCGTTCCGAGTAGTCCGGTTTCAAGTTTGGATCGGGCGGCGTCTCGCGAAAGTCGCTCTTCATGTCGCTGACAAAGTGATCGTGTGCGACGATCAGTGGGAAGTGCGCCTGGGGATGTTCGTCGAAACCTTCGGGGACGAGCACGACAGCAGAAAGATACATCGGCGTGCCCCAGAATTTCGTCAGCAATGCCGATTGAATGCGGATGTGACGGATGTATTTCGAATCCGGTTCAGGCTTGATCGGTGGGATGATCTGGTCAAGGGAAAGCGCGACTGGAGCGGATGAACCGATGTGGACCTTGATCGGCTTCGAGTAGAGATTGCCCGGCGCAAGATTCCAGTGCTGCCCCTCGCCGCGGTCAGGCGCGAGCTTGATCGTCTTCCCATCCGCGCGATGAAACGTCTCGTAAATATTGAGCACCGCCTGGACGTTGTAGTCGCCGGCCGGCACATCTTTCAGGCTTGCGCGGGGATAACCTTTCGCGTTGTCGCCGATGGTCAGCGGTTCGCCTGGCTTCCATCCATCGACGGTCACACCAAATACCATCTGCGACTTCATGGTGTCGTCGATCTGGTTGCGCGGCTCTTCGCTCGGGTCGTTTGATAGCAGAAGCAGGACGCGGCCATCGAGCGCTTTCGCAGATTGAGCAGCGGGGAAGCTTACCGAAATTGTCTGGGCGAAAACCGGCGCGGCGAGGGCGACCAAAAGAAGAAATGAGAAATGGCGCATACCGGAGTATAGGGCCGTTTCCATGGAGCGTCGACTGTTTACCTACTCGCGTCTTTCGGGATGTCGCTAGCGCTTCGTGACTGGCGCGTAGATCAGCCCGCCCTGACTCCAGAGTACGTTCATGCCGCGAGAAATCTGAAGCGGCGAGTTGCTGCCCAGGTCGCGCTCGTAGAGTTCACCGTAGTTGCCAACACTCTTTACGGCCCGCACCGCCCAGTCTGCGTCGAGACCGAGTGAGGTACCCATGCTGCTGCTTTTACTGAAGTAGAGTTGGACAGCAGGGTCGGCTGTCGTCTCGCGCTGCTGGTCGATGTTCACACTTGAAATGCCACTTTCTTCCGCCTGGATGATTGCTGCGATGGTCCAGTCGACAACGGCTGCCCACTGTATGTCGTCTGATCGGTAGGCGACGGCCAGTGGATCCTTTGTGATGATCTGCGGCAACAGCGCGAACTCTTTCGCACGGCCGTTAAATCGAGCACGCGTATTCGCAAGCTGCGTGATATCCGTCGTCATTGCGGCACAGTTCGCGGTGTACATGGCTGCTTCCATCTCGCCCTGCTCTTCAAATGGAAAAGGGAGAAATTTAATTCCTGCGCGCGCGCCATACAGCGGCAGGTGGACGGCATTCGTCGTCTCGTCGATGAAGCAGACTTTCTTGCCATCCAGTTGTTTCACGTCCGTTATGCCTGATGACTTGTTGACGAGAAAACCTTGGCCGTCGAAGAAAATGATTGGTGAGAAGCCAATATGGAATACAGCCGTGTTCGTAAAGCCTGGCGTTGCACTTGCAACGACTTCGACTTTGCCCTCGTTCAGCGCCTTGATTGCAGATGGTTCGTCAGGATAGGTGGCGAAGATGACTTTGCCCTGGTCTCCGAGGATAGCGCTGGCCAAACCTTTGCAGATATCGCGATCGAGGGCGGCGCGGTTGCCATGCGTATCGGCCTTGGAATAATCCTCTTCTTCGCGGATCACGCCGCAGGTAAGGGTTCCGGAAGCCTTAACTGTCGCAAGCACCTGATGAGGCGCAGGCGCGGATGAAGCGATTGCACTGAAAGGCGAAAGCAAAAAAGTAAGAGCAAGTAAGACATTCAAATTACAACTGCTCATTAAAACGATCTCCTGCGAACAGCTATTAAAAAAAGTAAGCCAGGGGCGGTGGTTGCCGCACCCTGACCAGGTCTTACGTTGGGGTAAGGTCGTTTAGGTGTATTTAAAAATTACGGTGTCCAGGTACCCGAAGTCGGAATGCCGGGGTTGGTTCCGGGACGCGGATTGAAGTCGATGGGAGCGGGGTCGATCACTGTTCCATCCTTACCAGTGTCGGTCGGCGTGATGCCGAGGATGCGGCAGCCTTCGCCTTCGAATTGCGGGAAGGTGAGGGTCTGGCTGGTTGGAATCATTGCGTAGGACGCTTCCAGCGGAGCAGCTTTGCCGAGCAGACGATTGTTATCGAAAGCACTGAACAGGTTGCCTACACCGGAGACACCATCATCGGTCGGTCCAAGGTATTTCTGGCCGAACTCTTTTTCGCCAAGCTTGCGGGCAGCCGCTTCATCCGGCAGGTCAGCGAGCGGGGTCAGGTTATAGAGCTTGTCGATAAACTTGATGATCGAGCTGTGCTCTGTGCGCTCATGCGAGACAGCGTGGGCGACGGAGTAAGGCGAGATCACGATGGCCGGAATACGCGGACCCTGGTCGAGAGGATTGCCTTCCGGATCCTGCGAGCGAACGATCGGCTGTGTGTGGTCGTACTCGCCGTCTGTTTCGTCGTAGGTGATGATGATCGCGCTGTCCTTCCAGTAAGGGCTGCTCGCGATGGCGTTGACCTCATCCGCCACGAGAGCCGAGCTGATCTGCAGATCGGAGTAGCCCGGATGGTCATCATTGCCGGCAAAGTCTGCCTGCACCGTCGGGTTCGGATCAAGCGGCTTCAGACCGTCCAGGTTGCCGTAGCCACCGCGCACATAGAACACGCCGCCAGCTGCCGGAAGGCTCTTCGCCTTGACTGCGGAGAAGAAGTCTCCCAGGCCCTTGAGATGTGCCTTGGTCTCGACTGGATTGTTTGCTTCGTACCCGAAGTATTGAGGCGCGTTGTGATGGGCGATGTAGTCGTAGTGGGTATCGGTTCCGCGAGGATCGGTCGGCTCATGGTCGTAGCCTTCCTGGAACCAGGCCCAGTTCACCGGCTTGTTTTTGTCGCCGGCGATCTTCTCGATGTCGCTCTGGACGTCGGCTAGGTCGGCGCCGACATTGTTGTCATAGGAGGTCGTGTCATAGATCTTTGAACCCATGAATGACAGGCCAAGCGACGCGTAGGTCAAGTTGGACGCGGGGTTGCTGGAGACGCCGCCGGGGTTATCGACCGGCTGCTTTTCCTTGGCGGGTGTGAAGATATCAAGGGCCGAACCCCAGAATGGCTGCGGGTCACCAACGACGGGAAGCGATGCATTCGTCGTGTTGTAGATGCTGCTGAGTTCGGGATGCTCCACCCACTGCGTTTTGCCGGACTGGCCGGAGAACATACCGAGCGCATTGGGCGTCGAAGGTCCGATGACTGTGTCAAAGAAGTTATCGAACAGTGTGAAGCGGTCCGCGTAATTCCAAAGTATTGGAGCCTGATCGCAGTCGACATGTCCGAGTACAAGTTCAGCAGTCTGCTTCTGTGCGAGGGTCGGAGGGGTGGTCGGCGCGAGCAATGTGGTCTTGCTTACGATGGCGCCATTCTTCGTAGTGAGGCCCTCGGCATTCAAGGCATAGCGATCGTTGTGCGGAACGTTTTCGCTATCGACATCAAGATCGTTGTCGATGCCGGCGTGCGAGTGGTCGACCGAGGCGGTGTCGGCTGGATAGATCGGCACCGTGGCGCCGGTGGTCGTAGCCGTCACCGTGGTCGGAATCTTGAAGGGCGAAATGGTAGAAACGGTCCCGTCTGTATTGACGATCGGCTGGTCGAAGCCGGGTGTCTTGGAGGCGGGTTTAGAAAAGAGGCCGTTCGCGCCGGGATAGGTACCGAAATAAAAGTCGAATGAACGGTTTTCCTGGAAGAGGACAAAAACGTATTTCACCTTCCTGCGCAGCAATTCGAGCTTCTGCGCGTCCGTTAGTCTCGCTTCTGCTTCGGGTGTCACTACATGTTTCGCTACTTCATCGCTCGACCTGGGGGCGAGCACGAGGGTTTTGGAGGAGACTGCTCCAGCATCCTCTGCGATTAGAAAGCCAGGCTGCATCACCGCGATCAGTGCGAGTGCGGCGCAGCCTTTGCGCCAGTTCATATTCATTGCCAGATCCTTTTTGTTTGCGTCGTAAGTGGCCAGATTGCTGATGGAAGACCCTGGTGTCGAGCGCAGCGCCCGCACCGCGACTTCACGGTCGGTAACCCACTGCAATGCTGCAATAGTTGGAGCTTGGCGAAGGTTAATTTCCTGTTACTTATACGAGCGGGGTGTGGCGTCAAAAAAGCCTCAAGCTGTTGGAAGAGGTGTAAGAAGCTGGCCGCCCTATCCGCTGCAGGTGAATTTCTCTGCAAATCATGACGGTCGCCGCTCGCAACCATTCATCTTTTGTTAACGTGCTTGTAAGCCTATGCGATCCTCTGTGCGCGTGTTGATTGCTCTCATCGTGACTTCGCCCATACTGCATGCAGCGGCGCAGTCGCCGTCTGCCACCACGATCGATCTGCCAACAGGCAAGCAGTTGTTCGAACCGGTGCCGGGCAGCCCGCAGAAGTTGAACAGCCTGCCGATGGCCATGGCGTGGTCACCGGACAAGCGCTACCTGGCTATTGTGAATGCCGGCTATGGCACGTTCGAATCGGACTACCAGCAATCAATTGCAGTGTTGGATACGAATACCGGCAGGCTGGTTGATTTTCCGGAGAAGCGCACGGCGGCAACGTTGCCGCAGACGCTCTACTCGGGCATCGCATTCAGCGCCGATGGCAGGCATCTCTATGCCAGTCTCGATTCACTCTCAGACCCTGAAGGCAAAGGCTCGAATGCAACGGGAAATGCTGTCGCCGTCTACTCGTTCCTTGATGGCGCGATCAAAGCCGAGCGGCTGATCTCTATCCCGCTGCAGAAGCTGGCGGCCGGCCATACGCAGAACCAGATTGGCAAACCCATCGCAGATGGTATGGCGATCCCCGTGCCCACGGGCCTGGCAGTGGTCCAGGCGAACGGCGCCGAGCAACTGCTGGTCGCCAACAATTTCTCGGACGATGTGCTGCAGATTGACGCTGCGACAGGAAAGCTTATCCGGCGGTTTGACCTGGCGAGAAACACTGTCGTGCCGTCGACCTATCCGATTGCCATCAACGTCAGTCGCGACCAGCATTTCGCCTATGTAGCCCTGTGGAATGGATCAGCCATCACTGCGCTGGATCTGCGCAGCGGCAACGTCGGAGCGACGCTGCCGCTGCTGCCACCTTCCCCGGTGACAGGGCCGAGTTCGCATCCGACTGCGTTTGCGTTCAGTCCAGATGGCAGCAAGCTGTTCGTGGCGCTGGCGAATCGAGATACGGTTGCGGTCGTGAATGTGAAAGAGAATCGGCTCAAGCTTGCGGGGCTGCTGGATACGCGCCTGCCGGGCCAGGGATTCTTTGGCGCCATTCCCGCGTCGCTCGCGGTCTCAGCCGATGGCACGCAACTCTATGCTGCGAACGCCGGCTCGAATAACGTAGCAGTGTTTGATGTGAAAGCGCTGCCGAAGTCAAAAGCGGCTATGCATGCCCGGGGCTTTATTCCGACAGAGTGGTTTCCGACTGCACTTGAAGTGAAAGATAAAGAGCTTTTCGTCGCGACGGCGAAAGGAAAGGGTACCGGTCCCGATGCTCAGCCTCAGCATGCGCCGGCGCATGCTGTTGCGGTTGGACGCAGACTGAAGCGCCCGCATACTTACATTGCGACGCTGCTGTATGGATCACTGGCGTCGATCGATCTGGACGCAGCCAATCGCGATCTGCCGAAACTCTCCGAAGCAGTCGTGGCCAGCAATCGCATCAGTGCCGAGCATCAGCATCTGCAGTTTGCGGCCGGCGCGAATCCGATCAAGCATGTGATCTACATCATTAAAGAGAACCGCACGTACGACCAGGTCTTCGGCGACCTGGGGTCGGGCGATGGTGACAAGAGCCTGACGATGTATGGCGAGAGCATCACGCCGAACCTGCATAAACTCGCCCGCCAGTTCGGTGTGCTCGATAACTTTTACGATTCGGGTGAGGTGTCGGGTGACGGGCACGTTTGGTCGACTGCCGGCATCACCAGCGACTACACAGAAAAGACCTGGCAGCAGTCGTATCGCGGACGCGAGCGGCAGTATGACTTTGAGGGTGTGGTAGAGCAGGGTTATCCGCTGGTGGAGGGAATACCCGATGTGAATGAGCCGGAGAGCAGTTATCTCTGGACGGATCTGGCTGCCCACGGCAAGTCGCTGTACCACTTTGGCGAGTATGTTTCGACCAAGTTCTGCGACGATTCGGGTGAAGCACCCAAGGACCCATCTCCTCTAAGCGGAACTCCGGAGCCGGCGCCGGGCCGGTGTGCGAAGGGCATCATCCATCTTGGAGACGAGCTACCCGCGGAATATGGCGGAGGACGCAGCCCCTATCCCTGGAACATTCCCCTCATTTACAACAACGTCGCGACCAAGCCGGAACTGGCAGGGCACTTCGACCCGAAATATCCCGATTTCAACCTGAAGTTCCCGGATCAGATCCGCGTCGAGGAATTTCTGACGCATTTCCGTGGATGGGTGCGAGACCGCAGCCAGGGGCATGACACCATGCCGGCCTTTGTGATGCTGCGGCTGCCAAACGACCATACTGCCGGGACGTCGCCTGGATCGCCAACTCCAAAGGCATCGGTGGCGGACAACGACCTTGCAGTTGGCCGGGCCGTGGAGGCGATTGCCCATTCAGCCTATTGGGACGACACCGCCTTTTTCATTCTTGAGGATGACGCGCAGGATGGAGCCGACCATGTGGATGCCCACCGGAGCCTGGGAATCGTGGTCAGCAAGTATGCGCCGCGAGCAGGAAGCCCGGTCGTGGACCATCACTTCTATACGACGGTGAGTGTTCTGAGGACGATGGAGGACCTGCTTGGCGTTCCCCCGATGAACATCAACGATGCCTTTGCGCCGCTGATCCAGCCGCTGTTCACGGGCAGCGGTGACCAGCCGGCGTATGAGGCCGACTATGCCAATCGCGACAACAAGCTGATTTATACGGCGAATACACCACAGACGCCGGGCGCGAAGGAGTCCAGCAGGATGGACTTTACGCATGAGGATAGGGCCGACGCGCGCAAACTAAACGTCATCCTGTGGCGCGATGCCATGGGCAACGCGCCGATTCCATGGATGGTCCTTCATCCCCACGCAGGAAAGAGGGATGATGACGGGGATTAGCTGGCAGAGAGTCGAGACTTGGGCCTGGCTTGCTGGCCGGGGGAGCTATACGTCGGTCAAGATGACAATAACTGTCGATCAAATCGATCCGGTATAGCTGATTCTTAGGACGTTAGGGCAGTTAGCGGGCGCCGACGCGCGGATTGCAGACAGGGCAGGCCTTGCGGTGGGTCAACAGGGTGCGACGCGCATCACTACGGATATTGCTCTTGGCGCAGGACTGCTTGTAGGTGGTGGGTTCGGCAGTTGATTCATCCGTGCAGGCTGCGAAGAACATCTCGCTGAGGTTCATTTCTGTATCACAGAACGACTTTTCCATGGTTCACCCCTGTGTTTACCAGTTTAACAGCCATGGTGTCTGAAACCGACCACAATTTGTAAGCGCTGTCACGAAAGTGCGAATTTCAGGCACCCTCTGCTATCGTTTCGTCCGTCAGCGCCGCACGGGAGGGCTGCTGGGACCGTACGCCTGTCAGGTGCCTGACAAGCGCCAGCATCAGAAAGCCAATGCCCAGGGCGCATACGCCGTTCCATCCCCATCGTGCCCAGGCCCAAGTCGAGAGCGCCGAGCCGATGGAGCCGCCGAGGAAATAAAGCGTCATGTAAATGGTATTCACGCGGCTGCGCGCCTGGGGCAGTTGTCCGAAGATACGCGTCTGGTTGGAGATCTGGTTGGCCTGGGCGCCGAAATCGAGGATTATGACGCCGGCGACCAATCCAAGCAGGTGATAGCCGAATAGCCACAGCACCAGGAAGCCGAGGATCATGACGCCGAGAGCGATATTGATCACGAAGCGCGAACCGCGCCGGTCATTCATCTTTCCGGCAATCGGTGCAATGAGCGCGCCGGTGGCGCCGAGTATGCCGAAGCTCCCTGCCGTGCCCGGACCGAGATGGTAATGGGGCGTGCCGAGCAGGAAGGCCAGCGTGGTCCAGAAGGTGCTGAAGGCGGCAAAGAAGAGTGCGCCCTCAGTGGCGGACTCGCGGATGACCGCTTCTGTCCGGAAGATGGTCCAGAGCGACCGAAGGGCCTGGGTGTAGGGCAGCGGATGTGTGGGTGGCAGCAGCGGGAAGCGTCTCCACAGGATGGGCACAAACGCTGCGTTGACGGCAAAAGCTGTGAAAAAGACGGCACGCCAGCCAAGCCAGGTGGCGATGTAGCCGGCGACGGCGCGCGCCAGAAGCACGCCCATCAGCAGGCCGGTCATGACAGTGCCGATGGCCCGCCCGCGATCTGCCTCGTCGGCGACCTCGGGAGCAATGGGAAGGACGATGTGGGTGACGGAGGCCGTCAGTCCTATGCAGACGGAGGCGACGACCATGAGCCAGAGCCGCGGCGCCACGGCGCACAGCAGCAGGGAGCAGGAGACCGCGGTAAACAGTCGCATCATGAGTGCGCGTCGTTCCAGTACGTCGCCGAGGGGCACGAAGGTGACAATGCCGACGGCGTAGCCGACCTGGGTGGCGACGGCGATGAGGCCGGCCTGATGCTCGGCGATGTGCAGACTGCGGCTGATCTCGAGCAGCAGCGGCTGGTTATAGTAAATATTCGCCACGCCAACACCGCATGCCAGGCCGAGGAGGGCCAGCATGCCTTTATGACGGGGCTTTGGTTGCTGATGCGGGATGGGCAGTTGCTGCTGTGGCTCGGTCGTTTCTGTCTGCGGACTCACCTCTCCATTGTTGCAAAGACGGTGGAGTAGAGCCCATCGTCGCTAGCTGCTTGTTTCGAGGATCGCTCCGTCTGAGGATTTGAGTGATCGCAGGAGCCGGAGCCCGACCCCGACCATCGCAATTGCGACCGCGGCCCAGACCACATAGAGCACGTAGACCGCCCACATGGGCGCTACACCGATGTGGCGCAGCAGGGACGGCAGGAAGTACCAGGTGGTGATGTGCTGCGCGTCCCAGGGGTCCTGGTACATGGCCGGGAAGCGGTCCTGCGAGGTCATGGCCCATGCGGCGCTCTTGTCAAGCGCGCGCGCCAGGATGTTTTTGAAGCGAAGAAGGATGACCCAGGTCGGATGACCAAGCGTCTCCTCCTGGTAGATTTCGAGCGGGACCCAGTAGGCGATTGATGCCAGTTGAACAACGACACTTGCCGAAGTCACGGTGACGGCCAGCGCTTTGAAACCTTTGCCGAGAGTCTTCCAGTAGCGGAGCAAAAGCGGCCAGGTAAGCAGGGTGCTGAACTCGATGGCGCTGGAAGCATAGCGGTCGCCCCAGGCGAAGTCACCAGGCCAGGAGAAATAACGCGCGTAGAAAAGCAGGTAGGCGAGCACCAGCGCGAAGCCGGTCAGGATGAATGCCTGGACGAATCGTGAGAAACGCTTCCAGAACAGGATCGAGAAGAGCAGGGTGAGTCCGAAAAGCGGATCAAAGAGGAAGACGGATTTTTCCGGTGCGAAGAATGGCCCAATCAGGCCGGAGGTGATACCGCCATGGAAAAAGTAACCGCTGAAGGGATATTTCAGTGGCAGGGTCGGGTCAATCTGTCGCTCTTCGCGCGCGAAGATGGTGACATACGTGTTCGTCCAAGAACCGAAGCGGATGAACTGATACAGGCGATCGAGGAAGAAAAACGAAAAGTAAATGGGCAGAGCGGTCTTCAGGTAAAGGACAGTCTTCTGAAACGATGGCAGAAGTTCAGGCGCAAGTAGACCGCTTCCATCTCGATGCATGTGCCAGACATGGGTCGATCCGGTGGAAACGCGCAGCGGCAGCAGCATGCCGGTCAGTAGGAGAAACAGGCCTGCCGCCATCAGGTCGAGGCCTGTGGTGAGGCGTGTCAGAAGGTTCAACCCCAGGGCGAACGATCCCCAGAATAATGCGCGTTTATTGCCCGTCTGCAGCCAGCAGAGCTGCAGCGCAAAGCCGGTGAGCGCCAGCAGGAAAATGTAGTTGTTCTCCTGCATATTCTGCGCGTAGTGAAGGTGCGTGGTCGCCAGGAGAAGGCTGAGGGCGCCGGCAATTCTTTCGCGTACAGTGAAGCCGAGCAGTGACAAAAAACGAAACACCACGAAGGCCGTCAGGACATTGATGAGGATGTTGGTGCTGATGCTGACCACGATGCTGCGGATGGCCGGGTCGGCCTGTGTGTCGACGTAGGTCTGCCACAGCGGAAGGTGCTTCAGTGCTGAGCCGACAAGGTCTGCCGGCAGCATCAGCAGTGACTGGCCGATACCGAACCAGGCGTAGATGCGGCCATTGCGGCCGTGTAAGCCGAATTCGGGATATTGATTGGGAAATACCTGCGGTTCGCCTGTCCACAGAGAGTGCGTCACCTGGAGCCGATAGGTGGTGTCGGCTGTGCCCAGTTCACCGGATTGGATGAGAAAGGTGAAGAGAGCGGTGAAGAGCAGCAGGAGGGACAGGGGGGTGGAGAAGCGGCTTCGTTCCATTCGCTTTCATGGTACAAGAGGCGCCAGCCAGGAAATTGGATTGCTCGCGTTGTGTATCAGCGGAAGAGGCGTAAACAGTGTGCCGCTCCTTGTCCGTTCCGGGACGCGGGTCGGTAAGCTTTCCCGAATTGGACAGGGCTCAGCAGCGCAACGAAGGGAGGATTGCGCAACGCTCGAAAAAGCCGTTAGGCTCCTTCCACGTACCCTTTGTGCCGGGTAGACTTTGGTGGTTTTGAAAGGAGGGAGGAGTGGCAGGAAGCGATCCACAGGCTTTTGCACTATTTCTCGCCTCGTTTGCCCTTTCGTTGTTCGCGGCGATAGCACTGTTGACCGTCAGCCGTACCAGCCCGGCTTTTCAAGGGACGAAGTGGCTGGCCGGCGCGTACTTTGCCGGTGCCATGGCGGCCGCAATGCGCATGCTCGCCGGGGCCACACCGGACTCCTGGCTCCTGTATCTCAGCAATTCCCTGGTGCTCTGCGTATACGTGTTGCTGCACTGTGCGCTGCTGCGCGTGCTTGAGCCGGGCGGCGATCGGCCGTGGATCGGCATCTTCGCGCTCGCGGTACAGGTCGTGGCAGGACCATTCCTGCTTCATGGTTCGAGGGCATACCAGTGGCGCGTGGGATTGCTGGCAATCCTGCTGACGGTCACGCTGCTGCACATCTGCTACGTGGTGATCAGGCAGGGTTTGCCGCAGCACGGCCGGCCGCCGAGCACCGGGATGAGGGCGGCGACCGGCTCCCTGGTGGCGGTACTTGCTTTGAACATGATCTTCAGCGTGGTGCGGGGACTGGCTATAAGTGCGCGCAGTGTGCCACTGGGAGCCGCCGCGCTCGAGCGCCTGGTGGTTGCCAACATGGTGATCACGATCGTGTGCGCTACGGGCATTCTGCTCAGCTTTTTGTGGATGACAGCAGAGCGGCTCCAGCGTGATCTGGAAATCCAGGCACGACTGGACGGTCTAACGGGTCTGCTGAACCGGCGGGCGCTGGAGCAGGAGTTTCTGAGGGAAGCAGAACGCTCGGATCGCAGCGAAGAACCGCTCTCCATGCTATTACTGGATCTTGACCACTTCAAATTTGTGAACGATCTCTACGGCCACCATGCGGGCGACCTTATGCTTTGCGAGGTAGCCAGGATCATGCAGCAGACCTTGCGCCGGGTTGACCTGCTGGCGCGCATTGGCGGTGAGGAGTTCGTGGCGCTGCTGCCGCAGACGGGAAAGCTTGAAGCTGAGAGGATCGCCGAGCGACTCCGTCAGGAGATCCAGGTCAGCCGGGTAGACTTCGGCCGCAGCCAGGTAAGCGTGACGGCCAGCATTGGCGTAGCCGGCCGACAGGGCAATAAAGATGAGTGGGAATCACTGCTGCAGCGAGCCGACTCGGCCATGTACCGGGCAAAAAATGCCGGGCGGAATCGTGTGGAATCGGTCGCGAGCTGAAGGGTGAGAGTGCGAGCCAGCTGAATGTCGTTCTGGAGCTTACTCATTTTGCGCCGGAATTTACCTTGACTGTCTTGAGGAGGCCGGAAGCGCCGGGCCAGCTCATGACGAGGTTGTATGCGTTGACAGATCCAATGCCTGTCGCCAGGTCGAAACCAGGCGTTGCGCTGTATGCGGGCTTGGGAGCATTGCTGGCGGTCGAAAGAACGCCGTTCGTGCCGGACGGCTGGTAACAGCCGTTGCTGCCGGTGCAGTTCACGTCGATATCACCCTGCGTGATGTCGTGAAAGACGCAGGAGCTGCTGACTGCCGAGCCCCTCGCCGAATTGCATATGGCGGAACCTGTCCTGCCGTACTCTTTGGCAGCGAGCTTGTAATAGACCGGGTCAGGATTGCCTTGTCGCGCGCCTGTCCGCTGGTCGACGAGGGCCTGGATGCCGGCCATGATCGGCGCGGCAAAGGATGTGCCGCCGCCACCCGACCATCCGGAAGGCGCGCCGGTACACGGGGTGCCGCCATTGGCTTTATCCGAATTGCAATAGATGTAGTAATGGCCCCAAATACCGTTGGACCCGAAGAGGGAGACGTCGGGCAGATCGCGTACGCCGTCGGTCGGGATGCCGAGCACACCAGTCTGCCAGGAGGGTTTACCGTTGCCCTTGCAGCTTCCGCCGTTTCCGCTGCTGGTGACGCCGAAGCTTTTTGGCGTGCCACTGGAACAACTGGACGGGCCGCCGGATCCGGCCGCGGTGCTGAGGTAATAATCCCTGCCGACAGCGCTGTTGCAGAAGCCATTCGCCCCGTAGGCCGCGGCTGAACCGGTAGATGCGGATGCAAGCAAGGCACCGGCACAGGAATCATTCCACGGTATTTCGTTGATATAGGATCTCGCGGAGGCGTCTGTCGACGAATCAGTCGATGACCAGTAGGCCGAGCCGTCGCCGGCATAGGTGTCGCCGAAATCAGTCCCGCCCACGGCTACGTTGTAGGCCGTGCTGGCGAAACCGTTCACGTTGATGCCATGTGTTGCCGCGGGCGCGCCGTTGTCGCAGCCGGCAGCGCCCTCGTCCCCTGAAGCCACGAACACGGACACACCTTCTGCCGCGGCCTGCTGATAAAGAGTGCTGTAGGCCGCATTTGCCGCAGCCCCATTTTCTGCTTCACATTCTCCGTAGCTGATACTCACGATTGCAGGCAGAGTGGATGCGTTAACCAGCCCGGCAAGTGCCAGCAGGCCACCGAAGGTGGTGCGGGTATTCGCGCAGGAGGCAAGCTCGATCGTGGCTCCAGGCGCAGATGCCGATGCATACTCGGTATCGAGAATAGCCTCGCCATCGTCGGCGTTCACTCCGGGATTCGTGCAGCTTCCGGGATGGACCTGCGTGAATGCGCCTGTCTTATACTTCGCAAGCCCGTAGGTATTGCGGAACGTAGACCAGTCGCTGGTCGAATACACATTCGTGTCTTCAATGACAGCGATGGTCTGGCCCTGCCCTGTATAACCCGCGGCAAACAGCGGGTTCAGGTTATAAATGGTTGCGAGATCACCCGGGGTCACCGCCTGGAATGACTCGCCGCGCGCCGTAAAAGCGTACTCGGGATCGACTGCCGGCGCGGTAATGAGCTGGCCTGTGCGCACATCGACGTGCGAACGGGCGACATCCGTACGCAGGCTGTGGGGACGGAAGTCATGCAGCGAAACGATGCCGCGAATGGCAGGCGCGAGTGCAGCCGGAACCATCGGATCGTTCACATTGCTGATGTGCTGTTCGCCATCCACGTCAAGCGTGTGCAGTTCAGTGTGAAAAGCTTCACGCACCTGGCCTGCCCTGGCTGAGAAATCGATCAGCATGCCATTCCCATAGACACGATGGATGGTCATCCCATGGGCTTCAAGCCATTCTGTAACGGTTTTGGTGTCTAAAACGGCAAGGCCGAAGCGTTGGCCAAATTGCTGCGGCGTCAGCCAGTGGTGATAGTCGGGGGAGCCGGGCGTTTGCAGGGCATCTACCAGCTTGTCCAAGGCGGTCTGCGTCGCAGCGGGACGCTGCAACAGCAGCAGCAGGTGGTCAAGCTGCAGATCATCTTCGACCGGGCCGCGATCGTTTTCGAGGACGAGTGCCGCGCTCCGCGTATTTCCGACGAGGGAAACGAGCTGCGTCTCGTCGATCGGTGTGTTGAGCATTGCGCCGACAGGCGTGCCTGCCTGGGCGTGCATGGCCAGGCAGGAAGCGAAGAGGGCCAGGGAAGCAATACGCAGACGGTCGCCAGAATCGCTCAATGAACATCTCCTCATCCGGATTCAATGACCAGGCGCGCTGCTCTTCGCTACGAAAGAATTACGAGCAGTCGAAGCACGCCCTACAACCAGATGCCAACGTTCAACTTTCTCATGCAGGGGAATGCTTTAAGGAAGAAATGGAACACTGAACTAAACCGAAGTCATGCTGAGTTGGCACTCAACCGAAAAGGCAATAGAAACTGTTGCTATTGTCCGTTCGGGCGACTTCCCGTCTGCGCCAGGCGCACGCCGGACAGGCCGGAAACATACTTTTCTATGCCGCGATACAACGATTCGGCAATGCGTTTCCTATAGGCAGGGTCACGCAATTCACGCGCATCCTCGGGGTTGGTGAGGAACGAGATCTCTGCCAGTATCGATGGCATATTCGCGCCGATCAATACCACGAACGGGGCCTTTTTTACGCCGCGGTCTTTCAATCCGGCATTGCCTTCCTCCAGTCCGCCGTAGAGCGAGCTTTCCACATTTGCCGCGAACTCATGTGACTCGTCGATCTTGTCTTTCAACGTAATTTTTTTCACCAGGTCAGATAGCTGGTAGATCGACTGATCGGACACCGCATTTTCACGGGCGGCCACTTCCAAAGCTTCCGGCGACGTCGTGAAATTCAGGTAATAAACCTCTACACCGCGCGCCGACGCATCGCTGCTTGAGTTGGCATGAACGCTGATGAACAGGTCTGCCTGTGCCTTGTTCGCGATTGCCGTGCGTGTTTCGAGCGGGATGAAGGTATCGTCGTCCCGCGTATAGATGACATCGGCCCCAAGCCTCTGCTTCAGCAGTTTGCCCAGTCGCAGTGCCACGTCGAGGACAACGTCCTTTTCCTCAATGCCGCCGGGTCCGAGCGTGCCGGAGTCATGCCCACCGTGGCCGGCATCTATGACGATGCGGCCGATCTTCAGTCCAAGTGCGCGGACCAAGGACCGCTCGCCGGTTGACGTTGGTGTGGCTTCGCGTGCACCGGCGGAAGGTATCTCCGGTGCAAGATGAGTTGACAGTTTTGTAGTATTCGTATCCGTGTTGGTGCCTATATCAGAAGGTGACGCATGGCGATGGGTTCGCTTGACCGTAGAGGGTGGTGTTACGGTCGCGTCATTCGTCAATGCGGGATCGGCCGGTCGCAGAGTGGACGAAGCGGCGGGCGCAGAGGAGGCCAGCTCTTCCAGTTCGTTTGGCTGTGCGGCACGCCTGGTCCCGCTGACTGAAGCGGCGATGGGACTGGTCGTCGGATGCCGCGTGGCCTTGACGCGGTTTGCCTGCTGACCCAGCGTGGTCACTTCCTGCAGAGGCGCAGTGCCGCCGTTCGCACCTGCTCCGCCTGCAGCTGTAGCGGTCGAAGCATTATCTGTGCGGCGGCTTCCCGCATTCGCCGTCTGCCGCAGAGTGGTGTCGTCCGCAGAGGCAGAGGCCTGCTGCATCACTGGCACGGAGCCGCTCGCAGCACCGTGAATATCGATAATCAGGCGCCACGGATTCGGCAGGAAGAATGCCGAATATTCGCTGACATGCGAGACATCGAGGACGATGCGGCTCGAATCATTCGAGTACTGCGCGACCCGCACCCGCTTGAGGTAGCCATCATCTGTAACATCCACTGATTTGCCGATCAATTCGGGTGCGATATGTGCGCCGTGAAGATCGAAGAAGATGCGATCCGGATTGGGCACGCGGGCCGCTTCGAACTGAACCTGGTCGCTCAGGTCAATGGCGACGCGCGTATAAACCGGAGTGGACCAGTGACGGATGCCGGTGATCAGGATGGGGCGGCCTGCACTATGTGTGGCAGGGCTTGCGACAACAGGAACAGCCGCATCAGGAAGTGCGGGCCGCGGCGCGCGCGGAGACGGCGCGATTGTGTCCGGCGGTGTCGCGTTCAACTCGGCCAGCTGGCGCGCGTGCTCACGCGCTGCCTCTGTCACCAGGGCAGGATGGCTTGGCGACTGTGCCTGTTGTGACTGCTGATAGGCGGTGGTGGTAGCCGGGGTGTCATGACGGTTTAACGCCTTCAATTGCTGCCGCGCTTCACCGGCGAGAGGGCTATGCGGATACTGCTTGAGAAATGCGGCGAAGGATAGCTGCGCTGCGCTGTCGTCGTGCAGATCGCTCTGCTGTATCTCGGCTTCGCTCAGCAGCGCGCTTTGCTGGAAGGGGCTGGCGGGATGCGTGCTGCGCAGATATTCATATTGCTCGATTGCATCCTGCAGCAGATGCGTGTCGTTCAGCGCGCGGCCTTCTTCTGCCAGCAGGCTGGCCACGGCGTCAATGGCTGCGTCGGCATGCGGGCTGGTCGGGGTCGCGTGATAGATGACGCGATAGGCATCGAGCACCCTGGCATACGCGGCCCTGGTGCGCTGCTGCTCCGGACGACCTTCGAGGGCTTCGCGCATTCGTTCGGCATGGTCGAAGGCGCCGGCTGTGTCGGCACTTGGAACATGTGTCGCTTTATGGCTCGCCCATGCGCTCGAAGGCACAGCGGCTGCCAGTCCGGAGCAGAGCATCAGGACGGTGGCGGTGCGCTGCAGCAGGGCATAAGACGGCATAGGCATAGGACAAGGGGCGAGCCGGCGTCCGCCTTCAGTATAGATTTGCGGCGCTGCCTGGCTGATCGTAAACCGCGCTGGATGTACCGGGATCAACACGTTACGTTGAACCCGGATCTATCGGAAAAGCTGCGCGGACTTAGCTGAGCAGGCTGCGTACCACCTCGGCTGTGCTGGCAAGTGCTGCGTCGAGTTGAGCGGGATCCTTGCCTCCGGCTTCGGCCAGATCGGGGCGTCCGCCGCCGTTGCCGCCGACCTTCTGGGCGAGCAGCCCGACGATTTTTCCGGCCTGCAGCTTGGCGGTCAGGTCTTTTGTGACGCCGACAATCAGGGCGACTTTGCCGTCGTCTGTAGCGGAGCCAAGGGCCACGACACCAGAGCCGAGCTTGTTGCGGAGATTGTCGACCAGCGTCCGCATCTGGCCGCGGTCGAGCGCTTCGACGCGTTGAGCGAGGACCTTGACGCCGTTGACGTCGATGGCGTTATCGCCGGCGGAGGAGACGGAAGACGCAGCGGATTTCATGCGGGCCTGGTCGAGTTCGCGGCGCAGTTTTTTCAGTTCGTCTTCCTGTGTCGACAGCTTGTGGCGCAGGGCATCGGCTGGCGTGCTTTCACCGGTGCCTGTGAGTTGCGCGGCTACTTGGGCGACATCGTAGTCCCGTCGGAATTCGCCCAGGGCGCCGAGGCCGGTGAGTGCTTCGATGCGGCGGACACCCGAGGCGACGCTGCTTTCGCCGGTCAGCTTGATCAGGCCGATCTCGCCGGTGGCCGAGGTGTGCGTGCCGCCGCAGAGTTCGGTGGAGTAGTCGCCGATTTTGACGACGCGTACCTTGTCGCCGTACTTTTCACCGAAGAGCGCCATGGCGTGATACTCGTTCACAGCGACATCGATCGGCACATCCACCAGCGTTTGGACGGTCGTGTTGGCGAGGACCTGCTTGTTGATGCGGTCTTCGATGTCCTGCAGTTCTTCGTCGGCGACAGCTGCGAAATGCGAGAAGTCAAAACGTAACCGTGACGGTGATACGAGCGATCCGGCCTGCTTCACGTGGGGGCCGAGGACTTCCCGGAGTGCTGCGTGGATGAGGTGTGTGCCGGTGTGATTGCGCCGCGTCGCATCGCGATAGTTCTGATCGACCACCGTATCGACACGCTGCCCGACTTTGATCGACTGTCGGACGGTGCACCTGTGCGCGAAGATGCCCTGCACCGGTTTCGTGCAGCCATGGACTTCGGCGACGATGGTATTGTGGTCGTCGGAATAAAGCCAACCGTGGTCGCCGACCTGCCCACCGGAGTCGGCGTAGAAGGTCGTGTGGTCGAGGACAATTTCGACGTCGTCGCCGATAGCTGCGGAGTCGGCACCGGTGTTGTCTTTGACGATGGCCAGGACGGTTGCGGCGTTATCCTGCAGGGACATGTAGCCATCGAAGATTGTTTTTGGGAGATCGCGGTAGACGGGGCTGGCGCTGGCTTTGGAGCCGCCTTTCCAGGAGGCGCGGGCGCGGTCACGCTCATCTTCAAGAGCGCGCCAGAAACTGTCCATGTCTAATTCGATTTTGGCGTCACGAGCGGCATCAACGATGAAGTCCAACGGAATACCGAAGGTCTCGTATAGATGAAAAGCATCCGATCCGCTGAATTTTGAGCCGAAGGTGCTCGCGTTGGATGATGTGACTAGTTGGCTTTCATTTCGGCCCGCCATTTCCTTCCATGGACGTGAAAGCATCTTATGCTGAGCAAAGGCTGCTTCAAGATGTCTCGATCCTGCTTCCATCATGCGAGTGAATTGGCGCTCTTCTCGCTCTACCACCTTTGCGATGCGGTCTGCATTTTCTATTAGCTCGGGATATGCGTCCTGCATCTTGTTTTTAACTGCATAAACCATCTTGAACATGAAGGGCGACTCTTGGCCGAGAAGCTTTCCATGCCGAATAGCGCGACGAAGAATCTTGCGTAAGACGTATCCGCGACCGTCATTTGATGGCAATACTCCATCGTTGATGAGGAAGGTTGCAGCTCGCGCATGATCGGCAATGATTCGCCGCGAAGCATCTGCATCTGGATTACTTGGCTGCTCGACGGTCTGCGTTGCATCGCAGGCCGCTAATATTAAGCTTCTAAATATGTCCGTTTCGTAGTTCGAAAGGACACCTTGGAGGACGGAGGCGACGCGTTCAAGTCCGGCGCCGGTGTCGATGCTCGGCTTTGGTAACAGTGCTAGTTCTCCCGCAGCACTGCGGTCGAATTGCATGAAGACCAGGTTCCAGATTTCGACGTAGCGCTGGTCGTCTTCGCCGAAGGGTTTGTCTTCGCCGGTCTCTGATGCCTCAATGCCGAGGTCGTAGAAGATTTCCGAGCATGGTCCGCAGGGGCCGGTGTCGCCCATCTGCCAGAAGTTGTCCTTCATCCCCATTTCAAAGATGCGCTCTGCCGGGACGCCTTGATCGAGCCAGTATTGATAGGCCTCGGCGTCACGCGGGACAGCGCCTTCGCCTTTGAAGATGGTGACGTAGAGCTTGTCTTTCGGGATGCCGAACCACTCCGGCGATGTGACCAGCTCCCAGGCGTAGGCGATGGCGTCACGCTTGAAGTAGTCGCCGAAAGAGAAGTTGCCGAGCATCTCGAAGAAGGTGTGGTGACGCCGCGTGAAGCCGACGTTTTCGAGATCGTTGTGCTTGCCGCCGGCGCGGACGCACTTCTGTGAAGTGGTGGCGCGCGAGTAGTCGCGCTGCTCCAGGCCAAGGAATACGTCCTTGAACTGGTTCATGCCGGCGTTGGTGAAGAGCAGCGTCGGGTCGTTATGCGGGACGAGCGATGACGAGTGGACGCGCCGATGCCCCTTGCTTTCAAAGAAGCTGAGGAACATCTCGCGGATTTCGGAGCCAGTGCGGAATTGCATAGTTTCTAGGATAGCGGAGGAGTGGTCAGTTCGCGGAGCGGCGACACGGGTCCAGGGAGGCATGCGTGGCGGCTGGTGGAGAAAATGCGGGTCCGTTCGACTACGCTGCGCCCGCTCAGGTTGACACGTCTGTGGTGATGCTCAGGATGACAAAAGGATTGCTGCGCTCCGCTGAGGATGACGCCTCAGCGGTCGGTCGAAAAGGGGTGGCTAGAAACTCTGGGCGATGGATGCGCCGGCGCCGCGGGCGAAACGTCTGGCGTCTCTCTCGGTGTCGCCCCAGGTTTTTTCGACCACGATATTGGTAATGTCCGTAACGCCGATGAAGCGCAGCCAGAAGTCGAAGTAGTTCTGCTGATGGTCGTAGTGGGCCAGAGGGCTTGGCGACCCCGGACCGTAGTCCGACCCGCGGGTATAGATGACCAGAGCTTTTTTGCCGGTGAGCAGCGGGCCATAGTTCTTGCCATCGAAGCTGAAGAGGTGTCCGCGCTGGGTGACGAGATCGATGTAGTGCTTGAGCTTGTAGGGGATAGCAAAGTTCCACATGGGCACGCCGAAGACGAGCTTGTCCGCCTTCTGGATGCGCTCGATAAGGGCCATGATCTGCTGCCATGTGGCGGCCTCGGCCGACTCCATCTCTTCACCGGAGACCGCTTTGTACTTCGAGCCGATTGCGGCCTGGTCGAACTCGGGCAACGGCTCGGCCCACAGGTCGAGCAGGTCGAGTTCGTCTTTCGGATGCAGAGCAGCGTATGCGTGCAGAAAAACGTGGGCTGTTTCCATCGAGACGGAGAGGGTCTTGCGCGGAGACGATTCGACGTATAGGAGGCGGGACATGGTGGTTGGATGCCGGCGGGCGTCTACGGCTTCGGGCTGGACGCAGATGCTTCGACTTCGCTCAAGATGGAGGCGGGTTCAACGTTCCGTGACTGAAGCCGCGACCTGACAAATCAGCGGGTCTTGTGGAGTTTACGTGGCGAGCGAAGAAAATGCAGATCCATTCGACTTCGCTACGCTGCGCTCAGGATGACAATACTGTGGCACCATTCTTCACCGTGGCACTATTCTTCGCTTACGGTGACAAACTCGTCGCATCAGGCTTGCCGAGGATGACAAATCCGTAGCCACGCTTGGCTCGGGTGATGGATGTTCAGCGGTCGATCAGAGGTTGGGGCCGAAGGATGAAGTGTCGACGCGGCTGATGCGGCGACACTCCATGCGACCAGCGGGAGCATTCATGCGAAGCGTGCCCGCGCATACGGCCAGTATCAGGATCAGGCGGCGCGGTGGATGGGTTCGAGTTCGCCGTTTTCGATCTTTTCCTGGCAGTTGATGCAATAGGGCGTCCACGGCAGGGCTTCCAGGCGTTTCTTGCCTATTTCCTTGCCGCAATGCTGGCATTCGCCAAACGTTTCTTCTTCGATACGGTCGAGGGCCTGCTGAATCATCTGCAACTGGATGTGCTGGCTGGTGCCCTGGCTGAACAGCATTTCACGCTGGTAGGAGGCGACGGCAAGGTCGGCGGTGTCCTGGATGTCGGCGGTAGAGGCTTCGCGTCCCTGCTCTACGGCGGAAAGCATGGCCTGCTCAATAAGTTTGCGCTGTTGATGGAGCTTTTCGACGAATGGGCGCGCGGTCGCGGGGGTATAAGGCACAGTAAGTACTCCTAACGAACAAACTGAAAACGATTCCGTTGCAGGTATTGGACGCACGAGATACCAAAAAATATGTTTCCTGCTACACAATTCTGTGGATTACTCGGAGAACATTTCCTGAACGTTGGAATGGACGCGGCTGGACTGGCCGGGGTTGCAAAAACTTTCGAGCGCGTTGAATGCGGCATGAAGAAATAGCCCAGCCTTGCTACTCCATCGGCCACCCGGTAGATTGGAAGAGTCATGTATGAAGAATTCAAGATAGCCGATCGCTGGACGGGCGAAACTCTCAACTGCCGCTGGCGCGCCAACATCGTGGCGATTGCGACACGCCATGCAGATGCCATCGATGTCCGCTACGAGATCAACGGCACGCCGCTGTGGATTTCCATGCCGGCAATGGCATGGGTGGAGCAGAAGAAGCGCACCGGCAAGGTGATTACGGACCGGCTGGCGGCACAGATTGCCGGACGCTATCTGAAGACGGCGATTGAGAATGGCTACGACAACGGCCGTGAAATCTACATGATGAGCGTCGAAGAAGTGCTGGAGCACCTGGAAGCAGTCATGCAGGAAGCCGGCAGCTCCGATCGCCTGCCGATCCTGCCGCTGGTCCGTGATGCCGGGGATACCGGCACCGTGCTCGACAAGCCCAAGCCTTAATCTCTACCGATTGACGCCCTTCATGGCAGCTGCGGGATAGCGATCGCCCGCGGCTGAACCGTGTGGCGCGATCTCGTCCAGTTGCTTAAGATCTTCAGCCGAAAGATGGACGTCGACCGCCCCGGCATTTTCCTCCAGATACTTGCGGCGCTTGGTGCCGGGAATAGGTGCCAGGTCATCGCCCTGCGCCAGGACCCAGGCGAGCGCCAGCTGTGAGACAGTACAGCCTTTGGCCTTCGCCAGCTTTGCGATGCGGGCGACCAGGTCGAGATTTTTCTGGAAATTTTCGCCCTGAAAGCGCGGGGAATTTCTCCTGTAGTCGTCGGACTCGAAGTCATCGGGAGATTTGATCTGGCCGGTCAGGAAACCACGGCCGAGGGGTGAATAGGGCACGAATCCGATGCCGAGCTCGCGCAGGGTGGGCAGAATGGCCTCTTCCGGCTCACGACTCCACAGCGAATACTCCGTTTGCAGAGCGCTGATGGGGTGCGTCGCATGGGCGCGGCGAATCGTTTCAGGTGCAGCTTCGGAAAGGCCGAGGTAGCGAATCTTGCCCGCCTGGACGAGCTCTGTCAAGGCGCCGACTGTGTCTTCTATCGGGGTATTCGGGTCAACGCGATGCTGATAGTAGAGGTCGATGACCTCGACATTCAGCCGCTTCAGACTGGCGTCGCAACAGCTCTTGACGTAGTCCGGCCTGCCGTTCACACCTCGGGCCGCGGGATCTTCACTGCGGACGATGCCGAACTTGGTGGCGAGCTGGACCTGGTTCCGGCGGCCTGAAATGGCTTTGCCGACAAGGACTTCGTTGGTATGCGGTCCGTAGATGTCCGACGTGTCGAGGAAGGTAATGCCGAGGTCGAGTGCGCGGTGGATGGTAGCGATGGATTCGTCGTCATCGCGGCCGCCGTAAAACTCGGACATGCCCATGCAGCCCAGGCCGAGCTGCGAAACTTTCAATCCCTGTGTGCCCAGCTTGATCTGTTTCATTCTTCTCCTCGCGTACTTCTGCCGCTTAGGTAGATGCGCCGCGGGAGGTCGGGCGGCGTGCAAGACGCGAACGGCGATTCGTGCATCGTAAAGGCCAGCGCGCAAGGCCTGCACCGGACGGTGCGGTTGTCGCGAAATTTTCTAAGAGAAGGATTAAAAATGTTTCTAGGACTTGCGGGATTGCTTCTCGTTCTCTGGGTGCTTGGATTTGTGGTCTTCCACGTGAGCGCTTTCGCTATTCATATCTTGATCATCCTGGCGGTGATCTCGGTGGTTTTCCACTTCCTGCGCGGGCGGTAGAGCCTTAACCGCCTCGTTTTCGGATACCTGCAAAGAAAAACGCAGGTCTCTCCGCTTTGGTCGGGAGGACAAAGCGGAGGGTCGACGGTTGATCGTTATTCGTCGTAGTGCATCAGGCTGAAGACGTCGTATTCGGGAAAGCGGTCGCGGCCTTTCAGGAAATCGAGCTCGATCGCGAAACCGAGGCCGGCGATCTCTCCGCCGAGCTGGCGAACCAGCTTGATGGTCGCTTCCATGGTGCCGCCCGTCGCGAGCAGGTCGTCGACGATCACGACGCGCTGGCCCGGCTCGATGGCATCGAGGTGAACTTCGAGTGCGTCGGCGCCATACTCCAGGTCATAGCTGACGCGGACAGTAGGAGCAGGCAGCTTTTTCGGCTTGCGCACTGGCACAAAGCCGGCGTTCAGGCGATACGCGAGAGCGGGTCCAAAGATAAAGCCACGGGCTTCGATGCCGAGCACCAGGTCGATATCCCGGCCAATGTAGTGAGCCGCCAGTGCGTCGATGAGTTCCGCGAAGCCGACCTTGTCCTTGAGCAGCGTGGTGATGTCGTAGAAGAGAATGCCGGGCTTCGGGAAATCGGGGACGGTGCGGATCAGGGTCTTAAGGGGTTCGCAGTCAATCGCCTTTAGTGATCCCACTTTGCCCCCGGTTTTGCTCAACAAATCTGTCATAAGTGGACTTACCATGCTCCTTCAATCTTGAATGGCCCGAGACTGTCGCCTTCAGACTCCACCAGGTCACGCTCGTCTACTTTGTCGACCCGACTGCCGCGTGAACCTTTGTCGATGATTCGGCGCAATTCTGCCAGGTCTTCGTCGTCGCCTGCCGCCATCACTTCGACGTGGCCCTGCTCGGTGTTGCGCACCCAGCCGTGCAGGCCAAGAGCCGCCGCTTCTTGGTGGATGAACCAGCGAAAGCCAACACCCTGCACACGACCCTTCACCAGGTAGTAACGGACCATCCTGTTGAGTGTGTCAGATGGCTCCGTGGCACGCAAGGAAGCGGCCGTAATGGATCGCTAACGGGTGCCGCCGGCGAGGGGGCGCGGCGTGTGGGACTCGGTTGGTTTACGCAGCAGATCCTGGTATTGCTTGTGGCGCTCCATGTAGACAGCCATGAAGCGACACTGCGGATCAACCTGCAGGTTCTGCTCGCGTGCGAAGCCAAGGGCCGCCTCAGCCAGCTGGTTGGCCAGGCCGCGATGCTGCAGCGCGGGTGGAACCTCGGTGTGATCGAAGATGATGACGTCACCGCGGCGCTGATAGGTTAGTTCGGCTTCGGCCCCTTCGACTTCCAGGACAAAACGATGCTTCCTGTCCTGATGCTCAATCTTGATCTCTTCTGCCATGCGCTCGCCTCCTGACGCTCATCGAGTGGGATGCGGGGAGCGGCAGATTGTTGACTAGGCCCTGGCATGTGAGTCACATGGGGACGAAAATCTGCGTGTGTCTGCCGAAACGCATCCAACCGGAAAGCCGGAACGTCTATCGGTATATTTTCCAGGAGATGCGATGCAAACACCTCAAAGACATTTCTTATTTGGCGTAGTCGGACTGAGCGTAGCCACTGCTTTTTTGATTGCCGCACCAATTGCCGGCGCTGCACCAGCTTCAGATGTAGATAAAACCTTCGTCGGAAAAGTCTCGCAGGGCGGCGCTTACGAGGTAGCGGCGAGCAAACTGGCTGAGCAGATGGCTACCAGTCAGAAGATCAAGAACCTGGCACTCACCGAGGTGCAGGACCACGACCGCGTGAACCTGAAGCTCAAGAAGCTGGCGGCGGCCCACCAGATCGAGATAGCGCCGAAATTGAATGACGAATTTCAACAGCGCCTCGACAAACTGAAGAGTACGACCGGGGCGGCGTTCGATGCTGCTTACGTCACGGATATGCAGCAGATTCATGACAAGGATGAAAAGCTGTTCGCACAGGAAAATATCGACGGTTCAGCTGATTTCAAGCCGTTTGCGTACGAGACGGACAACATCGTGAAGGGGCATATCGCGACATTGCATGCAGCAGATGGCGAATAGTGCCATTCTGGCCGGTGTTGAACGGACGATGTGATTCAATTGCGAAACCCTCTTGCACGGCGAATATAGTCCGGCAGAACCGGAGGGTTCTGTGTTTCCTGCCGGCTGTGTGCGCGAAGTTGCAAAACACAGATCCGTTCGACTCCGCTGCGCTCAGGATGACGATTTGCAGGCGGTTTATTCAGGGTGGCAAGACGTGGGTCCCTGCGCTGCATAACAAATGCAGCGTCGGGGCTTGCGCACTGTACCGCGACGCAGATGGGCCTTAGAGTGGAGTGGATGGCTGCCTCTCCCAAATCCTCTGAAAATGCCCAGGTGGAACCGAACCGGGCTGAGTTCCTGCGCCTAGCGCGCACCTACACGCTGGTTCCTGTTGTGCGGCGACTGACCGCTGATCTTGAAACGCCGGTATCTGCCTTTCTGCGCCTCGCTGCGAGCGAGCCGGAATGTTTCCTGCTGGAATCTGTGGAGGGCGGAGAGAAGGTCGGCCGCTATACCTTTATCGGTGTCCGGCCCTACCAGCGAGTGGTTGCTCGCGGACGCACCCTCGATGTCTACCATGGCAAGCGGCGTGCCACAGTGGACGCCGATGTCTTTGAATTTCTTAAGGAGGCACTATCCGGCCACAGACCGGCGCGGATCGCCGGCCTGCCCCCTTTTACAGCGGGCGCGGTCGGTTTTTTTGCCTACGACGTGGTGCGCCAGATCGAGCAGTTGCCGGCGACGGCCAAGGATGATCTGCAACTGCCCGACGCCTGCCTGATGTTTTTTCATGATGTGCTGGCGTTTGACCACGTGAAGAAAGAGATCCTGCTGATTGCCACGGCGGACCTGACCAGCTCGAAGCCGGCCGTGGCTTATGCTGCCGCGCTCAAGCGGCTGGGGTCGCTCGAACGCAGGCTGGCGCGTGCGCTGCCTCCACAGAAAAAGTCAAAAGCATCAGGAAAGCTCAGCATTACGTATCGAACGTCGAAGAAGAACTTTATTGCAGCAGTACGCAAAACGAAGGAATACATTGCCGCGGGGGATGTTTTTCAGGCAGTACTTTCGCAGCGGTTTGAGGTGAAGCCGGGAGCCGATCCATTCTCCGTTTACCGTGCTCTGCGCATCGTGAATCCGTCGCCGTTTATGTACTTCCTGCGCTGCGGGGCGACATCTGCTGCAAAGAAGCAAACGGCTTCGGCGTTTGAAATTCTGGGATCGTCGCCTGAGCTGCTGGTGAGGGTGAGCGGCATGGGAAACAGCGGCAAGGTGGAGTATCGCCCGATTGCGGGAACTCGACCACGCTCGGCGAACGAAGACGAAGATAACCGGATCGCCGAAGGCCTGCTGGCCGATGAAAAAGAACGCGCCGAGCACGTGATGCTGGTCGACCTGGGCCGGAACGATGTTGGGCGGGTGTCGGAATATGGGTCAGTCCGGGTAAAGGACTTCATGTACGTCGAGCGCTATTCGCACGTGATGCACCTGGTGAGTTCGATCGAGGGAAAGCTGCGCAAAGGGCTCTCCGCGGTCGATGCCTTTCGCAGCTGCTTTCCGGCTGGAACGCTATCGGGCGCACCCAAGATCCGCGCGATGGAGATTATCGAAGAACTGGAGCCGACGCGGCGAGGACTATACGGCGGCAGTGTGCTCTATGCCGATTTCAGCGGGAACCTCGACTCCTGTATTGCCATCCGCAGCATGCTGGTGCAGGACGGAACCGGCTATATCCAGGCGGGTGCAGGGATCGTGGCAGACTCGGTGCCGGAGAAGGAATATGAAGAATCGTTGAACAAGGCGCAGGCGGTGATTCGGGCGATTGAGCGTGCGCGGCGTTCATGAATCGAATGGCAGTCAGCCTGTGAAGATTGTGAGAAAAACTTCTGATCGGGCTGCGATGAGAAACAAGGGATGAAAGAATCTGGGCTGCTGGCTTTGTCCGTTCTGCATCCACCTAGAAGTCATTTCAAGGAGAAAAAGCATGGCCGATTTAGAAGCGTTGAAGCAGAAGTATGCACCCGTCGTCTCCACCATTCAGGAATTCAGCGCCGAGGGTGCGACTGTCGAAGATGAAAGCCTGGCAGGCGACAAGCTGCACCTGAAGGCTACAGTGCCCTCGCAGGTAGTTGCGAATCGCGTGTGGGATTCGATCAAGGCCGTTGATCCGTCCTTCTCGGACCTGGCGCACGAGATCGTTACGTCCGGCGGCGCAGAACAGCCTTACACCATTCAAAGCGGCGATAACCTTTCCAAGATCAGCAAGAAGTTCTATGGCTCGCCCAACCACTATCAGAAGATTGCCGAAGCGAATGGGATCGATGACCCGAACAAGATACAGGCAGGACAGCAGATCAATCTGCCAGTGCTTTCGTAACTACATTTGGCTGACGGTCCCACATCGCTGAAAGGCGATGTGGGATTTGTTTTTGCGGCCAGCGATAAACTAGGTAGACAGCCATGATCTTCGTACTCGACAACTACGATTCGTTCACCTACAACCTGGTGCAGTACATGGGCGAACTAGGCGCGGAGATGACCATCCGGCGCAATGACGAGTTGAGCGTTGACGAGGTCGAGGCACTGGCGCCGGACCGGATACTGTTATCACCGGGGCCGTGTACGCCGCAGGATGCGGGCATCCTGATCCCGCTGATTCAGCGATTCGCCGGCAAGCTACCGATCCTAGGTGTGTGCCTGGGGCACCAGGCCATAGGAGCAGCGTTTGGCGGAGACGTGGTGCGCGCGCCGCACCTGATGCATGGCAAGACAAGCGCCGTCGATCATGATGGCAAGTCGATCTTCGCGGGGATCGACAGTCCGATGACATGCACGCGGTATCACTCGCTGATTGTTGCGGAAGAGACGCTGCCGGAGGAACTGGAGATCTCGGCGCGGTCGAGCGATGGAATCATCATGGGTTTACGGCACCGTGAGTACCAGGTGGAAGGCGTGCAGTTTCATCCTGAAAGCGTGCTGACGCAGGATGGGAAGAAACTCATTCAGAATTTTCTGGAGTTGTGAGTCAGTGCTTGAGGATGAGCCATGCAGGTCTCTCCACTTCTCTCCGCTTCGGTCGGATGACAAATCCTGCGAAGGTGGCTAGAGGGGTTTGCGGCATTCGACGCCCAAGCAGTTTTCCCAGCGGCCCAAGTCTTCGACTTCCTGGAACCTGGGGTCAGGATTGTCCTGGAACTGGGCGCGGCGGATCGCGGTAAATCCTGCAGCTTCGAGTTCACGAGCCATGTTTTTGTAGTCCCACATCCACAGGTGGGCGCTGCGGCCGAAAAGCAGCTTCATGACGCCGGATGCGCCGCCTTTCTGCTCGTCCACGCCCAGATACGAGTCGCGCATGAAGCGGCTGGCAGCTTCGCTGTCCGGGGACTCTACGTAGCTTTTCGCGAGCCATTCGAGGTCAGGGAGAACGAAGCGAAAAGTGCCGCCGGGGACGAGGTATGCATAGACATTGCGCAGGGTCTGGCGGAATTCATTAAGTGCGAGATGTTCGAGGACGTGCGAGCAGTAAACGCCGGCGGCGGAATTCCGCGCGACGGGCAGGCCCTTGATGACGTCGCCATAACGGATGTTTGCCGGGTAATCCGGGAAGCCGCGCTTGAGCAGGATGGGCTTGAGGAACGGCAGATTTTTCTCCATCCAGAAAGCGGGGCCTGCGTCGAAATTCTGCCATGTCGAAGGCGCGCAAAGGCCGCAGCCAAACTGTACATAGCTGCCCTGCACTTGATTGCGGGATGCGGCTCGAGTGATGTCGTTGCCGGTGGCGGACGTCGCGCCTGCTGTGGTCGTTCCTGGTGCCGTTCCCATCTACCTCACTCTCCAGATCACGCGGCTTGTGATGCTGGCCGGCGGATACAATACAGTTTGAGCATAACTGTTGAAAATGCACCGGCCAAATCATCTGTCTGCCGCTAAGGTGTCATCGTCGAGACCTGGCTATGGCGCCGGCGCCGTCCTGCTCCTGATGAGCTGGATGGGATTGCCGGCAAGGGGCCAGCAGAACGCGCCGATTGGACGGACAAGCGCCGGGGAAGTCCAGGTATCCGGTGCAGTCGAAGTGCATGACGGCCAGATGCTGCTGGGCAATGGCAGCGCGATCACGGCGGGCGAGCAGCCGGTGAATATCACGCTCACGCGGGGCGGATCGCTCAAGCTGTGTGCGACGACCTCGGTCCATCTTTCTCATGACAAGAGTATCGATGCGCAGGACTCGACGGCGCTGATGATGGCGCTGGACCGAGGCGCGATCGAAGCAAATTACGAGACGGGAAAATATTCCGATGTACTGCTGACGCCGGACCTGCGCATCCTGATCTCCGGCCCGGGGCATGCCGATCTCAAGATACGCGTGAATGCCAAGGGCGACACCTGCATCGACAATCACGGCACCAATGCGCCGTATGTCACGGTCACCAGCCAGATGGATGGCGGTCTGTACCGCATCAAGCCGGACCAGCATGTGACGCTGGAGCATGGTGGTCTGCAGGACGTTATCGACACAGAGACCGAGCCGTGCGGCTGCCCTTCGGCTGCACCGGCTATCGCAGACATGGGCAACACCACGCATCCGGCACAGGCCGCGGCTAATCCGTTCCCGCTGGCCCAGAGCGAGGGGCTGGCACCTGCTCCGGCGCTGCCGACGACACCGGTGGTGCCTTCGGGCGAAGTGCATGCACAGGTGAGTGTGCCGCTGGTCTTCAATGGAGATGCACCGCCGGTCGTGCCTGCGGAACCTGCGGACGCAGGGCCTGCAAAGCCTGAGACGGACAACGCCGCGGCTTCTCCAGCGCCGAAAACTTCGCAGCAGCCGACGGGCATCTTCCACAAGTTGGGACACTTCTTCGCGAAGGTTTTTGGCAAGGGCTAGAGAGGGCCTGCTTGCGACTCAGCCCAGTTTTGCTGCCGTCAGCATGCGGTTGTTCTCGGTCTTGACGGTGTCGGCGCAATCCGTCATTGCGATGGTCAGAGGCACATCGGACACATTGTTCGAGACTTCGGCATTCGCGACGTTCCTCAGAACAATGGCAGACGGTTGTGTACCGGATGTGCCGGGCAACTGGCTGTGCTGCTTCTGCGAGGCGGGCGTGTGGCCGAGGATGTTCTCGTTGATGACAAGGTCATCCACACTGTCGGCGAAGATGGCTGTCCGGTTGGTCCGATAGAAAGTATTGCCCTGGATCCGGACACCACTATTGATCGCCGGCGGCTTCGATCCTGTATCCGAGGCGCTATTTTCCGCGGGCCGGAGACGGGATGCGTCGATCGAGATCATGCCGTGGCGCTCGACTGCAGCGCTATTTGCGGGGCTCTCGCCGCCGATTGCGCAGTTTTCAAATCCGTTGGCGCGGATGCTCACGTGTTGAATGGTCGGGCCCTGCCATGCCTGGGCATCGGGCGCCAGGGCAATTGCTTCGGCCCAGCAGTTCTGGAAGGTGCTGCTCTTAATTTCGGCCCTTGCATGCAATGTGAGGCCTCGGCCCAGGGTGTTGAGGATGGTCGCTTCGTCGATCGTGATGCGCGGTGCGTAGACGACTCCGCAGATCAGCGTGCCGGGAGTAATGACGGGTGAAAGGGTCTCCGAGAGCGCGACCCTGGCGCCCCGGGGATGAACTTCAAGGCTGGTGACACCAATCTCCCCCAGTAACTGCAGTGTGGAGGGCCGGGAGAACTGCACAAAGTCTCCCGCTTCGGGCAATTCCCACGGTTCGAGCGGCTTTCCATTGGGCCCTCCGATGATGATGGTGCGGTCGTCGGGTCGCTCGAGGATTTTCCAGTAAGGCTGATAAATGTTCACGGCATCGCCGCCGATGCCGCTGAAGCGAACTTCTTTCAACACAACTTTGCCGTGGCTGTTGCTGCAATGCAGGCCATCGCCGCCCGTAGCGAGCAGGGAA
>CAZZZL010000026.1:0-58080 GCA_964658655.1 uncultured Acetobacteraceae bacterium | reverse complement strand
TTGGCTGGTGCCTTCTTGGCGGCTGCCTTTTTCGCAACGGCTTTCTTTGCCGGTGCCTTCTTGCTTGCAGTCTTCGCCGGCTTGCTGGCCGCGGGGGCTGCTGCTGCAGGCGTCTCCGCCGATGCAGGCGGCGTTGCCGGTGAAAATGGGGTCACACTCGTTTCCACTTCTTCGTCTTCCTCATCATCGAAACCATCTTCAACTTCGTCTGAGAGATCGTCGGTTTCCGGTTCGAATTCTCCGGCCATCGCATACATCCTGTGCTCGTCCTGCATTGATACCTCCAGAGCTTTTAAATCCTGCTACTCACAATTGTGCGATACAGCTGCGGCGCGGATTATAGCAACAGCATGCAACGACCCGCCACTGAACGCAAGTATGAAGTGCGCTACCTCTAAAAGAAAATCACCGTCACTGCATTTCCGTACTACTTTTTATGCAGTGTTTTCTTTGAGGACGTGTGTGCGCTTTTCGATGTCTGCCCTTTCGCATGATTCGTTGCATGCGCAGCTGTCTTCTTTGACGACGCGCGTGCAGACGAACCTGCAACGTGTCGTGCGCCGGATGCTCTGCCTCTACTGGATGGGCGTGCAGCCGCTCCACGACGGCCTTTCGCGCGTGGCGTGATGTGCGCCGGCTCAGCGACGAACAGATACTTTCCTGCGACAACACTGCCGGCGCGCAGATGGTTCCAGCGTCGAAGTTGTTCGGGCGTCACGTCAAAACGATCGGCAACGGTCACCAGTGTGTCGCCGCGCTGCACACGATAGCGCGTGTTGCTGCGCGCAGTGGCCGCAACCGGCGCGACTGGAATTACCAGCGCGTCAATCTGCGTGCTGGCCGAAGACAGGTCGGCGTCAGGCTGGATCTGGTTGACGAATGCGATCTCTGCCGGCGTGACGTGATAGCTGTGCGCGATCGCATCCAGCGTGTCGCCGGGCTGCAGCTTGTGATAGCGCCAGGTCGCTCGCTTGTCTTCCGGAATGCCGGCGATGGTGCGTGTGAACAGGTCCTTCGTGCCTGCTGGAAGATGAAGTGGATACGCCGTATCCGGCGGCGTACTGGTACGCAGCAGCGCGGGATTGATGCCGGCGATCTCCTGCACCGGCGCACCGACGATGTCGGCAACCAGGCGAAGATCAGTCGCCGCATTGACTGTCACCGTGTCGACAATCAGAGGAGGATCCGGCGTCAGGTTCGACAGGCCATACTGCGCAGGATTCTTTGCCATGATGGCCGCGGCAAGAATGATCGGCACATAGTTCTTGGTCTCGGCCGGAAGATTGTTGCGACGGTACAGCTCCCAGAAATCTGCGTAGCCAGTGCGCTGCACAGCGCGCTGCACGTTGCCCGGACCCCAGTCATAACCGGCCATGGCAAGATACCAGTCGCCGAGCTGGTTATACATTTTCTTTATCTCGCGGGCATATGCGCGGGTGGATTTCTCCGGATCGAAGCGTTCGTCATACCAGGCCGTGCGCGTCAGCCCGTAATCGTTGAACGGCATGAACTGCCACATGCCAGCTGCGCCCGAGCGTGCGTTGAGGGCCTGTGGTTTGAAGCCGGATTCAGCAATAGCCTGGTAAATCAGATCCTGCGGAACACCCTCTTCCTGCAGTGTCTTCTGGATGAGCGCCTTGTACCGGCCGGCCCGCGTGAGCGAGCTGATGATAGTGCCACGACCTGCCGAGGTACTCGAAAAGAAATTGATGTAGCCGGCGACCGCGTCATTGATCACCAGCGGAAGATCGGACTGCGTGGTCTTCAACTCGGCTTCGGCTGTTGCCTTGATATTCGGATCGACCGGGAACGTCACATCGTTGGCCAGATCGACCGGCGTCTGCTCGTCTTTCTGCGGCGGCGCAAATCCATTGCCCTGGCGCAGGGAGTCAAGCTCGAGAGTATTGACTGCGTCGACGATGTGTTCGAACTCCGCGCCGATGCCCGTGCCCTGCTTCAGATCGAAGCCGCTGGTCAGCATGAAGTCGACCGCACGATCGAAGTCACTCTTGGCCGGGCCCAGTTCGCCAGCGCTATAGTGCTGCATGCCACTCTGATACAGTCGCTCCACTTCATGGATCAGCGCCTGCTCGCGGGCGGACGATCCCGCGTCATCGGAAGGAGTCGGCTTAGCTTCGAGCGGAATTCCCTGCGAAGTCTGTGCGGGACGGCGATCAGGCTGCGGCTTGTTTCCGGAGGTGCTCGCCAGCGCAGGCGCCGTGGCGTGAGGAGAAGCATTGGCAGAGGTCGTCTGCGTGTCCTGCGGGCAGCCCGCCAGCAGCAGCACAGCGCATGCCGCCGCAGCTGTCGCTATCCGTGTGCCCATGCCGTGAATGGTGTTTCGTTTTTTTCCCATGTGCCGCAAATAGAAGTGCCAACGCCATTGTATGGTGCTGTGAGCCTGGAACGGCTGCCCCGCTCACGGATGGTAAACTCAAGCTTCCGGCAGACGAGTAGGCGACGCCCCTTCAGCAACGGCAAAGCACTCTCCATGCATACAGGCTTCACCAGGAAAACATCTCCGAAAACCACCGATGGAAATCAGCCACATCCGTAATTTCGCGATCATCGCGCACATCGACCACGGCAAGTCCACCCTCTCTGACCGGCTGCTTGAGCTGACCGGCTCGCTGACAGCGCGCGAGATGCAGGCGCAGGTACTCGACGCCATGGACCTCGAGCGCGAACGCGGCATAACGATCAAGGCGCACTCTGTCCGCATGGCGTACAAGGCAGAGAGCGGCGAAATCTACCAACTCAACCTGATCGACACGCCGGGACACGTGGACTTCTCCTATGAAGTCTCGCGCTCTCTCGCCTCATGCGAAGGCGCACTCCTCGTCGTCGACGCCACGCAGGGTGTTGAAGCGCAGACACTGGCGAACGCCTTTCTGGCGATCAACAATGGTCTCGAGATCATCCCGATCATCAACAAGATCGACCTGCCGAGCGCCGACATTACGCGCACACAGGAAATGATCGAGAGCGCCGTCGGACTGGATGCCACCGATGCGATTGCCGTGAGTGCGAAGACCGGTCTCGGCGTCGAAGCGATTCTCGAAGCCATCGTCAAGCGCCTGCCGCCGCCGCAGGGATTGATTGATGCCCCACTCCAGGCGCTGATTTTCGATTCGTGGTTCGATCCCTATCGCGGCGTCATCGTGCTGGCCCGTATCATTCACGGCCGTCTGCGCAAGGGAATGAAGATCCGCCTGATGTCGAATGGCAAGACATTCGATGTTGAGTCGCTCGGCGTGTTAACACCGAAGCCGGTCGAGATCGGCGAACTGACTGCCGGCGAAGTTGGTTTCTTTGTTGCGACCATTAAAAACGTCGCTGATACAAAAATCGGCGATACCGTGACAGAAGATGCGCGGCCGGCTGCTTCGGCGCTGCCCGGCTTTGAAGACATCAAGTCGATGGTCTTTGCCGGTCTCTACACAGTCGACTCGCACGAACACACACTGTTACGTGACGCCCTTGAGAAACTGCGACTGAACGATTCGTCGTTCACCATCGAGCCGGAGAGCTCGGCAGCGCTCGGGTTTGGCTTTCGCTGTGGTTTTCTCGGCCTGCTTCACATGGAGATCATCCAGGAACGGCTTGAACGTGAGTTTGACCTGGACCTGATTACCACCGCTCCCGGCGTGCGCTACCTGATAACGCTCACCGATGGTTCCGTAAAAGAAGTCGATAATCCGTCGCGCTGGCCGGATCCAAGCGAAATCGAAAAAATCGAAGAGCCGATCATCGAGGCGCGCATCCTGACCAATGAAGAATATGTCGGCGGGATACTGAAACTGGTCGAAGAGAAGCGGGGCAAGCAGAAAAATTTTGAATACGTAACACCGACCCGCGTTATGCTGACCTACGAGCTGCCGCTGAACGAGATTGTGCTCGACTTCTACGACCGGCTGAAGTCTGTCTCGCGCGGCTACGCGTCACTCGACTATTCACTCGCCGGCCGCTGGGTCTCGCCCATGTCAAAGCTGGACATTCTGATTGCCGGAGAGCCGGTAGATGCGCTGTCGATTATCGTGCATCGCGATTTTGCCTATGACCGCGGACGGGCGCTGGTCTCGAAGATGCGCGAACTGATACCGCGGCAGATGTTTGAAGTGGCGATCCAGGCAGCGATCGGCTCAAAGGTAGTTGCCCGCGAAACAGTAGCGGCAATTCGGAAGAATGTTATCGCTAAATGTTATGGCGGTGATATCAGCCGGAAACGCAAGTTACTCGAGAAACAGAAGGAAGGCAAAAAACGGATGAAACGCATTGGTAAAGTGGACATTCCGCAGGAAGCTTTCCTGGCTGTTTTAAAGGTCGGCGAAGATACATCCAAGTGAGACTTGTAACCTGTCCGTAATCACAAATTGTGGAAATGTACAATTTCCAAATCCTCGCTGGGAGATATGGAATCCATATTGGTCCGTTTGCGACCGGCGCCCGGAACTGCTGTAAATTGAGGCAGTTCCCGCCCTCCTCGACGTTTATCCCTGGCTGTGCGCTGCCATTGCGCAGCTAGGAAAAAAATCGCCGTGTCTTTCTTTCCACACTTTTTCCCACAGGCCGCCTGAAACGCGGACGAGGTGCCAGCGTTCGATCGCTGGCACCTCGTTTTCATGATTCGCTGCCCGCTTGCCGTCCCCTTAATGCCTGGACGGGTCTGCGCCCGAATTACTGCTTGGGCGGTGTGCGGGGTGCCGGGGTCGTGCTGCGGGGAGTGGTGGACCGTGGCGCAGCGGATGGTGCCGGAGCCGGCTGGGCCGGGACACCGGAAGCTGCGTTGTAAGCCTGGACCACTGCCTGGGTAATGTTCGTTCCTTCGCTCGCCCAGAGTACAGTCTGCTGCTGCTGTTGCTGGTTAGGGGTCGCGTCAAGGACGACGGTGTAGCCGTTCTGCTGGGCATATTGCTGAACGGTATTGAAAAGCTTCGGCTCGAGGGTCTGCACGAAGTCATTCTCGTCCGACTGCTCATCCGACTGCAGTTCCTGTACGCCGCGCTGCAATTGCTTGTCCTTCTCGTCGATGCTCTTGGTCTTGGCAGCACGCTCGGCGTCGGTCAGGGTGGAGCCGGAGGTCTGCAGCGACTTCTTCAGCGCTTCGACTTCGTCGCTCAGCGTCTTCAGCGTTGCCTGGCGCGGCTCGTATTTCACACGGAGCTGGTTCAAGTCGCGCTGACCCTCATTGGTGGCAGCCAGTGCGGGCTCGAAAAAGATGATGCCGACCTTGGAAGGTCCGGCGGGGGCTGCAGGAGCGGCACCAGCAGGCGCGGAGGGAATCGCTGCGGTTTGTGCCAGCGCGGTCATGCCACAGGCAGACGCAAGCAGGCAGATAGCGGATACAGAACGCTTCATGTTGATAGGAAACTCCTTAAGTTTCGTCTTCTGGTCAGGTCGCTCGCCTGCTCGGCTGCAACGTGACACTGCTCCACGGTTTATTCCCAGCGCACTCTTTCCAACATTGCATCGTCCTTTTTGAATGAGGGGAAGGAACGTGCACACAGGGGAGCCACAGGACTTATCAGGAACTACGGGAATTATAGGGATGTGCCATGAAACCTGCAAACCGGAAAGGCGCTTTTCAGCCCTTCCAGTCTGCATTTTCATACCAAATTGTGCTGTCTAGAACGTTGTGCTGACGGATAACCGGAACGTCTTGGTCGGTTCGCGCAACTGGTAACTCGAACCATAAAACTGCTCTGCCTGCTGGTAGCTGTAGTCGCCTGCGCCGCCAGCCGGGAACATGCCGCGGGTGATCAGGTTCTGACCCTGGAACGTGGTCGCCAGCTTCAATGGGTTATACGCATAGTAGAGACGGACCGGGGCGTGGATGATGGGCAGCATACCGCCGATTTCTGCGCCGATTGAGTCGCGTGGGACGAGGTTCGTGCCATAGATCGGCCGGATCCGCGTATCGAAGTGCACCTGGACGCCCCCGATGCAGGCGCCGTTGACATAATCCGGGCAGCCATAGAGCGGCGAATTCAGAGAATCTGCACCTTCGGGACTCTCACGCAACTGCGATTTGCGGGCTGCGATGTTGATGCCGAAGTCGTTGAAGATGTGGAAGTCGATCGGCCCGGCAACCGGGATGCGGTACTCCAGGTTGTTGACGAAGCTGGTATCGCCACCCACGGAGACGATGCCATAGACCGGCAGCGGTACCGTGATGTTGCCCAGGGACGTATTTGTCGGGTCGCGCGGCACGCCGCTGCCGTCGGGGTTCGTAAGCTGGAAGGGTACCCGCGTCGGGATGAAGGCGTAGGGCGTTGCGGCACGGATATCGAAGCCGCGCAGATCAGCTTCACCACCCGCAAAGAAGCGGTTGAACGGCGGCGCCACATCGCCATCGAAGCCCTGCACATACGACAGCTGGAAGCGATAACCGAAGACGTTCCGGCCTTCTTTATTAGGACGGAAGCCCTTCATCGGCATGAAGCGTTTGTAGACGACGACCGGGCGGAAGAAGCGAACGTTACCGCCAAGTCCGGCGATCTCGAGTGCTGCCGACAACGATGCCCCATCGCGCGGACGGTAAGGGTTGCCGATCTTGTTGTACTCGTAGCTCAGTGAAAGAGCACTGGTATAGATACCCTCGAGGGCGTTCTGACCCTGGATGCCGCTGCGGAACGAGAGCGTCTGGAACAGGTTTTGCGAGGCCGGGCTGAACGTCTTTACCGAGGCATCGTCAAAGCTGTAGGTTGCGCCGATCCGCTGGAACGCATGCCGACGCAGCGGATAGCTGATGGAAACTGTCGTGCCCGTGGTGTCCTGGTTGTAGTTCTGGACCAGGGCCTGCTGGGAGGCCGGCAGGTTACCGCCGCCCGTCGCAATCTGGTAGCTCTTCGATGAGTTGAAGTCAGTCTTTCGCGAGAAGACCTGGAAGCCGAGTGTCAGCGGCTTGTTGCGGAGATAGGGTTCCGTGAAGCCGAAGGTCAGAGTGCGCGACAGGTTGCCGATGTTCGCCTGAACGCTCAGCGTTTCGCCGAGGCCCAGGAAGTTGTTGGTCTGATAGTTGAGGCCGAGGAACGATCCGGAAAGGCCGCTGACGCCGCCGTTTAGGCCGATAGCATTCTTGCCCTTCTCATGGACTTTCAACAGCAGCGAGACAGTGCCGTTGTCTGGATCCTGCGTGGTTGTCGAATCCTGCTCGACCTTCAACGGGTCGAAATAGTCGAGCTGGTTCAGACGGAGCAGGCTGGTCTCCCATGCCGTCGAGTCATAGACCGATCCTTCTTCAAGCAGCAGTTCACGACGGATGACGCGGTCACGGGTAACGGTATTGCCGGTGAACTCGATACGGGCGACTTTGAAGGGTTTGCCTTCATCGATGTCGACGTCCAGGAACACCAGCTTCTTGGCCTGGTCGACACGGGGCGTCGGTACGGCAGTGAAGTTGATGTAGCCCAGGTGGCCGTAGGCTTTCTGCAGGTTCTGCAGACCCTTGGTGGTGGCCGTGTAGTTGAAGTAGTCGCCATCCTTCATGGCGAACTGTGCACGCAACGCCTTAACGTTCGTGACAGCCTTGTTGCCGGTAAAGGTGATGCCGCCCAGCTTGTAACGCTCGCCTTCTTCAATCGGGAGACGGATATCGATGCGCTTGCCGGTCTTGGGCCGGAAGGTGAAGAGCGACAGGCCGTTTTCGTTATGAATGCGGGTAGCCGGCTCGCCGACCACGGCGCGGAAGTAGCCTTTATCCTGCAGGGCCACGCGGACGCGGTCTGCGTCCTCTTCAAGCTTCCTCGCGTCGTAGGTCTTCGCGAACAGGTCTTCAAGGAAGATGGAGTGCGGAATGCCGATCGGCTTCAGGTTACGCATCGCCGCTTTCAGGTTGCGGGCGGGCACATTGTCGTTGCCGGTAAAGGTGATCCTGCCCACCTTTACCGTCGGGCCTTCCTTGACGTTGAAATCAATCTGCACGGATGCCGGCGGAATGGTCTTGACGTTCTCCGTGATCTTGGCGAACTGGTGGCCGTGCTCGGAGAGCAGCTCCCGCAGGACAGTTTCGGCTCGGGCTACGCGGGTCGGATCATACTGGCTCTCGACCGTGAGGCCAACCTTTTCCTTCTTGAAGCGGTCGAGCACGTCAGACGTGGAGACAGAACTCAGGCCCTTATAGTTGATCTCCCGGATAGTGGGCTTTTCACGCACGAAGATGTCAAGGATGATGCCCTTGGGCGTATCTTCCCGCTCAATGCGGACATCTTCAAAGTAGCCGGAGTTCCAGAGAGAGTTGAAGCCTCTTTCTACATCTGCCGGATCGTACTTGTCGCCGATGTGGGTGAATACCCGGGCGAGGACAGTGTCCTTCGGGATCTTGCGATTGCCGATGACGCGGATTTCGGAAATCGTGTCTGCCGCCTCCTGCGCAAAGGCCTGCAGGGCGCAGCAGCACAGGAGGAACATCGCTACGTATCTGAACACTCGTTGCCAATACGGGCGTACTAATTCATGCTGCTTGCTCTGGGAGCCGAGGCTCCAGGGATTTACGGAAAAGATAAGCACACCCTCACTGCAACGAAAAATCGGACACTCTGGTGGAAAGAGCGATTATATGTGACAGAGCACCCACTCCCCAACTCCCGCTCCCGCAGCAGCCGGTTCCCTTGCCACCACTTTTTTGTGCGAAGCTTCAGCTTTCCAGCTCCGCCCGGATACTGTATGCGCCGTCGCCCTGCTCCCAGCGAATATCGAGCACGTTGGGCTTGCAGCACACCTGGCAATCTTCCACATACTGTTGTTTGCCGCCTGCAGATTCATCGACAGCGGTCTCATTCCACTCGCCACACCCTGCGCACTGGAATCCTGCTTCGTACGGCACGCTGTTCTCCCTGAATCAACCCTGCAAAACGAGCAGTACCCACATGCAGTCTACCGGACACCATACGTTTCTGCCGTCTCCGACGGTTCGCCCGCATGATTTTCGGAGCCGTCCCGGGTCGCACCAGTCCTGCCAGCCTTCACCCGCCGCACTTCCACCAGGGTCGAGTAGAACGTCGCGCCGCGGCCAATGTCGGTCAGCGCCTCCGAAGTCAGCGCATTCACATTGCCTCCGCCGGAAAGCTTGTTCCACGAGAGACGCCCTGCAACCACCCCCGGCGGCACCGAATTGCCGACCATCGCCCGGAGCTGCATTGCCCCGCGATCATTCACGACCTCGATCAGGTCGCCGGTGGCAATTCCCCTCATCTGCGCATCGTCGGTATGCATTTCAAGTGCGCCGGCGGTAGATGCCTCCATGCGCTGGTGCCATGGAAGATTCGCGAAGGTCGAATTCATGTAATTGTCAGCCTTGCGCGGCAGGAACTCGAGTGGATACACCGCGCGGCCTTCTGGTTACTCCGAGTGGCGCGATTCGGTTCCGGGTACAAAGGCGGGCAGAGGATCGAGCCCCTGCGCGGCGAGCGACTCTGAATACAGTTCGATCTTGCCGGAAATGGTCGGGAATACGCCGTCGGAAAAGGGCAGAAAACCTTCGCCGTCGCCAAGCTTCAGCCGGATACTCTTATGTTCGCGCAGAGCGTCGAGCGTGATGCCCTTCATCTGGGGATGGGCCGGATCGTCTGCCGTGTTCAGTGCCTGCTCGATCATCTGCTCCGGCGTGTCACGGAAGCAATCTTCGGGGAAGCCCATCCGCTGCGCCAGCTGTCCGAAAAGCCATACATTCGAGCGCGACTCCCCCACCGGCGCAATCGCCTGCTCGGAGAGCTGGACGTAGTAATGGCCGTACGCGCCCTGCATGTCGGTGTGCTCGAGAAAGCTGGTCGCGGGGAGCAGGATGTCCGCATAATCCGCCGTATCGGTGAAAAATTGTTCGTGCACTACGGTGAACAGGTCAGGACGCTTCATGCCGGCCAGCACGGCATTCTGATTCGGCGCAATCGCAGCCGGATTGGAGTTATAGACGAACAGTGCATGCACGCGCGGATTGTTTCTGTCCCCTGCGACACCAAGCGTAGTCAGTGCCGCTCCAAGCTGCGACATGTTGACTACGCGCGCGGCACGGCCCAGCGGACTTGCCTTCATCAGGTCAGGACGCTCCAGCGCATGGCCGTCGAAGTTAAAGGCGCCGCTGGTCGACAACTGCATCCCGCCGCCGCGATGCAGCCACGCGCCGGTAAGCGCCGGCAACATGGCGATGGCGCGCGCCGCGGTCCCGCCATTCTGCGAGCGCTGCACACCGTAGTTCATCCGGATCACAGCCGGCGTAGTCGTTGCATACTCGCGGGAGAGCTGGACAACATCTTCGGCCGCAATGCCGGTGATGGCAGCGACACGCTCAGGCGGGTAACCGGCGGCACGTGTCCTGAGCGCCTCGAAGCCATGCGTATGCGCGGCGATATAGGCGTCGTTCTGAAGGTTTTCGGCGAACATCACCTGCATCATGCCGAGCGCGAGCGCGGTATCCGTGCCCGGACGAATCGCAATATGCCAGTCCGCTACTTTTGCCGTTCGTGTGCGGTAGGGGTCGATCACGACCAGGCGTGCGTCACTGCGCCGCGCTTCTTCAATCTGCGGCCACAGGTGCACATTGTTGCCATGCACGTTCGCACCCCAGGCAATAATCAGCCGGGCGCGATGAAAGTCTTCTGTATCGGTGGCAAGCTTCCTGCCGTAGACAGTCAGGAATGCGTCGCCGCCGGCGGTTGCGCAGATGGTTCGGTCCAGCTGCGAAGCGCCGAGCCGATGGAAGAACCGACGGTCCATCGATCCATAGCCAAGTGTGCCGATGGTGCCCGCATAAGAGTAGGGGAGGATCGATTCAGGGCCATGCGTATCGCGAATATGCCCCAGGCGGGTCGCGATGCTATCGAGTGCCTCATCCCAACTGATGCGCTCGAATGCGGCCATCTCGCGGCCCTGCGCAAGTGACCCCTTCGGAACATCTGGCTTGCGACGCATCGGAAACTGCAGGCGGTCGGGAGAGTAGACACGGTCCAGGTACTTCGCGACTTTGCCGCAGAGAAATCCTCTGGTAACGGGATGCGCAGCATCGCCTTCCACTTTCACCGCGAGGCCGGCTTCATCCACAGTGACGAGGACAGCGCATGAATCGGGGCAATCGTGGGAGCAGACTGTGTGAATGACTTTAAAGGGGGTCATTCCCTATTTTAAACGTTGAGCGTATGACCTTCGACCCAGCAGGTCGGGAAAGAGTTCACTCACCCGTGAAGCTGCTCGTCCCGTTCGTCTGCGGATTCACCGTCCAGCGATGCATTGCGCATCCCGGCCTTGTTCTCAAAATGCGAAGGATGATCGGAGATCTGTCGCAGGTTGGCCCGCCTCGGGGCGGGATCGAAGGGCGAGCCATTGACGACCTTGCTCGAGCGGCGCAGCGGAGCCGGCCTTTCGAAAGGCAGAAATATATGGAACACCGTGCCATGAACATTGCCGGTACAGGACTTGAGACACATGGTCCCGCCATAGCGCCTGACGATGGATCGCGTCACCCACAGGCCCAATCCCGTTCCAGCCTGCCCCTTGGTGGTGAAGAACAATTCGCCGAGACGTTTCCGCGCATCCGCAGGAATGCCCGAGCCAGTATCTGCAACGGAGAGCCGCAGGCCATGAACACGCGTGTCACCGATAAACTTGTGGCCGTTGCGGATACGAAGACGCAATTTACCTCCGCGCGCGGAAGCCTCGATCGCATTGGTTACAAGATTCGACAACACCTGGCGTATTTCACCCGGCAATGCACTCATGCCATCAATCTCGCCGTATTCGCGCACCAGGTCGATGCTCTTGCCGGTTATCCGGCGGCTGTACAGTTCGACGACCTCTTCCATCAAATCCGCCATCCGAATGGCCATTGGACGGTCGCTTTCACGATTGAAAGAAAGTGTCTGCTTGCTGATCTGGACCACCCGGCCTAGTTCCCGCTCGGCGCTGCGCAGATACTCGGTCGCGCGTTCACTAAGACCGGACTCAGCCTGCGCAAGGTAGAGAAAGTTCCCTACTGACTCCAGTGGGTTGTTAATCTCGTGCGCAATTTCCGCTGTCAGCCGACCGATTGAGATGAGCTTCTGACTCTCGCGCAGGGAATCTGTCGAAAGCTTGATGCCACCGACGGATCGCGCCTGTGGTCCGCGCGCAAGTACCCTCTGTACGAGAGCAGGAAGTTCCTGCAGATCCTGAATAGGCAGATATCCCGCTACGCCACCCAATGTGATGCGGTCACTCACTGGCTTAGACCCTTTACGGCCGATAGCGATCACTGGTACCCGCCAGGGACCATCGGTGACGGCCAGGTAATCCGAGAGTAATTCATGCATCTCAGGCTGAATCAGCAGGACGACCTGTGCATCGGTAGATTTCACGTCGCGCGCCAGACGGTCAACACTACTCGATTCAGCTATGGTGAAGCCCCCGATGGATTCGACGCAATGTCGAACGGCCTCCCTGCGGCTGCGCCGGGGGCTTACGAGGAGTAGACGGATTGGAGCTGAACTCTTCATAATTTCACTCACTTCAGGTTACAAACACTACAAATTTGTCCAATGTTTAACGGCCATTTGCAGATCGCGGGTCGTGTTTGCCCGCATATTTCATAACAGGTACGATGTGGCTGGCCCCTGCGTTGTTGCTTTTGGATATCGACTGAGTTCACAAGCGTAATAAACTTCCTCAAGGATTGAACTTCGCCCGCTCACACGTTCAGCAGGCCCGTTTTGGACAGCTTTTAGCACATACTGCTTCTATAGAGGCCGCAATGGCCTACCTTCCCATGGGAAGGGCGAGGTAATATCCGCCCAGACCTGCACAAAAAACTTTGGCAACCATCTGAACGATTGCTGATCTAACGAGATGCACGGCGCAATCTGCCTGGCGACGCTCTTGAGGAAGGTAACGCGAACGTGAACAACAAGATCCGGCAGCAGAATGCATGGCGCTGGACCGCCCATGTTTGCCTGGCAGCGCCGGTTTTGCTGGCGTTCCTTCTCACCAGGTCGCTCTACGCGCAGATGGATTCAACAGCTGCGGCGATGCCTGCGCAATCGACTGACGTCACGTCAACTGCCTCAGCGACCAGCGCGCAGACGACCCAGCCTCCAACCCAGCCTGCGTCCATCGACCTGCAGAGTGCCGCGCGTTCAGCGGCCGATCCATACAGCGGCAGCATCGTAGACGGTCACGCTACTGATGAAGTGCTGCAATTGTCCCTGGACGACGCCATCGCCCGCGGCATCAAGACGAACTATGCGCTGACCGACGTCCGAGCACAGGAGCGGGCCGCGCAGGCGCAGACGCTGGAAGCCCTCGATCCGTTGCTGCCCGTTATCAAGGCCCAGGGTTCGACAGGTGTATACCAGTTCAATCTCGCGACCGAGGGCTTTACGCCGGCCTTTCTCCCCACACTGGCGGGCCTGTTGCCCCAGACCGGAAGTACGCCTATCAACCTGATTGTCCGCGTCGACGTGACGCAGGCACAGGCGACCTACAACGAGACGCTTTTCAGTCTCGAAGACTTTACGCGCTACAAGGCTTCCAAGGTGCAGGCAAAGGCCGCTTACTACAACACCCAGTCGTCGCGCGGACTTGTGGTGCTCAATGTCGGCAATGCCTACCTGCAATCGCTGGCCTACGCAGCGGAAATCGATGCACAGACGGCGACCCTGCGCGCGGACGAAGTGATGCTGAAGCAGGTGGTGGCTGAGCACGAAGCCGGCACCGTTGCCCGCATCGACGAGCTGCGCGCGCGGGTGCAGTACCAGCAGCAGCAGCAACAGGTCATCTCCGCACAGAATCAGTATGACAAGTCGCTGGTTGCGCTGAAGCGGCGTATCGGCCTGCCCATCGACCAAAAGGTTGCTCTGACCGATGCCGCCCCCTACTCCGACCTGGATACGATCACGCCCGACCAGGCGCGCCAGCAGGCTTACCAGAGCCGGCAGGACTACCAGTCGATGCAGCAGCAGATCGAGGCAGCGCGGCTGAACCTGAAGGCAGCGCACTATGAACGCTTCCCCACGCTGTCCTTCGACGGCAACTATGGCGTGACCGGCCAGACACACGGCCTGTATCACGGCACATTTGACGCAGTCGGCACACTCAGTATTCCGATCTTTAAAGAGGCGCGCTTTCGCGGTGATGAGAAAGTGGCCGACACCACTCTGCGTCAGCTCTCGATGCGCTTCAACAATCTCAAAGAACAGATTGATCAGCAGCTCCGCGACAGCCTTCTCGATGTGCAGACGGCCGTCGAGCTGGTGAAGGTAGCGCGGAGCAATGTCGAGCTCGCGACTAAAGAACTGGAGCAGAGTAACGACCAGTTCAGTGCGGGCACCACGGACAACCTCCCGGTCGTGCAATCACAGGCCACGCTTGCATCCGCGCAGACGCAGCTGGTGGAAGACACGCTGAAATTCAACGAAGCCAAGCTGGGGCTGGCGCGCAACCTGGGCATTGTCGACACGCAATACAAAAGCTTCCTGCACGGCAAATAATCAGATCGCAGGCGCCAGCCTGGATGGCCGCCATCCGATGAGCGCGACCACAATCGTCACCCACTGAACCGTCCCAATCAGCAGCACACAGGCAGGCCAGCCGCCGTGCGCCCAGGCAAAGCTTGGCACTACGCCGCCGACTGTCCCGCCAATGTAATAGCAACAGACATAGAGCCCGATGGCAGCGGCCCGTCCGCCAACTGGCGAGGCTTCGCGCAGGTAGCTGGTGGCGCAGGCCTGAGAAATGAAAACGCCGGTACAGGCCATCGCCAGGCCAAGGATCACGAGTGGCAGCAGGTGCGACAGCGTAAGCAGCGCACCCGTGAACGACAGTATGTTCGCGCTCACCATGCCGCTGCGCAGGCCAATGCGCGGCAGCCACAGGCCGGCAGCAGGTGTGACGAGTAGTCCAACAAGGTAAACGACAAAAAGATAACTCAGCGTCTGGATGGACAGACCAAATGGCGGAGCTACCAGGTAGAACGTCACGTAAGTAAACAGGCCGACCAGCGAAAACAATACGTTGAAGCCGGCCCAGCAGGTGGCGAGCACCCTGGGATTGCGCAAATGCGCGAGGATTGGACGCAATGGCGATCCAGCCCTGCCATCAAGCGCGGGCACAACGCTTCTTCGTTCGTGTGGCAGCCAGCGTGAGACGACTACCGCGCCCACCAGGGTAACGCCACCGATGACAGCGAATGCGTATGGCCAGGCGAAATGCGCCGTCACGATCCCGGTGATCAGCCGCCCAAGAAATCCGCCAAGCGCCGTCCCGCTCACATACAGGCTCATCACCAGCGCGACTGAATCCGCACCCCACTCTTCCGTGATGTATGTGATGGTGATGACGAAGATGCCGGGAATAAGGATTCCCTGCACAAACCTCCAGAACACCAGCGCCTGCAGGCTGTGGGCCGTGGCTGCAAGTACTGTCGGCACGACAACTGCGAAGAGTGAAGCGACTATGACACGCTTCCGGCTCACCCTCTCTGCAAAGATGCCGAGCAAAGGTGCTGCTATAGCCACGCCAAGCGTCGATGCACTTACAGTCAGCCCGACCTGCGCCTTCGAAGCATGAAACAGCCGCGCGAACAATGGCAGAAGCGGCTGCGTGGCGTATAGGTCGATGAACGCGAAGACGCCGCATAGAAAGACAGCTGCAATTGCACGCGGCGAACCGAGCGTAGGAAAGCGTCGGCGCAGGTTGAACTTGCCTGGAAGTTCTGTGACACTTGCCAGCTCTGCCGCCGGCGCCTCCGCGGCGAGAACATCCAACGCCTCGGAAAGGCTTGATTCAGGCGGCGGAAGAGGTTGGTGAGAATCCGGCAAGCCTTCATCTTAACGCTGGGATAGGTCCGGGACTCCCTCGGAGGAATTCGGTCTTTGATGCGCACGCATCCGACCGGCCCTGCACCGATTGTCCGCCCGTTATACCCTTGGAGACGTATGAGTGATGGTCCCCGAAGCGTCGGAGCAGCAGCATTCGCGTTTCGCGATTTCCGGCTCTACCAATCAGCACGGGCCCTTGTCATCATGGGCGCAGAGGCGCAATCCGTTGCCGTTGCCTGGCAGGTCTACCAGATCACCCATAGCGCTCTCGACCTCGGCTACACCGGCCTGGCGCTTTTTCTCCCCGGACTGCTTTTCATTCTGCCCAGCGGCCATGTGGCCGATCGGTTCGACCGCCGCCGCATCATCCTGATCTGCTACGCCATACAGATGTTCTGTACGGCCACACTTTTCTGGTTTGCGTACGCCGGCGTTCATCACATCCTTCCGATCTACATCATGCTTTTCCTCATTGGCAGCGGCCGCTCCTTCAGCGGTCCGGCAAGCACCGCGATGGTTCCGCAACTTGTCCCGCAGGAACATTTCGTCAATGCCGTCACATGGGGAGCGACTGTGTTTCAGTTCGCCAATATCGCCGGCCCGGCGATCGGCGGATTGCTCTTCACGCTGCCCCTGGCGATGTTTGGTCTAGGCAGCCTCGCCGGCGCACCGGTCGTTTTTCTCTTCACTCTGCTGACGCTGGCCGGCTTCCTGATCCTGATTGGCCAGTTGAGCATCCGGCCCGGCCGCACCGAGCATAAAGCGACATCCATTGATACAATTCTCGCCGGCTTCCATTATGTGTGGAGAGCAAAGCTGCTGCTCGGCTCCATCTCGCTCGATCTTTTCGTCGTACTGCTCGGCGGCGCTGTCGCACTCATGCCCATTTTCGCGAGCGATATTCTGCACACGGGTCCGCGCGGCCTGGGACTACTGCGCGCCGCTCCAGCCGTTGGCGCGATGACCGTTTCGGTCTGGCTGTCGTTCCACCCAACCAGGCGTCATGCCGGTATGCGCATGTTCACCTGTGTGGCCATCTTTGGCGCCGCGACGGTACTGTTCGGGCTTTCACGCAACCTGCTGCTGTCACTGATTGCACTGGTGATTATTGGCGCCTCGGACATGGTGAGTGTCGTGATCCGCAGTTCACTGCTGCAATTGGCGACGCCGCCTGAAATGCGCGGCCGCGTCAGCGCCGTCAACTCGCTGTTCCTCGGCGCGTCAAATGAATTCGGCGAGTTCGAAAGCGGCGTCACCGCGCAGTGGCTCGGCCCTGTCCGTGCCGTAATCTACGGCGGCATTGGCTCGCTGATGGTCACCGGCCTGTGGGCCTGGTTTTTTTCCGCGCTACGCAACGCCGATCGCCTTACCGCAGACTCGCTGCTTCCCGCGGAAATATTGCAGGCGGAACAGGAGCCGGTCGACTGATACCTCCCCGGTAAATTTCACGGCAACGCAGGAACAGTGCATCTACAGTCGGTAAGATATCCACTTCAGGAGGACCAACTCTCGCATGAAACCCTGGCAGATCATCGGCCTTATGACTTTGCCCGTCCTGCTCATCGCCGCCTTCTACGCCTGGCATGTCGAGCAGGTCCGGAATGAGCCAGTGAAGGTTCCCGGCGTCCATGAGAAGCCCAAGCTCACTCAAGATCAGACAGTCATTACAAAGAAGCTTTTCATCGACAGCGTCAAGTCCGCGAACGTCCTTGTCGGCAAACCTGTCTGGCTGCAGGCCGGCTACCAGGTGGAGTATTACCCCTACACCGCAAAGCACATCGATTTCGCACACCAGGTCGGCGTGTTGCCCGGTGCACAGGAACTCGATGTGAAGTCAATCGTCGAACAAGCTGCCCCGGCCAGCTTCAACAGCCGCATAGGCCGCGGCGACAAGAATGTCTTCGTCATCTTCAGCGAGCCCGGCAGATCAGGAGAATTCGCCATGCCGATGGGCACGATCGGCGGCCCGATCGCCGGCGCCGGCGAATCGAAATATTACTTCGACGACCTGCTCTACTACGACGACCCGCACAAACTTTACAGCTTCTGGCCCGCGCCGATCTGGAAAGCCATCGGTGCCCACCAGGTGATTCCGGGCATGAATGAAATGCAGAGCACCATGTCGCTGGGCCAGATCCAGAACTCCGGCTCCTCCAACTACGGCAACCGGACAGTGAACTTCACCTACGGCGAACATAGCGAAAAAACCGCCAGTGTGACGTTTGAGAATAACAAGGCTACGAGTATCAAGGCGGGAAGCTAGCGCTCACGATCGGTTGATTGCAGAAGGCGGTGATGCCGGCGCGACTGATTGGAACGGATGCACAGTCAGTCGCGGTACCGGGGTTAAACCAACTATTGCAGATCGTTCAAGACCATCTTGCCGATCGTCGCCAGCTGCATGTTCGACGTGCCCTCATAGATCTTGCCGATCTTCGCATCGCGGTACAGTTTCTCGACGGGATAGTCCTTCACGAATCCGTAACCGCCGAAGATCTCGACTGCCTGGCTCGCCGTCCGCTCCGCCACCTGCGACGCAAAATACTTGGCCATCGCCGCTTCCTTAACGAAGGGCATGCCGGCGTCCTTGAGCCGCGCACTGTTGTAGACCATCAGCCGCGTCGCTTCGATCTCGGTCGCCATCTCGGCCAGGCGGAACTGCACGCCCTGGAACACCGCGATTGGCTTACCGAACTGCACACGCTCCAGCGCATACTTCGCGGCATGCGTCCACGCACCTTGCGCTAGGCCCAGCATCTGCGCGGCAATGCCGATGCGCCCTTCGTTCAGCGTCTCGATCGCGATCTTGTAGCCCTTGCCGATCTCGCCGAGAACATTCGCCGCCGGCACAACGACATCTTCCAGAATCAATTCACAGGTAGACGAAGCGCGGATGCCGAGTTTGTCTTCCTTCTTACCGATGGTGAAGCCGGGCATACCTTTCTCCACGAGGAAGGCCGTGATGCCTTTGTACCCCGCCGCCCGATCGACTGTCGCGAAGACGATGAACAGGTTCGATTCGATGGAGTTGGTGATCCATAATTTGCGGCCGGTGAGGGCAAAGTCGTCGCCACGCTTCTCTGCCCGTGTTTGCAGCGCGAAGGCATCCGAGCCGGAACTGGCCTCGCTCAGCGCATACGAACAGACCGTGTCTGTCGCGAGCCTTGGCAGGAAACGCTTCTTCTGCTCGGCAGTCGCCCATCGCTTCAATGCATTCACGCAGAGAGTATTTTGTACATCGACCAGAACGCCAACCGAAGGATCGACTGCTGAAATTTCTTCGACTGCAAGAATTGCCTGGAAGAACGTACCGCCCGCGCCGCCGAATTCCTCAGGCACTTCGATTCCCATCAGTCCGAGATCGAACAACTGCGGCACCAGGCCATCGGCAAAACGCTGCTCATCATCCATCTGCCGCACCAGCGGCTGAATCGTCTCGCGGGCAAACTGCCGGATCGTGTCCTGGAAGAGCTTCTCGTCGTCTGACAAATGGGTAAGGGGTAAGGCAGCGGGAGGGGACAATAAAGCTTCTGACATTTGTGAACAGACCTCGATCCAGCGAACTGCTGAGTGTAGCGCCCCGGCGCGTCAGCCGTAAATGGTACGCCGATTCTGCCTTGGTGATGCGGCTACAGAAGGACCGGGAATCGAGGAATTTTGACTGACTTCCGTACGCCGCGATGGACGATCTTCAGCTTTTCACGATCGAGCGTCTTCTTCACCTGGCTGCGCGCATGTTTCGCCCACGGGCCACTCGCGTCCAGTTTCAGATAGCTGGTCCAGTGTCGCAACGCGCGACGTCGTTCTGCACTCCGCTCGTAGGCAAGGGCAAGATTGTAGTGAGCATCGGCATATTTTGGTGCCAGGCGAATGGCAATCCGGTAAGCCTCGATCGCCTCGGGCAGACGCTGCAGTTCATCCAGTACGTTGCCAAGGTCGAAGTAGGCCAGCGCATAGGCCGGATCGGCGACCGTGGCACGACGATAGAGTTGCTCCGCGTGCAGAAACTTGCGCTGGTTGTAGCAGATGGTTCCAAGATTGATGCAGGACGGGGCATGCTCCGGATCGATTGAAAGTACGCGCTCGTACAGTGCCGAAGCCTCGTCCAGCTTCAACGCCTCTTCAAGCTGGACAGCTTCCATGAACATGCCCGCTACGTGACTGTCGCGAGCCGCCTGGCGGCCTGCCGTGTCACCCACCTCGGCGAGCTTTTCATGGAGCGAGCCATCGAAATCCAGGATGAACTGGCGTGCGATCGGCTCGACTACGCCGCCGAAATGCCGAAAGGCTACGCGGGAACCGTTCACAACGGCACCAGTCTCCTGGAGCGGTTCATTCACACCGGAAACCGCACGCATGGCTGTGACTGATGCTTGAATATGCGCGGCAGAGATACGCCTCGCGCAGAGATCGCGAAGCTTGAGCAGGTGGCCTAAGTCGCCAAACCCGTACTCATCCTTGTGAACGACGAGCCCGGCGCGTTCCCAGGCGCTCAACTGCCTGGCCGTAAGGCCAAGCATACGAATCACATCCTGACGGGGGTACCGGGTCACAGTGTGCTCGCTTTTTTGAAACCGTCCGTTGTACCGCTTAACCACGCTTCACTTCACTAGCGCGATTATGCGGAGTGTTGCTGGTCGCCGCAAGCGGCTTCCGCAAAAAAAGGGTGGATAACTGGGTACGGATCAGGAATATTCATGGAATCAGCCTGGAGGCCGGTAGGGACATATCATCGTTGTCATACGCAAGTGGCTCGGCGTGCCGGCACTGAAAGTGACGACCACAGGCTCCTCTTCAGGGTTAATCCTGTCGAAGGAGGTTATGAATACCCTGAAGGCAGAGAAGGGCGATCTGCTCTACCTAACAGAAGCTCCGAGTGGCGCTGGGTGGCGTGGGCTACGATCCTGGCCACCCACGACTGGTTGATTGCTGAGCATGGCGGTCTGGATGGCATCCGGGACGCTGGACTGATGCAGTCAGCGCTTGCCAGGCCGCAGCACCTTCAGAATCACAGCCATCCGGATGCGTCGACACCAGCGTGGCGGTCTACGCCTACGGTTTGACGCGAAAGCACGGATTCATGGATGGAAACAAGCGCATTGGCTGGGTTGCAGCCCTTAACTTCCTCGCTGACAATGCACGTACCCTGCGTTTCGATCCGTTAGCGGCAGTTCAGACGCGATGGAAGCGGTCGCTGGAGGCTCGAAATCCGAAGAAAGCCTGGCAATGTGGTTTCGAGAATGATCCGAGGTAACAGGATATTGGAGCCGACGATCCGGATTGAACGGACGACCTGCTGATTACGAATCAGCTGCTCTACCAACTGAGCTACGTCGGCGTCTCCAGTGCTGATTGTAACGGCGGTTTGAGTCGACGTAAAGCGATCCGCAACTCCCGAGCTCAGCCCTGCTAAACCGGTAAGAGACCCGAAAACTCCCGAAACTGCACAAACGAGAAAGCCGCCCGGCAACAGGGCGGCTTTCTCTTTAGGGAGAATAGTTCCAACGGAGGCAAGGCCATCAGAACTTTCTGGCGACATACTATGGGCGCCCAAAAGGGGTGTCAAGGCTAAATCCGAGCCGTGTTAAATCGTTCTAAACAGGAGGTTTGCCAAATACGATTCCGGGCGACCTCTTCCGCCCGACTTTCGCCTTATGTTCATCAAACGAGCCTACTGACGGTTAAAAACCGCGCAGTATCTGCTACTTGAACGGGCGGCTGCACCATTATCAGTTCAATCGTGAGTCACTTCAGATCGAGCTTGATGAACTCAGCCTCATCGACGGACGAGGCCGGTTTTCCTTGCAGCTTCCGGACCAGAAGCCGGCCGCCGCCAAAGAAAATACCGAGCAAAATCGTGATGCCGCCAAGGATGAAGAACAGCGTGATGACGCCAACCAGCAGGCGTGCTGCACGGGTCGGCTCCGAGATAGCCTGCGGCTTGTTCCAGCTGACCGATGCTTCGTAGTGCACCCGGTCGATAAGCGAAGTGGCGTCTTTGTCGTCAAAGCCCCCGCTGGTGACCGCGACAAGCGGTCCGGAGCGCCGCGTCACCAGGGCTGAGGAGTTGCTGTCATTCAGGGCCTGCGACCACTTCTGACCGGCAGCAGGCGCCTGCGGTGTTTGTCCATTTGCCGGGTGCTCAGAGGGGTTGCCGGCCTTCAGGAAGCTGGCAATGGCCCGCTCACGGTCGATGGCTATCTGCGGGGTCGGGTATTCGATCAGGGTCAGCTGACCTTCGCCGTTTTTCTCATTGAACGTGCCGGTGAGCACTTCCGCACCCCGGCCAAAATCAATTAGGTCTGCCGGAAGTACGCCGCCGGCTCGTGTGTATGCCTCCGGCCCGATGGCGTAGCGCGTGAATGTAACTTCGCGGTCCTGCGTCGGCAGGTAACCCGGCAGTGAGGGCGGAACGCTCTTCGCGCCCGAAGGAACCGGGATGCGCCCAGCCAGCTCACGCAGTGCTGCGGCGGACATGACGGTCAGGTGGTCGAACGTGGCGTCCACCAGCGTGGCTCCCTGCCAGAACAGGACGCGCTTCCCGTTGGCTGCGGCCTCCCGGCCAATCTGTTCGGGCGACGTACCCGGCACGCGGTAGAACGTGAAGGCACCGTAAGCACCGGTCGCGTCTTCAAAGCGAAGCTCGCGCAGGGTCAGTTTGTTGTCGCCATTGGTGTAGGAAGCCGTCGCGAGCTGCTGAAAGCCATACTCCTTCAGTACCGGGACGTTGGTCGCGTCGGCCGCTTGAGGATCTGTACTGATTTCTGGCGCGGCGGTCCGCTGCCATCCGGCGAACAGCGCGGGAAGCGGGTCGGATGTGGGCTCGGCAGCTGTTGCAGCCGGGGCAGGCACTTTGCTCGCCGGCAGCGGCGCAGCCGTTGCGAGAGACGAGATGGTAAGGCTGAGTGCGATAGCGAAGGACGTGCGCAGGATGAGCAACATAACGGGACCTGATCCGAGATTATCACCGGGCCGCAAAGGCGTGCGGCCGTCAATGATGCTCCTGCTACCTGATAAACACTGCGCGCGCCGCCCTTCATAATCCGCGGATGAGTTGCGGGTATGCGGCCCGCGCCGCTACGCGAACTGGTTCAGGTTCATGCCCAGCTCATAGGTTTCGCCATGAGCCAGCAGTTCTTCCCACGTCACTTCGCGCTTCTGATAGCCGGCCATTCGCCCGAGCATGCAGCTGAGCGCAGTCTCGACGCCCGCAGCGATCTGGTTATGTGGCTTGTTGCTGGTAATGCTGTCGATAAACGTCCGCTCCTTGTCGCGATCGGCGAAGGCCAGGTTGTCAGAAAAGCTGCCGTTCGCGGCGAACTTGCCCACACCGGATGATGGTGCGGCCGCTGGAGTATCCGCATCTTTCCAGGACCAGGCATTTGCGCCGGTAATCTGCACCTGGCCGGAGTACACAACGTCGGCGAGACCAGACGCACCGTAGAGATGAAGGCCGGCGTCGAAGGAGCCATCGCTGCCAAATTGTGTCGAGTTGAACGACAGATGCACGTCGTTCGGATAGGTGAAGTCGACCTGGTAATTGTCCCAGCAGTCACCGGCATGCGTCAGGATATTGCGGCCTCCGGTAGCCGTTGCTTTGAGCGGATGCGCGCCGAGCAGCCAGTTGCAGAGATCGATGATGTGGATGTTCTGCTCGACCAGGATGTCTCCAGAAAGCGCGCGGAACCAGAGCCAGTTGCGCAGACGATACTCATCCGGGGACTCGCCCTCGCGCTTTTTTTCAACAGAGGCCGGGGCGTTGTAATTCGCGACGACGCTGGCGATTTTGCCGAGCGCGCCGCCATGGATCCGTTCCGCAGCAGCCGCAATCGGTGGAGCGTTGCGGCACTGGAAGCCGACGTCGACGCTTTGTGTCGGCTTGATGCGTTTGGCGATCTCGAGCGCATGACGGGTCTGCGCCACGTCGACACCGACAGGCTTTTCGCAATACACGTGCTTGCCCGACGCAACAGCCGTTTCGAGATGCTGCACGTGGAAGAAGGGCGGCGTCGAAATCTGAATCAGGTCGATGTCCTTCGAGGCGGCGAGCTTCTCAAATGCGTGCGGTCCCTGGAAGAGCAGCTTGCTGTCGATGTTCGACTTGCCGAGACCGGTATTCAGCTCGTCGAAGTGCTTGCGGCCGGCGGCGAGCTGGTCTGGAAACAAGTCGCCGAGTGCAACCACCTGCGCGGTGGTGCTGTGCGTGAATGAAGTCGCGACTGATGTGCCGCGATTGCCACAGCCAAGCAATCCAATGCGTACCGCCGAGTTGGCCTGGTAGCCGAAAGCAGTGGACGACTTGAGCAGAAGCAGGCCGGAAGCTGCGCCTGTTCCGGCCTTGATAAAGTCACGACGATTCATTGAGCCTCGTTCTCTCTTGATGTTTAGGCGGTCACTTCGCGCAGAATGCGCTCGAGATAATTCTTTTCCTGGCGAACATCTTCGACCTGCTGCGGACCCGACGTCTCGCGCTCAATCGTCAGCGCACCTTTGTAGCCCAGGCGGTGCAACTTGAGGAAGACATCATGAAAATTGACGAGTCCTTTGCCGATGAGCACTTCTTCGCCGAGCTCATTGGGATCAGTCGGCCACCGTCCATCCTTCGCATGCACACTGCGGATGTGCGGCCCGAGAATATCAACCGCATCGCTCGGATTGGCCTTGCCATAAAGGATGAGGTTCGCCGTATCCAGGCCCACGCCAATGTTAGGCATGGCGACATCGCGAATGGCACGCGCCATGGTCGTGGGCGTCTCCTGGCCGGTCTCCATCAGGAACAGCTGGCCATTGTTATTGCAGTGCCGCGCGACTTCGCGGATGGCCTCGACCGTGCCTGCGTAGAGCGAATCGTCAGGGTTCTCCGGGATGAAGCCGCAATGCGTCTGCACCTGGTTGACACCAAGTTGCTTGGCGAAGTCAGAAACCTGCTTGAGTGCGTCAATCCGTGCCGCTCGCGTCGCTGTGGGAACGACGCCGATGGTCGCCGGACCGTGTACAAAATCCCACTGCCGCACACCCGGACCGACCACTTCGACGGTCGTGACGGTGATGGAATATTTTGCCAGGAGGTCGCGGTACTGGCTCACGACTGCCGGCGTAAATTTGCCGATGTAGTCATCGAGCGATAGAAAGCAATTGGTGAAGCCGAGGTCGCGCACGGTGCGGATATGCTTCTCCGGATCGGAGAACGGAACAATAAGCAGCCCCAGTTCCATTGGCTTGACGGGAGCCGGCGCTTCGGCAAAGATCTCGACCGTTCCCACTGCTCCTGCGATGGCGGCGGCTGATGCCAGCCCTACAAACTTCCTGCGATTCATTCGATTCCCTTCGCGTCCACTATAGTGCAAACACAACCGCCCGCTGCCTGGAATTTAGGCGGACCTAACAAGTATTACCTGCCGCCTCAACTCCGTCGCAACACGATCGATCACAGAATTCCATTCCCCCGCCGCCTGTTGCCGGAATAAACGGGCAGTGGGATACCAGGGACTGTCGGCGCGGCCGACAAGCCATCGCCAGTCAGCAACAAAAGGCAGCAAGATCCACACCGGTCTGCCGAGAGCACCGGCTAGATGCGCGATGGAAGTGTCGACGGTGACAACAAGGTCGAGACCCATGATAGCTGCCGCGGTCTCGATGAAATCCGCCGAAGCGGGAAGCTGTCCGATAACCTCTAAGGACCCGGTCGGCATGCCCTGCTGCAGAGAATAAAAGCTGGCACCTTCGGTCGTAAGCATCGCTGAAAAAACTTCAGGAGCAAGCGAGCGCGTGCGGTCAATCCGGTTCTGCCTGCTTCCGGCCCAGACAACACCGACCCGCAGCCTTTCACCATCGCTGGTATCGATCCACTGCGGCGTCGGCAGATCCGGAAACAGATAGGGGATGCCGGCTGGAATCGTCTGGAGATCTGTGGCGAAGGCCAACGGCAGGCTCATCATGGGACAATGCCAGTCGCAGTCAGGAATGGGGTCGCCACGCGCGATCAAATGTGCGATCCCGCCGGCGGTTGCCGCAAGGCGCATCAGTTCGGGATGGACTTCCAGAACCACGCGGGCACCACGTGCCGCGAGTAGCGGCACATAGCGCAGGAATTGAATCGTGTCGCCGAAACCCTGCTCTGCATGGACAAAAATGCTGTCGCCTGTGATCTCTTGACCAAACCATTGCGGCTGGGAAAAGTTTCGCTTGGGCGACGGGAAATCAGTCCACTGCCAGCGCCACTCATGTTCCAGCCAGCCTTCTGCGAATGCTCCGCGCTTGAACAGAATCTGCGCCAGGTTGCAATGCGCCAGCGCGAAGTCAGGCTTGAGTTCGATGGCCCGGCGATTGTGGGTCTCTGCTTCATCCATGCGACCTTGCACGAAGCAGGCAAATCCCAGGTTGACGTGCGCCTCGGCATACTCCGGTCGCCGTTGCAGTGCCCGGCGAAAACAGTCTTCTGCCTGCGCATACTCTTCCGTAAAGCGCAGGACGTTGCCAAGATTGTTCAGGTAAGTGGCGTTGACAGGGTCAGAAGCTATGGCTTGGCGGTAGCTTTGCCTGGAATCTTCAAAGCGGCCAAGCTCAAAGTACACGCCACCGAGGTTGTTATGAATTTCCGCAGCTGCGGGGGCGAGGGTGACGGCCGCGCGCAGAAAAGTCAGGGCGCTTTGCCAATCCCGCAACGAGGCGAAGAGACTGCCGAGATTGCTGTAAGCTGCGCCGGAGGCGGGGTCCAGCTCGATTGCCCTCTTGAAGCACTGCACCGCACCAGGCAGATCACCCGCCTGTTGAAGCCCAACGCCAAGGTTGACCTGCAGATCGGAGCGGCCGGGTTGACGCTGGGCTGCGATGCGACACTCGGCGATCGAGGCAGGGGCATCCGAATGGTCCACACAGGGCCTCGACCAAAGTATAGATCATCCAGTGTTACGTAACCCGGCGGAGATGCCATTGATGGTCGCTGCAAGTGCCCTGTTGATTGCGTCCGATTCATCGCCGGCGCGCTTGCGGCGCAACAGGTCGATCTGGATGAGGCTCATCGGATCCACATAAGGATTTCTCAGGCGGATCGAGCGCGCCAGCACCTGGTTCTTCTCCAGCAGTTCTTTCTGTCCGGCGATCAGCAACAGAGTCTGTTTCGTTTTTTTGAATTCTTCCAGCAGCTTGTTGTAGACACGGTCTCGAAGGCCCTCGTCTTTCACGAGGGACGCATAGAGGCGGGCGATGCCGAAGTCTGACTTGGCCAATGCCATTTCGACATTGCGCAGCATGTCAAAAAACAACGGGAACTCTGCCAGCATATGCTGCAAAATCTTCAAGCCATCAGGGCGCTTCAGGTAGCTTTCGAACGCATGCCCGACGCCGAACCATGCCGGAACCAGGTGGCGGCTCTGCATCCATCCAAAAACCCACGGGATGGCGCGCATGTCTGCTAGCGCCCGCTTGCCGCCGCGCCGTGAAGGCCTTGAGCCGATGCGTGCATGCTCCAGCTCAGCCATGGGCGTCCCTTCTTCGAAATACTGCAGCACCTCCGGATCATCAAGGATGCTCTCGCGGTAAAACTTGTAGGACGTGGCCGACAGTTCATCAAATGCTGCTTCCCATTCCGGCAGCAGGATGCCTGCATAATGACCATTGGCCAGGTGCTGATTTGGACGAGCCAGTGCGTCGAGTGAAGCCGCAATCATCAGCTCAAGATTGCGTTCAGCAAGGATCGAGTCAGAGTATTTCCAGTTGAGGACTTCGCCCTGTTCCGTGATACGAATCTCACCTTCGAATGCGCCGAATGGCTGCGCGTAGATTGCCCGATGCGTAGGTCCGCCGCCACGTCCGACAGTGCCGCCGCGACCATGGAAGAGCCGCAGGGTCACGCCGCATTCGCGCGCCACTTCGTGCAAAGCACGATGCGCACGAAACACCTCCCAGGTGCTGGTGAGCATGCCCCCATCTTTGTTCGAGTCGGAGTAACCCAGCATCACTTCCTGCCGATGATGCCAGCTCTCGATGAGCTTCTTATACCCGGGCGCAGTCCACAGTTCGCGGCAGATCTCGGGTGCTGCCTGCAGGTCTTCAATTGATTCGAAGAGCGGGACAGGCATAAGGCCGGGATCGTTCTCACTTGCTTCAACCTGCACGCCGCCAAGACGCGCGAGCCAGATGACATTCAGCACATCGGCTGCAGACCCAGCGCCACTGATCACATACTGGCGGATCGCTTCAGGCGCAGACTTCTTCAACTCTGCGATGACGCGGAAGGTATCGATGACATCAGCAGACTGCGTAGTCAGCGGAGGCGCCGCGGTACTCGAGCGATCAGGATCGCAGCGCCATGCCGACGCCTCTTCCAGCGCAGCGGCGTGGTGCTTGGCATGCTGGCGGATATCCAGTGTGTGTAGATGGAATACAAATGTGCGGACCAGCACGATCAGCGGATCGAGCAACTCCTGCGCCAGTCGCGGCCCGCGATTTTCCAGCAGGCTATTGCGCACGAGCAGCAGGTCATTCAGAAATTCGTCAGACGATTCGTAGGAGCGCAGGCCGATCAGATGCCCGGGCTGCCCGCTCGTTTCGGCAAGCCGGCCGGCAACGCACAGCATGAAGCGACGGTATTGTTCGAACTCATAACTGGAGCCGAATGATGGAGTGCCGGCGACCCCGAGTTGGCCGCTGTACGTATCCAGTCGCTGCTGCAAAGCGGCGTTGACAGGCGTCTGCTGTGCGGAACTGGTGAGCAGATCAAACACATGCTGCACCTGCTCGCCGTAGTAGGCCAGCAGATAGGAGCGTGCGCCGGCAATCGAATCGCGAGTGACCTGAGGCGTTACAAATGGATTGCCGTCGCGGTCGCCACCGATCCACGAACCGAAAGTCAGCAGCAGCGGTAGGCTCGATAAATCCAGGTGAATGTCGTATTCATCCGCAAGCGCGGCACTCACTTCTTCATACAGAATCGGCAGCGTCTCGAAGATGGACGCCCGATAGGTATCGAGACCCATCTTGACTTCATCACCGACCGTCGGGCGGCGGCTGCGGACTTCATCGGTCTGCCACAGTGCAGTGATCTCCGCAGTGAGCGCAGCTTCAAGGTTTACCAGGTCTTCATCCGGGACGGGGATACGGTCCAGATCCTCCAGCAGACGAGCGATGCGCCGGCGCTTGTACAAAACCGAGCGACGAGCGACCTCGGTCGGGTGCGCAGTGAAAACTGGAATCACCTGCACGCGCTTGAGAAACGCGAGAGCGTCTTCGGCGGAAATGCCGGCCGTCCGCATGGCACGCAGCACGCCGCGAATGGTGCCGCGGGCGACGTCGCTGGTTTTGGGATCGTGGGTGCGGAGCCGTGCGGATTGCCGACGGCGTTTGCGATGATTCGTCTCCGCCAGGTTGATCAGGTCAAAGTAGAAAGCGAAAGCCCGCGTCAGGTGATAGGCGTCGACCAGGTCAAGCGCATGCACGCTCGCCAGGGCTTCGTTCATGAGCGCCTGCGCTTCCGCGTGCTGACCCTCGCCGTCGGCTTCGCGGCGTCGGATCGCCATCTGCCGCAGGGATTCTTCGAGCCCGTAGAGACGTTCACCCGTCTGCTCGCGAATCACTTCGCCCAGCAGCATTCCGAGCGAACGTACGTCCCGGCGTAATGGTGCTTCCTTTACCTCACCCGTGCCTGCTTCGAGTTCAGCAAGGCGCGCAGACCAGCTTTCCGGTTTCCATAGGGGCGCAGACATTGTCTCCAGTATGCCATTGTCCTGTGCGGTCGGTTTCATCAGGCTGCGGGACGGCCGGACAGGCTGGAATAGAGGGCTTCCAGGTCCGCCTCAGAACGGACGATCGAAACCTGCGCCGGCTCGTGTCCAAGCTGCTGTTGCGTCGCCACCGTGACGCCACCCTTTGGACACATCTTGACACAGTTCACACCGATGACGCGGATCGTCGGAGCATCCTCGGCATGCTTCGCGCGTTTCTTGAACCACTTGCGAACGTTGGCGAAACGGCTGTCGTGCTTCTTCAGCTTTTTGGTGCACTTGGTGCATACCAGCAGCAGTTCACCCTTCCAGGGCGCGGGATAATTGCGCAGCTGGACCAGTTCCGCTTGTTCCTTATTCTTCTTTTTCGACATGAGCAGAGTAGTTAGACGCTGGTTTGCTCTTCCAGTTGCATCATCAAATCTTCCCACTCTTCATTCAGCGCCGCGTGCTGTTCGCGCAGGTCAGCCAGCAGGACGGTCTGGCGCTGGGTTTCATCGGCGCTCACATAACTTCCGAGGGCGCCTTCGGTGTGCGCGAGGGCGGCTTCGATCCTGGGAATCTCTTCCTCGACGAAGACCAGCCGCTCCCGCATCTGCTTCAACTTGATCGGATTGAGCTTGCGTGTCTTCTGCGATGCCTCTGCAGTACCGTTAGAGGAAACGGTTTCAGTCACAGGCGCATGGCCATTGCGGGGAGCAGGTATTTCGATCACCGGGGCAGCAAGAACACCCGCCTTGCGGTGCAGGTAATCCTCGTAGTTGCCGGGGTAAACGTGCACATGACCGGACTCGACCTCAAGTACCTTGGTCGCCAGCGCGTCGATGAAGTAACGGTCGTGCGAGACAAAGACGACCGTGCCGGTGAAGTTGCGAACTGCTTCGAGCAGTACTTCTTTCGCGCGGAGATCGAGGTGGTTCGTCGGCTCGTCCAGCAGCAGAAAATTGGCTGGACTGACGAGAATGCGCGCCAGGGCATAGCGATTGCGCTCGCCACCCGACAACACGCCAAGCTTCTTGAAGACGTCATCGCCGGAGAACAGGAAGCAACCGAGCAGGCTGCGCAGCTCTGTCGTGGCAATGCGTGGAGCCGTGCCGCTCAGGTCATCGAGCATGCGGGCTTCGGGGTTCAACACTTTGTACTGGTCCTGCGCGAAATACTCAACACTTACATTGTGGCCGAGCTTTAGCACGCCGCCCGTGGGTGACTCTTCGCCTGACAGCATCCGCACAAGGGTGGATTTGCCAGCACCGTTTGCGCCCACCAGCGCTATCCGATCGCCGCGCTCAATGGTGAAACTGACGTCTTCCAGAACCTTCTTCACGCCGTAGCTTTTTGAAAGACCCTGCACCTCAACCACGGTGCGGCCGGAGACAGGCGGCTGCGGAAATTTGAAATGGATCGCCTGCTCTTCTTCAGGAATCTCAATGCGAACGATCTTTTCCAGTTCCTTGATGCGGCTCTGCACCTGCTTGGCCTTGGTGGCCTGCGCGCGAAAGCGATTGATGAAGGTTTCAAGATGCCCGATCTGGTCGCGCTGGTTTTTGAATGCGGCCTCAAGTTGTGCGCGACGCTCGCCTTTTTGCTGCAGGTATTTCTCGTAATTACCGGAATAAAAATGCAGACCCTTGTTCCAGATTTCCACGATCTTGTTAACCGTCACATCCAGAAAATAGCGGTCATGCGAAATGAGAATGAAGCCGTTCGGGTAGCTGCGGAGATAGTTCTCCAGCCAGTTGCGCGTTTCAAGGTCGAGATGGTTGGTCGGCTCGTCGAGCAGCAGCAGACTTGGCTTCGCCAGCAGCAATTTCGCAAGGGCGATACGCATCTGCCAGCCGCCGGAAAACTCCTGCGTCTGCCGCGTCCAGTCGGTCTTGGTGAAGCCGAGGCCATCGAGAACTGCGCCTACCTGTGAATCCAGTGCATAGCCGTTGTGTGCGCGGAAATGCAAATCAAGATGCGAAAAACGGGCTGCGGCCGACTGATACTCGGCGCTTTCAGGGTCGAGTTCCGCAAGGCTCGTCGAGAGCGTTTCGAGTTCAGTTTCCATGCCGCGCAGTTGGTCGAAAACAGAGAGGCACTCCTCGAAAACGCTACGACCCGACAGGGCAAGGCCGTCCTGCGGCAGATAACCGATAGAGGTATTCCGGGCGCCGTCGAGCGTGCCGTAGTCGAGAGATTCCAGATCGGCCATGACCTTCAGCAGGGTCGATTTGCCGGTGCCATTCGCGCCGACGAGCGCAGTTTTCTCGCCCGGGGTTACGAGCCAGTTGGCGTTTTCGAAAAGAAGTCGGGGGCCATAGCGTTTGCCGGCCGCAGTCAGCTGAAGCATGTGTAAGAGGCAGCAAGGCTGCTGGTTCTATTGTCGCATCTTCGCGCTGGACCGACGCGCTTGCCCTGACGAAGAAGATGCGGTTCTGCTCCTTCGCTCAGGATGACAAATCTCGCCTGTCAGCGGCTCGCGGTTTTCTTCCGGCTGCGCACAGATCCCTTGCGGGAACGAACCAGCAGCCTCCAGTCTCTTTCCGTCTGGTCGGCATATTCGCGCGCAAACGTCGAAAGAGCCTCGTCGAACTTTCCTGATTTCCCGAGATAGCCGCTCAGCATCTGCGCATCGCCGGATCGTGCATGGCCGCGGGCGAGAAGCTCTCCGCAAAGTTGCGCATATTCGTTGAGTGCAGTGCCGTTCAGTTCAGCGACATTAATGTTGGCCTTGTGATCGTTGAGCTGACGCACCAGGTAATCGCGTCCTGCGATCTTCGTCCATCCTAAAAAGGGATCGGACTGGTACTGCATAGCGCGCTGGCCATCGGCGACGCGCTGCCCCTGGTGTTTTGCCGCAAGCCTGTCAGGAAAATAGGGCGTATAGGCTGACGCAACTTCTTCCTTTATCTGCAGAAAAAGCGGGTCTTCCAGACCGTTGCCTTCGAAGTAGACCAGATAGTCCCGCAAGCCGACACTGCCTGTTCCCACGACCTTGAAGCCGACGTCGCAAGGCCGATACTGCGCCAGAAAATGCTGACGCTCCGGTAACAAATCCTTCGCGTAGCCAGGCAGCGCGGCAAGTACCTGTTGCGCCTTCGCACCTGTGATTCGCCGCAGCACAGGCGGTTCATGTTTGAAGTGCCGCGCGTTGCCGTCCTTGACTGCCTCCGACTTGCCCTTGCCCGTTTCCGTCAGCTCAACCATCGTGGACTGCGGCGTCTGCATCTGCGCCTTCTGCAGGGCTTCAGAAACCGGCGCCACTTTCTGCATGCGGTGCACCTGGTAATGCGCAAGTTCAATCACGGGAATATCGGCGAGCAGATGCACCAGACGGCGATAGCTCGAGATGCAGCAGAGGACGGCTTCTTCACAGGCGTTGTTCTTCGCGCCCGCTTCCCTGCCGGCAAGAACAAGACTCGTGGCCAGCCGTTTCAGATCCCATTCGAAGGGTCCGCGCGTGGTCTCGTCGAAGTCGTTGATGTCGAACACAACGCGACCATCCGGCGCAGCATAGGCGCCCAGGTTACGCACATGCGCGTCGCCACAGATCTGGTTCACAATGCCGGTATGGGGCATGCTCGCCAAGTCTGCAGCCATCACCGGGACCGCGCCCCGAAAGAAGCCGAACGGCGAAATCATCATGCGCTCATACTTCAGCTTGACGAGCGGAGTCAGGCGTCCAACCATCGACGCCGCAATCAGCTTGACGGGAGAAACGCGATCGTGCGCGGGCTTCCAATTGGCGTGGCCCTGGCGGGCGAGTTTTTTACGGCGCGCCTGACCCTGCCGGCGGCGCTCTTCAGGCACTGCGTTACTTTTAAGCTGCATAGGCTCCAGTGTTCATCATGCTTTGATGCCCGGGCCGCCATGCGAGGACCCGCCGACGCGCGCAATCGCTGCCTCGATGGCGTCGCGGGTCTGGTCATCGAGTTTCGGCATGGCTCCGCGCTGTGATGCCATCCATGCGCCCCACTGATTAGCGGCCTCGTTCAACACGGAGAGCGGCGCGCCTTTCAGATAGTAATGCGTGAAGGCCGCGGTAAATGTGTCGCCTGCTCCGACTGTATCGACCACGCTGCAGGGGACTCCGGGGTGACGATCCACCTGCGAGGGACCAACCAGCAGACTACCGCTACCGCCCATCGTGATGCAGACAAGGGCCAGTTGAAATTCGTCGATCAACGAGCGCGCGCCCGTCACCAAAGCTTCCGGCGTGGTCTGCCTGGTGTGCGGCATACTCAGCAGATCAAGCACCTGCGGCACTTCCCCATCATTCATCTTTAGAACGGTGGCGAATTCAAGGGAGGTCTCCAGTGTGCGCGAAGAATAATACGGCTCGCGCAGATTGACATCCAGCAGCCGCATGCAGCCGGGTCGCGTTTCCGCCAGGAAACCCTGGATCGTCCGCTGCGCATTCGCATTGCGCTGCGCCAGTGTGCCAAAGCAGACGGCGTCTGCGGTCTGCGCCAGTTTGAGCCAGTCAGGAGTGAATTCAAGGAAGTCCCACGCGACTGGCTCATGAATGATGTAGCGCGGCTGACCATCGGCCAGCGAAACGGTAACAGTACTGGTTACATGACTTGTGTCCAGCTGAATCTTGCTGCTATCTACCGGTAAGGTGGCCAGCTGGGCAAACGCCTCGTGGCCCAGCTTGTCGTCACCGACGCGACTCGCGATCACACCGTGATCACCCAGCCTTGAAGCCATTACGCAAAAGTTGGACACAGCGCCGCCGAGCTGCGGACCGTCCGGCAGCATGTCCCACAGCAGTTCGCCAATGCCGACTATCAGTGGTTTGCCGTTCCGGGAACCCTGTATTCGCGGAAGCTGATTTTCGGTCTCTCGTTCCATCCGCTCTCCGCCCCGGTTAACGGGGCTGCCAGGCAGAATGCCCGGCGCTGCGTTATTGTACTGTGCCCACGCAACCACAGTATTCCATGCGCTTTCCATCGCAGCCGGCAAATCCACCGGGGCACTTCTGTGCTGCCAGCCTGCTGGCTCTTGTGGTAGCCTGCGGTTCCGTAGGATGGCACATTTGCCCGTGGCATCTCATCCTCTGACAGACAGGAAAGCTCATGAACATTTTCAAGCGAAACATCATTCTCGCCACGGCAGTGCTGGCAGCCCTGGGCAGTATTGGCACTTGTCCGCTCGTCGCGCAGAGGAGCGCAGCATCGACTAAACCAGCTTTGACTTCCGCCGATCCGTGGTGGAAGCACGCGTTGATCTACGAGATTTATCCGCGCAGCTTTCAGGATTCGAACGGCGACGGTATCGGCGACCTGAATGGCATCACGCAGCGGCTGGACTATCTGAAGACACTTGGGGTCGATGCCATCTGGCTTTCCCCGATGTACCCCTCGCCGCAGGTCGACTTTGGTTACGACATCTCGGACTACGAAGCCATCGATCCGCAGTATGGCACCATGGCCGATTTCGACCGCCTGGTTGCAGAGGCGAAGAAACGCAACATCCGCATCATCCTTGACATGGTGATGAACCACACTTCGGACAAGCATCCCTGGTTCATCCAGTCGGAAAGCTCGCGGACAAACCCCAAGCGCGACTGGTACATCTGGCGAGATGGCAAGGGGCCGGGCCTGCCTCCGAATAATTGGCAGTCGGCCTTTGGTCACTCTGCCTGGGAATATCAGGACAAGACGAAGCAGTGGTATTACCACAAGTTCTACATTCAACAGCCGGATCTGAACTGGCGCAATCCGCAGGTCGAGAAGGCCATGTTCGGCACCGTCAGTTTCTGGCTGAAGAAGGGCGTCGCCGGCTTCCGCTTCGACGCCATCCCGACGCTTTTCGAAGACCCGGGCCTGAAGGACGAAAAAATCCTTCCAGGTATGAACCCCTATGGTGATCCAAATATCGATGGCTCCCTGACTGAAAATCTTCCCGAAGTTCACGATGTCATGCGACGCCTTCGCAAACTGAGCGATTCATTTCCGGGCGACCGCGTCCTGATTGGCGAAACCTATCTGCCGAATGTGCAGGAGCTCGACAAGTGGTACGGCGGCGCGAAGCACGACGAACTGCACATGCCGATGGACATGCAGGTCGGCTTCCTGAACAAGCTTGACGTGAACACCATGCGGCAGCGCATCAATGACGCCGAGCACAACATCGACGGCAACCAGCCTCTATTCGTCTTCGATAACCACGACAATGTGCGAAGCCTGAACCGCTACGGCGATGGCACGCACGACACCGATATTGCGCGTGTGGTCGCCACCATCCTGCTGACGTCGCAGTCGACCGCGCTGATGTATTACGGCGAAGAGCTTGGCATGACGACGACGACACCCACGCGCGTGGAAGATGTAAAAGATCCGGTGGGGCGCACCGGCTGGCCGAAGGACAAAGGCCGAGACGGCGAGCGGACGCCCATGCAGTGGAACTCGTCACCGGAGGCAGGTTTTACCACGAACGATCATCCCTGGCTGCCAGTTCCAGCGAGCGTGAAGACAGTGAATGTTGCCGACGAGGTGAAGGACACGACGTCCTTGCTGAACTGGTACAAGATGCTGATCGAACTGCGGCGCGACAATCCCGCGCTGCATGACGGCACACTGACCATGCTTAACACCAGCAATGACAAGGTGCTTTCCTGGAAGCGGGAGCAGGCAGGCAGTCCGACGGTCGTCGTCGCCACCAACTTTACAGCGGACACGCAGACGATTGACTTGTCGAATGGAGGCAGCAAGCAAGGCAAAACGCTGGTCAAGACGCCTGGGATGAGTGATCCAGCTTCACTCGCTAAGGTGGAATTGAAACCATTCGGAGTCTATGTTGGTCAGGTCCAATAACGCTTGAGGTGTACAACATGTACACCTCAGCATGTACATGCTGTACAATTAAATGATGGATACCACCATCACCCGTTTTCGCAAGGAAATCTTCGAGTTCGCCAGCGAGGCGCTCGAGGGCAAAGACGTTTCGTTTACCTACAAAGGGAAGCGACTGAAGGTCGTGCCGGAGGAGAACCCGGTGCATTGGCTTGACCGCCTCACTCCAATGAACCTAATCAATGAACAGTACGTTGAACCGGCGATCTCTCTCCAACAGGAAATGGAAGCGGAATGGGAAAAGGACTGGGCTGATCTTTGATCGTTTATCTGGACACAAACGTCATCACCTGGCTGTCCCAGAACAAAATGAACCGCATCAGTAGCGAGGCTCAGTGGGTTATGCGCACAGCAGATCTGCTCATGTCCCCGATGGTGCTGATTGAATTGCAATATCTGTACGAAATAGGACGCACAAAACTGCCCGCTCGCGACGTGCAGCTCAAGCTTGCACATGAAACCGCGGTCCGCATGTGCGACTTATCTTTTCCTAAAGTAGCGGACATCGCAGTGCATGAAAGCTGGACGCGCGATCCTTTCGACAGGATGATTGTGGCGAATGCCAAGGCAAATGGTCTCGCTTATCTCATCTCCGCGGATGAGCAGATAGCGAAGTACTACCCTCGGACTATCTGGTAGGTACTCTGGGTATACAGAAATGCAGGTCATTCCACTCTCGCTGCGATTCGGTCAGACCGACACGAGTGTGTCGAATTTGAAGGAACAGTCAGCGCGTGTGAGCGATCTCGGGACCATAGTGCTCATCGTCATCTGAAAAGCGGCCGGCCGTGTCCAGATGATGCTCGGTCAAGTCAGACTGCAGCATGCTGAAGGCGTCGTCGACGCTGTCGGCCATGCGAAAAAGATGGCGGTCCTGCGGTGAGATCGCACCCTTCTCCACCAGTACATCGAAGTTAAGAATCGCGTTCCAATATTCGGACCCGTAGAGAATGATGACAATTTTCTTCGCGAGTTTGTCGGTCTGCGCGAGGGTGAGAAGTTCGAACATCTCATCGAGTGTGCCGAATCCGCCTGGAAACACGACGAGACCTTTCGCAAGATAGGCAAACCAGAATTTACGCATGAAGAAGTAGCTGAACTCGAAATTCAATGCCGGCGTGACGTACCGGTTGGGTGCCTGCTCAAAGGGAAGCTTGATGTTGAGACCAATCGTCTTGCCGCCTGCTTCATGAGCACCGCGATTCGCGGCTTCCATAATCCCGGGACCTCCGCCTGAGGTCACAACAAAACGCTCGCGTCGGACCTTAAGGGTCATCGCCCATTCCGTCAGGCGATACGCAAGCGTGCGCGCGTCTTCGTAGTAGCGCGACATCTCCAGCGCGAACTGCGCCTGGCTGCGCATCTCGTCTGTTGCGGATGCATCCAGCGCCTGCCATTTGTGCGTCATCTGGTCGCGTGCATGAAAGCGGGCCGAGCCGAAAAAGACGACGGTATCCTGAATTTTTTCGCGACGGAAACGGGCCAGCGGCTCTGCATATTCGGCAGAGATGCGGATCAGTCGCCCTTCGGGACTATCGATGAATTCCTGGTTTTCGTAGGCGAGGGGAGCGCGCTCAAGCGGCGCCGGATCTGGCCTTGCATTCGTCCTCTCGGGGACGCTATCGATCTTCTTCTCTGTCACGGTGGAACCTTCGATGTGGGAGTGCGATCAGTTGTGGCGCTCACTGCGATGAAGCGTATCATCCACGGCAATCCAGAGGTTCATCAGGCCCATGCCAGAAACAACACCACGCGTAGCACCATAGGACAACAGCGTTGCAAGATGCGGAAAAGCCTGAAGCAGATGGTTGTTATCCCACAGCGGCGACCACGGAAGCACAAGCACAATGACACCGACAAAGATGCGGACCGTGATAGCAAGCAGGAACTCGCCCAGTAACAGGATCGTGACCCAGAGCCTTCGCCGTGGTGCCTTCAGCGGCGGCCGCTGTCCCGGACGCGTGCCATTGATGGGCGTTGGGGGACCAATGCGAGCCGTCGCATCGTCATGACTTCGATCGGGGCGGGTCACGGCCGAGCCGCTTCCAGCACTCGACGAAAAAAGGTTCGGCTGTCGCATGTTTCCATCAAAGAAAGAAGCGCTTCTGGTTCCCTGAGTCAACAGTACCAGAAGCGCTCAACGTCAAAAGGGCACGCCTTCACAAGTTCGCAATCCTGATGTGACTATTGCGTGGTAAAGGCGTTCCGCTTGGGTCTACGGTTGGCCTGCAATATCTTCTTGCGCAGGCGCAGCGATTTCGGTGTGACCTCAACCAGTTCATCTTCTGCGATAAACTCGATTGCCTGTTCCAGGTTGAAGGGCTTCACCGGTACCAGGCGAATTGCTTCGTCAGCCGAAGACGCACGCATGTTGGTCAGCTTCTTTTCGCGGACGGCATTCACGTCGAGATCGTTATCGCGTGAATGTTCGCCAACGATCATGCCTTCGTAAACATCGGCGCCGGGGTTCAGAAAGAGCACACCGCGGTCCTGCAGACCATCGAGCGCGTACGCAGTCGTTACACCAGTGCGGTCGGCGATCAGTGCGCCGGACTGACGCTGCGGAATTTCACCCTGGTAGGCAATGTAGCCGTCGAAGAGTGCGTTCATCACGATGGTGCCGCGCGTCTCGGTCAGCATTTCCGAGCGCAGGCCGATGATGCCGCGCGAGGGCACGCGGAACTCGAGACGCACGCGGCCGTAGCCGTGATTGTGCATCTTGAGCATCTCGCCCTTGCGTGGTCCAAGACGTTCGATCACTTTCCCGACAAACTCTTCAGGCACGTCGATGGTCAGCAGTTCGACCGGCTCCATGGTCTTGCCGTCGACCGACTTGGTAACAATTTCCGGACGTCCGACCTGCAGTTCATAGCCCTCACGGCGCATCATTTCGATCAGGATGGCGAGCTGCAGTTCGCCGCGGCCCAGCACCTTGAAGCTGTCCGGCGAACCGATGTCTTCGACGCGGATGGAAACGTTGGTGAGCAGTTCGCGATCGAGGCGCTCACGCAGATTACGCGATGTGACAAATTGCCCTTCGCGTCCTGCCATCGGCGAGTTATTCACCGAGAACTGGATGGCAATCGTCGGCTCGTCGATAGTGATCTGCGGCAGCGGTTCCGGGTTCTCAAGGCTGCAGAGCGTCTCGCCGATGGTGATGTTGTTGATGCCGGCGATGGCGACGATGTCACCCGTCTCTGTTGCCTCGATGTCTGTGCGCTTCAACCCGGCAAAGGAGAACAGCTTTGTGATCTTCACCTGCTGCATCGTGTGGTCCAGCTTGGCGATGTTCACGGTATCACCGGTACGCAACGTACCGTTGAAGACGCGTGCAATGGCAAGGCGGCCGAGATAATCGGAGTAGTCGAGATTGGTGACGAGGATCTGCAGTGTGCCGTCAGGATCGCCTGTCGCGGGCTTGATGGTCTTGAGAATCGTCTCGAACAGGGGCTGAAGGTTTTCGCCCGGGACAGCCATGTCCAGCGTCGCCAGACCGGCCTTGCCGTTCGTGTAGACGACCGGAAAGTCGAGCTGATCTTCCTGCGCATCCAGATCGATGAACAGGTCATAGACCTCGTTCAGAACTTCCTGCACGCGTGCATCAGGACGGTCGATCTTGTTGATGACGAGGATTGGCGTCAGCTTGGCTTCCAGAGCCTTCGATAACACGTAGCGCGTCTGCGGCAGAGGACCTTCGGAAGCGTCGACCAGCAGCATGACGCCGTCAACCATCTTGAGCGCGCGCTCGACTTCGCCGCCGAAATCGGCGTGGCCCGGCGTGTCAACGATATTGATCTTGGCGCCCGGCAACTGGATGGCGGTATTTTTCGCGAGAATGGTGATGCCGCGCTCTTTTTCCAGTTCGTTTGAATCCATCACGCGCTCGGCGACAGCTTCGTTGGAGCGGAAGGTTCCAGCCTGGCGTAGCATGGCGTCGACGAGAGTTGTCTTGCCGTGGTCGACGTGGGCAATAATGGCGATGTTGCGAATCGGTGTGCTCAAAGCTCTTGGTTTTCCTTTGTTACGGTGCCTGCGCGGGCAGGGGGTTACACCCCTCCCCCGGCTAATGCCTGGTCCCTGAAAGACATCTCCAGTGACTCGCGCCGGGCTACGTCCGTAGATATTTCAAAGCATTCGGGTTAGCAGCAAAGATTTCAAAACAAACGAGTTAGCTGAAGGATCTCGGAAATACGGCGCCTGGCGCGCCAATTCCTGCTACTACACCCTGACTACAGTGTACCGGATGCGGCCAATTCCATTGGCAAACGTTGGGTGAATGTCTTGGATTGACGAGCGGGCCGTTGACTTGTATTTCCTTGAAGGCGCGTGGAAGTCGACGAGCGGCGGATTTGGCGAGGATCGGCCTGAGGGAGGATTTCGAGTGAGCGTAGTGATTGCAATGCTGCGTGGCGTCAATGTCGGCGGCAACAACGTGGTGAAGATGGAAGCTCTGCGGAATATGTGCGAGTCGCTTCAATGCACGGATGTGGCGACATATGTGCAAAGCGGCAACGTGGTCTTTCGCACAGCTGCGAAGGATACGGAAAAGCTGCGTACCAAACTCGAGAGCACGATCGCCTCGACGTTCGGGTTCGCGGCGCCGGCTGTCTTTCGCACCGTGGGAGACCTGCAGCGGATCGTGGCCGGTAATCCATTTGCGGAGCAGGTTGTAACCGAGCCGGCCAAGGTACATGTGACGTTTCTCTACCGGGACCCCGGGGACACAGGACGCGCTGCCCTGCGCGCGATGGCTTTCGCGCCCGAAGTGGTACGGATAGAGGGTCGCGAGATCTATCTCTACTATCCGCTGGGCGCCGGGCGCTCGAAACTGCGCTGGGGTCCGATCGAGAAGGCGCTCGGCACAGCGGGTACAAGCAGAAATTGGAACACGGTGGTGAAGCTGCTGGCGATGGGCGAAGAACTGGAAGAATGATCCATCATGTCGGTTGACCGTGTTGTCCCCGCTCGGAATGTTCATCTCATGCAGCAAAAACCAGGGGCACCCCTGTGGAGGTGCCCCTACTGCTGATACAAGCTGGTGGAAGGTTAGAAATCGTAGCGCAGGGAGAACTGCATCCGGCGTGGCTGGGTCAGCAGTGTGCTGGCGATGCCGAGGTTGCCCTGACTGAGCGTTCCACCGATGCTTTCCGGGTCAAAACGAACAGTATTGGTGACGTTATAAACTTCCCATGCAAATTTGAGGGTTTGTGCCTCGCGCAGCGTCCATGCTTTTGTCAGACCTGAATCGAGATCCAGGTAGCCGTCCCCGCGGAAGACATTGCGCTCGCCAGCTTCTCCCGGATAGGGTAGGCGCACGTTCCCGCCGCCAGTACCTCCGCTTGAGAAATCATTGTTAATGGCGTCCGGATTATCGAAGAACTGAGGGTTACCGCTCTGATCAAAATGTCTCCGCAGCTTCACCGGACCGGTTTTCACCGCGAAGGAGTTCAGGTCGTAATTGGTGGTGTACCCCGGTTCAATAAGTGAGAAGGGCAGGCCGCTGGTGGCACGGAAGATGCCGGAAAGCTGCCAGCCGCCCAGGACTATGTCGGTAACACGATTCACGCTGTCAAGATATTTCATGCCCCGGCCGACCGGAAGCTGATAGACCCAGTCGACCGTCAGCAGGTGAGTCGTATCGAAATCAGATACTGCGCGATTGAGGTAGGGCTTCCAGGTATTTAGGATCACACTTTGAGGCAGAGGAATGGCGCCCGGGGCGTTGAGGTTGGATCTTTCGGTGTCGGACCCCATATCGATGGAACGGGAAAATGTGTAGCTGACGTCTTCTTGCAGACCGTGGCTTAAGGGATGCCTGAGGGTGACCTGGCCGGAATTGTAATAACTCATCCCGATCGTGGCGAGGGCGTAGAGCGAAGAGTACTGGTCCTGCCAGAACCTCGATTGATAGCTGCCTTGCGCAGGCGTTGGGCAGTTCGCGCAGGAAGGACCGAAGTCCATTAACTGGAGAGATGTAGTCTCACCGTTCACAGCCCGGAAATATGACCAGTAGTTGGTGTAGATATATTGCGTCGCACTCATGCCGCCGATTGCCTCGTACGGAAACACATCCTCGAAGTACTTGATAGGGGCGACGGTTGCATTGGAATTGCCGCCATTTTGATCAACCAGCTTGGCGAGAGCAGTGCCGGCGCTGAAGTAATCGCCGCCGCCTGATGGGTCGACATAGTCGGTAGGTTCAGCAAGATCGAGTTGTTGCAGCAGGTGCCTGCCCAGCCGGCCCACGTAAGTCGTCTCCACCGTAAATCCCTTCGGCAGTTCACGTTGCACGGACGCATCGAAAGCCTCGGAATAAGGAGTTTTCAGATTATTGTCGATGCCCCATGAGATAGCGAAGTTATCGAGCTGAGGAGTGAATGGGTATTCAACCGGAGAAGGAAACGTCCCAATCTGACTGGCCAGACCGTTCGGTAAATTGCGATTTCCAGTAAAGCGTGGCGAACCTTCATTCGTCTCGGAGCCAGCCGGATTGGTAATCGCACCACTCAATCCGAATGAGCCTGACTGGTCAAAGGTATTTACCAGGGCCTCTCCATAATGGTCGTAGTACATGCCTACGCCCGCGCGAATCGAGGTCTTGGTGTCAGGAGAGTAGGCAACTGCAAAACGGGGAGCGATGTTGTTCTTGGACTTGGGCCAGTAGCCGACCCTGCCATAGCGGGGGCCGGCCGGAGCAAAAGAGAGGTCCGGCTCATAGATCTGTCCCTGCAGCGCTGCGGACTCACGCTGTTGATACCAGGCGTTGGTGCTGATGGTCGGCGTGACCTCCTGACCATTCGTTTCCGAAGGAGTTTGCAGAATGGTGTGGCGCAGGCCGAAGGTGAGTGTCAGGTTCGGCAAAGGATGCCAAGAATCCTGGATGTAATACTCGAATTCGTTTGACTTGAAGTGCCTGGCGATATTCGCACCATCCCCCAACAAGGCGCCCGTCGTAGGACTGGTGACGGCGTAGTTATATTGAAGCGTCAGGGACGGCACAGCGCCAACAAGGTTGGCGTAGGCAATCTGATAGGAGTTCCCGAAACTGCTTGAGACGCTATCGAGACCGAGGACTGCATCCGGCTGAGGCGGAGAATCAGCGAACCAATATGGATTGCTTGAAGCACTGTTGAAAGAGTTGGCATTTGATATGCGGTTTTGATGCACGAGCCGCCAGTTACCACCAACCTCAATACTGTGCTTGCCCTTCTGCCAGTTCAGGTTGTCGACGATATTGTTCACCGGCACGCTGATGATAGTGTTCCTGGTTTCTGCGGTGGCGCTTGCGAGGAAGCGAAAGTCAACATAGTCGCCGGAGCCTACGCCAATGTTTCCGTTGCCCTGACGGATATAACCGTAGCGAATGTCATTGACGAGGTTGGGCGAAATGGTCCAGGTGTCGCCAAAGGTCATGCCCTTGGTGTTGTCTTCAAGGGTGTAAGAGGGACCCTGGCCGGGAAAATTCTCTGTGCCGCCGGTAAAATCCTTCTGCAGATTGCCTCGGCCAAAGACACGATGTTTCTCTGACGGCGCCCAGTCGAACTTGACGATCGACGTGTTCAGCGTGCGCGGGTTGGGCGATGAGAAAGTGTAGGAACCGGTATTCAGGCCATCTCCAAGAGTGGTGCCGTTGGCCACGGGCAGCTGGCGAAAATAGGCTAATGCGAAAGGATCGGGGCCGGGAGGCGCAGGATAAGCAGCGGTTCCGCAAACAGCGCAGCCGGGATAGGCATTCGGACCGGAAGGTATACCGGCATCGAGTGTCGAGACCTGCGCGGAGCTGAGCGAAACCGTTTCACCCGAAGCCGCGCCTGAGTATTGGAGAACCCCCTGCTGGTAAAGTGCAGACGGATCGGTCTGGCTGACTTCCGTGTTCTCGGCGATTCTCGTGCCTTCATAATTGGCGAAGAAGAACAGCTTATCCTTGATGATTGGGCCGCCGACGTCCGCGCCAAAAATATTTCGGATTAACTTCGGTGCAATATTTGGGAAACCGCTGTTGAGCTCTGCCTGTTTGTTGAACCAGTCGTTGGCGACTGTCACGGTTGGACGATTGTACTCATACGCCGCCCCATGAAATTTGTTCGTACCAGACTTGGTGAGCAGGCTGACCTGCGCACCTGAAGAACGGCCGGCGTCGGCATTCGCATTGCCTGTGGTCACACGAAACTCTTCGATCGAGTCTTGGGTCTCGCGCAATACGCCGGTGAAGGCGAAGCCATTCACCTGGTCGTTATCATCCACGCCATCGAGGGTAATATTGCCCTGGTCGGAACGGCCGCCATTTACGGCACCACTTCGGCTGTCCTGTGAGGCAGGATTTGCAGGTGCGGGCAGGAAGAAAACACCCGGCTGCAAAGACAGCAGGTCGGGAACGTTTCGCGTTTCACTCGGCAGCGACTGGATGGTTACGTTGTTCATCGAGTCGCCGAGCGATGCGTCTGTCGTGTTCAGCGTTTCGGTAGCGGCGGATACGTTTACGACGACGTTGTTCGCACCCAGGGTCAGCGTAAAGTTGACCGTCGCCGGTTGATTGACGAGCAGTTCGGCTTCCTTCGTCAACGTGCCAAAACCCTTGGCTTCCACAGAGATCGCATACTTCGCAGGCGGGATCTGCTGTAGCTGATATTCGCCACTCGCCTTGGAAGTAGTGACAATCGATTGACCGGTCGCACTGTTCAGCAGGGTAATGGTCGCACCAGGTACCACCGCGCCACTTGGATCCTTCACTTCGCCACGCAGCGAAGTCGTGGCATTCTGGGCTATGGCTGCCGTGGTGAAAGCCGCGGTAACGGGCAGGGCTAGAAACAGGGAAAAAACAAGCGCGGGGTAACGTCGGGTCAAAGCTTCCTCCAAAGTGTAAAAGGACCTGATAGCCGACAGTGGCTTGCTCGTTCTTCAGTTTCAGTAAGTATCTAGAGACCGCGACGAGCGATAGGGCGACGAAACGTGGTCGCCGAGTAACCCATTGTGTGACAGGTGAGTAACGATTGCAAGAAGAAAGGCGTCCATTTGCGGACAGCTTTTGCCTGATCCGCCGGCAACAGTAGACGACGCCGTAGAATGCGAGTCTGGAGAGTTCCGAATGGGAGAGACAAAAACAGGATCGCGGCGGGAATTCCTGACGCGTGCTTCGCTCAGTGTTGCCGGACTGCTGACGGTCGCGACAGGCTGCGAGAGCGGCCAGAAACCAGATGTCGCCGCTCCGAAAGGCCCTGCACCGACCGTCACGACGGCGAGCACAGCGGCCGCACCCGGAACTCCCTCCGCATTTGGCACTGCGCCGGCAGTCGGGCCGGAGGTGACTGTCCCTACCTTTCTCGAAGCTGAAAAGCTGGTACAGGTCACGCTCAACAGCCGCGAACTGGGCGAGGCTGCCGGCAACTGGCGCAGCGCGATGGCGCCGCTGTATGAACGACGCGTAGGTCCGCGCAAGGTAGCGCTCGAAGCGACGCTGGCCCCGGCAACCGAGTGGCATCCCGTCCTGCCTGGCGAATTTGCAGGCCCGACGAAAGATGTGTTCATACGCAGCCGGGCAGACGCAGAACCTCTTCCAGCGAATGATCCCGACATTGCATTCGCACCCGTCACGAAATTGTCGCGCTGGATCGAGACCAGAAAGATAACGTCGCAGCGCCTGACACAGATATATCTGGACCGCCTGCAAAGGTTCAATCCAACCCTGCGCTGCGTTATTACGCTCACCGCCGACCTTGCAATGGAGCAGGCGAAAAAAGCCGATGCGGAGATCAAGGCGGGCCACTATCGCGGACCCCTGCACGGAATTCCCTGGGGAGCGAAAGACCTGCTGGATACGGCAGGGATCGCGACGACCTACGGAGCCGAGCCCTATCGCAACCGCATCCCGACGGCCGACGCTGTCGTAGTCGACCGACTGAGCAAGGCGGGTGCTGTGCTGGTGGCGAAGCTGAGCCTGGGCGCGCTGGCGCTGAATGACGTGTGGTTTGGCGGTCAGACCATGAATCCCTGGCTGATTGAAGAAGGCTCATCCGGCTCAAGCGCGGGGCCGGGCGCTGCCACAGCGGCGGGCCTGGTTGGGTTTGCGATTGGCAGCGAGACCGGCGGCAGTATAGTCAGCCCGAGCATGCGCTGCGGCGTGAACGGTCTCCGGCCCACGTACGGCCGCGTGGCCCGGACAGGCGCGATGACACTGTGCTGGTCGCTCGACAAGCTGGGGCCGATGGCCCGTGGTGTCGAGGACACCCTGCTGGTACTGAAGGCCATCAGCGGGCCCGATGCCGGCGATGTCGCCAGTGTTCCGAGCAAGCTTGATTACAACGCGCAAGCTCCGGTGAAGGGCCTTAAAGTGGGCTATTTTCCGGGCTGGATGAATGGCGAGGGCGCGACTGAAGTCGATCGTCATGCGCTCGATGTTGTGAAGCAACTGGGAATGGTGCCTGTTGAAGTTACACTTCCCGACTGGCCCTATGATTCGCTCAACCTGATCCTGTTTGCCGAAGGTGCGGCGGCCTTCGAAGAGCTGACGCTCAGCGGCGGCCTCGCGCAGCTCAAGTCGCAGGAGCCGGACGCCTGGCCGAATTCATTCCGCCAGGCACGGTTTCTCTCCGCAGTGGATTTTGTGCAGGCTGACCGCTTCCGTCGCAAGGTCGCACTTGAGATGCAGCGCGTGCTTTCTCAAGTTGATCTGCTGCTGGTGCCGTCCTTGCGCGATGAGATGCTGGTGATCTCGAACTTCACCGGGCAGCCATCCTTGACGCTGCGTGCCGGGTTTGTGGAAGTGAGCGAGGCGCGCAGCGACTGGGCGCCCGATCCGCGTCATCCCTTGCCGAAGTTCTCACCGCCGCGCCGCGTGCCCCATGGCGTTACGCTCATCGGGCGCCTGTTCGATGAAGGAACCATCGGCCGGGTCGGTGTGGCGATGGAGAAGGCCTTCGGAGTGGTTGACGCCAGGCCGTCTGGCTACTGAGGCGTGCGATTTTCAAGCCGTACTCACAGGCTCGTCGCTCTTCGTGAGAAAGCATGAACTAAGAGAGTGCCGATAGCTCGCGGCCTGCATCGAAGGCTGCATAGAGACGATTAGAATCTGGGGTAATGATCATGGGAGCGAACGTGGCTTTGGATTTACGGATGGAAGTCGGAGACGAGCAAAAGCTGGCTGGAGCAATCCGCCGGCTGGAGCATCATGGACTGGCAATGACCATTGCCGCCAAGGTCGGCATGCCAGTGGAACGACTGATGGGCAGGCTCCCGGCGGTGGCGCAGAATGCCGTTCACAATGCGGTGAACCGGGCGCTGGAGCAATGCCTGAAGGCCGCTCTGACCGGCATGAACAGCCAGCGGATCAGCGCGCCCAGTAACCGTATGCATAGGCTGTTTGCCGGCGCCGCAGGAGCAGCAGGCGGCTTTTTCGGGTTGCCTGGCCTGGCCGTGGAATTGCCAGTATCGACGACAGTCATGCTGCATTCGATTGCTGAAATTGCCCGCAGCCACGGCGAAGATCTCGACAACCCGGAAAATGCTCTGGCCTGTCTCGAAGTCTTTGCACTTGGCAGCGGCACACCAACCGGCGAAACCGCGACCCACACACTTGAGAGCGCCTATTATGCAACACGTGCTGCTCTTGCCCAGGCGACGCGCGAAGCCGCCAGCTATCTTGCGCAGAAGGGTGTGATGAAGAGTGGCGCCCCGGTACTGGTGCGCTTCGTTTCCGGCATCGCTTCCCGCTTCGGTGTTGAAGTGGCGGAAAAAGTTACGGCGCAGATGGTGCCGTTGATCGGCGCCGCGGGTGGACTCGCGCTGAACGTCGCGTTCACATCGCACTTTCAGCAGGTGGCTGAAGGCCATTTCATCGTGCGCGAACTTGAACGGCGTTACGGGCACGCACTGGTGCAGCAGGAGTATCAACGTCTGCGGCTGGTTGCAGCCAGTCAGTAACTCATTGGGCGAAGCCACATATCATTGGCTTCGATCGACTTAGCAAGTCAAAGCCAAAAAATCAGGCATGCGGGCGAATACCCGCATGCCTGAAGTCATTGTGGTTGAACTATTCTTACTTCGTTCCGACAAGCTCTTTCTCTTTAGCCTGCAACTGTACAGCTGCTTCAAGCGGCACGCTGCCCGAGTTGGCAGCCAGATTATGATTCATCGAGAGGCTATCGTCGATGGCTTTGATATATTGCGGCGTATCGGCAACCTTCAAACCGTACATGCCAATCCATTCGCCAACACCATCTGCACCAAGCGGTCCGCTGCCATTGGAATCGTTGTAATATTCGTTCACGACTCCCGGCGTGGGCTTGAGCAGGCCGATGGTGAACCTGTCTTTTCCGAGGCTGTCCAGCGCTGCTGAAAACGCCTTCATATGGGTGATCTCGCGCGTCATCAGGAACTGCAGAGCTTCCTTGCTTCCCTGGTCATCCGTCAGATGCATCAACCGCTCATAGGTGATCTTGGCACGGGCCTCGGCAGCAATATTGTTGCGGAGATCAACGTCAAGTTCGCCGGAAACTGTCAGGTAATCGGCGGTCCATGCGCTGCCGACGGAGTTATAGAAGTTAAGCCCACCGCCGCCGGTAACTGCGATCAATGGATCCTCTTCCGCCTGCGCCAGTGCTTTCTTCTGCGGCTTCAGGTGCATGCGAATGAGCGCGCCGACTACTTCAAGATGGCTCAGTTCTTCTGTTCCAATGTCCATGAGCAAATCTTTGCGTTCTGGATCATCGCAACTCCAGCCCTGGACTGTGTACTGCAGAGCGGCAGCTAGTTCGCCATTCGCCCCGCCGAACTGTTCGAGGAGCAGGTTACCGAAACGCACATCTGGCGAGTCGACGCGGACGTCATACATCAGCTTCTTGACATGATGATACATAGGATTCTCCGGAGGTGTCAGCTAGTAGGAGTCGTCAGCGAGCACTGGCGGCTGCGGAATTTGTATCTGCTGTTGATATACGATGCCGGAGGTAGAACAAACTGCTGCTTTGCCAGGCGGCGATGCCTCGGCAGGAATCCTTAGTCAGTTTGACGAGCTAGCGGGATGCGACAACGCTTCGATAGGTTGGGTTGAAACCGATTGTTCGCGCGTAATCGAGTATCTTTTCGAAATCGAGAGAGATCGTAGCGCCTGCCTTCTGCGTCACCTCGTCTTCAATCGGGAGATCGAAGTCGTCGGCACCGTAATTTAAGCCGTCCAGCGCGCCCTGGTTCTGCGTTAGCACGGACGTGCGCATGCGCGGGATGTTATCGAGGTAGACGCGGCTCAGCGCCAAGTGCCGGAGGTACTCGGCACGTGAAATTTCGATGCCGCCGATCTGCGTAAAATACGGCTTGTACGTCCAGCAGAGAAAGCTTTCAAGCCCGCGGGTGTTGGGGATCTCCACCAGTACCTTGTCCTGAAACGCGCGGGTACGTTCAAGGTGCTCAAGCCGCTCGTCGATCGTCTCATCGAAGCCGATGACCATGGTCGCCGTGGTCCGTAGTCCCGCTTCAAGAATGGCGCGCTGCGCTTCAAAGTAATTGGCTACGGTGTACTTGAACTTCGCATGTCGCTTGCGGAAGTCTTCTGTCAAAATTTCCGAGCCGCCACCTGTGATCCACCGCACACCTGCCGCCTTGAGCTGCTGCGCGGCTTCGGCCAGAGTCAGCTTGGCGTGATCGGCAAGATACAAAAATTCCGCTACAGTGAGTGCATAGAATTCCAGTTTGTCGCCGTAGCGGGCACGAATCGCGCTGAACAGTTCGCAGTAATAGGAAAGCGGCAGGTGTGGGTTGAAGCCGCCGTTAAACGCCGCGAGATCGCCGCCAAGCACGAGCAGTTCGTCCAGCTTGGCGAACACCTGTTCCTGCGAAAGAACATAGCCGCCCTCCTGTGTGGGCAACTTGTAAAAGGCACAGTAGTCACACTGGGCGACGCACACATTGGTGTAGTTAATGATGCGCATCACCATGTAAGTTGCGGTGCCCGGCGGATGGTGCCGGTCCCGTGCAGCGCTGGCCAGCGCCCTCAGGTCAGCGTCACTCGCATTGAACCACAGCTCGCGCGCTTCAGCCGTCGAGATACGGGCTGTGCTCGCGATGACGCCGTCCTGGATGAAAGCTGACACCCTCTCAGTATAGATGGTTCGACCCATTCGACTGCCACGCACGTTGATGAGGCAGCGCGCGAAAGGGCCGCACGTTTTCGGTAGACTTGGGATATGACACTCCATCGAGCGATCGACCTATTGCCGCTGGCAGATGGCCCGGTAGGTTCAGGATGAACCGTCGCAGCTTCCTGGGGTTGGGCGGCGTTGCGGTGCTTGGAGTCGGCCTTTACAGTACCGAATTTGAACGCCACCAGCTCGAAATTACTGAGCACACGGTAGCACTGCCGAAGCTGGCGGACAGCCTCCAGGGTATGCGGCTGGTGCAGATCAGCGACGTGCATTTCAACGAGTTCAGCGAGGCCTGTTATATCCGCCACGTGGTGGAGAGGGTCAATGCCCTGAAGCCGGACGTGGTGCTGTTGACAGGCGACTTCGTCAGCGATTCCCCTCGATCGCATGCGTACGGCCGCGCGCAAAGCTATCCATGCGCGGCAATTCTCCAGGGATTGCAGTGCCCCCGCCGCTACGCTGTGATGGGCAACCATGATGCAGAAGTGGGTGTTTCAACGGTGATCGATGCGCTCACTACCCATGACATACCAGTGCTCGAAAACCAGTATGTGCCTATCGAGCGCGACGGCCGGCGCTTCTGGCTGGCCGGGGCCGCCAATGTGACCTCACACATGGCGCGGCTGGAGCTTGCCGTGCCGCCAAAAAACATTCGCGGGAACGATCCCGTGGTGCTCATGGCGCATGAGCCGGATTTCTTGGATCACGTGGCAAAATATGGCGGCGTTGACTTCATGGTCTCCGGCCACACGCACGGCGGCCAGGTACGGCTGCCATTGGTGGGACCGCTGGTATTGCCATCACTCGGAAAAAAGTATGTCGAAGGATTCTTTCAACGGGGATCGACACGGCTTTATGTCAATCGAGGGATCGGGACGGTGGGCGCCCCGGTGCGATTCATGTGCCGGCCGGAAATTACGGTGTTCACACTGGCTGCCTCGGCATAAGCGCAGCCCTGGACAACCGCCCCAGGATAGAGGGCAGTTGGAGCTAAATCCCCATGCCGTAGTCGGCAGGCAGTTTGCCCCCCGCGTGCGCGAAAAAGTCCGCTGGATTGCGATGGTTGAATTTATAGCGGATGCGGAGTTCGCGGCCCACGTACAGGCCAACAGCGGCAACACCGACGGCGAGCGATGCCCAGCTGGCGGTCCGGATCAGGGTATGGTTGGATCGACGAAACGGCAGCAGGTTGCTCACAGCGCTCTTCCTCGCGTGCCCAAAATAACGGGACAATTTAGCGTACGCCATAGCGCAATCATAGCGCAGGTGGACCGTTCTGCGACGGGTTACGAGAAGGTCACGAGAAATTCAACTTTCATTTGCGGACGTCGCGAAAGTTGCAGGCATCGGTAACTGCCCTCTTCCTTGCCTGGCCACCAGAGTTACTGACCGTGCCGGACCCGAACTGCGCGCGGGTCACCGAGCTCCGGTCAAGATGACCGCTCGCGGGACGTCGACGCTTCGAAGGTAGCGATACGGCGAAGCCACGCAACCTTCTGCTCCGGTGGCAGAAAGCTCGCTTCGAACGAGTTGGCGGCCAGCTCGCGCAGGTGCTCCTGGGTGAATTCAAACTGGTCGTGCGCGAGTGTAAACTCGCCGAGCAGGTCGCTGCCGAAGAGTGCAGGGTCGTCCGAGTTGAGCGTGATCATGAGTCCCTGGTCGAAGTAGCGCCGGACCGGATGCTCCTCAAGCACGCGGCAGGAGGCTGTCCGCAGGTTGGAGGTGACGCAGATCTCGATAGGGATTTGTCGCTCCGCCAGCAGCTCCATCAGCTCATTGTCATATTGCGCAGTCAGGCCGTGGCCAATGCGCTCGGCACCGATGTTCATGGCCGCCCAGATGCTCTCGGGCCCAACAGTTTCGCCGGCGTGTGCGGTCAGGCGCAGACCAGCATTGCGTGCCTTGGCGTACAGGTCGCGAAAAGGCTCGGCACCCGTGCGACGCTCGTCCCCACCGATGCCGATGCCGATGATCGAAGGGTGGTCCCGGCGCAGCTCGGCAGCCTTGTTGAAGACAATCGCGGCTTCTTCTACCCCGAAGTGGCGAACTGCGTCGAAGATCCAGTACATCGTGAGTCCAAGCTCTTTTTCAGCGCGAAGGCGCGCGCGCTCCATGCCTGCGAAGAGCTCTTCGACCAGTTGGGGATTGCGCGCAGCTTCCTCCCGCCGCCAGAAGTAAATGACGCCTATCGAGATGTAGACCTCGGCATGAACGACACCCTGGGCGGCAAGATGTTGTGCCATGCGCCAGGTGATCAGTTCGTAGTCCGCAGCGTTGATCAGGCGGCCGGTAATCGCTTTGAACGCCATCAGGAAGCCGGTGAAATCCGTGTAGTGATAAAGCGACCGGGCTTCGTCGAGTGTCACCAGAGGTGTTTCAGCGTTCTCGTTCGCGTGCCGCTCGCTAAGGGCGATCAACGTTTCCGGCGTGACCGTTCCTTCCAGGTGCAGGTGCAGTTCCGCCTTGGGCAGATGCCGCACGAAGGTCGACAACTCGGGCTGCCCGTCGTAGCGGTCGGAGTGAATGGCACCATCCATCCTGTTAGAGTACCGTGCCGACGTCATGAGCTTCACCCCTGCTCCCCTGGGGGCCGCTTTGAAAATAATCTGACAGAAATTCCGGGATGCGCCGTATGGTTAGATTCGATCAAATCCGGGGGCTGGACGCGAGGAGTTGCTATGAAAGCAATCGGCAAATTTGTGCTCTACGGGCTCATTGTTGCAATTGTGCTGCTGGTTGGTTATGGAGTGCACAGGTTTCTTCTGCCGCACTGGGTCGCCTTCCTGTTCTACGCCTATTTCGCCTGCGGACTAGCCGCCACTGCGTATGGGACAGCCCAGTTCATCGCTCAACAAAAGGAAAAGTCCGCGACCGATGAGCTTCGGACCGTGCTTGGAGAAGCCCTGCGGCCCGACGGCCTGATGGAGCGGGTAAAGCCTTTCCGCAACTATCTGAGCCTGGTTTGCACCTCGCTGCAGGAGATCGCCACCTGGCCGGCTGCGGGACTGATGGGCGCAATCCTCAGGCGACGCGCCGGTGCCCCACTCCGCTTTCGTGAGATGTCTTTCCGGGCTTCAACCGGCCTCTACGTTATCTACAGCAGTATCTATGCACTGCTACTCGCGCTTCTGGTGCTTGGCCTGTCCTATCTCGGGATCAGGCTGGGGGGCTATGGAGCAGCCACACTGCTGATTGTGCTGGTCAGCGTTGGCCTGCGGCATATCAGCTACCTGGTTTCCGTGGTCCCGCTGCAGGCTTACCTGCGCCGGGCCACACGGCTTCCCTACCTGGCGTTTCTGGTCATCATCGGCGCCGATCTTGTCACCCTGGTGCTGACCGCCGCAGCCACATCGCAAGGCATTGCGAATGGCCTGGCCCGGCTGAACTGGACAATGCTGTACGCAACCGCCAAAACCATCATCTTCGCGGAGGGGCCATGGAAGCTGATTCATGGCCGCGAGTTGACGGCTCACCAATTGCTGGTAGGCATCGCCGGCCTGCTGTTCTCGTCCGCGCTCGTAAAAATCCTGCTGCAGTTCCGCGAGTTCAAGCGTACGGACGAGGACTACATACTGATGGCGCAGACCGCCAACGAGCTTGGCAACTTCAGCGGAGCCCTGCGCTCGCTCGAGCAGGTGAAAACGCTCAACGCCCTGGGATGGGCTACGAAAGCCGTCGCCTACACCGGCGTCAACCAGCTTGACCTGGCCGAGAAAGAAGCCCAACGGTGGATGGAGGCGAGCAGCATCACACCGACCCCCGCGAAACTGTTCTTGAACATGTGGAGCGTCTGCGTCTTTAACCGCATTGCTGAAGATGTCGGGCTGAGCGTGTTCAGAAAAGGTATCGCCAGCGGCGTGCCCGACCAGGTACTGCAAAGCGCCGCAAGCAAGGTGCAGTCCAATCCTTCACTGCTGGCGAAGCTCGACGCGCTATTGAACGGACAGGAGCAGACGTATCCACTCACCGTCGGCAGTATCTTTACTTACGAAAAAAAGGTGGACGCAGCGATCGGGTTACTCAGCGCGGGCGCTTATACCGACCCGACGGCCGAAATTGGACGCAGGATGATGCTGCTGCTGGCCCAGATTTACAAGTTGACAACAGACGCGGAGATGACCGCTCACTTCCGGCAGTGGAGTGCAGAAGAGTTACCTGCTATTCATAAGCTCGCGGCGAAGGTGACAGATTCCTTCGACAGCGTTCTAACCCTCGGCAATATCCTGATCCTGATTGGATTCGCGCGTGAATTACAGGTGGAAAAAGTGCAGGAACTCATCTTCCTCTACAACAGTGTACGGCGCAAAGCCGCACCCGAAGCCATCGACCTGAAAGTGCTGGACACTGCGATGCAGAACCTGACGAAGAACGTCTGAAGTCCGCCGCTAGACGGTCAACGCGACGTCGGCCAGAGGGATGTTGAGATGGGCGGCAATGGCTTCGACAACCAGCTCGTGGTCCTGTCGCTGAGGAAGACCCGAGGCAGTAATCGTCCCGACGAAGCCTGTGTCCGCCAGCAGGATCGGGAAACAACCGCCGTGGGTCGCGTAGTCGCGCATCGGCAGATCGAGCTTGCTTTGCAGGGTAGCTTCTTCCAGCTCCAGCTTCAGACCCATGGCATAGGAACTGCGATGAAACCGCAGCACCGTATTGCGCTTGCGACGCATCCAGTCAGCGTTCATAGGCGTGGTGTCAGGCAGCGCGCAGTGGAAGAGCAGGTGATCGCCGAGCTGAATGTCGAACGCCATGGGGGCCTTCAATGCGACCGCACGACTCCGCAGATAGCTGCCGATCTCCCAGGCGATGTCAGTGTTGAAATGCGGGAAACGGAGTGTTTCTTCCTGGTGGCGGATGCGTGAGAGGTCATGTTCGATGGTCATGGTTGTTCTGTCCTGCAGTGACTGTATCGCACACACATCCCGCGTGACGGTGCCAGAGGTGTTTCACATACCGGTTACGGCGGGATCCAGCGTCCTAGTGCAATGGGCATAAAGCTCTGTCCGCTTTGATCGGGTCGAGATAAGGATCCTGCCCGCTTCGAGTGGGGTCAATTCCTGCCAAGAAAGTGATCGGACAACCGCAGCGACAGCGCCACAATCGTCAGTGCAGGATTCGCCGCCATCGCGCTCGGGAACACCGAGTGATCGTTGATCCAGAGGTTCGGCAGATCGTGTGCCTTTCCCCATTGGTCGACGACCGACTGCTCCGGATCATTGCCCATGCGGGCGGTGCCGATGCAATGGGCCGTGCGCCCGAAGCTCCACACATCTGCAGCGCCGACAGCGGACCAGATGCCGCGCATTGTCTTTTCGGCATGCGCTGCCATCTTCAATTCATTGTCTTCCGCACTGAAATGGATGAGCGGTTTAGGCAGGCCCCGGCTATCCACTTCGTCCGATAACTCCAGGTAATTGCGCTCGCTTGGCAGGCAATCCCCGTTCACGCCCAACCCTGCAACATGGTTGAAATTGCGCAGATAATTTGTCAGGTCAGTGCCCCACAGCTTACGCCCGCGAACGACGCTGTCAGCCCAGGTGACGGGCATGATGCCATAGCTCTGGATCAGGTAGCCGCCGGCAAAATCCGCATCTTTCGGCCGCAGCGTATCTTCCGTGATGAGCGACGCGGGAAAGCCTTTATAGGGTCGCGTCTCGTCAGGGAATGTACCCCAGATCTGTGTCGAAGTGTGGGCCATGAAGTTGCGACCGACCTGACCGCTCTTGTTCGCCAGTCCTGTACGTAGCAGAAACCGTGGCGTTTCAATTGCTCCACCGCAAAGGAAGACGTTTTTGCATTTCTGGCGCACTTCCCTGCCGTCCTGGTTGTAGATAACGGCCGTGATGCGGCCCTGCTCATCGCGCTCGAAATCGAGGGCAAAGCAGTGCGAACGGATCTCGGCGCCGGCTCGAACCGCTGCGACTAGGTAGGTAACATCCATGCTGGCTTTCGCGCCATTGCGACAGCCCTGGTGACAGAAGCCGCGATTGGTGCAGGCGTGGCGCAGACCATACTCGGCTCGTTCGTAATCGCTCGACACCGCGGCGATGGGAGCAGGGGCGGTGCGGATGCCCAGTTCCGCGCAACCGCGCTGCATCAGTTGCGCCGGAGCATTCAGAGCCACCGGCGGCAATGGATAACGCCGCGACGGATCCCACGGATAATCCTCCGGGCCGGAGATGCCGAGGAAAGCTTCGGCCTCGACGTAATACGGCAGCAAGTCACGGTACCGGAGAGGCCAGTCGACACCGCGGCCGAACTCGCTGTGCAGGCCAAAGTCCCGCGCATCGGCACGCGGCGCATAGGCGCCCCAGTGCAAGGTGGAACCGCCGACACCGGTCCCGCTGTTGTTCTTGCCGAAGGCGACAGGGTTGGCTCCGTCGGTAATGCGCTCATCCAGCCAGTAGAGATAGCTTTGGGCGACTTCATCGGAAGCGTAGTCAGCAGGATTTAAAAATTCTCCTGCTTCGAGAGCGACGACCGACAGACCAGCCTGCGCCAGCCGCGCAAGGATGGGCGCGCCACCGGCACCGGTGCCGATGATGACTGCATCCACCTCTTCACCATGCTGAAAGCGCTGCATGGGGCGCTGGGAGAGCGGAAGCGTCAACGGCGACGTCCATTAGTGCCCGTAGCCGGCAGTGGTGCCTCAGGCTCCCAGGATTGCGTATTATTCAGACCAATTTCAGACCAGCCGTCTGGATCGTCCGCAAATGCGTCGATACCAAGTTGCAGCATGCGGCCGGGATGCGAAATATAAAGCTCGGTCGCATCGGCGAGCACTTCCTCAAACCATCGAACGGAGTCAAAACCGGGCCAGGTGACCTTCCCATGCTGCACGCGGGCCAGCAGCGTCTCCTGTTGGTCAGTCGACAAGTGGATAAAGCTTGCCTGGTGATCGGCTGCTGCCGTCTTTTCAATCCAGTCGAGACCCTGCGCTAGTGCCTCGGCATCGGATGGCAGCGTACCGTAGCGCCACCCATTACCCTTACCGGTCGCACGGGACTCTTCAAGCTGAATGGCGATGACGTGTGAAGGCAGCCCGGTCTCAGAAGCTTCTACGCCCTCGTGGACATCTTCCAGCAGCAGTCGAGCAATGATGTGCTCCAGGATAGCGAAGGCTTCCGGCGTAATTGCCTTTGGCTCGTAGGGCGTGCCCTGCGGAGAAGCTTGTTGCTGCACGGCTTCCAGCCGGCTTTTCAGGACCTTCCGGGTAGGTGACGACACACGGGAACTGTCCAGAATTTGTAGGAGCTTCGAGTCCATTCAACCTCAGTAAACATGCGGATTTACGTGCATCATGTATGACTCTCTGTGATGCAGGGAGGCGAGCAGATTCGACCGCAAACGCCTACAACATTCAGGTGATGGCAAACAGGATAGCTATTTTTTAACGGGGCCGGGCGCGGTCGACGGGGCAGAACTCGCTGTGGTGACGGGAATAGAGAAAGTAGATCGACAGTCCAATGACCAGCCAGACCACGAACCGGAGCCAGGTGATGATCGGCAGCCCGGCCATCAGCAGGAGGCAGAAAAGAATGCTCATCACCGGGGTTACGATGCCGCCGGGAGCACGGAAGCCGCGATGCCGCTCGGGCTCACGAACCCGCAG
>CAZZZL010000025.1:34814-61157 GCA_964658655.1 uncultured Acetobacteraceae bacterium | reverse complement strand
GCGGAGAGATGGCAGAGCCCGGTTGAATGCAGCTGACTCGAAATCAGCCATACCTTTACGGGTATCGGGGGTTCGAATCCCTCTCTCTCCGCCATACAACTCTTACAAACTGTGACTTGCCGGGTGAACTCCAGGATGCGGCCAGCCTTATGTCATCCTCGCGGATGGCGTCACCCTGCAGGCATGGGTGTCGCAATTTGTCATAGCGCCACCGCTGATTGTCAGCAGGGAAGAGATCGACTTCGGCGTGAATGCACTCGACCGCCACCTGTCATAGTCAAAGCATACCTGCTATCAGAATTAAAGTGTCATTACCAAATGAATCCTTATGCAAGGATAAACATCTACTCAAGCAATCAGTGTTAAGGGCGGCATGAGTAGAAAGCTTCTAACGGCATCGAAGTTCTGGATCGTCCTGGCACGCTCGCACCGGGCGCTCAGCCTGCTGGTCGAGCAAAGCATCGCCGAGGCAGGACTTTGTCTCAGCGATTTCATGGTCATCGAGGCCCTGTTGCATAAAGGCCCACTTACGATCACTGAGATACAGCAGAAAGTCCTGTTGGCGCTTGGCTCCATGACCGTTGCAGTCGATCGCCTGGAGGCAAAGGGCCTCATCATCAGAAAATATTCTTCCGCAGACCGGCGGGTTCGCGTTTTGCAGCTCACTGCAATAGGCAGAAAGACGGCGCGCAAAGTCTTCAAAACACATGCAGCTGATCTCGAGGCGCTTACGACAAATCTCAGCCAGGACGAAATGCTGCAGACCTACTCGACTCTCAAAATGCTGGGCCTCTCTGCAGCACGGACGCTGGAGCAGCAACAAACGGAAGCGAAACAGTAAAGGACGGTAAAGGCAATGATTCAGGTAAGGAAGAGCGAAGAACGCGGTCACGCCAACCACGGCTGGCTTGATTCCCATCACACATTTTCGTTCGCGGGCTATCACGATCCGAAGCACATGGGCTTTCGCAGTCTACGCGTCATTAATGAAGACCGCGTCGCCCCTGGTCGCGGTTTCGGCGCGCACGGTCATCGCGATATGGAGATTCTGAGCTTTGTTCTTGAAGGCTCACTTGGTCATAAGGACAGTATGGGTCATGAGGAGATTCTAGGACCCAACGAGATCCAGAAAATGTCGGCAGGCACAGGAGTCGTTCATAGCGAATTCAATGCTTCGAAGACCGAGCCAGTCCACTTCATGCAGATATGGATTGAGCCCGCTACGACCGGTACTCCATCGAGCTACCAACAACTGGCTTTCTCCCCCGAAGACAAAGCAGGGAAGTGGAAGCTGCTCGCTGCACCCAACGGCGGCGAAGGTGTGGCGAAAATTAATCAGGACGCAAGCCTTTTCGTCTCGGAGTTAGGCAGTGATGAGGAAATTAACTACAAGCTTGATCCTTCCCGGTATGCGTGGCTGCATCTTGTGAAAGGCCAGGTCACCGTGAATGGAACTACCCTGCACACTGGCGACGCAGCTGCCATCAGCAAGGAAGATCACTTGGCAATCGTCAGTGCTGCACCAAGCGAGATATTGCTCTTCGATTTGGCGTGATGTACCGAAAAAGCCCGGCGTTCCGGTACAGGAGCGCCGGTTGTGTTACTGACTAACGCGCATGGATCTGAAGCACCTGGATAGAATACGCAGGCAATGTGTGCACAAATCTGCTGCTGCTCAGGTCCCTCAACTCATGCTCGACTGGGACGACACGCTCTGGATCATCGATAGTATTCGTTTCCTGCGTATTCGTCGCACTTAGCAGGCTTTCCTTCCCCTTCTTTTCGACAGTGCTTGCACCATCGAGCTGGATCGTCAACGCCTGCGGGACCGAAGACGCATTCACCAGCTTGAGGTAAAGCATCTTCTCTTCAGGACTGTAAGTCGCTGAGTAAAAGCATTTCGAATGAGCGCCCGCCAACTCTCCTCTTACAATTTCACTTCCCAGATACTTGTCGAATAGTACCTGCGCATAATAGCTGGGCGAGCCATAGCTCTTGTCCGCGGTATAGCCAATCAGGTCTGACTCCCATTGCATGCCGCCGGGATTCACGTTTACCAGCAGCGGTGCATAGGAAGCCATGATGACGACATCGCTGTTCCGCTCCATTCCCGTCATCCATGCGGCATCTCCCAGCGCAGCCCCAAAGTTTGGCGTCGGCTCGCCCTCGCGCGTTGCCCATTCACCGACGAAAATCTTTGGCCCGTTGCGGTCCGTTTTATCGTAATGCGTTGCGTCATTAAAAAACTCAGCAGCTCGCCGGTAGAAGTGGTCATCCACCACATCCGGCTTGATACCTTTCACCTCGGTGGTAGCTATAAGTTGAAGCTCTGGATACTTCGCCTTGATAGCTTTGTAAAACTGCGCATAGCGGCCGTCATAACTGCCTGAGCGGTCGAACCAGTCCTCGTTTCCTATCTCGACATAGTGGATATGAAAGGGCTCCGGGTGACCATCCCTGGCCCGCTGCGCTCCCCATTTGGTACTGCTGCTACCAGTCGCATATTCAATTTCATCAAGGGCATCCTGCACAAACGGTTGCAGTGCCGGGCCAGGCTCGATGTATTCCTGCTGCATCGAATAGCCCGCATAAACCGCAAGCAATGGCTGCATGTGCAGGTCTTCGCACCATTCAAAAAACTCGAGCAGCCCCATGCCGTCGGAAGAGTGATAGCGCCAGGGACTCGGGTGTGTCGGCCGGTCAACCAATGGGCCGATAGTCGTCTTCCAGTCGAACCGCTCGCGCGTATGATCGCCTTCCAGATAGTTGCCGCCAGGAAAACGCAGGAATGATGGATGCATGGCTGCGAGCTTTTCCATCAGGTCGATGCGATTCCCGTTCGCACGATCGTGATACGTCGGAGGGAAAAGCGAAACGAGGCTGAGCCACAGTGTGCCGGCATGTCCGACCTTCAGCACCAGGTGATTTGCGGCGGAAGCTTTTACGTCGCCTGTTTTCAAAGTAAATTCGTAGCGCGCCCAATCATTTGTAAGTGCATTGACGCGGGCTTCGGCAACGGCCTGTCCGCTCTTGTCGCTTATCAGGCTGATGTGGACTGGTCCAACGTCACCAATAGCTTTTGCATAAAAAGAACCCTTATAGGTGGTCTGCGGTTGCAGCGCCATGCCCCAGTAGCCTTCGTTCAGCACACCAGCCTGGTCATTCGCATCTGCGTCCTGGACATCGACCTTGAGGCTGAGCGGGAGTGCGTCACTTGGTCCCGTTGTCTTGTCGATCTCCATCGACGCTTGCGCGTGCCCCTCGTCCACCAGGAACCACCGGTCAGTCTTTTCATGGAAGGTGCGGTTGCGCACCATCTCGGCATACAGTCCGCCGTCATAGGAAAAGTTGATTTCCTCCGTCATCAGGCCGTAAAGAATCGGGCTCGCTTTTGCGACGGGGTTTTTCAGGTCCAGCTTCAGCGTCGCAGGAGGAGTGTGTACCTGCGCGGCAAGACTACAGATCCCAAACACAAAAAAGCCAATTGCGGCTCCATGACGAGATAAGGACATGAGGTATCTCCCGGACTGAAAACGTTTGCTGGAAGATTGTAACGGCAAACTTGAATCCTCTGCACCTTGCTCTCCAAGCATTCTGCGTGACCGTATCTGTCAGCGGCTCCCGCCGAATTCTCTCTACATTGTTAAGCTGGAAGCGGTCCCATCATGCCGTCGCCTGCCACTCAAACGCCATTCCGGGAAAGGTTGCTGCAGCTCGCGCAGGCCGTTGGCTTCCAACTGGCGGGCATTGCGCCAATCCCGCTTCAATCATTCGAGGCGCCGGCCAACTATTTCGAAGAGTGGATAGGCGCTGGCCGTGCCGGCGAAATGTCCTACCTGGCGCGTCGCGACGACGCTCATCAGCTGCTCCGGTCTTCGCTGCAGTCAGCATTTCCATGGGCCCGCAGCATCATCGTCTGTGCTGCGAATTACAACAGCGACGCGCCCGTTTCCATCAACCCTGCGCCCGCAGACGCAGGCTGGATCGCCCGCTACGCCTGGTCCGGCACGCTTGATAAACAAAATAATGTTCTCACTCCATCTGACTATCATGACGTCCTGCTCGCCAGGCTGCGCACTCTTGAATCGAATCTTCACACCCTGCTCGGCCCAGTTGAAATGCGCAGCTACGTGGACACGGGCCCCATCGTTGAGCGAGCCTATGCGCACGCCGCTGGAATTGGCTGGACCGGCAAAAATACATGCATACTGAATCAACAAATGGGCTCGTGGCTTTTCCTCGGTGTCATCGTCACAGCCTATGAATTGCATCCGGAACAGGCGTTAGCAAGTCTGCCTCCTGATCGTTGCGGCACGTGTCGTCGCTGCATCGAAGCCTGTCCCACCGACGCCTTGATCGCTCCTTATGAAATGGACGCCAGCCGCTGCATTTCCTATCTCACGATTGAAAAGCGAGGACCCATCCCGGAACCCCTACGCCGCGGTATCGGCCGCCAGGTCTTCGGCTGCGACATCTGCCAGGACGTCTGCCCCTGGAATCGCCGCGCACCGATCAGCGGCGACCCGGATCTCTCGGCGCGTCCCGAACTCGTGAATCCGGCCTTGTCGTGGCTTGCCGAACTGGACGCGCAATCGTTCAACCGGCTTTTCAAAGGCTCACCCGTCAAGCGGACAAAGCTCGCCGGTCTCCTTCGTAATGTCGCTATTACCATGGGAAACAGTCATAGGCACGAATACCTGCCTAAGCTGAATGAGTGGACCCGGTCGGTAGATTCGACTCTCAGTGAAGCTGCATCATGGGCGATCCGTGAAATTGAGACGCCGGAAGATTGAGGCAGACCATCGACCTCCCATGCTAAAGTTACCCCGCACCATCACCTATCATTCAACGGGTCTGTTCTGCATGGGTCGATCTCGCCGTAGTATCCTCATCCTTTTCACATTGCTCCTATGCGCGTCCGCGAAGCAATCCACGTCACAGACCCATGGCGAGTTGATCCAGCGCCCGCCAGGGCAGCAGAAACAAAAGCGGCAACTCACATTCAAGGTCATCGTGAAAGATTCGAGCGGTCATGCAGTGGCAGGTCTTCCACTGTCCGACTTTACCGTGAATGACAGCGGCCAGTCCCAGCCCATCACAAGTTTCAAAGAAGTTCGCAGCGATGCACGACCACCCGACCGCATCATCCTTCTGCTCGACACCATGAACAACACCTTCGACAATGTGGCCTTCGAGCGTAAGGGCATCACCGAATTTCTGCGGCAAAACAGTGGACACCTCGCGCAGCCAACCTCGCTCATTGTGCTTTCTGATTACGGCGTGCAGGTTGGCAAGCCTTCGCTCGATGGCAACATACTCATCAATGACCTCAAGAAGGTCCCCACGCCCATTCGCGAAAACGCAGGGGCAGAGGGAGCAGAGGGTGCAGTGCGCCGCTTTCAGGCCTCCATTCGTGCGATGACCAAATTAGTCACCTACGAAGCGACAGTCCCCGGACGCGCGACGCTCATCTGGTTCGGTCCCGGCTGGCCGTTGCTCGCTGGCAGCCGCGTCAGCATCAGTTCAGATGCCGACCGGCGTGGATACTTCAGCGCCATCGTCGACCTCACCAACCGATTGCTTGAGGCTGGCATTACTCTCGACAACATTGCTCCGTCCGCGCTCGTCTCGGGCACCTCTCAGCGACAGGATTATTACAAAGTTTTCCTGAGCCCTGTGCTTGCTGAACGGCAGTCAGACTCGGGAAATCTTGCGCTGCCTGTGCTCGCACTGCACAGCGGCGGTCAGCTTCTGCAGCAGGGCAGTACTCTGCCGCAGGAGATTGCTGCGTGTGTCGAGGACGCCGCCGCCTACTACCTGCTCACCATCGAAGCACCCCCATCCAATCGCCCCGAAACATATCACCCGATCAACGTCACCCTCGCCAACGCAAATCTCTCTGCGCAAACCAGCGCCGGCTACTACTCTGCACCCTGACGTCCCGGGTTTCTCCGCACCAGAAAATGAGGCATCATGCTAAACATGCACCTGCGTTTCACTGTCACCCTATTGGTCCCTCTGCTCTTCTCGCTTCATCCGCACGCGCAGACTCTATCCGCGGCAGATGCCCTTCAACAGATTAAGGCGCGCTATCCCGCAAAAGTCGCTGTCGATACAGTCGACACGGTGAAGGCCGGCGATCCGTCAACGCCGGTCACCGGCATCGCGACCACCTTCCTCGATACGATGGACGTTCTGCGCGAGGCTAACCGGCGCGGTCTGAACCTCGTCATCACCCATGAGCCCACTTTCTACAATCACCGCGACGACACGACGCTTTTTACAGACGATCCGGTCTATAAAGAAAAGCTCGCCTTCATTCAGCAGCATCACATGGTCGTCTTCCGCCTGCATGACGAAATCCATGACGTATCGCCGGACCCAATCGCTACGGCCCTCATCGACGCTCTCGGCTGGCAGCAATATGCAAAGGCTGATGATCCGTTCCACGCGATCATTCCCTCCATCACCCTCGGCGCGCTCAGTCGACAGCTTCAACAGAAGTTCAAGGTCAGTACCATCCGCGTCGTCGGCGATCCTGACCTTAAGATCACTCATGTAGCTCTTCTGCCCGGCGCGGCAGGACTGCAGCAGCATGTCATCGCACTGCGCCGGCCAGATGTCGATCTGTTAATCGCGGGTGAAGCTTCAGAATGGGAGACCGTTGAATACGTGCGCGATGCCGTTGCACAGGGTCGCCACAAGGCGCTCATTCTGCTTGGACATGAAGTATCGGAAGAGCCGGGTATGCTGCAGTGCTCAAAAGATCTGCATGCCCTGTTTCCAGCTCTGAAGGTCGAAGACGTTTCCGCCGGCAGCCCGCTATGGAACCCTGAGCATCCACCCGCGTCAAAATAAACGTTGCTGCAAAATCCGAAGGCCTTCCACGTATCCGCAATATCGAAATTGCGGAGAAGGGAAGGCCCTGTTCAAGCTTTTATGTGCCGTCTTACGAGTTGCGGCTTACATTCGCAGCATTCAGGCCCTTGGGACCCTGCTGGCATTCAAATTCCACGGCTTCACCTTCGTTCAGTGTCTTGTAGCCGTTCTCGTTGATCGCAGAGAAGTGTACGAACACATCCTCACCTGTGGAACGTGAAATAAATCCATATCCCTTTGCGCCATTAAACCACTTGACTACACCATTTTCTTTCACGTGAACTACCTCGCTCCTCTGTGTTTTTGCTCGCAAATGTCCCCAAAAACACGAACGAGCCACCAGCGTGGACACGCGGCAGCTCAGGCGGGAACTTCAGGAAACACTTGAGAACGGTGGAACAGTACATCAAAAACGGCCTTCCAGAACGTATCCTGGCGGCCTGCCGTAGCAGACTGCCTGTCTTTTTATGGCAGGAAAATGACTGAAAGGCAACAATTAATTTCAGAATCGCCCCCCGCCAACCGAGCTCCTGCGCAAAATCTTCGGGACATCTGCCACTCTCGATGCAGTGCAGGATCACCTCATTGAGGGTTTAATGGAGGGAGACACCAATTGAGCTTCCTCTCCATCCTGAAGGACAGCCCGTCTGACCTGAGATCGGCTCCCAACACTGCGCCCCTGCAGCCCGAGCCGCCGCGCCTGCCCGACCCCGGCCAGGATGGCTTCACGGCCCAGGCGCTGGCCCTTCTGCGTTACCTGTCGCAGACGGAGGTCCATACCTACGCCTTCAGCGTCGCCGCCAACTCGATCCTGTCCCTGTTCCCCTTCATCGTGATGATGTTCACACTCGCCCGGCGTGTCTTCCATTCCTCGGCGATGGAGAGTGTCATCGGCGACGAGATCCGCTACTTCCTGCCCGCCGGCCAGGACTTCGTTGTCAAAAATATGAGCATCGTCGCTCACGCCAAAAGCGGAGTACAGATCGCCTCGGTTCTCATGCTGCTGGTCTCTTCAACCGGCGTTTTCCTGCCGCTTGAGGTCGCTCTTAACCAGGTCTGGCACCTCACGAAAAATCGCTCGTACGTCATGAACCAGCTCATCTCGCTGGGTCTTGCCTTCGCCATCGGCACGCTTATCCTCATCTCGGTCGCCTTCACCGCCTCGCAGCACGCCGTGCTGAATGTCCTGTTCTTTGGCAACACGCAGAACGTCGTCTTCCAGTTCATCGCCCACTGGCTGCTGCAGATCTCGGCTGCCATCTCGAGCATCCTGATGTTCTTCGTTATCTACTGGGTGCTCCCCAACTGCAAGCTTCCCGTCCGCGCTGTTCTGCCCACAGCCATCGTGACCGGCCTGTTGTGGGAACTCGCCAAAATGATCTACATTGCGGTTCTGCCACTCCTCGACTTCCGTTCGGTCTACGGACCTTTTTCCATCTCTGTCAGCTTGATGATGTGGGCCTTTCTCAGCGGCCTGCTGTTGCTCGCCGGCGCCCAGTACTCCGCCGCACGCCATACCCGCAGGCTGGCTTGCGAAACAACGGTGGATGCATCCGCAGAACATCCAGAACCCTGATCGGCCAACCACCACAGATCGTCGCATCGCGCCTGTTCCTGCGATACACTCAGCACGAATGGCAAATGTCCTCCGCAAAGCAGAGGTAGCGATCACCGGTCGTCTCCGCCTCAACCCGCCCCAGGGATTTGTCGCACGGTCGGCCTTCTGGCTCGGCTTGCCCTTCGCTTTTCTGCTGTTACTACGCCTCACCCACATCTCGAACGGCGATAGCGTCGACGCGATGATGATCCTCATCGCCATGCCGCTCTCGGTCTTTGCCGTTATCCTGCTCTGGCGATGGACCTTCCACAAACTACTCTGGCGTGTCCGCAATCGCCTCATCGTCACCTACCTGCTGATGGGGCTGGCCCCGGTCGTTCTCTTCATGACCCTCGCCGGCATCGCCGCCTATGTCTTTTCCGGCCAGTTCGCCACCTTCGCCGCCAACTCCGAGTTGAACGCCAAGGAGGACCGGCTCGTTTCCTGGGACCAGGGGTTCGTGACCCACATCAGCATCGTTGTTGCTCACAACCCCAGGACGCGCCTTGTCGAACTGCCTGAATTTCGAGAAGCCGTCGCGGGTGAAATCGATCCCGCCGGCCTTGATCTCGGAGCTGAAGTTGACGGCGAGCCCGTCGACCTTGTCGCTGACGGCAGGCACCTTGTCAGCAAAGTGAAAACTCCTGCCTGGGCGACCAAAGACTTTCATGGTATCGCGGTCGACGGCGGCAAGCTCTATTTCCGCGCCGTCGATCACCAGGTGCAGGGCGCGCAGAACATCACGGTCCACTCCAGTGTCCCGCTGACCGGTCCGATACTCGATCGCATGGCTGAGGGCCTCGGCAGGATCATTGTTGCGCAGGGCTTTAACATTCACGATGATGATGAAGACATCGGTACGCATCCCCAGGAACCGGTCGGACACCCGAGCAAGAAAGAAGTTCAGAATTTTGCAGGCGGCACCCTTCCCACTCCGGTCAGCTTCTATGACAGAACGGTCTACTTCAGCTCCCCGCTATCGGTGACGGAGTGGTCGAATGGACATTCCGTCTCGGGCATGCTGCTGAATGTCGAATCGCGTCCCACGCTGCTCTACCAACGGCTTTTCCGCAATTCTGTCCAGGTCGGTACCTTTGTTCGCGATGGCCTGATTTCAATCGCAGTCGTGCTCGGCCTGCTCGAACTCTTTGCCCTCAGCATGGCCATCGGACTGAGCCGCACCATCACGCGATCCATCTCCGATCTCTATCTGGCGACCCGCGCCATCGACGCCGGCCAACTCGAGCATCGCATCGACGTAAAGCGCCGCGACCAGCTCGGCGCGCTCAGCACCTCCTTCAACACCATGGCGCAGTCACTTGCGCATCTCCTCGTGCAGCAGCGTGAAAAAGAGCGTCTCCAGACTGAGCTTGCCATCGCCCAGGAAGTGCAGAACAGTCTTCTGCCACAAGGTCAGATACGTTTACCCATGCTGGAAGTTCACGGCTTTTCGAAGCCCGCCCGCAGCGTCAGCGGCGACTACTACGACTTCCTGCTCACCGGCACCTCGCAGCTCTTTCTTGCCCTCGGCGACATCAGCGGAAAGGGCATCTCGGCCGCGCTGCTCATGGCCAGCCTGCATTCCGCAGTCCGCGCCTATCGCTTCGGCGACAGCAGCCCCGGGCCGCTGCTGCTCGAAGGCGAAGCGAACTACCTCGCCAATCCGGCGATGATGCTCGAGCGCCTCAACCGTCACCTCTACACCAGCACACAACCTGAAAAATACGCGACACTGTTTCTCGCCCATTACGACGGCGCCGATTCATCGCTGACCTATTCCACCGGCGGCCAGCTTCCGCCACTCGTGCTCTGCGCGAACAACGAAGTGAAGCGCTTAGACTGCGGCGGCTCTGTCGTCGGCCTGCTCGAGGGCATGAAATACGAGCAGGCCACGGTGAAACTTGGTCCAGGCGACATTGTCATCATTTACAGCGACGGCGTGACCGAGCCTGAAAACGAATTCGGCGACTTCGGCGAGGACCGCCTGCTTGACCTCGTTCGCAGGAACCGTGGCCTGAGTCTGGAAGGCATCTCGAACGCTGTCATGCAGTCCCTTAAAACCTGGATCGGTGACCAGGAGCAGCCCGACGACATCACCCTCGTCCTCGCCCGCCAGCTTTAACCCAGCCCGAACACCAGCACCTGGTCATCATAGGTAGGCAGGAACACCTTGCCCCCACTCACCACCGGTGGCATAAACTTGTCATAGATGAATGGCAGAGCCTGTGCCTGCGAATCCCACAACGGCATCAGCCGCTTCGTTCCATCGCCATTCGCGCCAAATACATCGAGCCCGTAGCACAGAAATCGGCCATTCGTAACAGCGGCGTTTCCATCGCCGTAAGGCATCGATGTCCACAGCAGCGCCGTCCCTGCCTTGCTGCCATTCGCAGACACACACATGAAACTTCCCGGCATGCCGCCCGGACTCGCCGTTACGTTCGCAGAAGCAATCTCCGCCGACTGCGCCAGGAATGTAATCGCATGCGCTGTGATCTGCCACACCCGGATCGAGCTATTTTCACCGCCACACATCAGCAGCGTTCCCCATCTTGGATGCTCATAGACCACTGGTGTCGCATGCAGATGCCGCGTCTTGCCCTGAAAGAGAAAGTCGAGCGTACTCGAATCCTGTGGCGCCGCATTCACAAGATATCCGGGAAAATAGGTGAACCACACCGGCGCAAATGCAAGCTTTGCATAATTCTTCGCAGCACTCACCATGTCCGCCGGCATGGTATTGCCCAGGTTCGCAGTCTTTCCTACATAAAGAATGCCATCTTTACCCGAGAAGGCCAGCACGCCATATTTCGGAATCAACACGCAACCGGCCGAGCCGAGGTCTTCATCTGTCCAGCTCGCATCCGCGGGATTTGGTTTCGTGTACTGGATATCGCCCACGGTCGAAGTCACCCGCGGCATACGCATCGCGTTCACCGGCAGCTTCTCCGCGCTGCTTGGCGCACTCACACCTGCCAGCTTCTTCGTAAGTTTGACAGCCGGCGTACTCAATGTCGGGTCTTCACCGAGCCGTCCCGCATCGGTGTACGGCGCAAACCAGCTGATTGGCTTCAGCGTAGCCTTTGTCGTCGATGTAGCGGGCTTGTACTCGAGCTTCAATGCACACTCGCCGAAGTCATTCACGCCATCGAAACTGCCGTTGCCCGTGATGCCATACACATAGCCCGCTTCATCCGCACACAAGCCGCCGCCGCCCATCCATATCCCCGCGCCATCACCGGTCGATGTCGCAAACGCCGCCGCAGTACTGTTGCTCGCGCAGTCGAACGCGATCACCCATCCCGCCGCGCCGTTCTCGGTCTCAAGCACCGTGCCGCTCGCCAAGAACACTGTCTTTCGTCCAGCCACATTCGTCAACAGCAGGGAAGACCGCTGCTTGCGCATCATCGCGTTGAACTTCTGCACACTGCCATTCGGAGCCGTGTACACCACGCCGGAAAGACTCACCGGTGCGCACACCCTGGATCCGTCTTTTAGATGCAACACATGCACGGCGTATTCAGCCCTTACCGCACTAGCATCGCTGGATGTCCACGCAACCACATACAGCCTGTTGGTCGCGGCATCGATGACCGGCGTCGAAATAATTCCCCAGTGATCGTTGATCGTATGCATGTCAATCGCTGCGCTGTCGTTGATTGGAATCGCAAGCTTCTTCACCCAAAGAATGTCGGACGTATTCGCGTCATAGCACCACACCGTGTTATTCATCGAGCACACAATAACCACATCCCGCGTGGTACCGTCATCGCAAAGGAGCGATGCAACAATCAATGGCTGCGCCTCACAGCCCCTTGCGTCTCCTTCCATGTACAGCGAAAAATATTTCCTTAAACCTCTCGCCGCAACGTTTGCCTGCGTCAGTACCGTCTCGGCCAGGTAGGCGCCCGAACGCGTGTTGTCACCGCCTCGCGTCAGTACAGGAGACATCACACCATGCTTCGTCTGCGCCCGCGCAGGAATATGCAAGAGCCCCGCCGCCGCCGCCGTACCGCCCAGTTTCAGAAACGATCTGCGTTGCATCAGAGTGCCTTCCCTTCGTACGTCACCGTCACTTCGAAAGCTTCCTTGGTGGCCAATGGATTGGTCACCACAACACTCCACCAGCCATCGCTTTCTTCGATTGCAGAAGCACTCAAAGTCTCCGGAAGAATCGACAACGCGGGTTTATTCTTCGCCCAAACCCGAACAACGACGCTGCTGCTACCCGCTTTCGCTGCCGCTAGGTCCAGATCATCCGCACCAAAGAATTTCTGCGTTGTCATCCTCGGTTTCAAACCAGGCTCGCCGCTCACCCCCGCTCGAGCGAAAAAGCAATAGGACTCTCCACCGCCGAATGCATTGCTCGGAATCGTGAAGCTTGCGTTGCCATTGCCGTCCGTCCAGATGTCCGCATGATGCCCGCTGTAATCATGCAGACGAACATTTGCGCCGAATGAAGTCGCGCACGTAATCGCCCGCGCGTTCCACGTGTCCCAGTTCATCGCAGCAAGCAGGCCGCCGCTCCAGCCATACCGGCCGCCATCTCCGTCGCGGTCCAGTACGATGACGCTGTCATCCACATAGCGAGTCACCGTCTTGCCGAATGCAAAGGTGCGATGAATCCACACCAGGTTATCGATCCAAGGCTTCAATCCGTAGCGCTCCGGTAGGTAGTCGCCGGCATACACCATCGGCGTGCCCTCGATCGCCAGCAGATACGCGTACGCCAGCAATTTGTTCGACATGATATTTTCGCCGGTGTTCAGATCGGTATCCGCAGTCTCAACGAAGGTGATCGAGTGCCCTGGATCACGCGCTGTAAATCCTGCTCCGTCAAGCCTTCGGACACTGGCGCCATCGTCGCAGACAGACTGCAACGCAAAGTGCAGGCCGAAATCAAGCGTTGCATCACGCCCGTTCATCTGCTGCACCCACGCCTCGAGTTCCTGCGAGGTGCCGGTAAAGCACTCTCCAAAACAGTAGCCATCTCGGATGATCGGCGACTCTAGAATCGTGCGCGTCACCGCCGCGTTCTCACCTTTGGTATCGTCGAGACGAAATCCATCAAGCCCGATCGTCTGCAACTGCCACTGTATGCCGGCAATCATTCCATCGCGCATGTAGTTTGCGGGCGTTGAGTGGACATAGGAAACCATGTCACCAAACGCGTAATTGCCATTAGCATCAAACACCGGATCGACGGCCACCCGCGGAGGCGCTCCGACGAAGCATGATGGATGTTTCGGAAACCGTCCATTCATGGTCTTCCCATCGGCGCCCGGATACGTGTACATTCCATTGTTGCCGCCGTCGTATTGATGGATCACCATGTCGGACAAATGAGCGAGCCCATAACTCCGTCCAATGGCCACGGCCTGCCGCACCTGCTCCGCCGTTCCCCAGCGCGTCGGAATACTGTAAGCCTGGTCCTTCGTGCCCACGTCGTAGTCGTCCAGCTTTCCGTAACCATCCGCATTATTCGCCGATCCGCCCTGTGCCTTGCAAAGCGGCGGCCAAAGGATATGCGTAAAGCCTGCCAGGGCAAGTTCCTCTGCCATCTGCGACATCTTTACCGCATGCCACGGCGCATCGGGCGTATCTTTATCGACTGGCGCTGGCATCACCTGTAGCGTGCCATTCTTCATCATGCGGTAGAAAGAGTTGTAAATGACGGCCATGGTAGGTCCAGCCTTTCGAATCGGCGGTGATAAAAATGAACGACAGTGCGTCGCACAGCCCTGAGAGTTAGCTAGCTCTGTCGATAAAGAAAAGGAGGTACCCAGGCTGACCGTCTTGAAAAGCCACAGCAGCCGGGCTGATCGTATACAACCCTCTAATGTCAATGGTAGTCAGTTCAGAGAATCACTCGGCACTCGGAACGGACATCCGCAAACTCGCCGATAATGAAGCAGGGCGGGCGTGCATCGACACCCGCCCTGCGCGCAGCTCTACTTAAGCCGGAAGGCTTTGACCACGATGTCGTTGGGCTTTGTTCCGCAGGGCAGCAAGGTAAATAGCGAACGCGTCATCGTGCGGACGACGGCGACATCGCCCGACCTGGCATCGACCACGAGTAACAGGTGGCCTTCTTTGGAAAAGGCCATCGCATCCGGTCCGTCGCCTACGTGCACAGCGCCCACCAGCTTGCCATCATCGATGCTGTAGATGCTGACCGTTCCGGCGCGAAAATTCGCATCCCACAGCAGCGTATTGTCCGCGTTCACGATGCCCCGCACCGGCCCCGCACCCATGCCATAGGTGCCGCCGACTTCATTCGCTGTCGTCGCGATCTCCGACACAGAATCGCCATCGAAATTCGAAGTGAATGCCTCGCCGCCATCCGGCTTCAGTGCTATATCAACCGGGCTTTTCCCGACGTCAAGCATGGCCAGCAATTGGTCACTCTTCGCAGCATCCGTCAGCGATCCAGCATTTGCACCCGCGTTTACAGCTTGCTGTGCCAGTCCCAGCACCATCACCTGGTGACCGGTGGAGCAGGTGATAAAAGCCTTGGTTGAGTCCACGCTCACAACCACATCCGTTGCTCCCGGACATCCGGGAAACACAGATCGCACCCGCAGTGTATGCGGGTCTGCGATCGATACACTGTTGCTTCCCAGGTTGCTCACGACCAGCGCGTTGCCGTCAGGCGAGATGGCTGCCTTACCCGGCCTTTCACCCACCCCGATCACGCCGATCTGTCGCCGCTGTACAAGGTCGATGACCGACACATCGTTCGATCCCGCGTTGGCCACGTAGCCGCGCTCGCCTGCCGTATCCAGGCTCAAAAAATACGGCTGTCTCCGGACCGGAATCGTCGCCGCGACCTCATTCTTTACTGTGTCAATGACAGTGACGGAATTGCTGCCGCTGTTCACGGCGTAGACTTCATTGCGCGTCGGGTTCACTGCCAGGCCCGTCGGATTTTTACCGACCGTCACCACGCGCTCCTGCCGCAGGCTGGTCAGGTCAAGCACCGTAACGGTGCCGTCGCCTCCATTGCTGACGTACGCATATTCACGGTAGTTGTCAGGATAAGCAGGGAAGTCATGTTTCTTGCAGCCGCTCGTCAATCCAAGCAGCGCAACTAGCAGAAACGCGAAGCAGCCACAGCCGCGTGGCATGCTCCGCGTGATTTTCCTAGCCTTATCGGGAAGCACTGCCGGCTTCAGCCGTTACCTGGATGCCTTCAGGAATATTGCGATGCATGATTGTCGCGATCTGGCGGCTTTCATTCATCAGCTCGACAAACTGTTCAGGGAACAGTGTCTGTGCTCCATCAGACAAGGCCTTGTCCGGTGAATGATGCACCTCGACAATCAACCCGTCGCAGCCGGCGGCCACAGCCGCACGTGCCATTGGGATCACCATGTTGCGCTTGCCTGTTCCATGGCTCGGGTCAACGATAATCGGCAGATGGCTCAACCGCTGCACGGCCGGCACGATGCTCAGATCGAGCGTATTGCGTGTATGGTCGGCAAAGGTACGCACGCCGCGCTCGCACAGGATCACTTCGTAGTTGCCTTCGCTCATCACATACTCGGCAGCCATCAACAATTCATCCAGTGTTGCCGACATGCCACGCTTCAACAGCACCGGCTTGCGCGTCTTGCCGGCCTTTTTCAGCAGCGAAAAGTTCTGCATGTTGCGCGCGCCAATCTGGATGACGTCTGCATACTTTTCCACCAGTTCCAGCGACTCGTTATCCAGGGCCTCCGTCACAATTCGCAGGCCAAAGCTGTTACGGATCTCCGCCATAATCTTCAGCCCCTCCTCGCCCATGCCCTGGAACGCGTAGGGAGAAGTGCGCGGCTTGTAAGCGCCTCCACGGAAAAACTGGGCACCGGCCTTCGCGACCTGTTCCGCCGTCGTCATCGCCTGGTCGTACGACTCGATCGAGCACGGCCCGGCAATCACCGCCAGGTCACGTCCGCCGATAGTCGCATTCGTGCCCGCAAACCGGATGACCGTGTCTTCTTCCTTCACATCGCGGCTGACCAGTTTGTACGGCTTCGATACCTTGATGACTTCTGCAACACCGGACAGCTCCTCAAAGATGCCGCGGTCGAGGCTGTCCTGATTTCCGGTGATGCCGATAGCAGTCCGCTGCGCCCCGGGAAGAGCGTGAGCGCGAAATCCTAACTGCTCAATATGATCGCAAACCGCCTGGACCTGCTCCGGCGTAGCCTGCGCTTTCATAACGACTAGCATAAACAGACCTTTCCACTAACTCCTTGATTGTAGTGGGTCTAGGTCGCGCCGACAATCGAAGTATCGTCCTGACGAAGCCGCAGGACATTCCTTTTGAGCAATCCACCGCGGCGCCCCAAAAAAAGAAGGCCACGGCGGGACCGTGGCCAACTGGGAGGCATGAGAGAAACGAAGCTCGTGGTCTGTGCCAATCAGCTTCGCACAGCGATTACTTGCTCGGGGAATGCTCCCCTCGACTTCCTGAGTCTCATATGGATCAGGGAGGGAATAAATAGCACTTAGGCAGTAGGGTCTACGTACTCACCTGCACGTCCTTACTCGCCAAAGTCCTCGTAAGTAGGGAACTCCCGCTCTGCCCTTCGCAGCGCAAACCACTTGCCTGTCAGGAATCCTGCATACGAAAGTTGGATGACCCAGGTAACGACGTAGGCGATCACAAGGTGGCGATGACTCATACCTGGCCTCTCTCCGGTCCGCGTTCATGACCGGTTTCCGGCATGGCATCGAGCGAAGCTTCGAGTGCGCGTAAGGCTGCGTGTTGTTCGATCAACTGGCGCTTGCGCTCCATGGCATAGCGGGTCGCCATCAACAGCAGGCCCCAGGAGAGCCAGGCCAGCACATTCCATTCGATGGCTGTCCACATGGCCGGGTCCAGGTAGCCATTCCCGCCAACCACCGGGCCCGGATGCTGCGTTCTCCACCAGCGCGTCGAGAAGTACACAATCGGCACATCGACATAACCAAAGATCGCCAGCACAGCCGCGAGGGTCTGCATCTGCGGCCCGGCGGCAAAACGTCGCAGCAGCAGGTAGCTGCAGTAAATCAGCCACAGCACCAGCGTACTTGTCAGTCGCTCATCCCACGTCCACCAGATGCCCCACACCGGCCTTGCCCAAAGCGGGCCGGTAATTAAAACAACCGTGCAGAAGACCACGCCGACTTCAGCGGAGGCCAGCGCCAGGGCGTCAGCTCCCAGCGCACGCAGCGGATGATTACGCTTCGACAACAGGTACACAATGGACGCGATGAAGCTGATGAAGAAGAAGAGGAAGGTCACCCATGCCGAGGGCACGTGATAGTAAAAAATCCGCTGGATATCGCCCATGGTCGCTTCGGTAGGCGCCACGAATATGGCCTGGTGAAAGCCCTGGACAAGCAGCCCGAGCGTGAGCAGAAGCCAGCCGAGCCCCCAGATGCCTCCGGAAAACAGGCTCTGCCGGGAGAGCGGTTTCACAGAATGGTTTGGACTATTGGATTGGGAGGGGTTCATCGCCAGGTTGCTCCATGTACCGCCGCGAACACGCTTTTAGTGTACCGCGATGCTTCCCGGCATACACCCTGATTCCACGTCACCATGCAGGAAGTTTGCGGGAGGCAGCGGGAAAAGTCTCTCGATTGCCGTCACCGGTAAAGCGAATATGTTCACCGCACAGGTCTCGGCGGAAAAAGTGCACAAACACTCTGGCGCATCGTTATTACGAAAGTGTAAATTGCTCACGTCGAGAAATCGGCCGGATTTGTGGCGGCTAATCGTGCGCCACTCGCATAAACACCTTACGGAGAACCATCTAAATGGCGTGGTTGGTACTAATCATCGGGACAGCGTTATTCCTGGCAGGTATCGCCGGGCAGACATTCGGATTGCGTAAAAACCCGGTCAACCATGATCACCGGCGCACGAAGTTCATGGTACTCAGAATTGTTTGCGGCGTCGCCGGCTTCTGGCTGGTAGCTGTATCCGTCGCACATGTAGCCCACCTCAGCGCAACCGGTCGCTGGTAACAGTTCCGTTCATCGCATCAACCAACGGCTTCGGCACTGCGCAGGCAGTGTCGGAGCCGTCCAGTCATTCAAATGCAGAATGTGCGATTCAGGAGACTGTCTTTGCTCCTCTATCCGGCGGCGTGTCTGTGCTTCGCTGTTCCTTTTTCCCCAATTGAATTGCCAGCAGAATCACCAGCGGAAGCAGCGCAATTACGACTGCGATTGTAACCATAACAATCTCTGCGGTCGAAGCTTCCTCCCGACTCGCTATCGTCGTCACTTCCTGATCTTTTCTTGAATGCAACTTCCATGGATTTGATGAAAAGTAGGATCATCCTGCTCAACGGCACGTCGAGTTCCGGTAAAACGACTCTAGCCCGGGCGCTTCGCCCTGCTCTCGATCCGGAGTTCTGTTACTACGCGTCCGACCAACTTGCAGATGCACACTTCCGTCCACTCGACCCCGTTGCACGTAACGCTGGCCGGCAGAAATTCTTCAGGGGCTTCCACCGCTCGATCGCGGCATTCGCCGCTGCGGGCAACGACCTTCTGGTTGAGCACATCGTTGAAGAAAAAAGCTGGTCCGACGAATTGTCAGAACTCCTTGCGCCATTCGACGTCTTCTGGATCGGCGTGCATGCTCCCGTTGATGACATCGAACGCCGCGAGATCCATCGTGCTGACAGAACCATCGGCGAAGGACTCTACCATCTCAGAACACACTTGTTCTGCAAGTACGACCTGGAGGTTGACACGACGCGTCCGCTCGACGAGACGGTGAAGCTCATAGTCGATCGCTGGCGAGCACGTCGTGCCTGAAGCTACTCGGCGCTCAGCACGACTTCAAACAGCAACATGCTTACCGTAGTGAAAATGATGTCGTAGCCTGCCAGCATCTTGATCCACAGCACCGGCACATCGTTGCCCGTCAGAATATCGGTGCAGGCCAGCACCATGCCCAGCAGCGCCGGAATAAAAATGGGAAACAGGATCAGCGGCAGCAGTAGCTCCCGGCTCCGCGCGCGCATGCTCAGGGCAGCGAAGAATGTCCCGTTTACTACCAGCGCCCATGTGCCGAATGGCAGTACCAGCAGAAACAGCCAGGTATCGCCGAGCGGATGCAGGTTGTAGAAAATAACAAATATTGGCGCGAGTACGATCTGCACCAAGCTCACAAAAATGAAGTTCGCCAGCACCTTCGCGAGAAACAGGGCCGATGGCGGTGACGGCGTCATCCTCTGTGCGTCGAGAACGTTATGACGCAGCTCCCGCGCCCACGCCTGGTTCAGTGTTGTCACTGATGCGAACAGGGTCGCCACCACCAGTATTCCGCCGGCAATCTGCCGCGAAGTATCGCCCGTCGGCTCGAATGCCATGGCAAACACCACGACCACCAGCAGTGAGAAAAACAGCATCGCGACAATCGCTTCCCGCGATCGCCACTCGATACGTAAATCCTTCTTCAAATGCCGCCATACCTGCGACCAGTACGCAGCATTCAAGAGGAGTGTCCCCCGCTGACCGGCACGACGACGGCTCTCGTCAGATCGGCAATCATCGCACCGGTTGCACGCAGATAATCCGCCGGCGAAAGTATAAGCTGCGTTCCGCGATGACCCGCTGAAACCGAGATCACGTCATACAACTCGATCATCTCGTCGACAAATGCCGGATACGCCTTCTTCGCGCCGAGCAGTGTCACGCCGCCGCGAACATACCCCGTCAGTGGCTGCACATCTTTGAGCGGCGCCATCTCGCAGCTGCGCACGCCGGCTGCATGCGCCAGCTTCTTGAAGTCCAGCTCCGCGTCGCCTGCGATCACCGCAAACACATAGTCTTTGAGCCCTGCAGCCGTCAGTAATGTCTTGAAGACCTGCTCCACCGGCATGCCGATCTTCGCTGCCACTGACGGCGCGCTCAGGTCATCCGGGTCGACCGTGTATTCGCGCAGCTCGTAGTGAATGCCGAGGCCGTCCAGGATGCGCGCTGCATTTGTCTTCATGATGCTCCCGCATCCCCGGGATTTGAACTGGTTTCCATGGCGCTCAACAGGCTGCCTGCCTTCATGAACAGCAGCGCATCGGCAATCGGCTCGGCCAGTTCCCGTTGATGCGTCGTAAGTACGACGGTCCGCCCCTCATCGCGCATTTTGCCGATCAGTGTAAGCATCTGCTGCGCACTGGACGCGTCCATATTCGAAAATGGTTCGTCGAGCAGCAGCAGGCGGGGCTGGGTAATCAGCACCCGCGCGAGCGATGTCCGCTGACGCATTCCCTGCGAATACTGTGCTACCGGCCGCGTCAGCGCCGGATCGAGATGCACCGAGCGCAGCGCCGACTCTGCCGACAGCGTTTTTCCCGGCGGATACAGGCCGGCGAAATAGTCGAGATTCTCAGCAGCGGTCAGCTCGTCATAGAGCATCGGTGCATGGCTCATGTAGCCAATATGCTCGCGTGACAGCTTCGGTGTCTCACCGGCATTGCCCTCGAAGTAAGTCGTAATCGTTCCCAGCGTCGGCGCCAGCAGTCCCGCCAGCACCCGCAATAGCGTCGATTTGCCCGCGCCATTTTCACCCAGCAGCACATAGCAGCGACCAGCCTCAAAGCCGAACGACACCTTGCGCAACGCAGCAAAGCGTCCGTAAAGTTTGGATACCGCGTCGACTTTAGCAATCACCCTGCCGCTCATCACAGACCCGAGTATACAAAGGGCATTTGCCATGCAGGCGGACACGCCTTCAGCGTCAATGCATGCTTCCGTTGGTCGCACCCGTCGTCACACCAACAAGATTGGTCACCCTGAGCGAGCGCAGCGAGTCGAAGGACCCGCGTCTACCCGCCCGCCACAGGCATGGACATTTACAGGTCAGCTAGGAAGGCTGATGCAGCGCAGCGGAACTGGCATTCGGCGCTGCCGGTGCAATCGGCACCGGTACGGCTCCGGGCTTTGCCGGCGCATACTTGGACGCACACTTCGCCTGCAGCTCCGTTGCATGAAAAACGCCATCGCGGCCAAATGTACCGATAGCCAGCGCCTGCGCATTGTCCTTGAACGTGTCCGGCGGCGGCTCCGACCCCTGGTATTGCACCGGGAGAATCTTGCCCTGCTCCACCAGCGTGAACTGCGCATGCGTGCCGCTCCGCTGGATCGAGCCCACGCCCACGTTCCCGGCTACCCGCAGGTGGCGGGTATACGCTTTCGATCCCATCCCCTGCAGTTCGGAAATAGTGACGTAGTAGCTCTTATTCGCCTGCGCGCCACTGATAGCTAAATAAATGACCGTGCCCAGCACGATGAAAATGGCGATCCCGATCTGCAGCGAACTCTTACTCTGATTCATAGAAGTAATCTCAGCTTAGGAGCCACCGACACCATCGTCAAGCAGCGCTTGCCATGCGAGTAAAGAAGTCGCTCCTTTGCACACTCATTGTCAACGCGTTGTCAGCGCGATGAAAAACACATCTCCAGCAGACAACTGCGCCCATCCCGAATTCGCGCGGCGCAAAACCAGCCGCCCCGCAGCTTGGCGTGCCGCCTCTCAAGGCTTTGTTCCGGTCTATAATCCAGCTAAAGGCGTCAGCGGCGGCCGAGGCTGTTTGTGGTCGTCTTTCGCGAAGGAGCACGTTACGGATGGGATCAGATATGAGTGATAACCGGATGCCGGGCCAGACCAATGGCGCAACCATGAACGCCGAGACCAACCCCGCTGCCTACGCTTCCGCCGAGATCCTCAAGCCGCGCGCAGAATGGCTCAAAAAACGTCTCGCCGCAGCCGAGAAATCCGGCGACCGCAACATGTCCCAGATGCACTTCGCCCGCCTTGGCATCACGACCGAGGAGATGGAGTTCGTTGCCCGTCGCGAGAAAATCTCCGCCACGCTTATCCGTGACGAGATCGCCGCCGGCCGCCTTATCATCCCGGCAAACATCAATCATCCTGAAGTTGAGCCCATGGCGATCGGCGTTGCCAGCCGCTGCAAGATCAACGCCAACATCGGAAACTCAGCCGTTACCTCCAACATCAAGGACGAGCTCGAGAAGCTGCACACCGCCGTTAACTTCGGCGCCGATACGGTCATGGACCTTTCGACCGGCGGCAATATTCCGGAGATCCGCGAAGCTATCCTACGTCACTCGCCCGTGCCCATCGGCACCGTGCCGCTCTATGAAGCGCTGCAGCGCGTGAAGCGGGTTGAAGACCTCACCATCGATCTCTATCTCGAAGTGATCGAGGAGCAGGCGCAGCAGGGCGTCGACTACTTCACCGTCCACGCCGGCGTGCTCATCCAGTACGTCCCGCTGGTGGCGAAGCGCATTACCGGCATCGTCAGCCGTGGCGGCGCCATCCTTGCGCAGTGGATGACCGCGCACCACAAGCAGAACTTCCTCTACGAGAATTTCGATCGCATCACCAGGGTGATGGCGAAGTACGATGTCAGCTATTCGCTCGGCGATGGCCTCCGTCCAGGCTGCATTGCCGACGCCAGCGACGAGGCACAGTTCTCCGAATTGAAGACTCTCGGCGAGCTCACCGCCAAGGCGTGGGAAAGTGATGTCCAGGTCATGATCGAAGGCCCCGGTCACGTCCCCCTCGACAAGATCAAGGAGCAGGTCGACAAAGAAGTCGAATACTGCTTCGCCGCGCCCTTCTACACCCTCGGCCCGCTGGTCACTGATATCGCACCCGGCTACGATCACATCACCAGCGCCATCGGCGCCGCAATGATTGGCTGGTACGGCGCGTCCATGCTCTGCTATGTAACTCCAAAAGAGCACCTCGGCCTGCCGAACGAAAAGGACGTCAAGGACGGCATGATTGCCTACCGCATCGCTGCGCACGCGGCCGATGTCGCCCGCGGCCGGCCCGGTGCCCGCGATCGCGACGACGCCATCAGCTACGCGCGCTACACCTTCGACTGGGAGAAGCAGTTCGCCCTCTCCCTCGACCCCGAAACCGCGCGCTCCATGCACGACGAAACTCTTCCGGACGACTACTACAAGGAAGCAGCCTTCTGCTCCATGTGCGGACCCAAGTTCTGCTCCATGAACTGGTCCACCAAGGTCGACACCTTTAACAAGGAAGTGCATGGCCTCGAGAAGAAGGATCTGACCGAACTGGTAGTTCTTCAGACAGCTCAGCTCGCCGCGAAGAACTAGCAGGATCTTTTTCGTCTCGACCGGAGCAAAGTGAAGTGGAGAGATCTGCGTCCAGCCTCTCCGCTTCAGTCAGCAGCCCGGATGGCCAAGGGTAACTGTTACGGACACCGGCGTGTCATGAATGCCTGCAGTCATTTCTATATCTGGCGATAACACTCGTTATAGTAGAGATAGCCCTGCTGGACACTCCATTTGCCCGACACCGCCCACGCCCGCCGATCGGCTCACGCCAGTTCCTGGCGAACGCCTTGCGCTCTCTCTCCAACGGAGCGTGAGCCGTCATGAGCCTTGAACACGACGTCGAAGAGGTCGAAGTTGAATCCGTAGTCGCCGAGCGGTCCCATTTCCGCGCCGTAGAGCAGAATGCCCTCGAGCGGAAGGCGAAATCCGGCGCTGCCTATATCGTTGTTTTCACCATCCTTGCAACTGTCCTCCGCTTCATCAACAGTGTCGTTTTCAGCCATATGTTCGTGCCGGAGTTCTTCGGACTGCTGGCGCTGGTCACGACCATCATTGTCGGCCTCAACCTGTTCTCGCACCTCGGATTGCAGGACAGCGTCGTCCAGAATCCCCGGGGCGACGAGCCGGATTTCCTCAATACTGCTTGGACCATGCAGGTCCTCCGTGGTTTCGGCATCTTCCTCGTATCCTGCATGCTTGCCTACCCCGCCGCCCGCTTCTACCATGTACCCCAGATGCTCTGGCTCGTGCCATTGCTCGGGTTCGGCGCCGTCATCGCCGGCTTTGCCTCGCCCAGCACCCTCAGCCTGGCCCGCCACCTCGGTGTTCGCCAGCTGTCGAACCTGGAGTTGATGAACCAGCTTGTCGCCTTCGTCGCTACCATTACCTGGGCCTATTTTTCGCCCAGCGTGCTCGCTCTGGCCGGCGGACGCCTCATCGCCGAATGCACCAGGACTCTGCACAGCTACACCATGATGCGCGAGCTCAAACCGCGTTTCGTCCTTGACCGGGCGGTCATCAAAGAGATCGTCAAATTCGGCAAGTGGATCCTGGTCGGCACCATCTTCAATTACCTCGCGCTGCAGTCCGATCGGCTCATCCTTGGCAAACTCGTCGCACTCAACGTCCTTGCCCTCTACGGCATCGCCTACAACATCTCTGACCTGCCGCGACAGGTCATCCTGCAGTTCTGTTCCAAGGTCGGCTTCCCGTTCATCGCCAAGTTCATGGAGAAGAGCAGGGAAGAGTACACCGCGGTCCTGCTGAAATACCGGGCCCCCGTTCTACTGGTTGGAGCGCTGCTGCTTACCGGTGTGATCTGTACCGGTGACGTTTTCATCAGGCTGGTCTTCCCGAAAAGCTACCAGGGAGCTACCTGGATGGTCGCCATCCTTGCCGCCGGCCTCTGGCACACCTTGCTCTACAGCACCCTCAGCCCGGCGATCATGGCGCTCCAGAAGTCTTCCTATAACGCCGTAGCCTATGCCGTCTATTGCGTCAGCCTGTTCGTCATGCTGCCCGTCGGTTTTCACTACTACGGCATCGTCGGTGCCACAATTGGTGTAGCGGCGAGCGACCTGCCGGTATATATAATTTACTTATTCGGCGCGCGTCGCGAGAGAATCTATGTGGGACGGCAGGATGCCTGGGTGACCTGTGCATTCGTCGCTATTCTGGCCGCGGGCCTGGCAGTTCGTCATTTGACCGGGACGCCCCTGCCATTTCCGACTCGGCTTTACTGAACACTTTTCCCCCTGTAAGACGTCATTCACGAAGGGATCACACTATGGCTACCTCGATTGCTACGCCTCATTTGACCAACCCCGCCAGCGAATCGCTCTTCAGCGAAGATTTTCACGAGCGCCTGAAAGTACTGGCCAGGGATTCCGCTGAGCGCTACCGGACGGCACATCCGTTCCCGAGCATCTATTTCGACAATTTTCTGCCCATCGAGGCTGCTGAAGCCGCGCATGACGCCTTCCCTCAGCCCAAACAGGCGGCCTGGACCAAGTTCAACGATCCCAACCAGAAAAAGCTCGCCTTCGATGCCGTCGAGCGCCTGCCCCAGCCAGTCCGGGACGTTCTTTACTTCCTGAACAGCCGGCCCATGGTCGATTTCCTTGAGACCTTGACCGGTATCGAAGGCATCATCTCTGACCCCTACTTCGTGGGCGGCGGTCTGCACCAGATTGTTCCCGGCGGCAAACTCGATGTTCACGCCGACTTCAACACCCATACCAAGATGAAGCTCGACCGCCGCATCAATGTGCTGGTCTACATGAATAAGGACTGGCACGAAGAATACGGTGGTCACTTCGAGCTCTGGGACAAGGAAATGAAGCAGGCCGAGGCGAAGATCCTGCCGCTCTTCAACCGCTGCGCCATCTTCAGCACCACCTCGACCTCCTATCACGGCCATCCGACGCCGCTGTCCTGCCCGCCGGACCGCACCCGCAAGTCGATCGCCACCTATTACTACACCAACGGCCGTCCCGAAGAAGAGGTAAACGCCGACCACTCGACCCTCTTCATGCGCAGACCCGAAGACAAGGCACCCGCCAGCGTCGCAGCCGAAAAGACCAAGGGCTTCCTCCGCGCCATCACTCCACCCATCCTGGTTGATGCCGCGAAGGCCCTCCGCAAGAAGGACTAATTCCACGTTCAGCAGGTGCCTGCTCCGGTAGACGCCTGCCCTCCCACTGCGCGAAATGAGCGCAAGAAAAGGCCAGTCCCCAGGGAGCGGCCCGAAGTCAGGCGGCCTTCTTGTTGAT
>CAZZZL010000025.1:0-34804 GCA_964658655.1 uncultured Acetobacteraceae bacterium | reverse complement strand
CCCAGGGACTGGCCTTTTTGAATTTGCCGCATTCGGGCGATGCCTTCGAAGAGAGGGCCCTTACAAGATGGTGCGTTCTTTTTTATGGATGCGAATGCTGCCGATACAGGCTGGAACGATAAGAGTTACAACGAAAGCCAAGGCAATAAGTAGGTGACTCATGGCATCTCCCGCAATCTGATTCATTTGCTCGCCTCTTGACATCTGCCTGTGTCTGAGTGTTCGCCAGGCATGTATTAACTTCCTAACGAGGTTTACATTACCAATTACAGTGGAACTTTTATACGGTAAATTTTGCTCTATCTGAGAAAAGGTAATACCCACTTAGTAGTACAAGAGGAGGTGCCAGAAGTACAGTACTAATTGCCGCTTTCATTCAAAATTGTCGCTGCCTTGTTAAGTGCCTCTGCCAATTGGGCGATACCGGCCTGCGCCCTGATTTTATCTGCGGCCTCCACAGCCTCGTTGACGCCCGGAATCACCACCGCCGCGTAGCCCGTATACTCGCCCGGCGCAAACACGGTGTGTTTAAACCAGGAACGTCCCGGGAGGCCCTTTGGATCTAACAAACCTCCTTCCACTGCCCGCAATTGCTCGTTGAGCATGGTCGTCCCGTTGCCCGTTCGCTGTTTCTCGAGCGTCACCACGGCTGCCTTCATGAACTTGTCCGAGGCCGCGTTCGCAGCGCTGAAGTCCAGGTGCAGATCGTTTTCTGCCGCATGCGCTTCCGCCGCGCTGATATACGACGCGATCTCCTTTGCATAGTTCACGTAGTCGTAGGGCAGTACGTCTGCATCGGCCATGTGCAGAATCTCCAGCCCGAACACCCGTGCCTGCTGCTGTTCATAGACGAACGTCGGATCGGCAAACTTCGTAAACCAGGCATAGTTGTCGAATACCGAGTGGTACACCCCATACTTGCCGCCCGATCCGATATCTGTCGACGGAACACCCGCATGTTGCAGAAAAGGGGTGTAATCCGACCCCGAGCCCAGGTCGCCGATCCGCGGCATACCTCTTTCATCTGACGGTGCAGGACGTCTCCGGGCGGTTCCACTCTTCGCAGTTTCGGCCTGGTCCTTCAGCCATACCTCATACAGCGAGCCGCCCTGGGGGCTGGGAACCTCCGCAGCCACCTCACGAATAAACCGCTTCAGCGACGGTACCGCTGAAGCCTCGAAATTCGGACCGGCCACCCCGACATCAGTATTGAAGTAGGCCACCGCATGCTCCAGCTGTGCGGCGTGTCCCTCAACCCATTCCGTCGACCCGATAAGTCCTTCTTCTTCAGCATCCCAGCTGCAAACCTGAATGGTACGCTTTGGCTTCCAGCCATCCTTCAGCAGTGCACCCAGGCCATGCACCGCTTCAAGCATTGCCGCTGTACCGCTGTTCGGATCAACCGCCCCGTAGACCCAGGCGTCGCGATGATTACCGGCAATTACCCAGTCTTCGCCGCCATCCGTGCCTGGAATCGTGCCAATTACGTCCCAGATCGTCCGTTCCGCATAGTCTTCCTTCGAAACCAGGTGCAGCTTCACCACCCCGGCCCCGCCTACGTGGTAGCTGAATGGGAGCGCGCCCTGCCAGCTGCGCGGAGCCTCTGCACCCGCCAGTTGCTCCAGGATCGGCGCCGCATCATGATAGGAGATGGGCAGCGACGGAATCGTCGGCAGGCTGTCGATCTGGTCCGCCGGAAGCCGTTTTGAAGCCGGCAGGCCGGGTGTCGACGCCACGCCAGGCGTCGTCGCATCGCCCGGATACTTGAACATGTACTGCACCGAGCCGCGCTGCACTCCTGTGTCGGGCCGATACGGCCCCTTGGGATACTTGTCACCCTGGAAATAGCCGTCATCCGCAGGATCGGAGAAAATCACCACACCGGCAGCGCCGTACTGCTGCGCGATGTATACCTTGACGCCGCGGAAGTTCTCTCCATAACGGACCAGGACAATCTTCCCGCGGACGTCGATTTTCATATCCTTGAGCTGCTTGAAATCTTCCGGCCGGCCATAGTTCGCGTACACCACATCGCCCGTCACATCGCCTGACGCTGCCGAGCCGTTGAATGCCGGCAGCACCCGCGGATCGTCCTGGTACGGATCGCCCTCTACGTGCTCCCGTGTCGGTCCCTTGGAAATCTCCTTGCCGTCTGCCGTGGTCGCGGTAAAGTGGACGTCCTTCGGCAGGTTGAGCCACGCCTTGTACGGCACAATCTCGGTTGCAAGGCCGGCTTCTTTGAACTTCTTGGCAACATAGACAGCTGTGTCGTAGTCCTCTTTGGACGCGGCAACATGCGGCGCGGCCGTCAACGTCTTCAGCTCCTCGCCCGCCAGCTTTGCGTCAGGCACCGCCAGAAAGGTCTGGTCGAACTTCGCCTGCTCCTCTGCATAATCATGAAAGCCGAAGACGGTCTGCGGCAGCGGCACGGACTGCTGCGCAGAAAGAACTTCAGGTGCGACGACCAGGCAGGCAGCCGCCAGGATCATCGAAGAGGTAAGAAAATTTGAGTTGCGCAATCCATCGGCTCCGGGTGCATGAGATCAGGAGCCCAGACTATCAGCATCGATCAAATCCGCCGCTCGGCAGCTGCGCAGGTCACTCGGACTACAACAGGGCACCCGCGATTGGAATGCCCTGTAAAGCTGACACCCTACGCTACCAGCTGGGCGCAGTGCGAGCAGCGCTTCGCCGCAAGCGGAATATCGCTCAGGCATTCGGGGCACGACTTGTTGGCCGGCGGTGCAGCTTCATGCGGCTTGATGCGCGCGAGCAGCTTATTCAGCGGCAGCACCACGAAGAAGTACACCGTCGCGGCAATCAGTACGAACGAGATCAGAGCGTTCAGGAACAGGCCATACTGAATCTTGCCGCCATTCACATCCAGCACCAGTGACGAAAAATCCGGTTTGTGCACAATCGCTGCGATCAACGGATTAATAATGTCCGTGACCAGTGCAGTAACGATGGCGCCAAACGCAGCACCGATGACGACCGCGACAGCAAGATCGACCACATTGCCGCGCAGAATAAAATCTCGAAAACCCTTAAGCATGTTCTATCTCTCCTCAAAAAACTGCAGAACTTTGTGGGGAATGGAATGCCCGAACATCGTAACGTGAAAGACGCCGATCTCGTCATGTTTTCTTGGGGATAAGCCCGTTTTCGAGTCACGTCATCTGGCATACAAGTCCTGCGCAACCTCCTCCCGCTTGCGCATTCCATCCGGCGTGCGAGAGTATCTTCTTCGTTGGCTCACACGCCGGCAGATGTTGAATTGAGGGACCGTTGAACAAAGTGATCAGCAGTGCCGAACAGGCCGTGGCGGATATACATGACGGCGCGACTGTCATGCTCGGCGGTTTCGGCTTGTGCGGCATCCCGGAAAACCTGATCGATGCCCTGGTCACCCGTATGCAGGCCACCGGCAGCCCGAAAAATCTGCACACCATCAGCAACAACATGGGTGTGGATGGTTTCGGCATGGGCCGCATGCTTGAAGCCGGCATGATTGGCTCGCACATCGGCAGCTACGTTGGCGAAAACAAGCTGCTGGAAGAAAAGGTCATCCGCGGCGAACTCGACCTGACCCTTGTACCGCAGGGCACGCTCGCCGAACGCATCCGTGCCGGTGGCGCCGGCATTCCAGCATTCTTTACGCCGACTGGTCTCGGCACCCTCGTCGCCGAGGGCAGGGAGACCCGCAACTTCGATGGCCGCGACTACGTGATGGAGCGCTGGCTCAAGGCTGACTTCGCGCTGGTGAAGGCCTGGACGGGCGACACCCACGGCAACCTGATCTATCGCAAAACCGCCCGCAACTTCAACCCGATGATGGCGACCGCGGCGGCTATCACCATTGCTGAAGTCGAAGAACTGGTCGAACCCGGCATGCTCGATCCCGATGCCATCATCACGCCGGGCATCTACGTGAAGCGCATCCTGGTAGGAAGGCACTATGAAAAACGCATCGAGCGGCGCACCGTCCGCTCGACCGCTACATGATCCATTCGCCGTAGGGATAAAGAAACAGGAAGAGAATGACAGACACGGCCATCACATCCGCATACAGCATCACCACCACGGCGCCATGATAAAAATTCCAGCGGCTGCGCAGGCAGCGAAAGGTGTCCGCACAGCCGATCAACGCGACGAGTGTCGGGATAGCAAGTTTCAGGGTGGGACGGTCGTCCGGCCAGCCCGCCATCTGCACCGCCGCCAACAGGCTGCCAATGACCAGCAGGCCACTCCGGAGCAGGGATGTCTGGCGCGGATCCACTACGGCATAGACCACGCGGACTAGAGAGGTAGAAGCCATGAACAGGACTGCACCGAGTAGTACCGCACCTGCCGCGACGACTGCAAGCACACCACTCAAAGACAGCGACAAACGCGAGCGGATTGTTCGCCGCGTCGCAAGGGAATTGCAGGACGGTTTCTATGTCAATCTCGGCATAGGCATGCCAACCCTCGTTGCGAATCACGTTCCGCCCGGCATCGAGGTCACCCTTCAATCGGAGAACGGCATGCTCGGCGTAGGTCCCTATCCGCTCGCCGGCGAGGAAGACGCCGACCTGATCAATGCCGGCAAGGAGACAATCTCGGAAGCCGCCGGCAGTTCCTATTTCTCGAGTGCCGAATCGTTTGCCATGATCCGCGGCGGCCATGTCGACCTGAGCATTCTCGGCGCAATGGAAGTCGACGAGCAGGGCAATCTCGCCAACTGGATGATTCCCGGCAAGGTCGTCAAAGGGATGGGCGGCGCAATGGACCTGGTCGCCAGCGCCCGCCGCGTCATCGTCGCCATGGAGCACACATCAAAAAACGGCCAGTCAAAGATTCTCAAGCAGTGCAGCCTGCCGCTCACCGGCCTGCGCGTCGTAAACATTATCGCGACCGAACTGGCGTGGATCCGTGTCACGCCGGAAGGCCTCGTCCTCGACGAAATAGCGCCCGGTATATCCGTCGATGACGTTCAGAAAGCAACCGAGCCAAAGCTCATCATCAGTTCCGATCTGAAACTGATGCAGTAGCAGCAGTCGACCAAAGCTTGCGCTGTACCAGTCCAATCTCGGCACCGAATCCCTCTTGCAAAGAAGGGCAGGTGTCATGTTGAGCGAAGTCCAAGGACCTGCGTCTTGCAGCTAAGCCACAAGTCCGACTGCACCATGTCTCGCTTCTGGGACATGGGCTTCCGACCTACCGGATCGCCAGCTCTTCCATCCCGGCCTTCAGCGTTTCCGCATACGGCGCGCGCAGCACTCCGCGTTCCGTAATGATCGCTGTGACATATTTCGCTGGCGTCACATCGAACGCCGGATTCCAGATGCCGGCATTGTGCGGCGTCAACTGTTTGCCCGCGTGATGCGTCACTTCAACTGCCGACCGCTGTTCGATCGGAATGTCATCACCTGTCTTCGTCTCGAGGTCAATCGTCGACCATGGAGCCGCGACGTAAAACGGAATCCCATGCTCCTTCGCCAGCACCGCAACGCCGTAGGTACCGATTTTGTTAGCGACGTCGCCATTGGCCGCGATACGATCCGCCCCGACCACTACCGCCTGCAGCTTCCCCTGGCGCATTAAGCTTGCCGCCATGTTGTCGCAGATCACCGTCGTCGGAATGTTGTCATGCAGCAGCTCCCACGCAGTCAGCCGCGCGCCCTGCAGGAATGGCCGCGTCTCATCCGCATAGACGTGAATCGCGTGGCCATCCTCGACCGCCGCGCGAATCACGCCAAGCGCTGTACCGTAGCCGCAGGTCGCCAGCGCTCCGGCGTTGCAGTGCGTCAGCACGCCGCCATCACGCGGCAGCAGTTCGGCGCCATGTCGTCCCAGTGCGCGGCACGCTGCGATATCTTCGTCGTACATCAGCTGCGCTTCGGTGATCATCGCTGCGCGCAGCGAATCTACGGTCGCGCCTGGATTGCCCGCCAGTTCGAGATAGTGGCGGCGCATGCGCTCGATTGCCCAGAAAAGATTCACCGCCGTCGGCCGGGTCGATGCCAGCACGCCGCTGACGACTTCGAGCTCTGCCGTCAGCGCAGGGATTGTGGTCGCCGGACTCTTCTGCAGCCCCAGAGCCACTCCCATCGCAGCCGACACGCCGATGGCAGGAGCACCACGCACCACCATCGTCACAATCACATCCGCGACCTGCTGATACGTGGTTGCGAGTACGTAAGTTTCTTCAAGAGGGAGGCGCGTCTGGTCCAGAAACCGGACGCCGTCTTTGGTCCATTCAAGGGTCAAAATCATGGCAGCTTCCAGTCTAACGATTTTCAGCAATTCCCGCTGTTTGGAACATTTCTCCGCATCCGCACCTCGGACGGATCGCCGGACGAGATTGCGTCTTTCCACGATCCCCAATAAACTTCTCCCCGAATGGCAATCGAGCTGCGCGCGCACCTAAAACGTTTTTAGCGCTGCATGGACCAGTAACGAGGAGAACATTTGCGCTTTCTGAAAACACATCTGGCCCTGACCCTCGCCGTAGTCTCCGCATTCCTCGTGGTAAGTTGTCTGAACACCCTGGCCCAGGCGCCCGCAACCATGCCGCCACCCGCGCCTCATGCCAAGACTATTCATCTGAAGCATGTCCTCGTCATCGGTCAGACCAAGGGCTACGAGCACGACTCGGTCAGCCCAGCCATGGTCGCCATCTATAACCTCGGCAAGGAAAGTGGCCTCTGGGATACGGAGCTGCGCACCGACACAGAATTGCTCACCAAGAAAGACATTGAGCGCAACGCCAAGACCCTGAACTATTTCGATCTCATTGTCTTTGCCAGCACCACCGGTGAGCTCGATCTCGACGACAGTCAGAAGCAGGACATCCTGTCGTTCATCAAGGAAGACGGTAAAGGCTTCGTCGGCATCCATGCCGCACTCGATACCAATTACAAGTGGCCTGAATATGGCGAAATGATCGGCGGCTGGTTCGATCAGCATCCCTGGGGCACCTTCAATGCGCCCATCGTCAACGAGGCTCCTGACTTTCCCGCTGTCCGCCACTTTCCGAAAGCCTTTGTAAAATACGACGAGATTTATCAGCCGAAGGAGTGGTCCCGCGACAAGGTCAACGTCCTGCTTAGCCTCGATCCCGCCAAGCTCGACTACACCAATAACCCGCGCATTCACCGCGCCGACCACGACTTTCCCGTAGCGTGGAGCAAAATGTATGGCAAAGGCCGCGTCTTCTACTCCACCCTCGGCCATACCGAAGAGGCCTGGGAAGATCCCGACATCCGCACCATGTATTTCGAAGCCATCAAGTGGGCCCTCGGCATGACCGATGGCAGCACCCTTACACACGCGCGCCCGTCTGCACACTAAAATCAGGATGACAATGAAGAAGATTGGTATGGGCCTGATCGGCCCGGGGTTTGTGGCGGCGCACCACATCGACGCAGTCCGTCGCCTGGGCGATGTCGACGTCGTCGCGATAGCAGGCTCTTCCCAGCAGTCGACGGAGAAAAAAGCACGCGAGTACAAAGTGGATCGTGCCTACGGCGACTACCACGCGCTCATCGCCGATCCCGACATCCACGTCATTCACAACACCACACCCAATTACCTGCACCTGCCGGTCACGCTCGCCATTCTGGCAGCCGGCAAGCACGTCATCTCTGACAAGCCGCTCGCCCTTAATCCTGCGGAAGGCAAGACTCTGCGAGATGCCGCGCTGGCCGCGAAGGTAGCGCACGCCGTCACCTTCAACTACCGCGGGAACCCGCTGGTTCAGCAGGCCCGCGGCATGATCGCTCGTGGCGAAGCCGGCGCCCTCAGCTTTGTTCACGGATTCTATCTGCAGGATTGGATGAGCAATCCGAATGTCTATTCCTGGCGCTCCGATCCCGCTAAAGGCGGTAACAGTTCCGCGCTCGGCGACATCGGCTCGCACTGGTGCGACCTGGCCGAGCATGTCAGCGGTTTGAAGATCGCTTCCGTCCTCGCCGACCTCACGACCGTCATTCCTGTCCGCTACTCCGCAGGCTCTTCTGCCGAAGCATTCTCCGCGAAGACAGGCGGCGATCGCGTTGCGACAAAGGTGCAGGCGGAAGACCTTGCCAGCGTCCTCCTGCGTTTCGAGAATGGCGCGAAAGGCTGCTTCTCCGTCGGCCAGGTGCTGCCCGGCCACAAGAATGATCTGCAGCTTGAAATCAACGGGGCAACCGCCTCTCTCAAGTGGAAGCAGGAGCAGCAGAACGAACTATGGATTGGGCGGCAGGACCAGCCGAACCAGCTCCTGGCGAAGGATCCGTCGCTCGTTTCGACCGATGCCGCCCGCTACGTTCATCTGCCCGGTGGCCACCAGGAATCATGGGCCGACGCCTTCTGTAATGTCATTCGCGACGCCTACGAGTGGGTCCACGCCGGTGGCGCCCCCGAGGCGAAACCTGCCATGCTGCCAACTTTCGAGGATGGTTACAGATCCACCTGTCTTGTCGATGCAATGCTACGCAGCCATGCCGCGGGCAGTGTCTGGCAGCCAGTCGAGCATCACAGCCGTTAGAATTAGAGCGATTTAAGAACACGGGACAGGAAGCTGAGCGGAATGGAGCGAGTTATCAAAACCAGGACCTGGGCGAAAAGTTGGGTGACCGGAAGCATTCTTGCAACCCTTGCGATTTTTGCGGTGCAGGCGACGCCTATCCATGCGCATGCCGCCTTGCAGGCTGACACCGCTCCGCCGGCGCAGAACACAAGTCAGAACATCGACAAGGTGGGCGCGGAGGTCTTTGCCTCTCGCTGTGCCATGTGCCACGGCGACCACCGCCAGGGAAATCCTCCCATGTTCCCGTCGCTTATTGGCGTGAAGCAGCGCAAGTCTGACGCCGAAATCACCACCCTGCTCCACAACGGCAAAGGCAGCATGCCGGCCTTCCCAACCCTGAAGCCCGAAGAAATCGCCGGCCTCCTGCATTTCCTCGGCACCTCGCCGGAAACGACCCCGCAATCCGCGCCACCGCCCTCGGCCCAGACCATGACCACCCCGGCCCCCGCTACACCCGCCGGCGCAGAAGTCCACACCACCGATCTGGCCGAAGCAGGCAAAGGTCTTTTTCAACAAAACTGCGCCTTCTGTCATGGACGCGACGCGATGGGTGGCGAATCCGGTCCTGACCTGACCCGCTCGAAGCTCGTGAAGGCCGACGTCAACGGCGACAAGATTTCTGTCGTCGTCAGCCAGGGCCGCGTCGAAAAGAAAATGCCTGCGTTCAACTTCTCTGCCCAGGAAATGGCACAGATCGTCGCTTACATCCATTCGCAGGAAGCCATGGCGTCGAAGACGAAGGGCGGTCGCCGCGGAGTTGATGTTGCCGATCTTCAGACTGGAAACGTTGAAGCAGGGAAGCAGTACTTCAACGGCGCAGGCGGCTGCGCATCATGCCATTCGCCCACCGGCGACCTGTCCGGAATAGCCTCCCGCTACGAAGGTCTCCAGCTGGAAGAGCGCATGCTCTATCCGAAAGATATCAAGGACAAGATCACGGTCACGCTTCCATCCGGCAAAGTGCTCAACGGCATCGTCGCTTATCACGACGAATTTACCATCGGTATGCATACGGAAGACGGTACCTATCATTCCTGGCCCGTTAAGAGTGTGAAGTACAAGATCGATGCACCGGAAGAGGCGCATGTCGCACTCTTCAGCAGGTACACCGACGAAGATATTCACAACCTGATGGCATACATCCAGACACTGCGCTAGGGCGATCACCTTTCACGCGCTGCGTGAGGACACGGCTTGACGAAAAATTTGCTGCACCAACTCGTGTGTACCGGCGCTGGCCTTCTCTCCATGCTGGCGCCGGCTCTTCACAGCCAGAACGTCTCGAATGAAAACCTGCTGCATCCTGCCACTGATAGCTGGCCCACTTATCACGGCGATTACTCGGGCAGGCGTCACAGTCCCCTCACGCAGATCACGCCGCAGAACGTCCACAACCTCACGCTCGCCTGGGCCTTTCAGACTGACCAGGAAGCGACCCTCAAGTCCTCGCCGCTGCTCGTCGATGGCGTCCTCTATTTCACTGTACCGGACAATATCTGGGCAGTTGATGCGCGCTCCGGCCACATGATCTGGCGCTATAACGTCCCCACCGCAAAGGGACTGCACATCGGCCAGCGCGGCGTCGCCATTTACAAAGGCTGGCTCTACTACACCACGCCCGACGATCACCTCATCTCGCTCAACGCAACTGATGGCACCGTGCGATGGGACAAGGTCATCACCGACGTAAGCAAAGGCTACTGGACATCCATGGCGCCGCTCATCGTCAGGAATCATGTTATCGTCGGCGTCTCCGGAGACTTCGACAATCTCACCGGTTTCCTGCGCTCCTTCGATCCTGAAACAGGCGAGACACAGTGGCAGTGGGACAGTACCTCGGCACCCGGCACACCCGATAAGACCACAGGCGGCATGACCTGGATGACCGGCACCTACGATCCTTCTCTCAACCTGATTTACTGGGGAACGGGAAATCCAACCCCGGTCCTCAACGGAACCACGCGCCCCGGCGATGATCCATGGACCTGCAGCATCGTCGCTCTCAATCCCGACACCGGTAAACTCGCCTGGGGTTTCCAGCCCTCGCCGCACGATACGCACGACTGGGATGCAGTCGAAACCCCCGTGCTGGTCGACGGCATCTTCCATGGCCAGCCGCGTAAGATGCTCATGCAGACCTCGCGCAACGGCTATTTTTTTATCCTCGATCGCACCAATGGGAAGAGCCTGCTCACTACCACCTTCGGCCCCGCAAACTGGGCCACTGGCCTGGATGCAAAGGGGCAGCCGCTTCCCGATCCTAAAAAAGAGCCTGCGCCGGATGGCCGTCTGATCGCGCCCGACGAAGGCGGCCTTACCAATTACCGCTCGCCGAGTTTCGATCCGAAGACCGGCCTGCTCATCGTTGATGCCAAGCCGAGCTACAGCCTCTACTTCGCCAAAGCGGCCGACGGCAGTTACGGATGGGCCGGGGCCGACTACGGCCTGTGGGAGAAAGGCGTCCTCGAAGCGATCGATTACAAAACCGGCAAAATTCGCTGGACCCACGAGATCGGCGACGGCAAAGAGGGTGCAGGCGCTGGTGTTCTGACGACCGCCTCCGGCCTCACCTTCACCGGCGACGCCTTCGGAAATGTTCTCGCACTGGATACCGGTAGCGGCAAAACGCTATGGCACGCCGGCACAGGCTCCTCCATTGAAAGCTCACCGATTTCCTACGAACTCGACGGCCGGCAATACACGGTGACCAGTAGCGGCGGTGTTCTTTTCGCCTGGACACTCCCTGTCGCCAGTGCGGATCATCCCTGAACAACTTACCGTCCATCGCAGCCGCCTGTTTACTGCCGATAGACCCTGTCTTCTAAATTGCTGAAAACAGGCTGCAACCATAAAACGCCCACTCCCGATCCTGCATCGCATCATCTTGCATAACGGCTGAGAGGCCATTGTGCTTTGACGCGGCATCGCTCTCATCCATTGGAGTGACGCTGAATCTGCGCTGGTCTCCGTTTTCAAAAAGAGCGGACCCATCGTGGAAGTTTTCAATCATGTTCGCGACAACGTTTGTTCGCGGGCGGCGGCTGACCGGTGAATGTGAGCAGACAGTAATCGCTCACATCAGGAAGATGGCAGCTGGTAATTCTTCAGGAGGATCAGATATGCGCATCACCAGGTATTTCCGTGGCCATTTCGCGCCGTCGGCCCACATATTCGCAAACAGGTTCAACTGCGCGATCGCTCTGTCCGCTATCGCCGTGTCAGCATGCGTCCCTGCTGCCCATGCGCAGTTCCGCGCCTCTATCCAGGGCACGGTCAGCGACATCTCAGGCGCCGTAGTTCCGGGCGCTACCGTCACATTGACTGATCTAGGCACCGGCAAAGTGCTCACCAGCACCTCCGACGATCGCGGCTTATATAACTTCAACGCCTTGCCGCCAGACCAGTTTTCCATCGTCGTCGAAAAGACCGGCTTCCAGAAGAAAGTGCTCGACCACGTTGAGCTGATTCCCGAACAGGCCAACGCCGTCAACGTGCAACTGCAGCTCGGCGGCTCGAACACCACCGTTACCGTGCAGGGCGACGATCAGCCAGCACTCGATACCGAAACAGCATCGGTCAGCGGCGTCATCAGCAGCAACGAAGTCCAGCACATGCCATCCTTCGGCCGTGACGTCTTCCAGTTAAGCCAGCTCGCGCCGGGTTCGTTTGGTGATGGCGCCCAGGCAGGCGGCGGTGGCACGAATAACCTGCCCGGCAATGCCGGTCCCGGCGGCAGTTCCCATGCCGCAGGTATCTTCCAGACCGAGAACGGTCCACAGATTGTCGCTAATGGCGGCCAGAACAACGCGAATGGCATCAGTATCGATGGCATCAGCACTACCAGCGCCGTATGGGGCGGCACCAGCGTGATCACGCCCTCCGAGGACTCGGTTGGCGACGTTAAGATCGTCTCGAACAGCTATGACGCGGAGAGTGGTCGGTTCAGCGGCGCACAGATCCAGGTAACTTCCAAAGCCGGCACCAACGATGTGCATGGCAGTGCCTTTATCAAGGCGAACCGCCCCGGCTTGAATGCCTACCAGCGATACAACACGCCGGATTCCAACGTTGGGACCACGCCCGCAGAGCGCAGCCTGCTCCGCGATGAGGACCGTTTCAACCAGATCGGTGGCAGCATCGGCGGCCCGCTCTGGAAAAATAAGGTATTTGCTTTCTTTAACTATGAAACTCTGCGCAACAACACGACCAGCACTGGAACGGGCTGGTACGAAACCTCCGCGTTTGATAAACAGGCACCTGCTGGCAGTCTGGCGAATAAGTATCTGACTTATCCTGGAGCTGGGGTCAGCGCACTCGGGCAAATCAACGCCACCTGCGCGGACATCAGTCTCTCAGAAGGAACTGCCTGCCGCACGATCGCAGGCCAGGGACTCGACATTGGTTCACCACTGAAGACCGGCCTGCATACACAGGACCTGACCTATACCAGCAGCGGGACGCCCGGCGTCGGCAGCGGCCTCGATGGCGTTGCGGACATCGGAGAATATACAACGGCGAGCCCAAGCACAGTCACCGAGTCCCAATACAACGGCCGCGTCGACGCCGACGTCACCAGTAAAGACCGGCTTACCTTCACTATCTACTGGGTCACCAGCGATACAACGAATTACAACGGCCCTGTCCGCGCCTATAACCTCTATCACCACTCAGGAATTAATGACGCATTCGCTGGCATATGGAATCACACCCTGTCGCCATCGCTGTTGAATGAGGCCCGCGCCAACGCCGGAGGCTTCCGCTGGAACGAGGTCAGTACCAATCCCCAGGAGCCTTTCGGTCTTGCCGCCGACAGCATCCCTGCCATCGGATCACTTACCGCCCTGCAGTATTTCGGCGCGCCCGGACCAAGCGTCTATAACCAGTGGACGTATAGCTACGATGATGTAGCAACTAAGATCTCCGGACGTCACACCCTCAAGTTCGGCGGCGGAGTGACCCGCCTTTACTATCTGAACTATGCACCGTATAACGCTCGACCAAACTTTCAGTTCTTCAACGTGTGGGACTTTTTGAACGACGCACCTTCGACGGAAGGCGGCACATTCGACCCGCTGACCGGTCTGCCCACTGCCAACCGTCAGGACGAGCGCTCTGATCTCTACGGTTTCTTTGTGCAGGATGATTTCAAGGTGAAACCGAACCTGACTATCAACCTTGGTCTACGCTATTCATACTTCGGACCACTATCTTCAAAGCAGAACAACCTCAATGTCGCGCTACTGGGCGCGGGAGCAGACGCCTTTACCGGCCTGCATGTCCGGCGTGGTGGCAACCTCTATGAAGCACAGAAGGGTAACTTCGGCCCGAATATCGGCTTTGCCTGGTCGCCCGCCCGGGACAACGGTAAGCTGGTGCTCCGCGGTGGCTTCGGCATCAGTTACAACCAGGAAGAAATTGCTATCTCAGCGAATGGTGGAAACAATCCTCCCTCGATCACTCAACCTAACTTCACCAGCACCTCACCTACGCAGATCAATCCCAACATTGTTTATGCTCTGCCATCGGACGTGCACTCCCTCTTTGGCTATCCCTCGAATCCACATACCATTCAGCAGTTCAATGCAAATAATCTTCCCGTCACAACTTCTGTAGGTGTCACTGCATATCCTTCGTCTGTACCAACTGCCCTTACGTATCACTATTCACTCGATACGCAGTACGACGTGGGCCGCCAATGGGTAGCAAGTCTCGGCTACCAGGGAAGCAAGTCTCTTCACCTCATTCGCCAATACAATGCCTACGCGATTGCCGCGGCAGATGGATTGCCGGTGAACACTCAGGTCAACAGCGTCGACTTCTTTGGAAACGAAGGCTACTCGAATTACAACTCATTGCTCGCAGGTATTAAGCACCAGTTCTCGCACAGCTTCCTGCTCGACACTCAGTACACGTGGTCGAAAACAATGGATAACGGCTCGCAGCCTTATTACGAGGATCCATATCCTTACAACCCGCGTCTTGCGTATGGCCGCTCCGATAACAATGTTTCCCAGGCCTTCAAAGTCTACGGTCTCTGGCAGCCGGTATTTTTCCACGGAAATAATCTCGCGGAGAAGCTGGCTGGTGGCTGGTCGTTAAGCGGCATCTTCAACTTCCACAGCGGCTTTCCCTGGACGCCAACCTACTCCAACATCACCAACGGTAGTTTGTACTATCAGGGCAGCGGCTATGGATCTCTGCGGCCCGCTGCCTACAAAGGCGGCGCCGGCCACAGTCAAAGCAATGACACCTATAAGTCTGGTGCGGGTGTTACCGGGACGGCATTTAACAAGAACTATCCCCTTGGCGCACTTGCATATTTCACCGTGCCGACTTACACCGCAGTCACGGCCAATTTACCCACCACCTTTGGCGCTCCGCAGACACCGGGGGTTGCTCGGAATTTCCTGACCGGTCCGGATTACAAAGACGTCGACGCGACTATCAGCAAAGCGTTCGGCTTCCCGAAGATTCGGGGCATCGGCGAAAACGCGAAGATCGAAATTCGCGCGGATGCATTCAACCTGTTTAATCAACTCAACTTCACGAACAGTATCAGCACGAATATAAGCAACGATGGCGTGACGAGCAATCCGAACTTCGGCCAGGCGCAGACAGCGCTTGGATCGAGAACCCTCGACCTTCAGGCACGCTTCAGCTTCTAAGTCGCAAGTAGCTACTATCGGCAGCGGGTGCCTGTATACGGCGCCCGCTCTTTTATTGAATGGGCTTATGCGCAGGCCTGGTTAGAACCCGTAGTTCCTCTTGCGCAGTGCATTCTTGTAATGGTCGCGTGCCTTCTTGGCGGCAAGCTCAGTGTCGTGGACAACATAACCGGCAGCGTCCCATTTCTCCATGGCCACCATGCTATGGTCTGGTGTGGCAAGGTTCTCTTCCGCACGGATCGCGTCAATCCACTGCTCGACTCGGTCCTTATAATCCTTCAGCAATACGTCAAAATCCAGATCGCTCATAGTATCGTCAGCCTACGGCAGCCGGATGTTTCCGGCTCCGCCTAAATGTGTTGTTCACGCGAATTTCACATGAATCCGCCACTTTCTTTCGCTACATTTCGACTAGGCGCGGACCATGTTGGCCCGGGTGGGTGTCCAGAGTAGTTTGTAGCGTGGCCCCTTCCGGACATTCGCCACGATCGACGGTTGAAAGCAGGCAATACATGTGCCGCCAGGCTTTCGCACACTTGGATAAATAAGCCCCAGTGATCCGCACCGCAGTAGCTCTTCAGCTAGATTCTCTGACGCCACATAACTCGTCGCGCTCAGGCATTCTGCAAAGGAGTTCGCGTCAATCCGGGATGACGTCAATTCCTTTTCTTCACTCTTCGGATCATTCTCCGGTGCAGGAAACGACAACTCGGCTTCGTCAGCATTGCCGCGCACTTGTTCGGCTAACGTCGCTTGCTCCGCAAGTGTTTCGGGCGTGTTGGCCAATAGTCCATCTACAGCCGCATCACGGATGTCGTGGAAGGTGGCCGTGAAGTCTGCCAGGTAGTCGTCGTAGATCACTTCCTCCCGCTCCTGCCAGTTAATCTCGGCGAACTCCACCTGCTTATGAAATAAAACTTCGGCCTTTGAGGTAGCAAGCTCGAATGCTGCATACCAGGCTCCACGCCGGGGTGAAGAGAAGCGCGCCCCAAGAGGGTTCGGATGTGTAAACGCTGCATTGATGACGTGGGCCTGCGGTACGTTGTAGACCAGTTCGCGCGCAGTTATATCGAGCGCCCTGCCTTCTTCCGCAAGCAGTCGCGCATTCGTCGCATTGTCCAATGCAAAAATATTCTGGAGGTCATCGACCGCACTCCTGTCATCGACCAGCCTCGTCAGCACCGACTCGTAATTCTGACTGTACTTGGCCGGCAACAGTCGGTGTGTGTCAAAGCGGCGCAGGGACGTGAGGGGCGGCAAGGTCATAAGAGGTTACAGCCATGATAAGCCTCTTGGCGAATGAAAGGCGAAACAATTACGATAGCTTTGTGAGATCGTAATGCACGCAGTAGTGTGCGGAATTTTAATATCGTTTGTGCACAATAGATTGTGAGCCCCGAGGGAAAGACACGATGACTGAGCATTCCAGGAAACCTGCGCCGAAACATCATCCTGCGAAGGGAGGACATCCTTCCGGCACCACTGATCTTCCGGTTTTCGCACAGCCGGTTCCCAGTGCCGACCCGACATCTTTCAAGGACCCTGTGACTGATCAGAAGCTGAAGGAAGTTGCAAGCGTAGAGGCCGTTCCACAGCCCTCCGGCGGCGCAACTGAGCCAATCCTTACGCTAAGCGAGACGCTTGGCAGCGCTGGCCCCGCCGCCATTGCAGCGATTCAAAAAGCGGGACAAATCGTCTTCCATTCTGTCGGCGATACCGGCAGTGTCCAGGGTCCCGCAACGCAGTCGCTCGTCGCCGATAAAATGACGGGCGACTTCAGCGAAGAGAACAGCGCAGATATGCCGTCCTTCTTCTATCACCTCGGTGACGTCGTCTATTACTTCGGCGAGGCAGCTTACTACTACGATCAATTCTATGAGCCCTACCGCAATTACCCGGCACCTATCATAGCTATTCCCGGAAACCATGATGGCGTATTATCGCCGGGCTCTGCCGTTCCGACGCTGGACGCTTTTCTCCGCAACTTCTGTGCGGCAACTGCCACCCATTCACCGGATGCCGCCGGCCTCTCGCGCACGGCAATGATTCAGCCCGGAGTTTACTTCACGTTCGACGCACCATTCGTTCGCATCCTTGGCGTCTACAGCAACGTGCTCGAAGATCCCGGTGTCATCTCCAGCGAGGGCGGCAAACGCCCGACGCTTGACGACCGGCAGCTTGCCTTCCTCACTGCAGCACTTACACGTTGTAAGACTGAGAACTATACCGGTGCCGTAATCATCGCCGTGCATCACCCTCCCTACACGGGAGGGGTGAATCACGGTGGCAGTCCGCGGATGGTGCAGGACCTCGACACTGCGGCAACCCAGGCCGGCTTCTGGCCCCACGCTGTCTTTTCTGCTCACACGCATAACTACCAGCGATATACACGCACGGTGGCAGGCTATTCCGTGCCCTATTTTGTGGCCGGCATGGGCGGCCATGATCTGGTAGTCATGCGAACACTCGCAAGCGGAAAAGCGATTCGTACACCCGCTGCGATTGACAACTCACTTATCCTGGCGAGTTACGACGACACGCACTACGGATACCTGCGGATCGTGGTAAATGCTCAGACCATGACGATCGAGTTTCACCCAGCTGAGGACGGCTCGACAACCAAGACGCCCGACGATACGGTGACCATCGATCTCAAGTCGCGGACAATTAGCTAGGCGTCTTATCGGAGATAGTCACGAGTCCGGAATCGTGTTGCTGCGGCGGCTCGATCTGCACTAACTCGGCACCACTTTCCGCCGCTTCCGAAGCGTGAAAATGAGCGTAGATTGTCTGCGCCAGCTTCCGCGGTACAACCGCGGTCAATGCTTCGAGTGAAGCCTGCTGAATAGCTCGCTGCGACCCGAAATGCTGAACCAGCCGCGTGCGTGTAAGCGCGCCTATCCCAGCAATTTCAAGCAGGTCAGACTGCCTGTCGCGAATCTCGCGGCGCTTCCGGTGATAGCTGATCGCAAATCGATGGGACTCGTCGCGGACCTTCTGCACCAAATGCAATACCGGCGATCTTCGCTCGAGCACAATCGGTTCGTCTTCCTGGCCATACAGGTAAATAATCTCTTCTCTCTTCGCAATGGAAGCAATCGGCTGCGTCGTGATGCCGAGCGCTTCCATTGCTTCTGCTGCCGCATTCAACTGGCCCAGCCCACCGTCAATCAGGATCAACGACGGGAACGGCTTGTTCTCATCGACCAGCCGTTTGTAGCGTCTTGTCAGTACCTCGCGCATGGACGCGAAATCATCTACGCCGGTCACGGTCTTGATCTGGAATTTGCGATAGTCAGACTTTTTCATCGCGCCGTCCTCCCACACCACCATCGACGCCACCGTCTCCGCGCCCTGTATGTGTGAGATATCGAAGCACTCAATACGCCGCGGAATTTCGGGCAGCATTAGTGTGTCCTGCAGTGTTTCCTGGATCGCTTTCATCGAAGGCTGTAACACACGAAAACGCTGGTCATAACTCTGCTTGGCGTTTTGCGCTACCAGGTCGACCAGCGAGCGCTTGTCGCCCCTTTGCGGTGCCGCCAGCTCAACGCGATGCTTGCTTCGCTCGGCAAGCAGCGTGCAAAGGGTCTCACGATCCGGAAAATCCACGGGCACAAGAATGCTGCGCGGTACATAATTCTGGTCGATATACAACTGCTTCAATAGTGCGGAGAAAAACGCCGCAGGATCGAAGCTGTCCGAAGCTTCATTCAAAGACGCAGCGCCATCATCCGTCAGGTCATCCAGCAGTATATTCGGCAGGTCCTCCCAGAACATATTTCGCCGATCGACAATCTTGCCGCCCCTCATGTGAAACAGGTCGACCGCCAGCATGCCATTTTCATAGTGATAGCCAAATACATCGGCGTCGTCATTGTCTGCACTCGCAATGCGCTGTTTCTCCCCAAGCTGGTCGATCGTCACCAGCTGGTCCCGATACTTTGCAGCCAGTTCGAACTGCTCCGACATGGCCGCCTCCCCCATGCGGATTTCTATATTTTTCGCAAGTTCCGCCTGCCTGCCTTCGAGAAACATCTGCGCATCGCGGACGGCCTCCCGATACGCCTCGGTCGTTGTCAGGTCTTTGACGCACGGGCCCAGGCAGCGCTTGATGTAGTACTGCAGGCAGGGCCTCGAATGATAACGGGACAGGTCTACTTTGCAGCTCGGAATCAGGAAGCTGCGGTGAATCAATTCGACGATCCGATAGGCAAGGTTGCCCGGAAAATACGGCCCATAATAGGCGCCGCCGTCTTTTCGCAATTTGCGCGTTACAAATATCTTAGGGTGCCGATCGCCAACCGTGAGCTTTACATATGGGTAAGTCTTGTCGTCGCGCAGCAGAATATTAAAGCGGGGTTTGCGCTGCTTGATCAGATTGTTTTCAAGCGCCAGCGCCTCATGTTCGTTGTCGACGAGAATGTAGTCGATGTCGACTGCCTCGCGCATCAGCGAACCCGTTTTCGCATTCGCCTGTGACGCGTCTAACAGGTAGGAGCGCGTCCTGGACCGCAGATTCTTGGCCTTGCCAACGTAAATTACTTCGCCCTCGGCGTTTTTGTAGAGATACACTCCAGGGCCGGTAGGGATCGTCCGAATTTTCTGCTCTAAATCCATTTCCGTGAAGATTCTTCCTTTTCAAGTGTATCTCTTCAGATAGCACTGCCTCGCCGGACAGCGATCGCGTAAAAGGTACATAGTTTGATCTTTCGTGCCATCGCTTCCAAATCCGTCACAACCCCTCGCAACAGCTGAGTTCCGCGGAAATCTTTTTCCTTCGCCTTGCATCTCAGCACAAAGATCAATAGCGTAGTGAGCGTAAGCGCCGCTATGCATGACGCCTGTCAGCAAAGCGAACAAAATAAAAGCAGGCGCCCCTTTTCCTGAAAGGAATGAACATATATGTCCCGGATTTCAAGTACGGTTTCAAAGCGAAGTGTTGGTCTCGGTTTTGCCGCAGCATCGATGGTCCTGATGCTTGGCAGCGGATGCGCCACCAAGAATTATGTGAAGAGCCAGACCGCACCTCTCGCGCAGAAGACGAATGAGCTGGATGACCAGACTGCGACCAACAATCGCAACCTGCAGAATGCGAGTGACAACGCAACGAAGGGAATCACGCAGGCGCAGCAGTCTGCTAACACCGCAACACAGAATGCACAGCAGGCCACCACGGCCGCCGGCACTGCCCAGCAGGCAGCCCAAGATGCAGTCAATCGTTCCGACTCTCTAGCCAGCGTCGTCTCGAATCTGGACAACTACAAGCAGATCGCAGATGCCTCAGTCACCTTCGGCTTCAACAAGGACTCGCTCACCAAGACTGACAAGGAACAGCTTGACCAGTTCGCGGCACAGCTTGCGAACAGCAAGAGCTACATTCTCGAAGTCACCGGCGGAACCGATTCTGTCGGTTCGGCTGCGTATAACTATGACCTTAGTCAGCGCCGCGCTCAGGCTGTTGTCCAGTATGTTGCCTCGAAATACAACATACCCGCCCATAAGTTCTATCTCATTGGCATTGGTAAAGATCAGGAAGTAGCTCCGAACAACACCGCCGCCGGCCGTGCCAAGAACCGTCGCGTGGAAATCCAGCTGCTCTCGAATCTGCAGCAGGGAACTGGATCAACTGTATCGCAGGCCCAGCCTCCGACGCAGTAGTACATTCCTGTGCTGAACTGAAAAGCCGGGGCTCTCTGCTCCGGCTTTTTCACGTCCAGATCAGCCTCGGCAACAGTTACATCGGCATGGACTTCACATGCTCTGCCCGGACATCATTCGCAGTGAACAGGCTCAGGAATGGCGCACCATTCGCCGCATCTTCTACCGCTGGTCGTCCCTTCGCCTCTTGCCGTTCTACCAGGCACACAACGCCAATCACGCGCATGCCGGCCTCCTTGGCCGCTTGAATCGCCGTAATGGTCGAACCGCCTGTCGTGCAGACGTCGTCGACGATCAGCACCGGCGCATCCTTCTCGAAGAAACCCTCAATCCGTCGTCCCGTCCCATGCGCCTTCTCCGCCTTCCGGACCAGGAAGCCGTGAATCAAGCGCGCTTCCGGCGTCTTGAGTGCATGGTATGCGCTCGCCGTCGCCACATTTGAAACGATCGGATCGGCGCCCATCGTCAGTCCACCCACGGCATGGGGATGCAGATGATGCTTGGTCAATAGATCCAGGATTGCCAGCCCGGTCAGCCGTCCGCCCTCGGCATGGAGAGTCGTCGTCCGGCAATCAATGTAGTAGTCGCTGGTGCCGCCGGAAGACAATGTGAAATTGCCGAGCTTGAAGGAGATGCGTGCAAGCAGCGTGAGCAGGGCAGTGCGGGAATCGGTCGCGTTCATGCCTTACAGTGTCGGCTGATGTCAGGGCAGCACGCAAGTGGCTGCGCGATGGCTCAATGGTTTCAGACAAACAAAAGTACGATCGGAATCGCTACGCCAGCCAGCAATAGTCCAGCAATCAAGCCCGCATTCCGCTTGTAAAGGAACGCCATGTAAATACCGGTCACCGTCGATAGCAGCAGCCCAATCGACACCATTAGGAAGAATATCTTCAACGGCAGGGGATGTCGCACCGTGGTCGTTTGAGCAGGTGGTGGTGGGCCAGGCGCAAAGCCGGAGCCGCCGCCTTGCTGTGGCCTGCCCGGCCCCGCTGCATCGTCACCCCGCAAAGCTTTCTTCGCATCGCCCGCGGGAAACGGCTTGCGCACCTGCACCATTGCCGTCTGCTTCTTATGGATCTGACCCAGCACCACCGCCCAGTGCGGCGCTTTGTACCCGCCGCCCCGACTGTCTTCATGCAGTCCGAAGGTCTGCAGCGCTCCGGTGAAAGCAAAGAAGATAAGCGCGGGCGCAATGAAGACGCCAATATAGAGATGAATCGTTCGCAGGTTCCTGATCAGTGCAGCCTTGCCGCTCATGCGCTCGATTCTAATGCGGCGACGGGCCATTCTTGTCGTGCGATCAATGAAGAATTCGTCATTCAACGCAACTGAAACTCATCTGGCGCCCGGCACATCTCTACAGGGGTGGAGGAAATAAATGGAGTACGTCAATCTAGGTTCGACCGGTACAAAGGTATCGCGCATCTGCCTCGGCACCATGACCTATGGCTCGAAGAAATGGCGCGAGTGGATATTGGAAGAAGAAGAGTCGAAACCCTTCTTCAAGAGAGCCCTAGAAGCTGGCATCAATTTCTTCGACACAGCCGACGTCTACTCGATCGGTGTCAGTGAAGAAGTAACAGGACGGGCATTGAAAGAATTCGGTCCCGGTCGCGACAAGCTGGTGATCGCGACGAAAGTGTTCAACCCCATGAGCGACGACCCGAATGACCAGGGTCTTTCGCGCAAACACATTCTCAACGCCATCGACAACAGCCTGCGCCGCCTGGGTACCGACTACATCGACCTTTACCAGATTCATCGCTTCGATCCGCATACACCGATTGAAGAGACGCTCGACGCTCTGAATGACGTCGTACGGGCTGGCAAGGCACGCTACATCGGCGCGTCCTCCATGTATGCCTGGCAGTTTCTGAAGATGCTCAACTTCTCCGCACAGAATGGACTGGCTCGCTTCGTCACCATGCAGAATCACTACAACCTCGTCTATCGCGAAGAGGAACGTGAGATGATCCCACTCTGCCTCGACGAAAAGGTTGCCCTGATACCATGGAGCCCGCTGGCCCGCGGCTTCCTGGCAGGGAATCGCAAGCGCGGTGAAGGCCGTGGCGAAACGACACGCGCCAGGACAGATGACTTCGCGCAGCACCTCTACTACAAAGACTCCGACTACACCGTCGTGGATCGCCTGACAGAGGTCGCAAAACAGCGCGGCGTCAATAACTCGCAGATTGCCCTCGCCTGGATACTGGCCAAGCCAGGTGTAACCTCACCGATCATCGGCGCCAGTAAAATGCACCATCTCGACGAGGCTCTCAAAGCTCTTGACATCAAACTCACGTCAGAAGAAATAAAGTCACTTGAAGAGCCCTACGAACCACATGCGATCCTCGGCCATAGCTGAGGACCGGCGGTTATTTATTCAGCTTGTCCAGGTGCCGGAATCCGCTCGTCGCAAAAAACAGCAGCGCAAAAATGGTCCCGTTATAGCAGGCGTGGACCATCGCGCTGGCGGCCAGTGAATGAAATCTCAACCGCACAGCACACAGCACCAGGCTCACGCAGAACAACACACCTAGTGGCGCATACGCGTGCGCCAGCTGGTCCGCATGCAGCAAGGCAAATGCAATGCTCGTGAGCGTCGTCGCGAAGACGATCGCACCTGGGCTCCATGCCGGATCTGCCAGGGGTTCATAGGCCTGAAGCGGCATCGCCGTGGTCCATCCGACGTCCACCAGTGTTTTGCGAGATAGCTTCCGCACCAGCCAGTCCCATGATGTCGCAAGTGACGGCAATAGAAATCCGCGGAAAGCCAGCTCTTCAAATACCGGCGCTATGAAGATCCCGAATATCGCGACAATCCAAACGTCAACCGGCTTCCGGAAGAAGTCGTCGATCGGCAGCTCCTTGGGAATCGGCAGAAAATTCGACAGCACCTGCACCACTACGCTTACTGCAATGCCCAGCCCGATCAGTATCCAGCGATGTTTCCTCGCCTGCGCCAGTCTCCAATGCACGCCCTCGGCAAATGGCCGATGCCACCATGTCGAGAAGATCGCCACCGCCGCCAGTCCGCCCAGCAGGTACGAGAAGAAAGACGCGGGCACCAGCAGCCGAGGCTCCCGCATCAGGTCCATGTACGTCTTGTGCGGAAACCAGTGCAGCTTCAGCGCCAGCCCCAGCGCGAGCGTCTGCACCAGCAGCAGCGCGGCGCCGATCACTGCGAGGAACAACAGCGCGTGGCCGATATTTGGAATGCTCGCCGCCATCCGCCGCGGTTCGACATAGCCCGATGCATCGGATGTCACTGCAACTTCATGCGAACGATTCGGCGCTTCGAACTGCGGATCTGCTTCCGGCTGAATGGACATGGTCAGGACTGCGCTGATTCTATCGTCAGCGCCATGCGGCACACGCAGTCGTTACGCAGAAAGCTTCCGCCCGCGCCGTTTCACAGGTGCCACAGCCTCTTCTTCTTCGATCGCCGGATAATGCCGTCTTAGAAACTCTCCCGTATAGGAACCGGGAGTCGCCGCAACCATTGCCGGCGTACCCTCGGCCACGATCATGCCGCCATCCTCGCCGCCTTCCGGACCCAGGTCAATGATCCAGTCCGCATTGCGGATCACGTCGAGATTGTGCTCGATAATGATCACCGTATTGCCCAGGTCTGCCAGCCGATGCAGCACCTCGAGCAGCTTGCGCACATCATCAAAATGCAGGCCGGTCGTCGGCTCATCCAGCAGGTAGAGCGTCTTGCCCGTCTGCCGCTTCGACAACTCTTTCGCCAGCTTCATGCGCTGTGCTTCGCCGCCCGAAAGCGTTGTCGCCGACTGTCCCAGATGGATATACCCCAGCCCCACATCCACCAGTGTCTGCAGCTTTTGCTTTACCGTCGGAATCGCCGCCAGCACCGGCAGCGCGTCTTCAATCGACAGGTCGAGTATGTCGGCTATCGAGTAGCCGTTGAACTTGACCGCGAGTGTTTCCTGATTGTAACGGCGTCCATTGCATACATCGCAAAGCACATACACATCAGGCAGAAAATTCATCTCGATGCGCTTCTGGCCATCGCCCTGGCAGGCCTCGCAGCGTCCGCCGCTCACGTTGAACGAGAAACGGCCCGGCTTGTAGCCCCGTTCACGGGACTCCGGAAGAATCGCAAAAATATCGCGGATCGCCGAGAACACTCCGGTGTATGTCGCCGGATTCGAACGCGGCGTCCGTCCAATCGGCGCCTGGTCAATGCGGATCGCCTTGTCGATCTGGTGGACGCCGACAATCCTCGCGTGCTCTCCGGGCACTTCACGCGACCGATACAGCTCGCGGGCCAGTGCTCGATACAGAATGTCATTGACCAGCGTACTTTTTCCCGAGCCGGAGACGCCGGTAATCACCGTCATCACATTCAGCGGGAAGTGTGCCGTCACGTCGCGCAGATTATGCGATCGTGCGCCTTCGACTGTGATCCATCCGCCGGTCTTCTCGACAGGCCGCCCCAGGTCCGCCAGCGTTGGCCGCTCGAACTTTTTCTCAGGAGCCTTCGCATTCGGATCGCGCGGGCTCACCGCCCTGGGCCGCTCCCGGTGGAGCACCGTGCTTGCGCCGGAAAGGTACCGCCCTGTCAGTGACTCTGGCGAATCCATGATCTGCTGCGGCGTTCCCTCAGCAACTACGTAGCCGCCCAGTTTGCCCGCTCCCGGCCCCAGGTCGAGCACGTAGTCCGCTTTGCGGATGGTGTCCTCATCATGCTCGACCACCAGCACCGTGTTGCCCAGGTCGCGCAGCGACTCGAGCGCCTGGATCAGCCGGATATTGTCCCGCTGATGCAGACCGATCGACGGCTCGTCCAGCACATACAGCACCCCGCGCAGCCGCGAGCCAATCTGCGTCGCCAACCGGATCCTCTGGCCCTCGCCACCAGACAACGTTGCCGCATTACGGTCGAGCGAGAGGTAATTCAGCCCGACAGCCACCAGGAACTCCAGCCGCTCCACGATCTCCCGTCGCAGTCGCTCGGCAATCAGCGTCTCACGCTGGTTGAACGTCAGGTCGCGCGCCGCGTCGAGTGCCCGGCGCAGGGGCAGGGCAGTGAACTCGGCAATACTCCGGCTGCCCACCTTCACCGCCAGCGATTCCGGCCGCAGCCGCCGACCCTGGCAGACCGGGCAGGTCGCGGCTGACATGTAATTTAGCAGCCAGTCCCTGTACGTCTCGGACTTCGACTCTTCCAGCGAATCGCGCAGCCACGCAAACACTCCATGAAAGCCGGTACGCGGCGATTCGGCTGCACTCGGGCCATACAACAGCAGCTTCTGCTGCTTTTCGGGCAATTCTTCGAATGGCTTCTTGATTGGAATCTTGTAGCGATCCGCCGCAAGTTGTACCAGCTTCGCCAGGTACTGTGATCCCGACCCAGGCCCGAGCGCACCGTCCAGCAGCGGCTTCGACCAGTCCGTCACGACTTTCGCCGCGTCGAAGTCGTAAATACTCCCTAACCCATGACACTCCGGGCATGCTCCATAAGTGCTATTGAAGGAAAAGCTCCGTGGCTCCAACTTAGGTACATCAAGCCCGCAATCGGGGCATGCCATGGACGAGGAGTATAACTGCTCCGATCCCCCGGCTATGGCAACAATCACTAGACCGTTCGCCATCTGCAGCGACTTTGCAATGGACGCTTCAAGACGTTTTGTACTCACAGTGCCGTCCGGGCCAGGTTTCAGCACAATCCGGTCGACGACTGCTTCAATTGTGTGGTTTTTACGGCGTTCCAGTGAAATGGGTTCCGCCAGGTCGCGGAGTTCGCCGTCAACACGGGCCTTGAAGCCCTGACCGTCGAGTTCATCGAGCAGGTCCTTGAACTCGCCTTTCCGTCCACGTACGACGGGAGCGTATACCGTAACGCGGTCGCCCGGTCCGGATCGAAGCACGTCCGCAAGGACACGCTCGACAATCTGTTCCGGGCTCTGCCGCGAAATCGATTGGCCGCACTGTGGACAGTGCGGTGTACCTACGGACGCATACAGCAGCCGCAGGTAGTCGTAGATTTCTGTAATCGTGCCGACCGTCGAACGAGGACTGCGGCTGGTCGTTTTCTGCTCGATCGAGATCGCAGGGCTCAGGCCTTCGATCGAGTCCACGTCAGGCCGCTCGATCTGGTCGAGAAACTGGCGAGCGTACGACGAAAGAGTTTCAACGTATCGGCGCTGCCCTTCGGCATAAATCGTGTCGAACGCCAGCGAAGATTTGCCGGACCCTGACAGGCCGGTGACCACGGTGAGAGTGTTGCGCGGAATCGAAACATTGATGTCCCGCAGGTTGTGCTGACGGGCACCGCGAACCGTGATGTGTGTAATGGCCATAGATATTGTTTGAACGTGCGGTGAAAAAAGCAGGGCAGTAACGAGTGAACACGGGAACGCAGGCAACTGGAAGATTAGAAGTTTGCAGTCTTATGCATCAATGAATGGCAGCACGCATGCTTGGATGGCCAATGCGCCTCTAGGTATCTTAGTAGGCAATAAAATGCAGGGTCAATGCAGACCGGAAATCTGCGAGACTGGCATCGGAACCAATAGAAAAGATTGTGCAGAGCAGCAAAAGAAGTTTTTTCGGGATGGTCACATGGATAGCGCGTTGAACTCATTGATGTTGGTGTGCGCAGTGGTTGCGGCTCTGGCCGCCGGGGTACTGCTGGGCTACGTTGCCTGCAAAGGTTTGTTCGGCCTCTTTACCGCTCATGCGCGGTCCATCAGCGCAGCCCGCGCCTCGGCCAAGACCGAAGCCCAGGTCGTCAACGCCTAGTCTTAGCGCGAACCCTGCTGTTCTAACGCTCCCGTCCGCGCTTCAGCGGCCGTATGATTCCCGGAATTCATTTGAAACTAGTGTTCCGCTATTGCGGCTGATTTTGCTGCATCTGCTGCTGTCGTAGCTGTTGCAGCATGTCCTGGGGATTGTGCGGCTGACCGCCCGGGCCCTGTCCCATCATCGGCCGTCCCGGCGGTGGCATCGCCTGCGGAGGATCATCCTGGGGCACTTCCGCCGTATCGTCATCCGTTGATTGCGGAGGAGTCGGCGGTGCCGTTACCGCGGGCGCTGAACTCGACTTCGCTGACAACAGCAACTGGCGCGGCGCTCCGTTGTCGAGTGATCCCACCATGATCATGTTGTAGCTGGTGCCGTTCAGCAGCGCGGTCAGCACATCGCGCGGCGCACCCGGTCCGAAGCTTCCAAACACACGTTCATCGCCTGAAACACCCTCCAGGTGCATCCCCGTCTTGTCGGCGATTCGCTGCAGCGTCTGCGTCAGGCTGGCATTCGATGCCTTGATCGTCAGGCGTTCCGGGGACGCTTCAATGTCCGCCTGGCTGGGTGGCTGCTGGATCAGCGGCGTCGGAAATGCCTGAGCAGTCGGTACAACGGGCGAGGCTGCCGGCATCTCCGCCGACGGCTTTGCCGGGCGAGACGCATGATTCATCGCCGTCTGCGCCGTCAATGCGCTTCCGGCGGCCACCACTGTTCCCAGCACAAGGGAAAGGCTCATCTTCAAGACGTTCGTGTGCGGACTGTCGACGGTAAGCTTCACGCGTGTTCCTCCCGCTGGCAACGATCCTGAGCAGCGCCCTGCAACCATCAGACAAATTCCGGCGCCGCGCTTCAAGCCAACTACTCCAGTATACCGGCCTCTGGAGGATGACCGCACCGGCACCACGCCTTACCTCGCGGTGCCTTCGCCAGAAACTTCAGTCTCCGCCGCCCGCAGACGGCCTTTGCACATTCCTCTTCATTCGTGGTGAACTGGAGCGGTCAAGATGGACATTTCAAGAACTTCTTCTCGTTCGGCAACACTCTTCGCGCGGAGCCTGCTCGGCTGCACAGCGGCGGTCCTCTGCCTTGCCTGCGCCGGTACTGCCCATGCAGTGACCTGCACCACCCAATCGGAGATGAAAGATTCCGCCCGCTCCGCAATCATCACCGCTGCTCGCACCATCGCGCAGAAGAGCCAGGCCAACGATGTCCCGGGCGTGAAAGCCTCTACTGTACCCTCCGTCACCGCCAGCTTCGGCGGGATTGCAAACGCCATCCAGACCCTGTCGCCCCTCATCACCGGTGCCACGCTCAACGTGACCTCGGTCTATGACCTCAACGCAACCGATGCCCCGGCCGGCCAGGATGAAGTCCAGTTCTTCTGCGGAGTAGCCGCGAACGCCGCGCACGTCACCTTCACCATCCCGCAACTGCCGCCCGGCCATTACGCCTTTGCCACGGTGGAAGCGTCTGGCGTCAAAAATCCACAGCGGCTCGCCCTGCTGCTGCAACAGGCAGCCCAGCCTGCCGGTACCTGGCAGCTGGCCGGCTTCTTCCCGCGGCCGCTGCTTGCGGCCGGTCATGACGGCGTCTGGTACTGGGAAAAGGCGCGTTCCTACGCAAAGGCCAGTCAGCCCTGGAACGCCTACTTCTACTTCCAGACCGCCGCCTACCTCCTGCTACCGGCGGACTTTGTCTCCAGCGCCAACCTCGAGAAGCTGCTCCAGGAACAATCTGCCGCCACGCCGCCCGGACTCCCCGGTGCCCAGCCCATGACCGTCAGCGCCCAGGGCACCCAGTTCCCGATCACCGATCTGCACACCGACGCCTCCTTTGGCGGTCTCGACATGGTCATCGGCTACACCACCGGCGACGTCAGCGATTCCGCCGCAAGCCGCACCCGCACGGTCGCGCTTATGAAGGCCCTCCTCATTCAGCATCCCGAGTGGAAAGAGGCTTTTCACGGCCTCTGGGTCTTTGCGAATGCGCCCAACCAGCATCCATTCGCGCTCGAACTGCCGATGGCTGATATCACCGCTCAGCCATAAATCGGCTTTCGCATGTTTCCGGCATAATCTAAGAGAAGCCGTGCCGGTCATTCGCACGCTATAGTTTCAAAGCTGGAAGGAAACCACGTTCCGGCAGCCGATCCTGAATCATTCCAGGCGGTCAGGGACACGCGGTAGGTCATGATGGAAAAGACGTTGTCACAAGTGTTACGGGATCGCCGAGCTACGCCCAGTTTCGATGGCAGCCCGATCCATGATGCTGATCTGGAGCAGATCCTGTCTGCCGGTATCCAGGCGCCCAGCGCCTACAATCTGCAACCCTGGCGTTTCATCGTCGTCCGCAGCGACGAGGGCAAACGCCGCCTCCGCGCCGCCTGCTACAACCAGGGTAAAGTCGAGGAAGCCTCGGTTGTCATCGTTGCCTGTGGAGATGCGGACGGCTGGCGCAACGGCGACCTCGACGAAATGCTCCGTCTTGGCCGCGAGGGCGGCATGAGCGAAAGCTACGCCGAGCAGGCCAAGGCCACCATCCCCAATTACCTCGCCAATCACCCCAATATGCCCATGTGGCTCAACCGGCAGGTCATGTTTGCGTTTACGCACATGTTACTGATGGCCGAAAGCCTGGATTTCGATACGGCACCAATGGAAGGTTTTGAAGAACAAAAGATTAAAGAATCGTTAAAACTTCCATTAAGCTATTCAGTAGTTGCCTTGTTGGCCATTGGCAAGCTCAAGGGCTCCGACAAATATCGGGGCGGACGCTTCAGCATGGCCCGCACGGTTTTTGACGAAGAATATTCGAAGCCCATCCGGTTCTAGCAGGCATCGCAGCGCAGGATACAGGGCGCAGCCTCGGCTGCGCCCTCGCTTTTGTCATCGACCGGATACGCAGGAAGGGATGCTTGCATGGGGCAGCAGTATCCTGAACAGCCTGTTCCGGCAGTAGCAGGAGTAGTCATCCGGCGTGAAGACGACGGGCATCACGCGATGCTGCTGGTACGACGGGCCAATCCGCCTTCGCAGGGCGAATGGTCGCTCCCGGGTGGCGTGCTCGAACTGGGCGAGACCCTCGAAGTGGGCGTGGTCCGCGAGGTACAGGAAGAAACCGGCGTCCTCGTTGAGCCGGTGGTGGTACTCGAAGTGCTCGACCACATCGTTCATGACGACGTGCAGAAGCGGGACGTACACAACGAGGGGCAAGCCGGCCGGGTGCGCTTTCACTACGTGCTCATCGACTTTCTCTGCCGGCCGGTCAACCAGCACATTGGCGATCAAGCAGCAGGCGCAAGCGATGCTCTCGACGCACGCTGGGTGCGGCAGGAAGATTTATCGCGATTCGGACTCTCGGCGCGGACACTGCGCGTGATCGAAAAGGGATTCGGCGTTGTACAGGATTGAAGCCGGCACTCATGCCAGGCATTTGAGCAGCAGGGACGGACAGCAGGTAATGGCAATCACGCGGGGCGTCTCATCGGACGCGAAGACTACAGGACGACACAACGGGCCCGGCCGCGCCATCAAGGCAGGTTTCGTAATCTCCGCGGCTCTGCTCATCCTGCTCGGCCTTACGCTCTACTACCAGCCTTTTGCCGTCCTCGATCGCGTCACCCGCGCCCGTCTCTATTCCGTCGGCATGCAGAATCAGGATGTTTTCATCGATGGCCACAGGATCCACTACCTGGTCGGCGGCACAGGCAAACCGATCGTGCTGGTGCACGGGCTGGGCAGCCGCGCGTCAGACTGGGTCGGTCTCATCCCGCCGCTCGTGCGCAGCGGTCGCCGCGTCTACGCCATTGATCTGCTCGGGTACGGCCAGTCCGACCGCCCGGCCGACGCGCCTTATTCCATCCCGCAGGAAGCCAGGCTCGTCGAAGACTTTCTGCAGGCCGAGAACCTCCAGCACGTCGATCTTGCCGGCTGGTCCATGGGTGGCTGGATCTCCATGGTCGTCGCAACAGACATGCCCCAGCGCATCAACCGCCTCGTCCTCCTCGATAGCGCAGGCCTCCGCTTTCAGCCGGACTTCGACCCGTCGCTCTTCACCCCGACCAACCTCGACCAGTTGCACCAGCTTATGCGCCTGCTCTCACCGGCTGCCCCGGCCATGCCAACCTTCCTGGCTCGTGCCTTCCTGAAGCGGGCTCAGCCAGATGCCTGGGTGATTCGCCGCTCTGTCGACGCCATGCTCACTGGCGACGATCTGCTCGACAACAAGCTCCATGACCTGACGATGCCGGTCCTTATTGTCTGGGGCAAAGATGACCACCTCACCCCGCTGGCCCTCGCCTACACGCTCCACGCCGGCGTTCCAGGGTCGAAACTCCAGCTCATCGACGGCTGCGGTCATCTCGCACCCGGTCTCTGCGCCGACAGGATTGCTCCCGATATGCTTTCGTTTCTGAATGGCCCGAATGCCCGGCATGAAAGCCGTCAGGACGATGCATCGCTGCTGCCACCACAAACCAGCCGATCGTCTACTTCGGGCTTCTGGAGCTTATTCGCAGGCGCGAAGTCAAAGGGCGCATCCTCATCTGGCACAAAACCTGCAGCTGCAACAACTCGGCAATCAGCAGGCCGCTAACCCTTCCACACGTACGCCCCATCCTGCGGCAATCCAAGCATCGCCAGCACCCTGAACACGAACTCCCGGGCCATCTCATCGGACGTCGTCGGCCGGTTATAGAACGCGGGGATCACCGGAAAAATCACCGCCCCGGCATCTGCTGCCAGCTGCATATTCCGTAGGTGGATCTTGTTGAACGGCGTCTCCCGTACACAAAGAATAAGCGGCCGCTGCTCCTTCAGGGACACATCCGCCGCCCGCTCGATCAGGTTCGAAGCCAGCCCAAGCGCGATACCCGCCAGCGTGCCCATACTGCACGGCAGTACCACCATCGCGTCTGACGGATAGCTGCCACTCGCGATATTCGCGCCAATGTCAGCCTCGGAAAGCTGCCGGATCTTCGCCGACGGCTGCCCCAGCAGTTTCTCGACCAGGCCATTGCGACCGCTCAGTTGCAGCTCTTCCGCCAGCACACGCAGCGAGTTCTCCGACGCTACAAAGTTCACCGTGCCGACTCTCTCATCCTGCTCCAGCGTCCGCAGCAATTCGCGTCCGAATACCGCCCCGCTTGCGCCGGTAAACGCGACTGTCAGATTCCTCAAGGCCGTCATCTATCCACCCGCCGCACGCGGTACTACACCGTGGCCAACCGGGACATGGTGACCCATCACGCGGTCAAAAATAGCATCCACATTCTTAAGCTGGCGATGCAGATCGAACGTCCTCGCCAGCGTCTCCGGCGACAGCCTGCTGCTGATTGCGGGATCCTTCGCTACTTCATCGCGAAACACCAGGTCCTCGCGCCACGCCGTCATCGCATGTGTCTGCACCAGCCGATAGGCTTCTTCGCGCGACATGCCGGATTCCGCCAGGTCCAGCAGCAGCTGGCCCGAGAAAATCAGCCCGCCCGTGCTCTCCAGGTTCTTGATCATCCGCTGCGGATACACCAGCAGCTTGTCCAGCAGGGAGGTCGTCTTCGCCAGCAGGTAATCTGTCAGTATTGTCGAGTCCGGAAAAATCACCCGCTCCACCGACGAATGCGAAATGTCCCGCTCATGCCAAAGCGCAATATTCTCGTAGGCTGCCTGCGCATTCGCCCGCACCACGCGCGCCAACCCGCTGATCTGCTCGCTGATGATCGGGTTCTTCTTGTGCGGCATCGCCGACGAACCCTTCTGCTTCTCCGAAAAATACTCCTGCGCCTCGCGCACTTCAGTCCGCTGCAGATGCCGTATTTCAACCGCGATCTTGTCCAATGTCGACGTAAGAATCGCCAGCGTCGAAATATAGTGCGCATGCCGGTCGCGCTGAATTACCTGCGTCGCCACCGGTGCCGGCAGCAGGCCGAGCTTCGCGCAGATACGCTCCTCATGCTCCGGCTTCAGGTGTCCGAACGTGCCGACCGCCCCCGACAGTTTCCCGATACGGATGTCCTCCGCCGCCGCGTCGAAACGGAACAGGTTGCGCTGCATCTCTGCATACCAGTTCAAAAACTTCAGCCCGAAAGTCGTCGGCTCGGCATGAATGCCATGCGTCCGTCCAATCGTCGGCGTGTGCTTGAACTCCAAAGCGCGCCTGAGCAACACCGAAGACAGGTCCTCGATGCCTCTGCGGATAATGATCGACGCCGCCTTGATCTGCAGCGCCTGCGCCGTATCGACGACGTCGTTCGATGTGAGCCCATAATGAAACCAGCGCGACTCGGGTCCGACCTTTTCGGCCACCGCTGTCGTGAAGGCAATCACATCATGCTTCACCTCGGCTTCAATCTCTTCAATCCGCTCCAGGTCGAAGCCGCCCTTCTCGCGGATCACCTTCGCCGCCTCGACCGGAACAATCCCGTCTTCGGCAAGTGTCTCGGAAGCAGCAGTCTCCACTGCCAGCCATGAGCGATACTTGTTCTCGTCACTCCAGATACGGCCCATTTCAGGCCGCGTATAGCGCGCTATCAAATTCGTTCCTCCACCAGCTCTATCGCAGACTTCTATTCTAGAGCCGATGCACAGACGGTGTCCCTGGAGCCACTTTCCCCCATCAGGCTTTTCCATAGGAAGAAGCCTGCAAGCGGATATTGTTTCTCAAGCCATTGACTGTGCTTCTGCTGCAGGTTGCGCATCACACTACGGTCAGTACAAGGAGAAGCATGAGCACACAGCAGGATTTACCGGACGGCAAGGTTCTACCCGGCGGAGAACTGGTCACCATCGAGCGCTATCAGGACACGCTCGAAGCCGAACTCGCCAAGGGCCGCCTCGACTCAGCCGGCATTACCAGTTTTCTCAATGGAGAAGAAGCCGGCCACCTCTACGGCACCGGCATGGGCATGCTGCAACTGCAGGTCGCAGCCGAAGATGAGATTGACGCCCGCGCCATCATGAACGATCCCGGCACAACAGATGCCGACGTAACCCCGATAGCGTAGGGTTGTCATCCCGAGCGACGCGCAGTGGTGGGGGCCTGCATGGCGCCCTTCACCGCGCGATGTCCTAAGAGCCCGGAATGATTATCCCGAACCGCACCGGCAGGAATGTGTCCAGCTGGCCTCGAAGGACAGACAAACGAAGGACAGACA
>CAZZZL010000024.1:0-63210 GCA_964658655.1 uncultured Acetobacteraceae bacterium | reverse complement strand
TTGACAAGCCGCAGACCCGCGATCTTGGCCTGCTGATCACCGACGGCGAGACGTTCCTTCATGAGGAAAAGCGCGACCTGCTGTCGACCTTCGCCTACATTGATCCGCACGCGCCCGCCCCGCTGATCGTCAACCAGTGTCCGCAGGGCCGCTACACACTCACCAAGGAGATCATCTCCGACCCGCACGCTCCCGTCGTGCTGATGCGCGTCCGCCTCACCGGGGACGTGGACTGGATCGATCGCCTCAAAATCTACGCCCTGCTCGCGCCGCACATCCAGGTCGGCGGTGCGGGTAATTCGGCGCGCTCGCTCGACATCGCCGGGCGCCGCGTCATCCTTGCGTGGAAGGGCGGCACTTCGCTCGCGATGACCACTGATCGCGGCTTCAAACGCACCAGCTGCGGTTTCGTCGGCGCCAGCGACGGCTATCGCGACCTCATCCGCAACTACCGTATGGAGTGGGAGTTTGGCTCGGCGCTCGATGGCAACCTGGCCGTGATGGGCGAGATCGATCTCGGCCCGAAGCATGAATTCATCCTTGCCATCGGTCTCGGCGGTGGTCACCACGCCGCCCTCACCCGCGCCATCGGCTCTCTCAACACCGATTTCGATGTGCACAAGGAACGTTTCATCGAGCAGTGGAAGCGCTCCTCCGGCGCACGGGAACTGGAAAAATATTCGGGCGACTGGGGCAAACTCCTCCGCACCAGCCACAATATGCTGCTGGTTCACGAGGATAAGACGTTCCCCGGCGCATTCATCGCGTCGGCGTCCATCCCTTGGGGCCAGGCCGCTTCCGACGAAGACCTCGGCGGCTACCACCTCGTCTGGACCCGCGACATGGTCCAGTCCGCGACCGCTCTGCTCGCCATGGATCGCCCGCAGACAGCCCTCCGCGCCCTGATCTATCTTGCCTGCACCCAGAAGCCGGACGGCGGCTTTGCCCAGAACTTCTGGGTCGATGGCCGGCCCTACTGGACCGGCATGCAGCTCGACGAAGTTGCCTTTCCCATCATCCTGGCCTGGCGCCTGTGGATGCTCAGTGCCATCCATGACTTCAACCTGGTCGATTTCGTCGAACGCGCAGCCGGCTTCCTGGTCCGACACGGCCCGGTCACGCAGCAGGAGCGCTGGGAGGAAAACAGCGGCTATTCGCCGTCCACACTTGCTGTCGTCATCAGCGGCCTCGTCTGCGCGTCAGACCTTCTGGCAGCCTACGGTTCGACCGAACAGGCTGCCTTCCTGGGCGAATATGCCGACTGGATCGAAAGCCATCTCGAAGATTGGACTGTCACCGACCACGGCATTCTTCATCCCGAGGTCAAGCGGCATTACATGCGCATCCGGCCTGCTGCCTGCGGCGATCCCTACGCCCGCTCCGGCTGTGAAGTCGAAACCGTACATATCAACAACCGCGAACCCGGCGAGCGTACGGAATTTCCCGCCCCTGAAATCATCGATGGCGGCTTCCTTGAGCTGGTGCGCTACGGTATCCGCAAGCCGGACGACCCCCTCATTGTCGATTCGCTCAAGGTAGTCGACGCCATCCTCAAGATTGACACCCAGTATGGCCCCTGCTGGCGCCGCTACAACCATGACGGCTACGGCCAGCGCAAAGATGGGACCGCCTTCAAGGTCTGGGGACAGGGCCGTGCGTGGCCCCTCCTGACCGGCGAACGCGCTCACTATGAACTGGCTGCCGGCCACGATGTCCAGCCCCTCATCAAGGCAATGGAGGGCTTCAGTTCCGTGGGCGGCATGCTGCCGGAGCAGATCTGGGACCACGCAGACCTAGCCGAGAAAGGCATGACGTATGCCCGTCCCTCCGGCAGCGCCATGCCGCTGGTCTGGGCCCATGCCGAATATCTCAAACTGCTGCGGTCCGTCCACGAGGGGCAGGTTTTCGACCGTCTGGACATCGTCGAGGAGCGCTACGCCCATCCCCGCACCGCGCCCGGCGTGGAAATCTGGCTCCTGATCCGCCAGACCGGCAGCATGCAGGCCGGCCGCAAGCTCCGCCTGGTCATGGAGCAGGCCTTTCAACTCACCTGGACCAGGGACAACTGGGCCACCACCAATCACACCAACAGCCGCGCCATCGGTTCAGCCGGACATTATGCTGACATTCCCACTGAAAGCGGGGAGAGTGGCCGGCTCGAATGGACTTTTTTCTGGACCGGCGAACAGCGCTGGGAAGGCCGCAACTTTATCGTCAAATTGGAATCGCCGAAGACGATGTGACAAGATTGACAGGACTGACATCCAACCGATGCAGTGGGTATTTCACGAAACTTGAAGCGGCCCGCGCAAAAATTGTGACACTTGCACCTCCGCCACGCGGGCCCGAAAAAGCAGTGCGGGTTAGTCCGCAGCCAATAATTACGAAATTTGCCGGTTCGCAGGCGCCGCCACGCTGCCCGCCCGGATCGCAGAAAAGAATTGAAAGGGAGATACACCGGATATGAGCGAACTCGATCAGTTATCGATCAATGCACTGCGCTTTCTCGCAGTCGACGCCGTAGATAAGGCAAAGAGCGGCCACCCTGGAGCGCCCCTCGGCGATGCTCCGATGGCTTACCTGCTTTGGCACAAGTACATGAAGCACAATCCCAAGAATTCGCTCTGGGCGAACCGTGATCGCTTCGTCCTGTCGAATGGCCATGCGTCCGCCATGCTCTACAGCCTGCTCCATCTCTCCGGCTACAAGGTCTCGCTTGAAGATCTGAAGCAGTTCCGCCAGTGGGGTTCGAACACCCCGGGCCACCCCGAATATCACCACACCGACGGCATTGAAGTAACGACCGGCCCGCTGGGCCAGGGCTTCGCAGCCAGCATCGGTATGGCCGCTGCAGAAAAGCACCTGTCCGCCGTCTACAACAAGCCCAACTACAACGTCGTCGACCACTACACCTATGTCATCTGCGGCGATGGCGATCTCATGGAAGGTGTCTCGCACGAGGCGGCCTCGCTCGCCGGCACCCTGCAGCTCGGCAAGGTCATCTGTCTCTATGATGACAACCTCATATCGCTTGACGGCCCGACCAACCTGTCCTTCACAGAAGACGTCATCGAGCGCTTTGAGGCCTACCACTGGCACACCCAGTTCGTCGACGACGGCAATGATCTCGACGCCATCAGCCGCGCCATTGAAAACGCCAAAGCCGTCACGGACAAGCCCTCGCTGATCGCAGTCCGCACGGTCATCGGCTACGGCAGCCCGGGCGCCGGCACCAACAAGGTCCACGGCGAAGCCATGAGCGAAGCCGACGCGAAGGCCACCAAGAAAAAGCTCAACTGGCCGGAAGATCAGTTCTTTTACGTGCCTGAAGAAGCCGCCAAAAACTGGGGCGAAATCGTCACCAACGGCGCGAAGTATGAGGCCGAGTGGAACGATCTCTTCGCGAAGTACAAGAAGGAGTTCCCTGAGCTTGCCGCACAGTTCGAGCGTACCTATAACGGCAAGCTGCCCGACGGCTGGGACAAGAGCCTGCCCGTGTTCCCGGCAGACAGCAAGCCCCAGGCGACCCGCACTGCCGGCAACACTGTCATGCAGGCCTTTGCGAAAGTGCTGCCTGAAGTCTTCGGCGGTGCAGCTGACCTCACCGCCTCCACCAAGACCATCCTCAAGGACGGCGGCAACTTCCACGTCGAACCATCTGGCCGCAACGTGTTCTTCGGTGTCCGCGAGTTCGCCATGTGCGCCATGGTCAACGGTATGGCAGTGCACGGCGGCGTCATTCCCTACGGTTCGACATTCTTCGTCTTCTCTGACTACTGCAAGCCGGCCATCCGCCTCGCCTCGCTGATGAAGTCCCACTCCATCTTTGTCTTCACGCATGATTCTGTCGCGCTTGGCGAAGACGGCCCGACTCACCAGCCGATCGAGCACCTGATGGCCCTGCGCGCAGTACCGAACCTCATCGACCTCCGTCCCGCCGATGCCAACGAAACCTCGGCAGCCTGGGGGATCGCCCTCTCGACCAAGGCACCGTCATTCTTCGCCTTGTCGCGACAGGATCTTCCCATCCTCGATGCCGACAAGTACAAAGTCTTCGAAGGCGTCAAGAAGGGTGCCTACATCCTGGAAAAGGGTGGCGACAAGCCCGACATCCTCATCGTCGGAACCGGCGCCGAGGTCTGGACTGCTCTCAATGGCGCCAAGGCATTGAAAGAACAGGGCATTAATGCCCGCGTTGTTTCCATGCCCAGCTGGCGCATCTTCGAAGAGCAGTCAGACGCCTACAAGGATGAGGTCTTCCCCGCGCACCTGCCCAAGCTTGCCATCGAAGCCGGGGCAACACTGGGCTGGTGGAAGTGGGTCGGCCGTCACGGTGAGGTCATCGGTCTCGATCGCTTCGGCGCCTCAGCCCCCGGCACCAAGGCACTCGAAGAGCTTGGCTTCAGCACCGAGAACGTCGTCAAACATGCCAAAATCCTCATCGAAAAGGCCAGGGCCTCCAGTCCCGAGCGGGCGGAGGTTGTCACGGCGGCCGCTCGATGAAGCTGGTCATCGCGGCCGATCACGCGGGCTTCCCCCTCAAGGAGGAAGTCCGCGTCTACCTCGAAAAGGAAGGCCATGAAGTCGTCGATCTTGGCGCCTATCACGCCGAGGCGGACGATGATTATCCTGACTTTGCCGAAGCCGTCGGCAAGGCGCTCATCGCCGGTAAAGCAGAACGCGGCATCCTCATCTGCGGCAGTGGTGTTGGCGTCTGCATCGCCGCCAATAAAATGCCCGGCATCCGCGCCTGCATGTGCCACGATACCTACTCCGCTCACCAGGGTGTCGAACACGACGACATGAACGTCCTTGTCATGGGCGCAAGAATCATTGGCTCGGCACTGGCCTTCGACCTCGTCGATTCATACCTCAAGGCAACATTCCAGGGCCAGGAACCTCGCTTCGTCCGACGATTGAACAAGACCAGGGCCATCGAAGCCCGCAACTGCCCCGGTGCCGTAAAAATCTAAGCAGCAAGCACTTCAGCCGACTTTTCATCACGGCCCAAAGCAACATTGTTGCGCCGACAGTTTCCTTCAGGGCATCTAGCAATCAGCATCCGCCAACGACCAGGCCAGGCGCCACGAGAGCGTCGGCAACTCACGGGCTCTCCACCACGGAAAGCCTTCATGAACAAACGAGAACAGGGAGAACGATGATGGCCGCGACAACCCACGTAACGCCTCAGACAAACGAATCCGTGAAGAGCCCCGAGCGCATCCCGGAACCAACCGTAGTCGTCATCTTTGGCGCATCCGGCGACCTGACCAAGAAAAAGCTTCTGCCGGCGCTCTTCCACCTCGAACAGGCAGGCCTCCTACCCGAAAAGTTTGCTGTCGTCGGCGTCGCTCGCCGTCCCCTGCAGGACGAGTTTGCGAAGGACATGCAGGAAGGCATCACCAGGCACGGCGGCGTTGAAGAAAGTGATGAAAAACTTGCCCCCTTCATGAAGAAGGTCCGCTACCACGCCATGAACTTCGACGACCATGAGGGATACGTCAAGCTCGACCAGCTCCTGACCTCCATCGACAAGGAAATCGGCACCAGCGGCAACCGCCTGTTCTACCTTTCCACCGCCCCCGAATATTTCGCCGACATCATCCACCAGCTCGGCGACCACAAGATGGCCAAGCCCGAAAAGGGCATCGTCCACGTCATCATCGAAAAGCCCTTCGGTCACGACCTCGACTCCGCGAAGGAACTGAACGACGACGTCAACCGCGTGTTCGACGAAGGCCAGATCTTCCGCATCGACCACTACCTCGGCAAGGAGACGGTCCAGAACATCCTCGTCTTCCGCTTCGCCAACGGCATCTTCGAGCCCCTGTGGAACCGCAATTACATCGACCACGTACAGATCACCGCAGCAGAAGACATCGGCATCGAAGGCCGCGGGCCATTCTACGAAAAGGCCGGCGCGCTGCGCGACGTCGTCCAGAACCACGTCATGGAGCTGCTCTCCTTCGTCGCCATGGAGCCGCCCATCTCCTTCGAAGCCGAGGCCCTGCGCCGGGAAAAACTGAAAGTATGGAAGGCTATCCAGACCGTCGAAGACGACAATATCGTCCGCGGCCAGTACGGCCCCGGCAAGGTCGGCGGCAAGGACGTCAAGGGTTATCGCGAAGAAGACCGCGTCGATCCCGAGTCCGGCACCGAGACCTTCGCCGCCCTCAAGCTCGAAATCGAAAACTGGCGCTGGGCCGGCGTCCCTTTCTACATCCGCGCCGGCAAGCGTCTCGCCAAGCGCACCACGGAAATCTCCATCCAGTTCAAAATGCCGCCCCAGCTGCTCTTCAAGGACATGAGCCAGGGCAAGTGCAGCGAACTGCAGCCCAACGTCATCACCATGCGCATCCAGCCGGACGAAGGCATCTCCCTCCGCTTCAGCTCAAAAGTTCCCAGCCCGAACATGGAAGTCTGCCCTGTCATCATGGACTTCAACTACGCCGAAGCCTTCGGCAAGTCGTCCGCCAACGGCTACGAACGCCTGCTGCTCGACGCCATGCTCGGCGACGGCACCCTGTTTGCACATCGCGATGGCGTTGAGGCAACATGGTCACTTCTGACACCGGTTCTGGAAAAATGGGCAAGCACCAAACCGAAAGACTTTCCCAATTACGAAGCCGGAACCTGGGGTCCGAAGGCCGCGCATGATCTGCTCGGCCGCGATGGACGCTCTTGGAGAAAGCTGTAACCGAACTCAATCTCGATAGAAAGCTCGCTGCGCGGCCGTCCCCCTCGACCGCCGCGCACATCCAACAAGATCATGCCCGGAAAGAAAAAGACCCAGGTCGAGTACTTCGTTTACGAAGATGCAGCCGCCTTTGCGCAGCACGCCGCGCGCTACTTCAGTGATCAGATCACGCAGGCCGTCGCTGCCCGCGGCGTTGCCCGCATCGCCATCTCCGGCGGCAACACCCCGAAGCCCGTGTTCGCCCTGCTCGCAGCCGAGCCCTATCTGTCCAGCGTGCCTTGGGCCAACGTCCAGCTCTTTTGGGTGGACGAGCGTTCCGTCGCGCCTGACCAGCCCGACAGCAATTACGGCATGACGAAGAAAGCTTTGCTCGACAAGGTGCCCATTCCGGCAGAGAATGTTTTCCGCATGGAAGGCGAACTCCAGCCCGAAGAAGCGGCCGCAAAATACGAGTCGGCCATCCGCAACACCCTCCGTCTTGAAGGCGCGGAACTGCCGACGTTCGACCTGGTCGCCCTCGGCATGGGCGATGACGGCCACACTGCCTCCCTCTTTCCGCACACCGAAGGCCTGCATGAGTTCGGCCGCCTGGTCATCGCCAACCATGTTCCGCAGAAGGACACCTGGCGCATTACCCTCACCTCGCCCGTCATCAACCAGGCCCGCAATGTCATCTTCCTGATCCAGGGTGTCGACAAGGCCGACCCGCTCAAGCGCGTCCTGCTTGGCGACTACGATCCGGAAACCCTGCCGTCGCAACTCATCCAGCCGGCCACCGGTAAAATCACCCTCCTGCTTGACCGGGCCGCGGCCGCCGAACTTCCGTCGACTGCCGAATCAGGCGGCCAGCTCGAGGTCACCCGATGATCCTCGCCGGCGATGTAGGCGGTACCAAGGTTGATCTCGCTCTGTACAGCTTCGAGCAGGGCAACCTGAAGCCCGTCACCGAGAAGAAATATCACGCGCCCTCCTACGATTCGCTCGAGACCGTCGTCCGCGAATTCCTAGACGAGGCCAAACCACCGGAAGACATCACCGCCGCCTGCTTTGGCGTTCCCGGCCCGGTTCGCAACGGCAAGCTGAGGCTCACCAATCTTCCCTGGTCGCTCGATACACGCGAGCTTTCGCTGCGCCTCAAGATCGATCACCTGTTCCTCATCAATGACCTTGAAGCCAATGGCTACGGCATTCCTGAACTGCCCGCGGACAACATCTTCACACTCAGCACCGGGGACCCGAGCGTTGTCGGCAATCGCGGCCTCATCGCAGCCGGTACCGGCCTCGGCGAAGCTGTGCTGGTATGGGATGGCAAGCGCTATCTGCCGATAGCTTCAGAGGGCGGCCATACCGATTTTGCGCCGCGCAGTGAAGAGGAAATCGACCTGCTCCGCTATCTCTGGCGCACCCTGAAGGGCCGCGTCAGCTATGAGCGCGTCGTCTCCGGGCTCGGCATCGCCAACGTCTACGCCTTCCTTCGCGACGAAAAGAAAATGGACGAGCCGCAATGGCTCAAGGACCGCATGGCGACGGAAGATCCGAATGCCGTCATCGGCGAGCTGGCCGAATCGGGCGAGAGTGAGCTCTGTGCCCACACCATGGATCTCATCATCTCCGCTTATGGCGCGGAAGCCGGCAACCTCGCACTCAAAATCCTGGCCGTCGGCGGCATCTACATCGGCGGCGGCATTGCGCCGAAAGTACTCAGCATCATCCGGCGCGGCGGCTTCATGAAGGCCTTCCAGGACAAGGGAAGACTGAGCGGACTTCTCGAGCAGACCCCGGTGCACATTATTCTGGAAAGTCGCGCGGCATTGATCGGCGCCGCCAGCTATGCGGAAGCCCGGGCCACTGAACTCGGCGGCCACTCCTCTCGCGCAGCCTCCGTCGGTTTCACCGCAAGACCATAATCAACTGCGCTCGCATGGCGCCTCGGAGCAAGGATGCAAACGCGTATCTCGTCCATTGACCGGCTCATTTCGCTTTCGAAAGCCTCCATCGTTACCTGCGTGCTCGCTTCACTGGTGTTTGCCACCTGGCTGGCAATGCCACGCACCGCCCACGCACATGCAGCGCTGATGAAGTCAGATCCCGCAGCCAACGGCGTGCTTCCTGCCGGACCGCACAGCGTCATCCTGCTCTTCAACTCCCGCGTGGACGCGCCGCACTCTTCGCTTACCCTGCTGCGCGGTGAAAAGCCGGAGCCTCTCGCCATCGAAACCAAGGCCGCGTCCAACATCCTGCGCGCGCTCACCGGCACCCTGCAACCCGGCCACTACCGTCTGCGCTGGCAGGCCGTCGCGAGTGACGGCCACATCTCGCGCGGCGAAATCCCCTTCGACGTCAAATAGGTGGCCAGCCCTGCTCCGCACCTCGCAGTCGAGGGCACTCGTTGATCTGGCTTACCCGCGACTTTGACCTGCTCGCCGTCCTGCTGCATGCCGTCATTTTCTCGTCGGAAGCGCTGCTCCTCGGCGGCATCTTTTTCCTGCTGATCACTTCCCGCACCACCGCTCTCGACGCATCAGTTGAGAGGGCCTGTTCCCGCTGCTTGCTGGCCTCCGCCGGAACACTGCTTCTCGCCGAGGCCGCAACCATAGGCCTTACCTCGATAACCATGCTGGCCGGTTCCACCATGGCCTTTCGCGACCTGCTCAGCGCCTCCTATCTGCGGGCCGAAGCCGTGACCATTCTCTGCGCATTACTTCTCGCGATAGTCAGTCGCTTCAACCCTCGTCGCACACCATTCATCCAGGCCGTGACTATCCTGCTCGGCCTCGGCGTCCTCGCCTCCATCGTCTACCTGAGCCACGCCTTCAGCCAGATGGACCACCGCGCCCTCCTCGCCCTGCTCACCGCCCTGCACCACCTCGGCACCGCCGCCTGGATCGGCGCCATGCCTTACCTGCTCCTCACTCTTTCGCGCATCGACGTTGGCCAGAACGAAGACGCCTCCCGCCTCGTCCGCCGCTACTCCACCATGGCGCTCATCAGTGTCGGCATCCTGGTCGCCGCCGGCTTCGGGATGGCCTGGTTCTACGTGGGAGCAGGCATGAAAATGCTACCCGGCCTCTATGGCTCGTCCTATGGCCTCATGCTTCTCGCGAAAATCTACCTGCTGCTGCTCATGCTGACACTCGGCGCCGGCAACTGGTACCTGCTGCGCACGTCCGGCGCACTCCCCTCAATGCTCCTGCTCCGTCTGCGCCGCTTCAGCGAGGCAGAGATCGGTCTCGGCTTCACTATCCTGCTGGTCGCCGCCTCGCTCACCTCGCAATCGCCCGCCTCCGACCTGCAGCCCGTCGACCTCGTCACGGCCCATGCGTATCGCGTCCGCCTGGCCCCACAGTGGCCGCGCCTCACCAGTCCTTCGTTCAGCGCTCTCAAACCACCGACCTCCCTCCGCCAGGGTTTGGAGGAGCATCAGTTCGGTACCGGCGGCCAGAATGACGCCATGGACGACGCATGGTCGGAATACAACCATCACTGGGCCGGTCTCATGGTGTTGCTCGCCGGCTTCCTAGCCCTGCTCGCTGCTACCGGCAAACGATCCCTGCGCGGGGCCCGCTACTGGCCCATTTCGTTCATCGGCCTGGCGTCCTTCATCGTCCTGCGCGCTGATCCAGAGGCATGGCCGCTCGGCCCGCGCCCCTTCTGGGCCAGCTTTTCCTACCCCGACGTCCTTGAGCATCGCCTCGAAGCCCTGCTCATCGTTGCCTTTGCCGCCTTTGAAGCCGCCGTCCAGTCCGATAAATTGCGCATAGCCTGGGCCCGCTACGTCTTTCCGCTCATCTGCGCACTCGGCGCAGCCCTTCTGCTCACCCACAGCCACGGTTTCGCTGACATGGTCTCTGAGACACTGGCCGAAGCCAGTCACACCGCCATCGCTGTCCTCGGAGCCACCGCCGCCTGGGCCCGCTGGCTCGAACTCCGACTCGAACCGACCCCGGAAAATTCGCGCCAACAGCGTCTTGCCGGCACCGTCTGGCCGGTCGCCCTGCTCCTGGTCGGCCTGGTCTTACTGAATTATCGTGAGGCTTAGGGCACGATTCCCGCTTTTAGAGCATCAGTTGATACAACTACCGTTTCCTAACCGGGTCCAACCAAAATAGCGATACGAAAATCGGCTGCTGGCCATGGAGTTGCACTTGTCTTTCCGAAATACCTGTTTCTGCAGTCTTGCCGCTTCTCTTGCAGCCATTCTTTCCATTCCGTGCCCGGCAAACGCCCAGCAGTCCGCGCCCGCCGTCGCTTCGCAGGCGCATGGCACGCATGCCGCCTCCGTTCTCAACGGCCTGAGCGATGACCTGCAGACCCTTTCGCACTCCGTTGAACCGTCCGTTGTGAAGATCTACGCCACCGGACTGGCGCCTGTTTCCGACGAGGCCGACCACACCTCGTTCCTCGCCCAGCAGCGCATGCTCGGCTCCGGCGCCATCATGGACGCCGGCGGTTACATCCTCACCAACGCCCATGTCGTCCAGCATGCCCGCTCGCTCAGCGTGCTGGTCTCCGACGTTTCCGGAGCCCAGTCCGCCCCCGACAACAGCCGCAGCGAGCCACCCTCGACCGCGCTGCCCGCCCGCATCATCGGCATGGATACGCTCTCCGACCTCGCCGTCATCAAGGTCGACAAAACCGGCTTGGCGGCGCTCAAATTCGGCGATTCCGACCACACCCATCCCGGCGAGCTCGTCCTCGCCTTCGGCAGTCCGCTCGGCCTGCAGGACAGCGTCTCGCTCGGCGTCATCAGTGCCGTCAACCGGCAGCTCGATCCCGACAGCCCCATGGTCTATATCCAGACCGACGCAGCCATCAATCCCGGCAACTCCGGCGGTCCGCTCGTCGACATGGAAGGCAAACTCGTCGGCATCAATTCCATGATCGAGTCGCAGTCCGGCGGCAATGAGGGCGTCGGCTTTTCCATCCCCAGCAACACCGCAAAAATTGTCTACGAACAGCTCATCAAGTATGGCCATGCGCGCCGCGGTTCACTCGGCATCTTTCCCACCAACCTCACACCAACGCTTGCCAAAGGTCTCGGCCTGCAGCGCGACAGTGGCGTCATGATCCAGGACATCCTGCCCGACTCACCCGCAGCACATGCCGGCCTGAAAATCGGCGACATCCTCACCACCGTCGATGACAAACCCCTGCGCGATACCCGCGAGCTGGCCGTTCGCATGTTCCGCCAGAGTCCCGGTGACGTCGTTCGCCTGGGTGTCCTGCGCGACACGTCAACCAGCTCTGTCGCCATAACAGTTACTGAATCGAAACGCGACGCTGCCAGCCTCATCGATCCTTCAAAAGCCGACGAGTATGTTGTCCCCCGCCTTGGCGTTCTGGCGGTGCCGATCGAAGGCGAACTCGCGCAGTCCATCGGCACCCAGCGCGAGCCCGGAGGCTTGCTCATCGTCGCCCGTACCTTCGGCGCCTCCGCCGCAGAAGTCGACCTCAAAGTCGGCGACATCATTTACTATGCGGACCGGACAAAACTGGACTCCCTCGATACCCTCAAAAATTTCATGCTCAGTCTGAAGCCGGGCGACTCCGCCGTCCTGCAGGTCGAGCGCAACTCACAGCTGTCTTTTGTACCATTCAAATACGAAGATTAACGGCATAAAATAGACCTAAACCGACACGAAACAGCACCGAATCGACGCTTTTTGACATACATTTTCACTTAAATTTGTAAGGGGTTCATGCACAGACTTACTTCTTTCTTCCCCCGGCTGCAGAAAATCAGCATCGCCTGCAGCCTGCTCGCCGTTCCGTTCTGCTCACAGCTTTCCGCACAGCGCCTGCCGCAGACAGTGATCCCGGAGCGCTACACACTCACGCTCACGCCAGACCTTGTTGCCGCGAAATTCACTGGCACCGAGACTATTGACGTAAGGCTCACTGCTCCTTCAAATACCATCACACTGAACGCGGCTGAGATCCAATTCGTGAATGTAACTGCAACTGTATCCGATAAGGATTACCCCGCCCAGGTAGGCCTCGATGCAGAGAAGGAGCAGGCAACGTTCACCTTTCCGCAGGCCCTCCCCGCAGGAAATGTGAAGCTGAAAATTGCCTATTCAGGCATTCTGAATGGCGAACTGCGCGGCTTCTACCTCTCGAAGACAGCGAAGCGCAATTACGCTGTGACACAGTTTGAACCGACCGACGCTCGCCGCGCGTTCCCATCCTTCGATGAACCGGGAATGAAGGCGACCTTCGACATCACAGTCGTCGCGGACAAGAACGACACGGTGATCTCAAATACAAACGTCATCGCCGACACCCCCGTCTCACCCGCAAAGCACGCCCTGCATTTTGCAACCACTCCAAAGATGTCGACCTATCTTGTCGCCTTCCTGGTTGGCGATTTCGCATGCACATCCGGTGAAGCCGACGGCGTGCCGATCCGCTCCTGCGCCACTCCGGACAAAGTGGAAGAGGGTAAGTACGCTCTGACCGCAGCCGAGTTTGTCCTGCATTATTACGACACGTATTTCGGCATCAAGTATCCAATGCCCAAGCTCGACATGATCGCCCTGCCTGACTTCGAAGCAGGCGCCATGGAGAACTTCGGAGCCATCACGTATCGCGAAACAGACCTGCTCATCGATGAGAAAACCGCCTCTGAAAGTGCCCGGCAAAACGTCGCCGAAGTGGTAGCGCATGAGATGGCTCACCAGTGGTTCGGCGACATGGTCACCATGGACTGGTGGAACAATATCTGGCTCAACGAAGGCTTTGCCACCTGGATGGAGAACAAGCCGGTGGCTGCATGGAAGCCCGAATGGAAGGTACCGGAAGAAGTTGCGCAGAACAGGAACAGCGTCCTGAATCTCGACGCCGGCAAGGTGACCCGTACCATTCGCGCAGAAGCGAACACGCCTGACCAGATCAACGAGATGTTCGATGGCATCACGTACGAAAAAGCTGGTGCCATGCTCGGCATGGTCGAGAATTACGTCGGCGAAGAGACCTTCCGCAAGGGCGTGCACGACTACCTGGCCGCACACATCTACGCCAACGCGACTGCAGAAGATTTCTGGAATACGCAGACCAGTGTGAGCCATAAGCCGGTCGATAAGATCATGACCAGCTTCGTCACGCAACCCGGCGAACCTCTGCTGACCTTCGACCGCGCGAACAACGGCCGCGTGAGTGTTGCGCAGGAAAGGTTTTTCCTCAACCCGAAGGACAACAGTGGCGGCGATCAATCATGGACACTGCCGGTCTGCTTCAAATCGGGCGACATCAACAATGCACATTGCGAAATCCTCCAAAGTGCTCAGCAACAGTTACCAATACCATCGGCACCTTTCTTCTATGGTGATTCGGGAGCGACCGGCTACTACCGCGCGGCGTACGATCCGGCTGACTACAAGCGCATCCTCGCAAATGTCGAGACCGCGCTCAAGCCCACCGAGCGGATCACCTTTGTCGGCGGCCAATTCGCCCTCACCCAGGCTGGCCTGGGCACTATCGGTGACTACCTCGGACTTGCGGCAGCACTCAAAGACGACCCGACCCCGCGCGTCCTCGACACCGTGCAGGAAGCTCTGAACGCCACCCGTTCTGACATCGCCATCGAGCCGAAAGACAAGCTGGCCCTCGATGCGTGGATTCGTCAGACCTACGGCGCTTCTTACGCGAAGCTCGGCACCCCGGCGAAAACGGACTCACTCGACAAGCGGGAACTGCGCGCTACTCTGCTCGGCATTCTTGGCAATGCCAACGACCCTGCGGCCATCTCGCAGGCTCGGGCCATCACGCAGCAGCGACTGGCGAATGTTGAATCGGTCGATCCGACGATTTCAGGGACAGCGCTCTACATCGCTGCCCGTCATGGAGATGAAGCGCTCTTCAACCAGTTGCTGCATGTCTTCGAGACCGTCAATGATCCTATCCAGAAGGAGAGTGCACTGCATGCGTTGTCCATCTTCCGCGAGCCGGCGCTGGAAAAACGCATGCTTGACTATGCCACCTCGGACAAGGTCCGCAACCAGGATGCAGTCGTTGTGTTTGCGCTGGGACTGCGCGATGCCAGCACGCGTGACGTGACCTGGCAGTACATCCAGGACAACTGGGAGAAGGTGAAGGCGCAGACCACGACCGCCTCTGGTGGCTATCTGGTTGGGGCGACCGGTAACTTCTGCAGCGCGGATAAGCGCGAAGAGGTGACCAGGTTTTTTGCTACGCACAAACTCCCGGCGACTGAAACGGCCCTAGTTCGTGCCCAGCAGAACATCAGCGCCTGCGCTGATCTGCGTGCTGCACAGGGACCAAAACTCGATCAATGGATTGCCTCACAGCCATCTCTTGCTGCGGCATCTTCTACAGTGAAGGGCAACTAGTCACAAAGAAAAGCCAGGGCACACTGCCCTGGCTTTTCCTTTGCAAGTGAAATGCAGCTAGCCCTTCTTCTCTTCCCCGTCTTTCTTGCTGTCGTCTTTCTTATCGTCACCATCTTTACCCTTAGAATCCGTGGTTTCACGCGTTTTCCAGAAGCCCTTCTGCATCTGCGCGCGGTTTGCTCCTTCGAGTTCCAGCATGCGTTGATGGACTTCGTGCGGTGCCAGTTCATCCACCTTTGTCACTTCAACCTGCCGCACTTGATGCCATGGATAAGCGATATTCCCACGCAACAGGAAACCGGATTTCGCCCAGTCTTCCAGCAATTTGTTGACGTCACTCTTGACATCGTTTTCATGACGGATCGGCAGCAGTTCCAGCGTTTCACCGGATACTAGGTGTGCATGCAGGTGAGCGATGAGAACCACTTCAGGTTGCTTCTGCTCATCTTTACCGTCCTGCTTTTTCTCGTTCGAATCAGCCACAGATCCCTCGCTTTTTAATATTCGTTGCAGGTAGGATGACGAAACGCCAGCGCCGGTTCAGATTTTTCCCTGACGGAGCACCGAGTCGAGTCGCCGCAGGACTGAAAAGCATCCAATCTACGCGGGCGTAATCTGGCCCTGCCGGTAGTCCGGGGTTTAGTGTCAAGAGGCCCGTTACATCAAGATCTGTTATTGGAAGCTCAGCCCTGGACGGGCTAACCTATGCGTCAGCTAGCGATTTTTGCCGCCTTTGCCCTTTCAGCAGGCATTTTGACCGCACAACATGCCGGGGGTGGCCATGCCGGCGGCGGTGGCGGCCATGCCGGTTTTGGCGGAAGTGGATCGGGCGCGCGAGGCAGCGCTCCGCCGCAGAGCTTCAGTCATTCTGCGCCTCGATTCAACGCTCCCTCTCACTCGTCCTTCCAACCAAATGCTTATGCCCAGCAAAGCACGGCGAACCAGACCGGCAACTGGACATCCGCCGGGTTCTTTCCATCCCACTCGGGCCAGGTACTCTCCCGCAATGGACGGCACAATGGCCGGGTCGGCTACGGTGCTTACGGGTATGGCTACCCCCTCTTCGGCTATCCGGCTTTCGGCTATGACGACGGATTCGACAACAGCTCGAACGATCAGAATTTCCAAGGGAACGCAGCCGCAAATGACGCTCCGGCTGGCTATGGCTATCAGGATGGCCCACCGCAGGGCCCAGGAGAGGCATATGGCGGCCCGGTGGACCCTGCGTATGGCTACGGCCCGCCAAATGGTGCCAGGCCGGCCTACAACGCCGGGGTTGGCGCTTCCGCAGAATCAGCGCAGGCATCAGTGTCTGATGGGTTACAGCATCCGGCGGTAACACTTGTTTTTAAGGACGGACACAAGCTGCAGGCACAGAACTACGCAGTGACGCAGACCCGGATCCTGATTACCGATAACAGTAAGGAGCGGGACGTCCCGATCAGCGCCCTTGACGTAGACGCAACAGCTGCGGCCAACGATGCCGCCGGCGTTGAGTTCTCTCTGCCAGGTGCGCAATAGACGAAGCTGGAAGATGGCTGCTGCGAGTCAGATTCTGAAGACTTCCAGCCGGACGGAAGGCACCTGGAAGTGCGCGGCCGCGGCTGCGCCAAGACGGTTCAGTGTGTCGTTCTCGGTGAGTCCTATAATTCGCAGGCCCGTGATGGACGGGACATTCGCCTCATATCCGTGATCGAGGCGTTCGATTTCAATGCGCAACGGCTGCTGCTCGAGCATGCTTTCTCCCTGCCCGACGGTGCAAACAGGACGGGCAACGTCCCAAACCATGACAGAAGTGCGCCATGGTGCGTAATAGCACAATTGAGTCAGGGTCAGAATTCATCTTTCATCCAGAATCGCCGATGAATCTCAACCGGCTGTAACCAACTCAAGAAAATTCGGTCAAAAGAAGCGGTCATGATGAGGGACACGGAAAACCGGCTTCGCTATCTCGGCTTTGGAACATTTCTGATGGCACTTCTGCAGGCTCTTTGCCCTGCCGTGATCGCCTTCAGTGCGGTACGCGTGGCCATCGGACTGGGCGCGTTGGCGGCGGCAGCTGGCTCGGACGCGGCACCGACCGGATGGCACCAGGACCTCATTCGAATTCCGATGATGTTTATTGCACTGGCCGGCGCAGGGCTGAATCTGTTCGTCATCTGGCAGATTCGCAGGTTACGCGCTCGACCCGCGTCGCAGTGGCGGGTGAGTCCGGTGTCGACGAAAAAACTGCGCTCAGAACGTGCTCAGGTTGCACTCTCGCTGCTCACCTTCGCACTGCTGGCAGCGGAGTGGCTTACCCACGCGCAGATCCATCATCCGCACTCTTAATTGGATCTTCCGCGCCGGCACGGTTCAATTCTTCCTCGATGCGCGCATGCAGTCGCTCATCGTAGCCAACAGGCAGACGAAAGACACGGTCGTCCGCCGTCAGCACCAGGATGTTGTGCACCGAGTCGAGAATGGCTGAGCAAATTTCGCAGTGCTCCAGGTGCAACTCAATAGCATCGCGCTCCTCCTGCGAGACCGAACCATCGATATAGTCCGACAGATAGGGCCAGACATGTTTGCAGTCGAGTCTCATCGCGTGCCCCCCATCCAGGAAAAACGGCCTTTACTTTTCGTCACAGACGACAGCTGCATTTTCAGGTAAGGTGTGAGTTTTTTCTGCAGCATCATGCGCGCACGAAAGAGCCGGACCTTCACCAGATTGGGCTGCACGCCAAGCACCTGTGCAATATCGCCAATGGAAAGCTCATCCTTGTCGCGGAGAATAAAGACCTCCCGATAGGATGTCGGCAGGTCGTCGACCGCCTGGCGGATGTGCTGTGCGAGTTCTTCGCGCTCCAGCATTTCGCTGGGAATCTCCCGCCAGTCCGCAATCACAGCCGGGGTAAAATTTTCTCCTGCGTGCGCGTCCTTGGCACCGCCGGTGTCAAGCGACTCGACCTGCACCCGGCCGAGCTTACGAAGCTTGCTGCGCGCCTCATTCATCGCAATGGAGATGAGCCAGGTACTGAACTTGGCATCGCCGCGAAAGCCGGCCAGCGCGCGGTAGGCCTTGATGATGGCCTCTTGTGCAGCATCTTCGGCTTCATCTTCGACTCTCAAAATGGCGAGTGCCGTTATGTAAACGACGCGCTGATAAGGCCGGATCAGTGCATGGAATAACTCTTTTTCCCCGGCGAGAATGCGCGCAATCAGATCGAGTTCTTCCGGGAGTGTCGCCATGGTTTTATCGCAGTGCCTGGTCGAAAATCCTGCTCAGGACCTGCTCATCCTGTTCGCCAGCCTGGTTGTAAAGCGGCTTCCCCTGGCCATCGAGAATGATAAGGTCTGGAATCGAACCACCGTAGTATGTGTCGACAAGTTTCTGTTGCGCAGGCGACTTTGGCTTGTCGAGATCGACGACTACAAAATTGACACGACCCTTGTATTTCTCATACAGGCTGACTGTCCGGCGCGCCTGGTGTTTCGAGTTATAGCAGCCCTCGCCGTAGATAATGACATAATTCGGCTTGCCCGGCTGCACGCCGCCCTGCAGGTTATCGCCAGTGATGAGCGGCCCATCGATGCTGTCGCTCGAGTAATCGAGGTGCGGATTGAGCTTGAGGTTATCGGCAGCAAAAACAGTGACTACTGCTGAATGAAAGAGTAAACCTGTCATGCACGCCATCAGGATTCGCTTCAACATGGTTGCCCCCTTACGCCTGTGCATTCGACTCGTTCTTCAGCCGAAGGTTACAAGAGCGTGAGTGTGGCCACAGTATTTTTCAAGCCCCCGGCAAAGTGCGACCAACGGAAGCATAAGCGGAAAAGCCGCGTGTGCCCGTGACGGCCAGTCACTCCCATTCGATCGTGCCGGGGGGTTTGGAGGTGATGTCGTAGACGACGCGGTTGATGCCGTGGATCTCGTTCACGATGCGGTTCGAGATGGTCTTTAGCACCTCATAGGGCAGAGGGACCCAGTCGGCGGTCATGCCATCTTCAGAGTGCACGGCGCGAACGGCGCAGGTGTACGCGTAGGTGCGCTGGTCGCCCATAACGCCGACACTTTTTACCGGCAGCAGCACGGCGAAGGATTGCCATATCTGTTTGTAGAGGCCGGCGTTCTTGATCTCCGCTACGACAATTTCATCTGCTTCCTGCAGAAGTGCTACACGCTCGGGCGTGACTTCACCAAGAATGCGGACAGCAAGCCCGGGGCCTGGGAACGGCTGGCGTTCGAGAATCTCTTCCGGCATGCCAAGGTCGCGGCCAATGCGGCGGACCTCATCCTTGAAGAGATCGCGCAGTGGCTCGATCAGCTTCATCTTCATATTTTCCGGCAGGCCGCCGACATTATGGTGACTCTTGATAGTCTGCGACGGGCCTTTGACCGATGACGATTCGATGACATCAGGATAGAGCGTGCCCTGGACGAGAAAATCGACTTCGCCCTGCGTCTGCATGATGCGGTGCGCTTCATCATCGAAGACGGCAATGAATTCGTTACCGATGATTTTGCGCTTGGTCTCAGGATCAGTGACGCCCGCGAGTTTCGACAGGAAACGTCCGCTCGCATCGACCGCGTCGAGCTTCAGCCCGAGTTTGTTGCGCATGGTGTCCTGGACTTTGAAAAACTCGTTCTTGCGCAGCACGCCATTGTTGACGAAGATGCACGTCAGTTGATCGCCGATGGCGCGATGAACGAGCACGGCGGCAACTGATGAATCCACTCCACCGGAAAGTGCGCAGATGGCCTGACCTTTGCCCACTTTTTCGCGGATCGCGTGGACAGTCGTCTCGATGAAGTGGCCGGGCGTCCAGTCTGCATTTGCCTTGCAGATACCGAAGACGAAATTCTTGAGCAGCTGCGTGCCCATCTTCGTATGGTGCACTTCAGGATGGAACTGCACGGCGTAGATGCGGCGCGCAGGATTGGCAATGCCGGCCAGGGCATTCGCTGTTTTAGCCGTAAGGTGAAAGCCGGGCGCGAGTTCCTGCGCGTGGTCGCCATGCGACATCCAGACCTCCATTGTCGCCGGCAAGCCTGCAAAGAGTGGCAGGTCCGTATCGAGTAGTGTGACTTCGGCAAAGCCATACTCGCGCTTGTCCGCGGGACGAATCTTGCCGCCGAGATGATGCGTGATGAACTGCAGGCCATAGCAGATGCCAAGGATCGGCAGGCCGCTGTCGAGTATGCGCGGATCGGCCGCCGGAGCATCCGCGTCGTAGACCGAGCTCGGACCGCCGGAGAGGATCAGGCCGATCGGCTTGTAGGATCGTATCTCGTCGAGCGAAGCAGTACAGGGCAGGACGGCTGAGAAGACGTTTTGTTCGCGTATGCGTCGCGCGATGAGCTGCGTATATTGCGAACCAAAATCAAGGATGACGATTGCTGAAGTGTCCACGACATTAGTTTATCGTCTCAGCCAAATGCCTAAGGACGCAGGGCCTGCCAGAACTCAATGAACGCCGCGAGCCGCGCTACCTGGAAGAAATCGGAGGCGGCAAGATAGAGGATCGTGATCAATGCCCAGTAGATGTAAAGAGGCGTCCCGGTCGCGACGGATTCGAAGGGCAGCGGGGTTGCGCAAAACACCATGGCAAGAACGATGAGCGCCATCTTGACGATGCCGAGCACGAAGTTTACCTCAACCAGCTTCGGTGTCATTTTGCCAAGCTTGAAGCTGCGGCCCAGGCTGCTGACGAGCTTGCGATTCTCGAGCACTGCGACCAGCGGTGCGATCGAAGAAACCCAGCTGACCAGCGCCCACAGTGTGAAGGTACCGAGCGAAAGCACGATGACCCAGGCGAAATAGCCGACGAGGTTCGGCTCGAAATCCGGTTGTGCTCCATGGGGCTGCAGAGTGATGCGCGCCGCCCAGTGGAGGCCGGCGAACCAGGCGATCCCCGTACCGGCCAGCGCGATGATGCGCACAAATTGCAGGCCTATGAGCGTGCCGGGCTCAGGGTTCGAGCCTGGCACCATGCGCTTGAGCAGAATGCTGCGGCCAATGCCAGATGAGAAAGCCCAGCCCACCGCGAGGATGGGTCCAAGCCACCAGGCAAGATGCTGCAGCTGCGGCAGCAGCGCCGCGCTGGTGTTGGAGAAAGCCTGCGCGGCGGCATCCGGATCGCTGAGTGAATAGTTGCTGAGGCCGCCCGGAGCAAGCGGTGTCCGGGCCAGGATAATCGTCGCCTGGTAAAAGCAGACGGCGAGCGCAGGCACGCCGAAAATCCAGCGCCAGGCCAGTTCGATGCCAAGCAGGTCGGGCCGGCGTACACACGCACCGAGCAGATGGACGAGCGACTGCGTTCCGCGCAAAGGCGTTCTGCCGTAGGCGCTCGTCGCTGCTGGCATTGGCATCCGCTACTTGACCAGGATGTTCAGCAGCTTGCCTGGAACAACGATCAGCTTGATCATCTCTTTGCCGGCGATGGCAGCCTTGACTTTCTCGTTGCTGAGGACGATATTTTCAAGCTGCTCCCTCGTCGCATCGATCGGTCCAGTAACGACAGCCTTCAGCCTTCCATTCACCTGCACCGGAATTTGGATCTCGGCTTCTTTGGCGAGATCGGCGTTATAGACCGGCCACGGATGACGCAGGATCGAGTCGGTATGGCCGAGTTCCTGCCAGAGTTCGGCAGCAATGTACGGCGCAAGCGGGGCAAGCAGCAGGACGAGATTATCCACTAGCGACGCGATAACCGCAGGCGGAACTTTGCCGCCCGTCATTGCAGCGTCGGCGGCGGTAATCTCGTTGACCAGCTCCATGATTGCCGCGATGCTGGTGTTGAAATGCCACCGGCCGGAAAAGTCATGTGTGATCTTGTCGATGGTCTTATGAAGCTTGCGCAGAAGCTCCGTCGCAGGCGCTTGGAGCATGGATGCATCGATCGCTGCACCGCTGGCAGCCTTCGCTACATCAGCGTGTTTTGTGACCAGGCGATAGACCTTGCCAAGAAATCGGCTGACGCCTGCTACTCCATCTTCCTGCCACTCCAGGTCGCGATCCGGCGGAGCGGCAAAGAGCGAGTACGCACGCGTAGCATCGGCGCCGTAGTGGGCGATCATGTCATCGGGCGAGACCACATTGCCCTTCGACTTTGACATTTTCGCGCCGTCCTTGATGACCATTCCCTGGGTAAAAAGTCTCTGCGCCGGCTCGTCATTGCTGATGAGCTTGAGGTCTTTCATCACCTTGGTCCAGAAGCGCGAATAGATCAGGTGAAGGATGGCGTGCTCGACGCCACCGATGTATTGGTCGATGGGAAACCAATACGCAACTTTTTCGGTATCAAATGGCGCAGAATTGTTTTTCGCGTCCGTATAGCGGTAGAAATACCAGGACGAATCAACAAACGTGTCCATCGTGTCGGTCTCACGCCGGGCAGGGCCGCCACACTTCGGACAAGTCGTGTTGACGAAACTCGGCACCTTGCCGAGAGGTGAGCCACCCTGCTGCGTGATGTCGACATTGTCTGGCAGGAGCACCGGCAACTGGTCTTCTGGCACCGGCACAATACCATCTTTTTCGCAGTACAACATGGGGATGGGGGTTCCCCAGTAGCGCTGCCGGCTGACGCCCCAGTCCTTCAGGCGATAGGTTGTGGTCGATTCACCAAAGCCCTGCTGCTCAGCGAATGCAATCATCCGGTGCTGCGCTTCTTCGCAGCCCAGCGTGTTGTACTCGCCTGAGTTGATCAGGAGCGAGTCTTCTTCTGTGTACGGCAGAACAGGTTCTTCCTGCTGGCCATTTTCTTTCGGTTCGCCAACGCGGCGCGGCAGCACGACGACGCGTACTTCGAGCCCATACTTTTTCGCGAATTCGAAGTCGCGCTCGTCGTGCGCTGGAACGGACATGACAGCGCCGGTACCGTAATCGGTGAGGACATAATTCGCCACCCAGATCGGCACACGCTCGCCATTCAACGGATTCACCGCGTAATGGCCGGCGAAAACACCATGTTTTTCAATGGCGCCAAAGTCTTCAGCCTCGCGCGCTTTCTTCTGCTCCTCTAGCAGCTTCTCCACTTCCCTGCTAAGGCCGCTGTCTTCCTTCGCAAATTCCGTGACGAGCGGGTGTGCCGGTGCAAGCTGCAGGCTGGTCGCACCGAAGATGGTGTCGATGCGCGTGGTGAAAACTTTGACTTCGTTCGTCCCGCCTTCGACGCGGCCTTCACTGGTTTCTTCCCCGGCATTCCAGCCCTGGGGAGCAGGCAGCACGACTTTGCCTCGGCGCTCTTCGCGTGTTCCTTCTTCCTCGTGCGCAGCGCGATCAACGGCGAAGGCAACCGTGGCGCCACGGCTGCGGCCGATCCAGTTCGCCTGCATGGTGCGGACTTTTTCCGGCCAGTCCTGCAACTTGTCGAGCCCGTCTAGCAACGCGTCCGCGTACTTCGTGATGCGGAGAAACCATTGCTCCAGGTCGCGCTGTTCGACGATGGTATCTTCATGCCGCCAGCAGCGACCGTTCACGACCTGCTCATTCGCCAGTACCGTCGCGCATTGCGGACACCAGTTGACCTTGCTCTTCTTGCGATAAGCGAGGCCCTGCTCATACATGCGAAGGAAAAACCACTGGTTCCAGCGATAGTAGTCGGGCAGGCAGGTCGTTACTTCAGTCTGCCAGTCGAACGCCATCCCCAGCCGCGTAAACTGCCGCTTCATGGTGGCTATGTTTGAGAGCGTCCACTCACGCGGCGGCGTGTTGTTCTTGATGGCTGCGTTTTCCGCTGGCAGTCCGAACGCATCCCAGCCCATGGGGTGCAGAACGTTGTAGCCCTGCATCCACATGTAGCGGGCCAGCGCATCGCCGATGGCATAGTTGCGCACGTGACCCATATGCAGTTGCCCGGAAGGATAGGGCAGCATCTCCAGCACGTAATATTTCGGCTTGCTGTTGGTCTGCCCATCGATGTGAGACGGTTCAGCAGCATAATGGTCCGGCTGCGTAGCCCAGCGCTCAGCCCAGCGCGGCTCAATTTCGGCGGGAGTGTAGCGCTGCTCGCGCTTTGCTTCTGTAGGGTTCTCCGAAGACATGGTTTTCCTATTGTAATTTGCGATCAGGAAGATCAGGCCTCGTCAGAACTACTGAACGCTATAGTTTGAAAAAAGCGTTCTTGAAGCGAAACCAGAATTCGGTTCGGGAAGTCGGCTTACCGAGCCCAAACCAGAGCACGATGCCGCCAATCGCAAACGCATGAGAAACGAGAATCAGGACGCCGATTGCATCTAGCCACATAAGCAGTGCCTCAAGCTATCTGTTCCTTGGATGCGGGACAACCCTGGGAGATTCGCTTTGTGACACTCCCACAAGCTTAAGTATAGAGCGGATGACAAGGGCTTTTCCCTAGTCCCCGAAAGCTTTCCGCTTTCAGCCAGTGATAGACAGCGTCGCGCAAAAGCAATTCCCTCCTCATTGCGCTCGACTAATGTTGCTACCTTGTCAGGTGCCAATCCATAGTCGCTGAAGTTTGGCTGACCGGTAAATCCAGGATCAACGAGCAGGAAGGTCATTTGGATAGGTTTCCGCGTATCGGGCCGCGTACATACCTCCGTCCGAATGCCCGACGAGAATAAGCGGCCTGGATAAATGCGCGTAAATAACAAGCTGGTGGCAGATCGTCGACTGCGTTGATCGCGTCGGAGCGCAAGTGTTACGGAAGGCCGATCAGCGCCATCTGTTTCATCAACGCGCACTTGCAAGGCCTCGCAGCGTGGCAACTGCCCTGCGATCGTCCTCCGGCTCATCAACCGGGGTCTCGGCGATAAAGGCGCAGTGCGCGAAGCGTTCATCCTGCAGCAGTCGCTGGAAGGGCGCAGTGCCCATCGTTCCTTCACCGATGTACTGATGGCGATCGAGTTTCGAACCGCGCGGGGCCTTCGCATCATTCATGTGCCAAACATGTACATGCTTGTGCCCGATTGTTTCGTCGATCTGCTGCATGGTAGCGGCGTAGCCTTCAGGCGTCACAATGTCATAGCCGGCGACATGCGTATGGCAGGTGTCAAGACAGGCGCCGACGGGTGCGTGCGCGCGCAGCGTTTCAATCAAATCCCCCACCTGCTGGAAGTTGCCGCCAAGCGAAAATTCACTGCCCGCAGTGTTCTCGATCAGTATTTTGAAATCGCACGCCTGCCAGTCGATCCCCTCAACTGCGCGTTGGATACCGTCGGCGGCGCGTTCCAGGCCCCGCTCCCAGGTGAGACCTTTCCATGAGCCGGGATGAAGGACGAGATACTCTGCGCCTAATGCGAGCGCCCGTTCCACTTCACCATGAAACGCGACGATCGATTTTTCGCGAAACTCATCGGTCGCACTCGCGAGGTTCACCAGGTAGCTGGTATGAATGACCGCCGGCTTGATGCCATGCTGCTCCCGCAATCTGCGCATCTGTGTGCAGTGGTCTGGCGATGGCGTGGTGGCGCGCCACATCCGCGGACTTGAAGAGAAAATCTGAAATGTGTTTGCGCCTATCTCATGCGCACGCTCCGCGGCTTTAAATGTTCCACCGGCCACGCCGAGATGTACACCGATGGTGCGTGGCTTCTTCGCCGATGCAGCTGCATTTTTACTGGACGCGGAGAGTTTATCGGCGGGAGTTTTTCTCTTTGCAGCGGTCTTGCCGGGAGTTGCCATCTAGAGGTCTCCGGGCTTGCAGCGGCGGGCTCTCCACAATGCGCCCTCGAGCGGATCAACCGCTTCCGGAATCACATGCACGGGCGGAAGCTCGCGGTGAATCTCTTCGATCATCGCTGCCCTGACAGGCACGATGTGGCGAAGGATGCTGCCGGTAAATGCGATGCCTGGAAGGGGTGCGCCATCCGGCTCAGAGGCGCGGATGCGGCGGAAAATCAGTATCGCATCCTGGCCCAGCATGCGTCCGGCGGCCTGCAGAACTGTCGCAGCAATGGGGTCGCCCGCTTCTTCAGCAGCCGCGACGACGGGCGCCAGATTGGCGAAGTCCGGTGCCGGGTTGGCGTGCGCAATTTCGATCAGATGATTTAAGTCTCGGCAGCCCCAGTGGGCACAGATCTTGTCCAGCAGGTAGGTCGGCTCGCCGCGATCTCTCGCTCGCAGGGCGGCGCGAATACCGGCGCTGCCGATCCAGTACCCTGAGCCCTCGTCGCCGAGCAATGGACCCCAACCGCCTACATTGATGAGCGCGCCCGATGAGGTGCGGCCCAGAAAATTCGAGCCGGTGCCGGCGATGATCAGCACGCCAGGTGCGTTCGGAAATGCTGCATCGAGCGCGATCTCGACATCACCGGCAACACAGATGGTCTGCCTGCCGCCGAGGATTTTTGCGAGAGTGCGCTCCACCCAGTCGGTCACTGCCGGAACGGTGTAGCCGGCAATACCGATGCAGACCGCCTTCACCTGGTCGGGAAGGATGCCGGTTTTCTGAAAAAGTGTATCGATGACGAAGCGAAGATTCGACTCTGCCTGTTCGGGCGAGACACGCAGCAATTTGACACTGCCACTACTGGCGCGCGCGAGGATGGTCGTCTCATTGGCCAGCACACCATCTGTACGTGTTCCACCAGCATCGAAGCCGAGGTAATAAGCCATGCGTTGATGATAACGGCTACTGTTGCGCGGACGTCGATTCTGCGGGTGGCGATTTCAATGCGCCTTCAAGTACGCTCAATTTGCCATCGCTGGGCGGGGCGTCGAGCCGCAGCAGCTGTGCGAGGAATGGGTACAGATTCACATTTTCAAATGGCCGCAGCGTGGTGCCTTTGCGTATGTCCGGCCCTTCGGCGTAAAAGATCGCGCGCATGCTCGGCATTTCCCTGGGGTCAAAACCATGCGAACCCTTGTTCGGCGGAAAGTCCTTGGCCGCGTCTGACGCCCCATGCGCGCGGATGGCGTAGGGGCCCGTCGGCACCACAACGGGATCGCCTTCGCGTGCGCTCTGGTCGTAATCCAGAGCGGCCGGCACATGTGCGCGGCGGTAAACTTTGAAGTCGCCACTCGCGCTTTTTAACTGCTGGTAAGCCTTCTCTGTCGCTGCTTCGGATGGACCGTAAAGCAGTGCGCCAGCTGTCGTGAAGTCTTTCAGGTCGGCAAATTTGTCCAGATCGACCCAGTTGCCCTTCTCGGCTTCCATGCCATGGTCGGAGACGACGACAAGATCGACCGGCAGACGCGTTTTTTTGAGGCGCAGACTGAGCTCGCCCATGAGCGCATCCACATGGTGGACGGCTTCGCGTGTCTCCGGCGCATCAGGGCCAAACTTGTGGCCGGCGTGGTCAACATTCGAGTAGTAGAGCGTGATGAAATGCGGCCGCTGCGCTTCCGGCAGCGCCAGCCATGTGAGCACCTGGTCAATGCGCTTTTCATCCGGAAAACCGTCGTCATATCTGAGATAAAAACTTGGCCGCTCGCCGGCTATCTCTGCCTCCGAGCCAGGCCAGAAAAAGCATGCTGAACGCATCCCCTGCTTTTCCGCCAGAGACCATAGCGGCGTGCCTCCATACCACGAGCCATCGGTCGCAGTGGCGGGATCGCTATAGGCATATTTCTGTTTGCGCGCGGGATCATAAAAGCTCATCGCGACGATGCCGTGGTGCTCCGGATACAGGCCGGTGACGAGCGTGTAGTGGTTTGGAAATGTGACGGATGGATAGGACGGAATCATGCCCTCCGGCGCGGACGCACCAGCCCGGGCCATTGCGAGCAGATGCTTCGCGTCATACTTCTTTGCGTAGTCGTAGCGAAAGCCATCGAGCGAAACGAGCACAACGTAATGCTTTGATTGCTGGGCTGCGGCATTGGGACCGTGATCGACAGCAATGACCGGGGCGACCTGCTGTGCGCCGGCATGAAACGCAATCGTAGACAGAATCAGCAGACCAGCGAAAAAGCTGCCGATGTGGAAGTGCTGGCGTTGCGTCTTTGAATCCGGCAGCATAGTCCACCATTGTAAGATGCCTGATCCTGCAACGATGCGAACGGCGCGAGACAACATCACGGCATCAATTCACGTAGTATTTTCTGGTTGTCTCCGGAGGCCCGATTGTTGATACGAAATGCCCGCATGCTGCTCACCCTTACCGGCGCAGTTCTCCTTGCCGTCTTTAGCGCGAATGCCCAGACAGCACAGCCGCTGCGGGTCGCCGTCGTTGGATTGACGCACGGCCACGTCGCCGGATTTCTTCCGCAGGTCCCTTCGCATCCCGAGATTCAACTCGTGGGTATTGTCGAGCCGGATGCTGCGCTCGCGGCTAAATACAAGGCGCAGTATCACCTCGACAGCGTTCCGTTCTACTCAACGATTAATGAGGTCGTGGAGAAGCAGCATCCGGCGGCGTTATGGGTTTACACGGCGACGGCCGAGCATCGGCGGATCATCCAGGATGCCGCTGCTTATGGCGTAAATGTCATGGTGGAGAAGCCGCTCGCTACGACGCTCGATGACGCACTCGCGATCCGTAAGGTCGCGCGCGAACACCATATCCAGGTGCTGGTGAACTATGAAACAACGTGGTATTCCAGCAATAACGAAGCGCTGAAGGAAGCGGAGGACGGAAAGCTCGGCAACGTGTGGAGGGTAGTGGTGCACGATGGCCACAAGGGCCCGAAGGAGATTGGCGTGCAGCCGGAATTTTTGCAATGGCTTTCGGATCCGCAGCAGAACGGCGCCGGATCGCTGTTTGATTTTGGCTGCTATGGCGCTGACCTGATGACGGTGCTGATGCACGGTGAATCGCCGCTGAGCGTCACCGCGAAAACGCAGCAGGTGAAGCCCGACGTCTACCCGCATGTAGAAGACGATGCGACTGTGATCGTGCAGTACCCGCATGCCCAGGCAATCCTGGAAGGCTCATGGAACTGGCCGTTCGACGTCAAGGACTTCCAGATCTACGGCAGGACCGGCTACGCATACACACTGAAAAGAGATCGCCTCCGCGTACGGTATGCAGGCGAGGAGCAGGATCACGACATGACCGCGCCACCGCTGAGCGCACCCGATGACGACCCTATCCATTACCTGGTCTCAGTCGTCACCGGTCACAAGAACGTCGATCATTCGCTGGGCGGAATCGATACAAATGTGGTGGTGGTGCAGATCCTCGACGCGGCGCGTGAGTCCGCGAAAACAGGCCGCACCATCATGCTGCATCCAATCCCGGCGGAGTAGCTTCTCCAGCTAGACCTCGAAGGGCTGGGCAACCGGCCCTGCACCGTCTGAAGCGTGACACCGATAGACCTCAGCGTCGATCTTCAGCCGTGCTTTGTACTGATCGTGGATCGCCGTGCTGAAGGCGGCGGCATGGGCAGCCTCGACCAAATTGACAGTACAGCCGCCGAAGCCGCCGCCGGTGAGGCGAGCGCCGATGAGTCCGGGAAGCGTCGCTGCGATCTCAATGAGTGCATCCACTTCAGGAACGCTCGCTTCAAAGTCATCGCGATAGCTTGCGTGCGATGCGGCCATCATGCGGCCAACCTTCGCCAGGTCGCCAGCCTTAAAAGCCGCGACAGTCTGCTCGACACGATCGTTTTCCGTGATGATGTGCCGGCAGCGCCGATAGACATTGTCGGGCATCTGGCCGCGCACACTTTCCAGATCGGTAATGGTCGCGTCGCGCAGTTCGCGTATTTTCGCGTCGTGCTCGCGCAGGATGCGGCTGCCTTCATCTACCTCAGCGCGGCGCGTGTTGTATTCGCCGCCCGCATGCGAGTGCTTCACCATCGAATTGCAAATAACGATCTGCACATCAGGTGGAATAGGAACCGGTGTGTGGCCGAGCGAACGCGTGTCGACCAGCACGGCGTGGTCTTTCTCTCCGAAGCAGGCGATGAACTGGTCCATAATGCCGCAGTTGGCACCGACGAAGGTGTTCTCCGCACGCTGGCAAAGCAGGGCTATCTCTTCGAGCGATATATGTCTCTGTGTCAATGACAATAAGGCGAAGGCAGTCGCTACTTCAATCGAAGCGGAGGAACTCAGGCCGGCACCCAAGGGAACATCGCCGGCAATCGTGATATCGAATCCTGGGAGGTCGATGCCTTTCTCGCGAAGTACGGCAGCCACGCCTAGCGGATAATCACTCCAGTCGCCTGTGCCTTTCTCAGGAAATCGATCGAGGCTTGCGACAATTTGCTTCGAGAAGTTATCCGAATAGACGAAGCACTGCCGGTCGTCCCGTGGACTGATGACGGCGAGTGTCGAAAAGTCGATGGCTGCAGGAAGAATAAGGCCGCCGCTGTAGTCCGTGTGTTCGCCGATAAGGTTGACACGGCCGGGCGCGCGAAACAGCGCCCCGGCCGCGCCGCAGCGCTGCTGATGTTGAAGGGCAAGCTTCCCTGGATTCATGTTGGCCGCGTTCGCCGATCTGGGTGCATTCATCGCAAAATACCTACCTTAAATTGCCAGCGGTCAGAGGGTCAGCAGAATCGTTTGCCACTGCGAGAAAATCTTCATACGTCACAGACACAGAGACTGACAATCGCAGCGGCCACGAGAAGTTCGAGCCCGGGCCAAGAATCATCGAGCAGCCCATCTCCGAGGCTTTATCGAGTGCATCGTAAGGCGCGAATGTCGGTTCAAGTGCGACCGTGTACTGGCGGTTTGCATCACCCGCAGGCCACTGTGCCTGGCTGATCCAGAGACCGGCGTAGGGCGTCAGCGCGGGATCAAACTGCATCAGGATGCCAAGCTGCAATTTGCTGCGGTAGAGTCCGCACCAGCCACTCGAAAGCCGTCCTGCAAAAAGCTTGTGCGCAATCTTTCCATCGGGCGGTCCCACCTGGCTCAGATCAATCCAGGAACCATCGGGACATTCCGCCATGGGCCATGCACATCGGCCGTCGGGCCGGGCAAGACCAGCAAAGGTCGAGCCTTCGACACGTACGTCGGCGACGCTACCCGGCAGTAGGATATGGTCGCCTTCTTGCACCTGGAAGAGCGGGTGCGCCGACCATAAAAACTCGGTGGCATGCTTGCTGGTATTCACCGCAGAATAGTTGATGTGAAGCGCTGAACCATGGAGCGATGAACGCTTCGAGAAGCGCACGGGGACAGTGAAAGCTTCGACCGAGGCATGCAGCGTTTGGCCCTCGAGGTACGCCGGCCAGGGTCTTCGCCACACATCGCCGTGATCGGGAAAGTGAACGTCACCCGATGTACATGCGGCGACGGTCGGAAGGCATTCATCCCATCCGCCCGCGTCGGAAAGCTCAAATCCTGATGACTCCGTCGCGGTGTTGTAGGGATGCAGTGGCGGATGCAGGAGTTCAACTGGACCGTCGGACGTTTGAGCAAGAATGGAGATCAGCTTGCCGCCCTGTTTTGGCCAGAGCGTGACCCGCAGGCTGTCATTTTGAAGAGACAGACCTTCGCCACTCGGAATGACAGATGCCAGGTCGCGATCACGCAGGCCCGCGGCGAATGCGTCAGGCATGGCCATCCGAGTGTGCTGATGTGTAATGTTCAGCCGGCAATGCGGCGAGGCGCTCTGCCGCAGATTCGGGCGTGATATCGCGCTGCGGCATGCCCAGCATCTCAAACCCGACCATGAATTTGCGCACAGTCGCAGAGCGCAGCAGCGGCGGATAGAAGTGGCCGTGGAAATGCCATTCCGGATGCTGCGTACCATCGGATGGCTGCTGATGAAAACCCATGGTGTAGGGAAAGCTTATGGAAAACAGGTTGTCATAGCGCGTCGTCACCTGCTTCAAAATGTCGGCCAGGCCGCGAGTCTGCGCAGCGTCGAATTGGTCGATTGATGCAATATGCCGGCGGCTGAGCAGCAGTGTTTCAAATGGCCACACAGCCCAGAAAGGCACGAGGGCCACGAACTCTTCGTTCTCGCAGACGATGCGCTGCTTCTGCTGTATCTCGGTCTTCAGGTAATCGCAGAGCAGGCAGGTGCCCTGGGCTGCGTGATAGGCGGCAAGATTCTGCGACTCTTTTGCCGGCTCATCCGGAACATGCTCGGTCGCCCAGATCTGGCAGTGAGGGTGCGGATTGCTGGCACCCATCATGGCGCCGCGATTCTCGAAGATCTGTACATAGCCGACTTCAGGCTTGGCACTGAGTTCGCGAGATTGTACAGTCCATTCTTCGACGACGCGCTCAATGTCGGCGAGCCGCATGCGCGGCAGGGTCAGGCTGTGGTCCGGATGAAAGCAAAGGACGCGGCAGGTTCCGCGCTCGCGCTCGGCCAGCAGCAGAGGATTGGCGTCCTCGGGTGGAGGCGCCGGCGAATCCGGCAGCAACGCGGCGTAGTCGTTATCGAATACGTAGACACTGGTGTACACCGGTGTGTGGTGACCGCCCGCGCGGGTGTTGCCGGGGCACAGGTAACAGGCCGGATCGTAGTGCACGGCCGGGGTCGTATCTGTCTTCGCAACCTCGCCCTGCCAGGGACGCTGCGTCCGATGCGGCGAGACCAGCACCCAATCGCCTCGTAGCGGATTGAATCGGCGATGCGGAAAAGACAGAGAGGACGGCGTCATGGACTTAGGACAAACCTCGTGCACATTGTAATCGATTACACATGTACCTTTTGACCCCGGCCTATGTCAATAGAGTGATATCCGACTAAGCCCAAAAGCTGATGCGGCCAGATTTCCGTGTATTCTCAGGTCACCCGACACAGCAGAGATGCAGACCAACTTTCCCGTATGAATATCCAGGAAGTCGCCAGGCGCGCGCAGGTTTCCACCGCCACTGTATCGCGGACCATCAATGGTTCCGACAAGGTAAAGGCGAAGACCGCCGAGCGTGTTCGACGCGCCATTGAAGCGCTGAATTATTTTCCCAACACGAATGCGCGGGCGCTCGGTTCGGGCCGCAGCCGTCTCTATGGCCTCATCATTTCCGACATCACCAATCCATTCTTTCCCGAACTGGTGAAGAGCTTTGAAGATACGGCTGTGCTGCACGGGCTGGAAGTGATCGTCAGCAACACCAGCTACAAGGCTGACCGTGCCGAACTATGCGTGCAGCGCATGCTCGAGCGCAAGGTAGACGGAGTGGCCATCATGACCTCTGAGCTTGAACCGCAGCTGCTGGAGCGTCTCAAGAATAATGGCATCCCGCTGGTTTTCCTCGACACCGGAACGGTGGGCGCAGATACGAGCAATGTTCTGGTGAACTATTCCAAAGGAATTGACGAAGCGGTAGACCACCTGGTCGCGCTTGGCCATGAACGCATCGGTTTCATCAGCGGTCCCATGTTACTGCCGTCGGCACGCACGCGCCGTGAGGCCTTTCTTGAGTCGCTGCGCCGGGCAGGCATTTCGCTGCGCAAGGAGCTGATTGTCGAGGGGAATCACAGGATTGATGGCGGACGGATGGCCATGGAGGAGTTATTGCAACTCACCGCGCTGCCAACTGCCATCCTCGCTTCGAATGACCTTACGGCGATCGGTGCCATCGGGTCTATCCATCAGCACGGCCTGCGCGTGCCGCAGGATATCTCGGTCATCGGCTTCGACGATATCGAGATCAGCGCTGCGCTGTATCCGCCGCTCACCACCGTGCGGTTATCGCGATCGCATATCGCCGACCGGGCGTTCCATGCACTCTTTTCGGCTAACCGGGAACCCGGGTCGCGCGGGGCCGAATATATCGTGCAGCCGGAGCTGGTGATACGCGATACGACGGCCGTCCGGAACAAGTCGAAAACACTGCCTGCGACCTCCAAGGTCAAAGCTGCTAGGAAGACGCCCATGAAAAGGCCAGCCCGCTAGGCATGGTCGCCTGGAGCTTTCATCGGCAGCGAGCAGCCAAAAATATCAACCAAATGGACGACCGACAAAGCTGTCGCCGCGGTGATATATATCTCCCACGATGAAATCAGCAATCGGGAATCTGTGGTCAAGACTGATGGTTGTCCGGTCGCGCTGCCCGATCGTCAGGCACTACGCTTCGTCTGCGAAAAAAGCTGAATTCCGCTAAGCGCCGGTCCATGATGGCGCAGGGCGAGGGCCGGTCAATCCGCTGGCGCATAAGCGTCCGCGCTGCGACAGAACCATGAAAATGTCGCCGCGCTCCAGCGCAGCACCCGCAAAATTATTCCAAAACAGGCGCTTGCCATGATTCCGACGGGACGAGTCCGCGAATAAAAGAGATTCATCAGCCACGCCGGGATGGTGTAGATATCTCCCGCGGTCAGCGCCCCGGTTTGTGCGCGAATGCCTGGTTCGTACATCACGGTTTCGATCAGGCTGTTGAAGAACGCGGCAAGGTCGCGAACCCGCCACCCATACGCTGCAGTCGCCAGCCAAGGCAGCCGCGATGCATGACGATGGCGTGTCAGAAGCGCCGAAGCCTCGTTGGCATGGCGAAGCGCGGACGTGACGCCGTTGGACGTCAACGGGTCAACCATGGCCGCCGCCTCTCCCACTACCAGCCAGTTGAGACCGCTCGACTTTCCATGGACGCGGCAACGGAACGACGTGACTCGCGGGGCGATCTCGCGTCCTTCCTCGATTAACCCGGCGAGAGCGGGAAACACCCTCAGGCGCGATGCATAAATCTGCTGAATATTCATGCCTTCCTGGCGCAACTGCCTCATCCCTTCGCCGGTGGCGACGCAGCCTACACTCATCAGGTCCGGGCGGACCGGGATCTGCCAGATCCAGTCCATATAGGTCGATGGGGAGGCAGTTCCATAGAGCGTCGTGCCCCCAACGGGCGATGCGCCGATCGGGAAATATTCCCATACAGCTACCTTGCTGGGACCGTATTCACGCATCGGCAGGTGGAACGCCCTCGCGAAAAGCCGCGCCGCTCCGCCGGACGCGTCCACGAACCATCTGGCATGGAGATGAAGACCCTGCTTCGTCGTCACAGACAGGACACGCCGGTCGTCCTTCTCAACGTCTATGACCTGGTCTGCAATAATCTGCACGCCGTCCCGCTCGGCGATATCGCGAATGGCTTCGGCCAGAGCGCCGCGATCGACATGAACAGTATCCAGGCGCACGTTGAATGGAGATTCGGCCAGCCAGGCGCCGGGAACGTAATGGCGTTCGGCCCCATCGGCCAGCTTCAGGACCACATGATCTTTTGTGGTGGCAATCTGCCGCTTCAATAACTCGTCGATGGGCAGGCCAAGCGTTTTGAGCAGGTCGGGAGCGGACCAGTCCAGCGACTCGCCAACCGGGTCCGATCGCAACTCTTCTGTGTGAACACAGGCCACATTCAGACCCGCACGGGCAAGGTGAATCGCGGTCGCCATGCCGGCAATGCCGCCGCCGAGGACCAGGACTTCGAATTCAGCTTTTCGATCCATCACGCGCAAGTAGGTGTCCGGAAGGGCGATAGGCCCCGGCCCTATTTTCGCGCGAAATGCTGAAAGATGCACAGGAATGCCGCGGGAGCGGGCGAGGCAGACGGTAGCAGCGGCAAGAACGCCAACTTACTTCTTCGCAGCAGATGCCATTTTGGAAGTCACACCTTTGCCCTCTTCAATGGTGTAGATGGTGTCGACTGCGGGCAGGTTGAGCTTTTCCACGGTGCCACTGGGCCAGTGAATCTCCAGGCCCTCTACGCTGCTGTTGTCGCCGATACCGAAGTGCAGGCGCTGATCGCTCGAGGAAGCGTAACTGCCGCCGCTCATCACATCTTCGCGATGACGCGTAGCGCCGGCTTTGAGATAGACAGTGGCGCCGATAGCATCGCGCGGACTCTTGGGACCGCCGATCAGCTTCACCTCGACCCAGTGATGTTTGTCTGCGTTCACATTGCGCAGGAGGGCCGGCACGGTGTCCATGTTGTTCATCACGACGTCGATCTTGCCATCATTGAACAAATCTCCAAACGCCGCGCCGCGACCAGGGACAACGATGGCGAGGCCGGTCCCCTTCACCGCCGGCACCGGCTCAAATTTCTTGCCGAGCTGGTTATGGAAAAGCAGCGGACGCTCAGCGAAAGTGGTGCCCCAGTCATTCTTGTCGACCGATGGGTAGACGTGGCCGTTCGCGACGAAGATGTCCTTCCAGCCATCGTTGTCGTAATCCAAAAATCCATCGCCCCAGGCGAGGAACGGAATCGTGGTTTCGGCGATGCCAGCCTGGTAGCTGACGTCTGTGAAGTTCGCATCGCCGTCATTGTGATACAGCACATCGTAGTCGTCGGAGAAGGTGGTGTTGTAGAGATCGAGCAGGCCGTTGTTCTGATAGTCGCCAACTGCAACGCCCATGGACGCGGTCTCACGACCGTTCTCGTTCAGCGCATAGCCCGAGGCGTAGCTGTCGTCTTCAAACTTGCCGCCGCCCTTGTTGATGTAGAGATAGTTGGGCGTGGAGTCATCGGTCACAACCAGGTCAACCTTGCCATCGTTATTCAGATCGACGAAGACGCTGGCGAGTCCGTAATACGCGTTGGGATCGCTGACGCCGGCTTTCTCGCTGACATCAGTGAACGTGCCGTCGCCGTTATTATGCAGCAGATGGTCGTGCTCGCCGATCAGTCCGCGCGGACCGCACATGACCGGCGCGCCGCGGAACTGGCAGAAGGAGGCAGCGGGGCCGGATGTAGTGCCGGGCATCGGCGGTTCATTGTTATCGTAATGAACGTAGCCGGGGATAAAGAGGTCCAGCTTGCCATCGCCGTCATAGTCGCCGAATGTAGGACCTGAGGACCAGCCGCCAAGGGTAGCGCCGGCTTTTTCGGCGACGTCAGTGAAAGTGCCATCATGGTTGTTGTGGTACAGGCGGTTCTTGCCGTAGTTGGTGACATACATGTCAGGCCAGCCGTCGTTGTCGTAGTCGCCCACAGCCACGCCGATACCCCAGCGCTCATTGGCAACGCCGGCCTTGGCGGTGACATCAGTGAATGTGCCGTCGTGATTGTTATGAAAGAGTGCGGCACGCGGCGCCGGAGCCTTACCCTGCATGGCTTCGTAGGTCGAACTGTTCACCAGGTAAATGTCGAGCCAGCCGTCGTTGTCGTAGTCAAACAGCGCGACGCCCGAGCCGACGGTTTCGAGGATGTACACCTTGCCCGGCGTCCCGGACTTATGCGTCCAGCCGGTGAGCCCGGCAGCCTTGGCAATGTCCTGAAATACGATCGGACCGGAGTCGACAAAACCACCCGCGGTGATAGGGCGCTTCTCGGCGTCAAGCACAGGCGCAAAATTGCCGCCGGTCATGACGCCGCCGGCTTCTCCATGCTGACCCGGCGCAGGTGCGGCAGGAGGGGTCTGCGCAGTGGCCACAATCAGGCATGTAAATGTGGAAAGTAGAGCTAGGATGGATAGCTGATACCGCACCGTAATCTCCGTCTGCAAGCTGCAGGATACTAGACCGGGACGCGATCTGGCATTTTGCCTGAATCAGCGCTTAGCGTCAGGCGGGCTTAGGCCTTTGACACAGAACATACCAATCATTGCGGTGGCATTGCCAGTGATTGACCGGATCCAGATGCAGGACTTCGTCGAGCATCATGTCCGAGGCGATGTGGTCAGGGTCTGAAAAGAAGATAAAGCTGATGCGCGGAAAGACGATTGATTGAAGGTGTCTATCAGCTATTAGCACTTTGCGAAATTCAACAGGCTGTTGCAGAACTGCGAAATTCACGTCGCGAGTCAGCAGGGCTCCAGTCGGTCCGATAGGAAAGTAGGTTGAGTCCATCCATGGAGCATTCAGCATGATGGCATTGCTTGCGCGAAAGAAATGAGAGCTACCCCATTCAAAGGGTAATGAATACAGGACAGGATAGCTGTAATCCGATCCGTCATAACCAGGCAGACTGAGGCCGATGCTTCCCTTTGGAACAAGCGGCTCACGTTGAATCATCGCCAGGCTTCTGGCTATCGGATTGATGCGATGAACAGCAATTGTGAGGATGAGCCCTGTGACACAGACTGCAGAGACCGCGAGCACAACTTGTGTACGGCGGGTGAATGCCTTATGGCCGCTGGCAGAAGCCAGAGCACCGATCCAGGCGACAATGAGCAGACGAACAACAAGATAGTAAGGATCGTTGATTGTTTTCGGTACAAACGGAAAGACCAGCAAAACAACGATAGCGATGGTGAAGAAGCTCTCCGGAGCACCCCATGGTCTGTCATTGGAGCGATGCCGCACCGCATGCCATCCAATGCCGATTCCCGCAATGAGTACCGACGCGATCACGACGCGATAAAGGATTGCGTCAGCTCCATGCTTGCCAAAGAACGCAACACCGTACATGGCCAGGTACGTGCGGACGGTCCATGTAGCGGTATAAGAACCGTGGCCGCCTGGGCCAGCGGCATGATTATCAATGAAGGTTGCGACATAGCCGATGAAGCAGGAACTGCAAAGGAGGGTAAGGAAGTCAGGAAGATACCGAGTACGGCGTATCTCGTCTCCAGAAACATGCCGGAAAGTGGCAAGCAGACGAAAGACAAGATCAAGCCCGCAGAATGCAACGAGTACAGGTAAAGCCAGCGGATGTGTAAGAGCAGTGATTAGACACAATAAGATGAACGAGGCGCGCAGCAGATAGGCCTGCCTTCCCACAAAGCGTACCCAAAGCCCAAGACACCAGAGAGCGATGCCCATCGCAAGACAATAGTTCTCGAACCCCATGGCAAGCGGCCAGTTGAGTACAATCGCGAAAATGAGCAGCGAAATGACACCACCGCTTTCTCCAACACCTGTCGCCAGATAACGGAAACCGCAGGAGAAGACAGTGATGATGAAGCTTAAAGCTAATTTATCTGCCAAGACTGGCGAAGCTAGCTTCATCAAGAGCAGTAGCAGGTAGTAATAAACGCCGTAAGGAGTGAGGAATGAGCGCAAATAATAAAAATGCGCGTAAAGCGAAGATGATTTGGCCAACAACTGGCCAAAAATAAAGGCGTCATACAAATGGTTGGGCCCGTCCTGCGAAGGAAAGAGCGGCAGGCTGAGTATCCAGGCGCAGAAGGCGCCCAGCAAGAGCAGGAAAAGCGGCAGCCATCCGCTTGCTGCCAGATGCCGCAATTTGATCTCCCGTGTTCGAATATGCAAGTGCCCTACCTTCTGCTGCTTGTAAGTGCCGGTGACGGAACCGTGCTGATAGGCAAGCTCTTAGTTTGCTTTTGACAAAACACATACCAATCCGGTCGGGCGCACGACCACTGGTCGCCCGGATCCACCTTAAGAACTTCATCGATGTCAGCTTTACTTGCCGTATGATTCGGATCACTGAAAAAGATAAAGTCGAGCCTTGGGAAAACGAGCGCACGTGCATCAGCAGAGGTCAGCAGTTCATCTCTCATCAACCTCAGATCTTCTAGCTGCGTTGGCGGAAAGGTGTAGGTCAATAGCAGACGACTGCCGCCCAGCGGAAGAATTGGCAAATCCATCCAGGGTGTATTCAAGAGGACTGACTCGCTGCGTCTGAAGTAGTAAGTTGGTGCCCACTCGAATGGATAGTAGCGTAGATTTTCATCGAAGGTGTAGCTATCGAAGTGACCAGGAAGGACAAGACCAATCTGGCCTTTGCTCTGGACGGGTGCTTTCTCGAGCGCAGAAATCCGACGAGCGACCGGCGCGAGATAAGCCTGTGCCAGGGCCAGGACACCAGCAGTAATCGCGATCGAAAATGCGAAAATGCTCCAGTGGCCAAGTCGTCCAGGAGCCTCTGCACCGCTGGCCGCTGCCAGCAAAGCGATCCAGCTGAAAATAAGCAGTCGCTCTGCGAACCAGTGCGAGCCATTGATGTCGACAGGTAAGAACGGCTGAAGGGCGATCATCATAGACGCAGCGACAAACCAGCTAAGTTGAGCTGACCAGTTCTTCAGTCGCAACTGTTTCCAGGCTGTTCTCGCGCCAAGACTCAGGCCAATGTAGAAAATGAGATACAGCGCCCAATGGTAAAGGCGCGACCCCATGCTTGTTCCGCCAAAGAATGCAAGACCAAACAGCTTCGCATAGTGGATTAGCTCTGCCAGTGGAACGATGTGCGCGTGCATTTCCTGCGAAGAGCGCTGCTTGTTCGTGAAAAAGTAGATATAGCCGAGCGTACTCGCGCCAGCCAACCAGGTTATGACGTCAACAACGCCTGGAAGTCGCGCAGTTTGAGATTTCCAGCACAACGCGGATAGCCAGCGTAGAGCCAGGTCGAGTGCTGCGAAACCTAGCGTAAGAGTCACCGGGATGGCGTGCGTCAACGTCATCACGAACAACAGTATGACAAAAATGAAACGAGAACGCAGGGCGCGTGGACAATGTCCTGAAGTTGGGTTCTGTAGGCGCGTCCACAGGCCAAGCGCCCAACATGCCGCGCCAAGCGAAAGAGAAAAGTTTTCGAAGCCCATGCCGAGCGGCCAGTTAAACAACAAGGCGACAATCAGCAGCGAAATCAACTCACCGGCCCGGCCGATGCTTGTTGCCAGGTACCGGAAACCAAAAGAAAAGTTCGCGATGATGACGCATACGAATATCTTTTCTGCCGCGGGCGCAGAAACAAGCTTCATCAGCGCGATGAGCATGTAATACTGCAGACTATATGGCGGCAGCAGGTGTTGTATGACGTAGTACTGCGCATAAAGCGGAGAGTTGTGACGGAGCAGATCTCCGAGGATAGTAGCGAAGTAAAGATGAATAGGACCGTCTTCCGTTGGAAAGACGGGAAGCCACAGGACGTAGGCGCAGAAACAGGCGGTGAGGAACGTAAGCAGCCAGAAGCAGCAGTTTGACCACGGGGTCGATGTTACGTTCGGCGAGTTCAGGCCGCTGGCTGAATTCGTAGAGTCAGTTGGCACGGCGAACCTCCCTCAATGAAGGTGACTGCATCCTCTCGCAGACTTCAGTCCACGAAGTTGGGGGTGAACATGTCCAATAGGAGCCACGGTCAGCGCGAAGGATGCTATTGATCGCATCGTTGTTCACTGGCTGACCACCTGTCGAAAACAGGATGAAGTCAGCGCGGGAAAGCAGCTTGAGTGCCGCAGGGTCGCCGTCTTCGATATGCTGCCGCAGCTCATAAAAGAATTCGATGGTCGTAGGATCAAATCCTTCCAACCCTAACGCCGGCGTCGCGTTGACAGGAAGAATGGGTATATCGGTCCATGGAGTGTTCAGGAGGATGTCATGGCCTTCGCGAAAATAATGAACACCGGCCCATACGAATGGATCGACCACGAAGTCGTAATTGGGCGCGACGTGTTGTTCAAGTCCGGGCAGAAGAAGACCGAGCTTGTGTTGCTGGCCGACTGGCGCGCTCGGCAACTGCGCAATCTGCCGCGCTTCCCGGCTTACGTCACTGTGGGCAAGACCCAGTATGCCGAATGAAGTAAGTGCAGCAAAGCAGGCAAGACACAGCTCCGGCACACCGCCCAGGCGCTCCGAACCGCTGGCGGCGGCGAAGGCAGCGAGCCAGACCAGGGCGACGAGACGCGTCGCAAACATGTGCGAGCCATTAATATCCATTGGGACACCGGGCATCACAAACAGAAAGGCCACAAAGGCCAGCCGCCAGACCAATGCACCGGGCGAACTGCGGCGCGTGCGGAGCAGGGCAACTCCTGCAGCAATCAGCAGAAGTAGATACAGCGCCACGCTATACAGATGTGCACGGGCATCCATGCCGTTGAAGTAGCGGATACCTTCGAGGTGGCCATAGAAGGAGCGGAATTCCGAAAAAGGGTGGATGGTATTACGGATATTCTCGGCGGTTCTGCGCTTCTCAGTGAAGTGTGAAATATATAGTAGCGACGAAGAGGCAGCGACGAGAGTAAGCACGTCACGCAGAAAATAAGTACGACGCGAAGGCTGCAGCCTCGCCGATAGCCGCGTTACCAGGGTCAGGACCAGATCAAGGCCGGCAAAGCCCAGCACGATAGCAACCGGTACCGGGTGGGTCAGCGTCATCACGTAGACGATAAGTAGAAAGCCTATGCGTAATTTCAGGGCCGGACCGGTGCGCATGCGCATCCAGAGGCCGAGCGCCCAGAAAGCCATGCTGAGCGAAAAAAGGTAATTCTCGAACCCCATTGCCAGGGACCAGTTCAACAGGAGGCAAAGAGCGAAGAGCGAGAAAAGCGGGCCGCTCGGTCCAATCTCTATCGCCAGAAAGCGAAATCCGCACGCGAAGGAAACCAGGATAAGGCAGACGAACAATTTCTCTGCCAGCAGCGGAGACATAACGTGCATGAGCGCCACTAACAGGTAGTAGTGGAAGCTATAGGGCGGAAGATAATGGCGAATTAAATAGTAAGTGGAATAACTGTTCGATTCGCCAGCAAGTAGACCTTTAAAGATCGAAGCAAGGTAGAGGTGTACGGGGCCATCCTGGCTGGGAAACAGCGGCAGCGATAGTACCCAGGCGCAATAGAGCAGAAGAATTCCGGCGAAAAGCCATCTATACTCGCTCGTACGCCGCGCTGTTCCCGCAACAGTCCTGCGATCGGTCAATGCGGCTCCCATGTCCTGAAAAAAGAGTTAAAGGCCACTCTCATCTTATCTGGCGACGAATCGCCGGCCGCGGAAAGCTTGCGGCAGAGCCAGAGCCAGTCGAGCTGCTCGCAGGCCCATTGATAGGCAGGGTCCGCCTTCAGCACTTCATCGAGCATCTGCTGCGTCGCTGTTCCGGGCTGATCGACAAAGATGATGAAATCAGTATGCGGCAGGACCATGTTGCGCACAGTGGCGGACGCCACGAGTTGCTGGCGAAGACAGTGGTAGCATTCCATGGTCCACGGGTCAAAATCCTTGGTGAGCAGCCCGGTGCCTGCTGCCAGCGGCAGCCAGGTTGAATCCATCCATGGGGTGTTGAGCAGGACCGTATGCGTATCGCGGAAGTACGCCGCCGCCTGCCAGTGCACCGGTTCATAGGTAACGTCGGCGAAGCTGGCATCGTCTTCCGCACGCGCTGAGAGCAGCAGGCCCCGGCTGCCCATAGGCGGCAGCTTTTCATGATCGACCACAAATATTCTCTTTGCTATCGGAACGAGACGGAATTGTCCCAGTGCGAGCGATCCCAGCGCTGTCATTGTCGCAAGCACAGCGATCGAAACCACCCATCGCCTGGTGATGCCGATGAAGCCGCTGGCCGCGGCGATGAAGCCAATCCACGTGACCACCTGCAGGCGGGAGACAAGCGCCTTGGAACCGCTGAGGTCATCCGGCAGAAAAGGCATGGCGATGGTGAGCAATGCCGTCACAATCAGCCACGTATGCGCCGACTTCCATTGCCCCCGCGTGCGTTGCGACAGGATACTGATGCCGCCGAAACCTACGCAGATGGACAGGATCGCGTAGAGCGAAAGCTGCAGCAGCAGGCTGCCGGCGGTACTGCTATGGAAGAAGTCGAGTCCATGTAGTCCGGCGAAATAATGGACGCGGGTCAACAGACTTTCGGGGACGTGCAGGTCCAGCGCCGACCGATGTCTGTCCGTAAATGCACGCAGATACAAAAGCAATGTGGACGCACACAGTAAAGCGACTGCGTCCATCCGCCAGCCAATGGGCAGAGTGCGCTGTTTGCCGGCGAACACTGAGATCGCTCTCAGGACAAGGTCAGCAGCGGCGAACCCGAGGATAAGCAGGAGCGGGACAGGATGCGTGATAGATGCGATCCAGCAACAGCCGACGAAGGCTGCGCGACGACCGATGGAAGTCTGCCCACTCCACAATCGCAGTGCCCAGCACGCGATGCCGAGCGAAAGAATGTAATTCTGAAAGCCCATCATCAGCGGCCAGTTCAGCGCAATCGCAAGGCTGAAAAGTCCAAACAGATTCCCCGCTGGCCCATTCACTCGGGCGAGAGAGCGAACGCCGCAGCAGAACGTGATGAGGATGATGCAGACGACCGTCTTCTCCGCCCACAATGCAGGCAGCACTTTCATGAGCACTATAAGCAGGTAGTAATGCAGACTATAGGGCGGCAGAAGGTGCTGGACGGTGTAGAACTGCGCATAGAGCGATGAGGAAGGCGACCTGGCCAACATGTCGCCAAGGACGCTAGCCAGGTAGAGATGCATCGGTCCGTCCTGCATTGGGAACAATGGCAGGTGCAGCACCCAGAGGCAGAATGCGGCGAGCATTCCGAAGAAGATCAGTCGGGTCAGCCGTATGAACCGATGATTTTCGGCAGAGATGGCAGCGGTGGGCAGCACTCTACGTTTGCCTGCTGTTGGCTTGAGTTTCCTGGATGAATGGACGCTGAAACATGCGAGCTCTCATCGAACGATACAGGAGCAGGCTTAGCGGGTCGAGGGCGAGACGGGTACGCATGGAGTAATCTGCGGGCAGATGAAAAGTGCGGGACAGGCCTTCGTATCAGAACGCATCGTCACTCCGGCGGGTGTGCGCGCTGGCTCTCTGCTGGTGCAGGAAGGCCACATCCAGGCGGTCTGCGCGCCCGCTGAGGTGCCCGGCGAATATGCGATCCGTGATTTTGGAAGCCTGGCGATTCTGTCCGGACTGGTCGACAGCCACGTCCATATCAATGAGCCGGGACGTACCGAGTGGGAGGGCTTCTGGACAGCGACGCGCGCTGCTGCGGCCGGCGGCTATACCACCCTCGTAGACATGCCGCTGAACTGCCTTCCGGAGACCACCACCGTTGCGGCCCTCGAAGCCAAGCGCACAGCCGCGGCAGGGAAATGCTTTGTGGACTGGGCTGCATGGGGCGGCGTCGCCGGCGATAACGCGCTCGACATCGAGCCACTGGCGCTAGCCGACGTGAGGGGCTACAAGGCTTTCCTGGTCTACCCGGGTTGTGATGGTTTTCAGATGGTGACGCTCGGGCAACTGGAGTCGGCTCTGCCCCATGTGGCTGCGACCGGTCTGCCGCTTCTCGTCCATGCCGAATTGCAGGAACCGATTGATGCCGCTACTGCTTCGTTGGCCAATGCTGACTGGAGGAGGTATGGAACTTACCTTCTCTCTCGCCCGGATGACGCTGAGGTAAGTGCTATCCGCATGCTCATCGATCTGTGCCGCCACTACAAATTCCGACTGCACATCGTTCACCTCTCGAGTGCGCGCGCGCTCCCGTTATTACGACAGGCCCGCGCCGAAGGCTTGCACGTAACTGTTGAGACGTGTCCGCACTATTTGTACTTTGCCGCGGAAGATATTCCGGATGGCAGCACGTTGCACAAGTGCGCGCCGCCCATCCGTGATCGAGCCAATCAGCAGGCTCTCTGGCAGGCTTTGATCGATAGGGAGATTGACCTGGTAGCAACCGACCATTCACCGTGTCCGCCCGCGATGAAACGGCTGGACGAAGGCCGTTTCGACATAGCCTGGGGCGGAATTGCGGGCATACAGACAGCGCTGAGTGTGATGTGGACCGGTCTGCATGAGCACGGACTTGGTCTTGAAGATGTGGCGCGTTTGATGTCACAGAAACCGGCAGAGCTGGCCGGGCTCACTGGCCGCAAAGGGGCCATCGCAGAAGGCATGGATGCCGACCTGGTGATTTTTGCTCCGGAAGAGTTCATCGGTGTAGCCGCACATACTCTCTACACACGTCACGCCGTGACACCTTACTCAGGACAGCGGCTAAGAGGCAGAGTGGTGGCGACCTATTTGCGCGGACAGCTTGTGTATGAAACCGGATCCTTCTCAACCGAGCCGCTTGGGCATGAGGTACGAACGTGACAACAGCCGAGATCGACCGCAAGGAAATGCTGAAACTTTTGCCGCTGGCCCGTAGTAGCATAAGGCAATTTCAATTGGTGATCAGTCAGATTTTATCGCGGTCGAACGACAGGTCAACCATGCATGAGCGCGGCTTGCAAACAAACACGATCGAAAGTCTAGACGCATGGAACGAGGCTGATGCGCAATCGGCAGTCCGCGAAGCACTTCCCTGCTGCGGTTCGCATGCGTGGGCGATTGCGCTCGCGGCAGCACGGCCTTTTTCTTCGATGCAGGATGTCTTGGACACCTCGGATGCGATCTGGCTGCAGCTTGGTCCAGTCGATTGGGATGAGGCATTTTCAACGCATCCTCGCATCGGCGAAATGGCCTCTACTGCAAACGCGACTGTGCAATCTGCAAAGTGGTCGAATGAAGAGCAGGCCACGGTTGGAAATGTAGACGCAGAAATCCTGGCCCGGCTGGCCCATGGCAATTCTGTATATGAGCAACTGTTCGGGCGAACTTACATAGTGTGCGCGACCGGTAAATCTCCCGCGCAGATGCTGGCTATCCTTGAAATGCGCCTGCAGAATGACGAGCATCAGGAATTGCAGGAGGCAGTCGAGCAGCAGAGGCAGATCACACAAATACGTCTGAAAAAATGGTTAAATCCTTGAGCGGCATTTCGACACACATTCTCGACACGTCGATCGGGCGGCCTGCTGCCGGGATTAGTACGACCCTGCAGCAGGAGATGGGCGGAGCATGGCGGGAGATAGCTTCATGCGCGACCGACCTCGACGGAAGGGTGAAGCAACTGCTGCCCGATGGCTGCCCGCTCACCGTGGGCAAGTACCGACTTTCTTTTGAGACAGGCAATTACTTTGAGACTCAAGAGATCACCGGCCTTTATCCTCTCATTGAGATTACGTTTGTGGTACGCGATCCGGCCATGCACTATCACATACCCCTGCTGTTGACAGCCAACAGCTACTCTACGTACCGCGGGAGTTGATCGATGACGTTCGTGCTTGGCGAAAACCGGTACGGCAAATCAAAAGTCCGCCTGATGAGAGTGACGCGCGGCGGAGCATACGATCGCGTGGATGAATGGAATGTCGAGGTTTGGCTCGAAGGCGATTTCAAGGCCTGTTTTGAAGATGGCGACAACAGTCGCGTGCTGCCGACCGACACGATGAAGAACACAGTCTACTCGCTGGCACGCGCATCCACTTCGGCCGCCATCGAAGACTTTGCGCAGGAGTTGGCAGCTCACTTCATCCACGAAAATCCCTACGCGAATCGTGCAGGCGTGTATATCCAATCCACCTCCTGGTCTCCCATCGTCAGCGCCGATCGAACATTCGCAACCGCCTTTACCCATGGCAGTGATGCACATGATACCGCTACGATTACCCATTCACGCGATGGCCAGATGGCAGTCTCTTCAGGCTTCAAAGACTTATGGTTGCTGAAGACGGACCGGTCGGCATTTTCCGGCTTTCGCAAGGATCGGCTCACGACCTTGAAAGAAACGAACGACAGGCTCTTCGGCACCTTAGCAACAGCCGAGTGGCATTATTCCCCATCTTTTCTGGCTGCAGGCAAACCTGACTTTGTAGCACTTCGGGAGCGCGCGCGTGCCGCACTGGTCAACACGTTCGCTGAACATGACAGCCTCTCCGTACAGCAGACGCTTTACGCAATGGCCGAGGTAGCGCTGCAAACAGTGCATGAAATCGACGAAGTCCATCTGATGATGCCAAACAAGCACTGCAACCTGGTAGACCTGTCGCCGTTCGGCCAGGACAATCCAAATATTATTTTTGTGCCGACGGACGAACCTCACGGATCTATTTCTGCACGCGTGCGGAGATATGCTTGAGTACAATCAACGCAAATGCGGATACATTTACAGGTGCGGGAAGCGATGCGGGCTTCCTCAAAGATCTGGCCGACAGGGTACTCAGGCGTTGCGATGTGCTGTCAACCTGTTCTGACGTCACGGGCTCAATCAAGCGCACTCTCCTGTCGCCAGCGATGGCGCGTTGCAACGGCCTGACTGCCGAGTGGATGGAAGCCGCGGGCATGGAGGTTTCGTTTGATGAAGCGGCGAACCTGCGAGGGATTTACCCGGGTGCTAGCGCAGATGCTCCGCGCCTTATCATCGGCTCGCACCTCGATTCAGTCCCGGATGCAGGAAAATACGATGGTGTGCTCGGCGTGATGATTGGCCTGGCGCTGGTCGAGTCGCTCGAAGGCAGGCCGTGTCCCTTCTCGATCGAGGTGATTGGCTTTTCAGATGAGGAAGGAACGCGCTTCGGAGTGCCTTTCATCGGCAGCCGGGCGACGGTAGGAACTCTCGACCACACGATGCTCGAGAGTGCCGACGCAGCCGGCATGACACTCAGTGCTGCCCTCGACGATTTCCACCGATCGCATTCGAATGCGGTCAGTGCGCGCCTTTCTCCGTCCAGTCGTGCTTACCTCGAGTTTCATATCGAGCAGGGGCCCATTCTCGACGATGCACGGCAGGGTTTGTCGGCAGTCAACGCGATCTCCGGCCAGAGTCGTGCGACTCTCACGTTCAATGGACAGGCAGGACACGCGGGCACAACGCCCATGGAACTGCGGCATGATGCGATGATGGCTGCGGCCGAATGGATGCTGCATGTCGAATCCATCGCAAAGAGTACACTCGGCATCGTCGCGACCATGGGCCGCGTCCAATGTGAACCGGGTGCTACGAATATTATTCCGGGCAGGGTACGCTGCAGTCTTGATCTGCGGGCATCGGACGACGCGCTTCGCGTCCAGTCTCTCGTTGAAATTCTCGACGCCGCGCAAGGAATTGGCGCAGGACGCGGAGTGATCGTCGAACATACGGTCGAAGTAGAACAGGCGACTGTGCCGCTCAATGCATCGCTCACGAGGCTGGCTCAGCGATGCGCCGCTAATGCGGGCGGTACATCAGGTTCGATGTGCAGTGGAGCGGGGCACGATGCGATGATCATCGCGCCACATCTGCCTGCCGCCATGATTTTTCTGCGCAGCCCTGCGGGCGTCAGTCACAATCCGGCGGAGACAGTTATTCCTGAAGATGTAGCGGCTGCATTGTCTGCCGGCACGCAGTTGCTGGCCGAGTTTCCAAAGTGGCTTGAAGAAAATGAGGCTGGGCTTTGAATCATCTGGGTGAGACACGCAGTGTTCGTCGCGCAAATCATGCTCTGCATACGCCGGACGCGTTTATCCGCACGCAACTGCCCGGCATGGCGAAGGCGACGGCCATCGTACATGCGTCGCCTGCCATGGGCGCCGGCTTTACTCAATACACGGCTGAACTGGAGACTGGCGGCCACCTCGGTGCCACGTCTGCACAGCGCTTCATTTACGTACTGGCAGGCAGCATCCAAGTGTCCGAGATCATAAGCGGACCACCTTCCACGCTGAGCGCTGGTGATTACGCGTACCTGCCACAACACTCGCGGGCTGCGGTCACTGCAGTTGAGCCTAGCCGCGTTGCTGTCGTTGAAAAACGATACGAGACACTTCCGGACGTTAATGAGCCTCAGGCATTTTCCTCCACTGAATCCAGCGTGACTGGCGTTGCGCTCGGAGGCGACCCAGACCTCATCGTCCGCAGTCTTCTTCCCGACACCATGCCATTCGACTTCGCCGTCAATACGATGACCTATGCGCCCGGAGCCGCGCTCACCATGGTCGAAATGCACGTGATGGAGCACGGGCTGCTGATGCTCGAAGGCGGCGGCATCTATCGACTGGATGATTGCTGGTACCCGGTCACTGCCGGGGACTTTATCTGGATGGGACCTTACTGCCCGCAATGGTTTGGTGCACTAGGAAAAGTTCCAGCGAAATATCTCATCTACAAAAATTGGAACCGTCACCCGCTTGGCTAAAGAATCGACACGCGCATTGCCGAACCTCGTGGTCGATCACGATCGACTGCAGCGCGAGATCGACATGCTCGCAACATTCTCTTCAGATGGAGCGCCCGCCGTCACACGGATCGTCTTCAGTGAGCAGGACCTGCGAGCCCGTGCGTGGCTGAGAGAGCTGTGTCGCGATGCGGGCCTGATACTACGCGAGGATGCCGTCGGCAACATGTTTGCCAGATGGACCGGCACGCTTCCCCAGCTTGCAGCGGTCGGCACTGGATCACATATCGATGCAATCCCGCATGCAGGAAAATACGACGGAGTCGTCGGGGTGCTGGGCGGCCTGGAAGCGATTCGCGCGTTGCAGCGCGGCGGATTTGAGCCTCAGCGCTCGGTCGATCTCATCCTCTTCACAGCGGAAGAACCAACGCGCTTTGGCATCGGATGCCTCGGAAGTCGATTGCTTTCTGGAACCCTTGCACCATCCTGCGACGAGGCGCTCAAAGACAGCGAAGGCACAACTCTTTCGACACTGAGAAAGTCAGCAGGTTTTAAGGGTGAAGTTGAAAGCGTTGCTTTGTCACCTGATGCCTACTCGGCCTTCGTCGAGTTACATATCGAACAGGGTGCAATCCTGGAGCGCGAAGGGGTTGCGCTTGGCATCGTCACGAACATTGCGGCGCCGGCGAGCCTTCGCATTTTCATTGAAGGCGAAGGTGGACATGCCGGCGGGCGCTTGATGCCCGGACGGCGCGACGCGCTCTGTGCAGCAGCAGGGATCATACTTGCGGTCGAAGAGGCCGCACTCGCGACTGGCGCCGTGGACACAGTGGCGACCGTGGGCATCTGCAACGTCCATCCAGGCGCTGTGAATTCCATACCTAGCCGAGTGGAACTGACGGTCGATCTTCGGGATACAGACGAAGCGAGACGTAACCGCGTGCAGCAGGAAATTCAATCCAGCAGTGTTGAGATTGCAGATCGGCGCAATGTGAACGTAGAGCTGCAGGTGATCAACGCCGACGCACCCGCCTCGTGTTCTTCAAAAATCATTTCGGCGCTCACAACAGCCAGCAAGCAGGAGTCACTACCATCGAAGCAGCTGGTCAGTCGCGCTTATCACGATAGTTTATTCATGGCGCGTGTTGCACCTGTTGGCATGTTGTTTATTCCCTGCCGTGATGGTGTGAGCCATCGGCCGGATGAGTATGCTGATCTGCAGGACATAGTGAAGGGCGTCCGCGTACTTGCAAGAACACTCGCGGCCTTGTCAGACACGATTAGCTGAATCAACACATTTACTATTACTTTCCCTTACCATCCCAGCGTGCCCCTGCCACCCTTGAATGGGCCAGTTACCCAGGATGTGATCCACCCGCCATAGAAGTCGCCTGTCTGCGGAATCACTATCTCTCCATCCACACTGCACTCGTCGACCTTACTGGCGTAAAACGCAAGGTAATCGCGCAGGCCTGCGAAACGCTGGGTCGGCGACGGATAGCTCCATGCTGCGTCAACTGAAATACCAGGCTTGCACGTGTTGGACATATCGATGGTCCAATAGCGAGCGGAGCCTTTGAATTCGCAGTAACTTTGTGCGCGGGGTGAGGGTCGCATCCACTCCATGGCAATGTCATTTTGCGGAATGTAATACACCGGCGGATGACTCGTCTCGAGCACACGCAGAGCCCTCGTCGAATCAGCCAGCGCGACGCCGCAGTGCACGATGCGTACGTGTCGCGCGGCTGGCTCGAGGCGCGGAGGACGAGGGTAATCCCATACGGACTCAGACTTGCCCGCGCTAACAGAACCAATCGCCATCTCTACTACTCCCGTTCAAGATCTAGATGCGGTCAATCCATAGTTGCAGACAGGGTGAGTTCGCGCGACGAGGGTCCGACTTTCAACTCACGCGCGCCCGCAGGTGTGACCCAAGCATTCTGCGCCGTTGACCAGTACTGAAACTGGCGCGGGGCCAGGTGCATGTGGACTGTTTTCGATGCACCTGCGCGTAATGTTAACCGATCAAAAGCGGCGAGCGTGCGGACGGCGAACTGTGCACCTGTCGGTTGATTCTTAGGAGCATCAAGATAGACCTGTGGCACTTCATCGCCTGCCACATCGCCAGTGTTTTTGATATCGACAGAAACATCAGCGCCACCATCTGCCGCCTTCATCACTTTGAAATTCGAGTAAGCGAATTTTGTGTAGGACAGACCGTGACCGAAGGGGAACTGCGGTTCAATGTTCTCGTGATCAAACTACCGATAGCCAACGAGCACTCCTTCTGAATACGTGGTCTTTCCATCAACACCCTTCGCCGAACGCTCAGGATGGGCCGGGTCCGTTGCCGGATAATCAGTCAGCTGTTTCGCCCATGTGAACGGCAGTCGTCCGGCAGGATTGCTCTGGCCAAGGAGCGTCTTTGCCGTCGCCCATCCACCCTCGTCGCCCGGCCACCACATCTCGAGAACTGCTTTGACCTTCGGCAGCCACGGCATCGCAATCGCCTGGCTCGTGTTCAAAACTACGACAGTATTTGGATTGACCGCCGCGATCTCTTCAACAAGTTGGTCCTGGTCACCCGGCAACTTGAAGCTGGGCTTGTCGCGCGTCCACACGAACACAACCGCGACCTTCGCGGCCTTGGCTGCTGCGATTGCTGCCGCGTGATCAGACTGGCGCTGCTCAGGTGTCATCCAGCTCAGCCGCACCTGAGCCGGCGCATTCGAGGTATCGCCGGAAACTTCAACCGAAATGGAGTGAGTGCCTTTCGTGAGGTGAATTGCGCGACGAACATTGTCGAGGCCATCGGTGGTGGGCAGTCCGTTGTCCTGTGAAGCATGCTGAATATCTCCATGGACAGTTCCCTTTACCGCGCCGGTGCGGCCGAGCTCCTTGCCATCGACCTGCATGACGCCGCGTGCTCCGATTACCTGCAGATAGAGCCAGTAATCACCATCGCTCGGCACGGCGAGATCACCTTTCCAGGTGGATTCTGTATTCGCCTGCAATGCGGAATGATTTGTATTCGTGAAGTCCAGCGCGAGATCCACGTGCTGTTGTCCGCCTGACTCCATACGAAGCAGACCAGGCTTTCCATCGTGAGAAAACTGGCTTGCGGGAATTGGCTTTCCCGTCATGTCGTCGTTCACTGCGAACGTCACTTTCGCATCGGGTGCAAGCTTACGCAGGGCAGCGAGCGGGCCTACCTGGCGCTCTGGAATGCCGGGCGAGCGCTCACCGAATGTGCCGATCGCAGCAACCTGGCCAGCAGTCGGCCCGATGAGCGCAACATCCGCAAGCGCATCTGCCTTCAATGGCAGAATGCGGTCTTCGTTTTTCAGAAGAACAGCAGCATCCTCTGCAGTCTTCTCTATGATTGCAGCGTTCGCATCGATGTCCTGCGGTGTGACGTTGTGTTTCTGTTTGCCGTCCAGGTAGCCGAAGCGATCCATCTCGTACAACACGCGACGGGCAGCCTGCGAGATGGTGGCCTCCGTCACGGAACCCTCAGCAAGCGCGTCGCGCATCACCTTGGGATCGGCATCGCGCGGAAAGGCCGACAGGTCCATGCCGCCTCCCCTGGGCTCTTCCGGAATCGTGCCGCCGAGCATCCCGGCGAGAGCGGCTTCGTTCAATTTTGTAGGCATTGCATTCGTCACAGCAGCAGTGCTGTAGAAGGTATGCATCATCGCCGCGAATGGACTGTCAGGCGGAACGATTCCGGGCATCTCCATGTCCAGGCCATGGTTGATGAACTGGACACTGTGCACCGCGCCCCAGTCAGATGTCACGAAACCGCGGAAGCCGAGCTCGCCGCGCAGCAGAGTCTTGAGTGTGTCACTGTTGCCGCATGCGAAGGTGCCGTTCAGCTTGTTATACGAACACATGACGGAAGAGACGCCGGCGTTGACTGCATCGACGAACGGCGCGAGATAAACTTCGTGCAGCGTCTGCGGATCAATGAAGACATTGTAGGCGTCCGTGTCATAGCCGATGTAGTGCTTGGCCTGTGCCATCACGCCCTGCGCCTGAGCGCCCCGTATCTCGGCGGCACCCATTCTTCCGCTCAGCACAGGGTCTTCACCGAAGGTGTTATAGCCACGCGCAAATGTAAGATCGCGATCAATGTTAATGAACGGCTGCAGTACAACATCGATGCCGAGTGAGCGGGCTTCCCTTCCAATGACGACGCCATTTTGTTCGGCGTCGTGGGCGCTGAAGGTCGCCGCGACACCCATGGTAGCCGTCTCTGCCTGCGAAGGAACGCGCGTCAGCAGGCCCGGCGGGCCATCGGCAAATCGCAGCGATGGCACATGCAGGCGCGGCACACCTGGAAGATAGCCGGCCTGGCCCTGGTACACGGCCGCGGGTTCAATACCGCCTCGAATCAGGTCCATCTTTTCTTCCAGCGTCATCTGTTTCAGAAGACGGTCAACACGCGCTTCGTCAGCCTTATCTGCGGGAATGGCTTGAGAGAATACGACAGTCGGGGCGGCCACGATCAGGCAGATAGAGGCCAGGCATTGCTTCACCTTGAAAATCTTCACGAATGGTTGTCCTTTAGCTGGCCGGCCCTGACATCCCGGGAGCGCATTTCCATACTTTGCTACGTGATTTCGAGCTGTACCGTCTCAACAGGTATTGCGGGACGAGCGCACGCAACGCAAACATTCGAAGTCTACACTCCGAACTATACGTGTGACGATCATTCATGCGGAGAGAACAGGTATCAGGCGCAAAAGTTGGCTCTACTCCTGGCGCATGACGTTCACTCTTCCGCGAAGAAACCGCACAACTCCAGCAGTAAACTCGGTGGCCGCCTCGATATTGGAAATGTGTGCTGCATGAAGCATCAAGGTCTGCGAGCCCTCGATGCGGGTCAGAAGAAACTGAGCCTCCTCGGCGGTCGTTGAATGGTCTTCTGTGCCAAAGACCACAAGCGTCGGTGTTGCAATGGTATGGATAATGTCACGGAAATCTGCATCGCGCACTGCGGCGCAACTGGCCGCATAACCATCCGGATCGTTTGCACCAAGAATGCTCTCCATCTGCACAATCACATCGGGGTGGTCACTGTGGAACGGCTCGGTAAACCAGCCCTTGAGCACGGTGGGAATGATTGGCGCGAGACCCTCGTTTCTGACCGTGGCGATGCGATGATTCCAGTTTGCCTCTGAGCCGATCTTCGCCGCCGTATTGCAAAGCACCAGCTTCAGCAGCCGGTGAGGCGCATGCACGCCAAGCCATTGACCGATGAGGCCTCCCATGGAGATTCCGCAGAAGTGAGCACGCTCCACCTCAAGCACGTCCAGCAGCGCAAGCACATCCTTGCCGAGCTGTTCAATGCTGTACGGGCCTGCCGGGGTCGAGGACAGACCTTGCCCACGCATGTCATATCGCAGAACAGCAAAGTCTTCACAAAAAGGCTGCAGCTGTCGTGACCACAGCTCGATGCTTGTCCCGAGCGAATTCGACAGCACAAGCACAGGCTTATCGATCGATGGCTTGAACTCGTAGTACAGCGAGACATCATTCAGATTCAGGATCGGCAAATAAGTTCCCCCCCAGCCACCATGCGACGGGCGACAATTCCAGTGCGCCGGTCGGTCATGTCCGACGATAGTTCACATGCCACCTATCGACTGTCAGCCACCTGCAATCGCGCCAATAATCAGGAGTGGCTCCTTGCCGCTCTCGACGTTTGCAGGAAGGGACTCGTCTGCAGAAATATGTGACAGATCCTGACCTTCAGCAAAGAAGCGTATGAACGGACGGCGATGCGTCGTTACCTGGTCGCGGATAGTTCCCCGCAGCATCGGATAGGCTGCTTCGAGAGCGTCGAGCAGCGTGCGCAGGGTCACAGGCGTTTCCAATATAAGCTGCACTTCGTGCCGGGCACGGGCCAGCAGGCAAAGATGCGCCGGCAACTCAACACGCACACTTACCATCATGCAAGCGTCTGTACTTCCACCGACAATACGGCAGGAAGATCATGCACAATCGCACGCCAGGTGTCGCCGGCATTGGCGGAGACATACACCTGGCCGCCGGTCGTACCGAAATAAACGCCGCACTCATCGAGCGAGTCTGTGGCCATGGCGTCACGCAAAACATTCACATAGCAGTTAGCCTGGGGTAGGCCACTCGTCAGCGGCTCCCATTCGTCGCCGCCAGTGCGGCTGCGAAAAACACGGAGCTGTCCGTCGAGTGGAAAATGCTCCGAGTCGCTCTTGATCGGCACCACGTAAACCGTCTCCGGCTCATGCGCGTGCACATCGATGACAAATCCAAAATCAGTCGGGAGATTGCCGCTGATCTCGCGCCATGAATCGCCGGCATCATCGGTTCGCATAACGTCCCAGTGCTTCTGCATGAACAGGGTTTCCGGCCGTGAGGGATGCATGGCCATGTGATGAACGCAGTGTCCGACTTCAGCCGTCGGGTTGGGAATATAAAGAGAATGCAGACCGCGATTGATCGGCTTCCAGGATTGGCCGCCATCATCTGTGCGAAAGGCGCCAGCGGCCGAAATGGCAATGAAGATGCGGCGTGGATTCTTAGGGTCGGCAATAATCGTATGTAGACACATGCCGCCGGCGCCCGGCTGCCATGCTGGACCTGTTCCATGTTTGCGCAGTCCGGCCAACTCACTCCATGAGTCGCCACCATCTTTTGACTCGAACAGGGCCGCATCTTCCACACCGGCATACAAAGTATCTGCGCATAAAAGTGAAGGCTCAATATGCCAGACCCGCTTGAACTCCCATGGATGGGCAGTGCCGTCGTACCACTGATGCGTGCCTGCCTCGCCGTCATACGCGAACTTATTGCCGATCGCGTTCCATGTCAGCCCGCCGTCATCCGATCGCTGCATGACCTGTCCAAACCATCCGGAACTTTGCGACGCATACATGCGCTGAGGATTTACCGGCGAACCTTTCAGGTGGTAAATCTCCCAGCCGGCGAAGTGCGGGCCAGAAACTGACCAGTCTTTACGCGTCCCATCCGACGTGAGGATAAAGGCACCTTTTCGCGTACCAACAAGAAGTCTTACCAGGCTCATGCCATCTGCCTCCAGAAGATTCACGAAACCGGTTAAGAATACGCCAAGTATTGAATCATGAGCGACTAATTCAGCCTGCCGGCTCCCTCAAAATTGCCAGTTGACAAGCATCAGTCATGCTCGCTAGCGTAGCGGAGCAAGAAACTATTTACCTATGGAAACCTGCCTGTGGCTTAGAAATCACTTCCCTGGCACGGAGAGCAGATGGACAGGCGAAGCTTCCTCAAACTGGGCGGTGCAGCTGCGATCGCCGGCGCAACAGACGCCCTCGCACACGGCACACCTCAGCTTCCAGTCATCGATTGCCATATTCACCTGTTCGATCCCACGCGTCCCGGCGGCGTGCCCTGGCCGCTAAAGAATGACGCGGTCATCTACAAACCTGCGGTCCCGGCTCGCTACGAAAAGATTGCCCAGCCTTTCGGAATCGTCGGCGCCATAGCGATAGAAGCCAGTCCGCTGGAAAGTGACAATGACTGGGTGCTCGGGCAGGCTGCCGATAACCCGATAATAGTCGGTGTAGTCGGTGACTTGGTACCTGGATCGCCGTCCTTCGGTAGACAGTTGGACAGGCTGCAGGCCAATCCACTTTTCGTTGGCATTCGCTACGGGAATCTTTGGGATCGTGATCTTTCAGTAGATATGAAGAAGCCGGGCTTCCTCCACGATCTACGCACGATGGCTTCAGCAGAGCTTTCGCTGGACAGCGCCAATCCAGACCCGAAACTGATCAAGGCGCTGCTCGACCTGTCTCTGCAGATTCCGGAATTGCGTATCATCATCGATCACCTGCCGAATGCCGTTGTTCCTGATGACGGAGCTGCGCGTGCCGACTACCATTCGCACCTCAAAAGTCTAAGTCAGAACAAAAAAATATTTATTAAGCTATCCGAGATACCTGTTCGGCAGGGCGACCATGTACCCACTGCCCTGTCGTTTTACAAGGACAAGCTCGACACGCTGTGGGATATTTTTGGTGAAGACCATGTCGTGTTCGGAAGCGACTGGCCGAACAGCGACCATCTTGCCACGTATGCCGAAACTTTTGGAATAGTCAGAAGCTACATCTCGTCGAAGGGTGAAGTTGCATCTCGGAAGTTCTTCTCGGGAAATTCCAGAGCAGCCTACCACTGGAAGCCTCGTCGATCTGACCAGGCTATCGCATGAAATAGTCGATTGTTATTTCACGAAGCTTTTCCGGTCCCCCATTTTGAGTCCATTGCACGGCTAAGTTTGAAACGGAAGCAGCCGGCAGCACCACGAAAGCTTGAACAGGAGAATTGGCACTTATGCACTTACTAACATTAAACGGTAAAAATACACGGTGTGTGAAACTCATTATCGCGGGTATGCTGCTCTCCCTCAGCACCGGTGGTGCCCCTGCGCAATCCACTACAGACGCGCTGATGAGTGGTTTTCAGAATCCGCCTAACACCGCGCGGCCGCGCGTCTGGTGGCATTGGATGAATGGCAACATCAGCCAGGAAGGCATCAAGCTTGATCTGGATTGGATGCATAAGATCGGGCTGGCCGGATTTCAGAATTTCGATGCAGCCCTTGCGACCCCACAGGTTGTCAAGCAGCGTCTTGCCTACATGACTCCGGAATGGAAAGATGCCTTCAAGTACGCGACCTCGCTGGCGGACCAGTATGGATTTGAAGAGGCAATTGCAGGCTCGCCAGGCTGGAGCGAAACCGGTGGCCCATGGGTGCCCGCCTCGCAGGGCATGAAAAAATATGTGTGGAGCGAAACGTACGTCACCGGAGGCAAACCATTTACCGGGACACTCGCCCACCCGCCCTCAAAGACCGGCGCATTTCAGGACCTGAGCATCCGCGACCTCCTGCCGTCTCCTGAAGGCAGCAAGGCAGCGCCACAGTTTTACGCAGATGCGGCGGTGATCGCCTACCGCAGACCCGCAAGCGACGTGCCAGTCGATTCACTGCAACCCAAGATCACGGCAAGTTCTGGCACAGTCAATGCTGCGCAACTCACAGATGGGTTACTTGAAAAGACTACGGGCATACCTATTCCCGAAAAGGCGGGAGATAGCTCGTGGGTACAGTATGAATTCGCCGAGCCTGTCACCATGCAGTCGATTACTGTTTCCATGGATAAGCCGAATGGCATAGTCGCGATGATCGCAGGTCTGGCGGCTCCCGAGCTTTCACTTGCTGCCAGCAGCGACGGCCAGAGTTTCCACGAAGTCATCAAGCTTCCCGACAGCAATTCGCCGCAAAACACTTTCGCCTTCCCTGCTGAGAAGGCCAAATATTTCAGGGTACTTTTCAAGCGTACCCCTCCGCCTCAACTGGCGCCCTGGATGACCGAAATCGACCCGACATCGCTCGGCATCAAGATGGGTGACAAGCCTACCACCTACGAAGTTGCTGAACTTAAACTGCACCCCGGCGCACGCACCAATCACTTCGAGGAGAAGGCTGCGTTCGTACCCGTACCCGACCTGTATGAGTTCGCGTCTCCGAGCGTTTCATCCGCCGACGCCGTCCACAAGAGTGACGTCATCGATCTGACCAGTAAGATGCATCCCGATGGCACGCTCGACTGGACACCACCGGCTGGAGATTGGGTTGTGCTGCGCTTCGGCTATTCACTCCTCGGCATCACGAATCACCCGGCCACGGCAGAGGCAACCGGCCTTGAAGTTGACAAACTCAACGCCGGTTTCGTGAAGAACTATATGGACAAATATCTGGACAGTTACAAAGAGACGGTCGGGGCGGACATGATGGGCTCCCGCGGAATTCGCTATGTAATTACCGATAGCTGGGAGGCTGGGTCGCAGAACTGGACCGATGATATGCTGTCCGAATTCAACAAGCGGCGGGGCTATGATGCCACCCCGTGGATGCCAGTGCTGACAGGAGCGGTCGTCGAAAGCGCTGCCGCCAGCGATCGCTTCTTATGGGATTTCCGCAAGACAATTGCCGACCTCATAGCCGACGAGCATTATGGCCAGGTGCAGGCTTCCTTAAAAGAGCGCGGCATCGGCCACTATGGTGAATCGCACGAGGATAACCGCGCATTTGTCGCTGACGGAATGGAAGTAAAAAAGATGGACGACATTCCCATGAGCGCTATGTGGACTCAGAGTCCGGGCATCAATAATGTTCAATATGATTTCAATGCTGATGACCGGGAATCTGCATCAGTGGCTCATATCTACGGGCAGAACATAGCCGCCGCAGAATCGATGACCGCGGCTGCGGCACCGTGGGGATGGTCTCCATCCACTTTGAAGCCCACTGCCGATCAGGAATTCTTGAATGGTATTAATCGGTTTGTGATTCACGAATCGGCGCACCAGCCGATGGTCGGCAAGGGAACGGCGCCTGGCTTGACACTCGGACCTTTCGGTCAGTGGTTCAATCGCAACGAAACCTGGGCGAACGAAGCTGGCCCGTGGATAAATTACCTTGCGCGCACGAGCTACATGTTGCAACAGGGACGCTTTGACGCAGATCTGATCTACTTCTACGGCGAAGACTCCAACCTGACGGCGATTTTCCACACTCAATCTCCCAATGTACCGGCAGGCTACGGCTTTGACTACATAAATGCCGACGGACTTATCCACGAACTAAGCGTCAGCGGTGGCAAAATTAACACTAAAAGCGGCATGAGCTATAGTGTTTTGGGCCTGGATCCTTATAGCCAGCACATGTCACTTCCCGTCTTACGTGCAATTTACAAACTGGTGCAGGATGGTGGAGTCATCGCTGGACCAAAGCCTGTCGATGACCCGAGCCAGGCCGATGATCAGGCAGAGTTCAAAAAACTAAATGATGCCCTATTCGGCGATGGAAAGGGTGTCCATCATGTTGGCAAGGGAACTGTCTATGCTGGTCAGGATTTGAATGATGTATTCAAAGCAATCAAGGTAGCTCCTGACTTTGATTACACCAGGCCTGAGACAGACGCGAACGTGCTTTTTGCGCATCGCAAGCTGACGGACGGCGACGTTTACTTCGTTGATAACCGCACTACACATGACGAAGCGATCGACGCTACCTTCCGCGTCTCCGGCAAAAAACCGGAGCTCTGGTATGCCGAGACAGGCAAGTCCGAACCGGTTTCTTACAGCATAGCCAATGGTAAAACAACTGTGCCGCTGCATCTCGAACCATGGGGTACAGTCTTTGTCGTGTTTAGAGAAACGACGAACGAGACAAATCACTCGTTGCCGAAAACAATGCAGACGGACAAGGGTACGATCGATGGTTCCTGGACTGTGAAGTTCGAGCCGGACCTCGGTGCACCTCCGACCATCACTCTGGATAAGTTGACTTCGTGGAGTGACAATGCAGACGCGGGCGTTAAGTATTATTCAGGGACTGGTACTTACACGAAGACCTTGAACGCTCCGGCTGACTGGTTCGGAAAAGGCTCACAGCTCTGGCTCGACCTGGGCGATGTCAAGAACCTTGCATCGGTAACGATCAACGGCAAGGACCTTGGTCTTGTATGGCATGCACCTTATCGATTGGATGTCACAAATGCCCTGAAGCCCGGCACTAATGAGCTAACTATCGCGGTGACGAATGCCTGGGTAAACCGGCTCATCGGGGATCAGCAACCGGGTGCAACCAAGTACACCTATGCTGACGTCAAGCCCTACAAAGCCGAGTCGCCCTTACAACCGTCCGGGTTGTTAGGGCCAATTCACATCTATTCGAAGAGCACAGAATAGATGGCTCATCAGGCTGCTTCGCTCGTCTCATGAAGCAGCCTGAACTTACATTACTTGACTGATGGCGGTTCGGCAGATACTCCAAACTGCCTCATGAAAAATGCAACGGTGGCCTGATCTGCGTGCAACCAGTCGGACTTTCGCAGGAAGCCGTGAATCTCATTTGGCAGCACCAACTCTTCAAAAGGCACGCCCTGTTGTTCGAGGCGGTTCGCCAGCTCAACAGTCTGATCAAAAGGCACATTGCGATCGTCATCGCCCTGGATCAGCAAAACGGGTGAACGCCATTTCGCAATGTCAGCATCAGGCGAAGACGCAAAGGCTGTATCAACCGCCTGTTTCCAACCTGCGTCTACTTCGTACCAGTGTTCAGGCAAAGCTCCATCTTTGCTCAGCGCCGGCACCCAGTTCGAGAGACCATGTAAGTCGACACCGGCCTTGAAGACATCGGAGTTCCGCGCGAGCGCAAGACCAGTCAAATATCCGCCGTACGATCCTCCCCATATACCAATTCGCTTACCATCCACGCCATTTGTCTTTTGGAGATAGCGTGCAGCCGCGAGTACATCCTGGTACTCGGCAGCACCCGCGGGACCGGCATGCGCAGGATGTTGAAAGGCGCGACCATATCCAATACCGAGTCGATAATTCACCGACAGGACTGTGAAGCCATGCGCAGCCATGTATTGATTCAAAGCGTAAGCATTGCTGTAGTAGTCCATGGAATGCCAGCCGAGCAGCATCTGGCGCGGCGGACCTCCATGCACAAAGATGATCGCGGGCTGCGATGAAGCGTCAGACCTGCGAAATAATTGCCCTTCGATCCTGAGCCCATCCGGCGCGTTAAAACTCACCAGCTTCGGAACCATGAGCGCTTCTGACGGATAATCCTTGCCGCTGCCCGTATCGAAAGCCCTGTTGCCGCTATTCGCATCAGACATTGCGACGTTTGCTGGTCGCTGTGTCCCTGCAGTGACATAGGCCACACGATCGCCCGCTAACGGGACCGGCGACCACTCCAGGTCCTCCCCGCTGGTCAGTACTTCTGGAACACGACCATCCGTGCGTACGCGGTAAAGGTGGCGACGATCACGGTCCTCCGCGTTTTTTCCTGTGTTCGCGCTGAAAACTAAGCTGCGGTGATCGAGGCTCTGCGCGACAGTCTCGACCATGTATGCACCGGGCGTCAGCAATCGCGCATCCCCGCCGACCTTTGTATCTACCGCGTACAGGTGCGGCCAGTCATCTGTTTCGGCAAGAAAAACGAGCTTGTTATCCGCCATCCAGAAAAGCGGCTCGTGCTCTGTGATGTCAGGTAGTGAGCCCGCGAGCGTATTCGGCGAACCCCAGACCTTACGACCCTCTCCAGTGGACGCATCGGCAATCCAGAGCGCAAATGGATGAGGCTTCTGCTCGATGAAGTTTTCAGGCATAGCGCCATGGCTACGCTGTCGCAGATACGCTACGGATTGGCTGTCGGGCGACCACACCGGCTGCCGATCAAAACTGGTTGAGGGAGCAAGATACACAATCGGCTGCTCCGACGATGTGAATATCCCTATGAAGCTATGATCGTCTCGACTGGACTCGAACGCCAACCGCTTCCCGTCCGGGGACCATACCGGCGAGTCGTCCTTGCCTCTGTCGAAAAGCAGTCTATGTGCTTTGTTCTCGCCGTGAACTTCTGCCGAAATTGACGCGGCCCAGATCTGTCCATCTTTCACGTAGGCCAGCTCGCCTTTAACAGAGATAGCCGGCGCATCCCCATCCGCTATCTGGGTTGGTTTGGCTTCTTTATCTAGAGTCGACACCGCCCAGATGGAGACCTTAGGTTCAATCGGACTGCCTGCCGGATCGGGCGCAAGGTCAGCGTTCGCAGCCCAGTTTGCATCGTGATCGCCGCCACGCACATACAGAAGTTGCGAGGCATCCGCAGAAAATGTTAGGCCTGTTAATTCCTGGCCATCGTC
>CAZZZL010000023.1:0-63595 GCA_964658655.1 uncultured Acetobacteraceae bacterium | reverse complement strand
CATCTGCAGACCAGGCGCTATCAGGCGCGGGCGAATGGAGTTGTGCGTAAGGACGTCGCAGGTGTTTTCTTTGAAGACCTCGGCTGGTCCGACCTGTCATTCAATGGCGCTGCGTTTGACCTGTCGCCTGCAAGCACAGCCTTCCGCGAACACCTCTCGCTCGATCCGGATTTCAGGTTAGCCATTCCGGATCTGAGCAAGGTGCAGCCCGCGCTGATCGGTCCCATCACGGACCTTCTTACGTTTTATGCGGACGCGCAGCTTGCCGCGCGACAGACTGGTCTGCAGCGCACGAGGTCATCAACCATGCTGAGGCGTATGTGAATGGTCACATCCATACGCAGGGCATTGAGAACTTCTAGAGCATGTTGAAGCGCGGTCTGACCGGAATCTACATCTCGGTAGAGCCGTTCCACCTGTTCCGCTACATCGACGAACAGATGTACCGCTACAACAATCGCCGGGACCGCAATGACCGCATCCGGTTTGAGAACGTAATGGCTGAAGTATTCGGCAAGCGTCTGACCTACTCAGAACTTATCGGGGCGGTAGCGGCATACTAAGAAGCGGCAAGGGCGAGGAAAGCACCATTAGCCCTTTGCTGGTCGCACAGATGGTCGCTTCATTATAGTCTTGTCTTTCAACGACTCTTTAGGCGTTTTGAGAAGACGGGACATCCCTGCTTTGAAGTTCCCCAATGCCTTTGGGCTTTCCGTATCCTCATGTGCCATCAATGAATCCTCGCTGTGGCTCTGCTTTTCCGTGCGCGTCTTTGACGTTCTAAACGGAAAGACGCCACTACGAACACCACAAACGCCATAATTACGACGCCGATCACGATAAGGAAGTACAAATCCATGATTGCCTCGCCTCTTGATTCTGCTTCTCATTGGTTGAATTGGTCAAACATCATCTACGTCGGCGGTGCGGCCCTAACCGTAATCGCAGCTATGTGGGTTCTGTATGAAGCTCGTGCAGTGGCGACGGGCAAGAGAGAAAAATATTTCTTGGTTAGTGAGTTTTTTGCTGCTGGCGCGGCCATCATTAGCCTGATTGGAACCATCGGAGCGATTCACTTCAGCAACAAGGTGGGACAGTACAAAGATGCCGACCTGAAGACATATCAGACTCAAGCCCAGGTTCAAATACAACAAGCTAAAACCGATGCAGCAAAGGCTGTCAAAGACGCTGCCGTAGCTAATCAAAAAGCGCAAGAAGCAGGCGACCATGCGGCTATAGTCGATGCCCAAAACATTGCGCTTGGCGGACAGGTCGGAAAGGATGCTGCCACCGCTCGAGCTGCTGAAGCGGCGCTTGATGCAAAGAACAAAGAAACTTCCGACTTTGCTCATTCTCTTCAGCAGCAGCAAGGCGTAATGGCCGAGCAAGCCAAAGTGTCGCCCCAGCTTACCGACTTCCAGATACAACAGCTTGCAATTCTCCTCAAGCCATATGCTGGATCGCCGGTGGACATCAATCAAACAGCAGAGACCGTAGTCGGACGATTGGCTTCCGCAATTCACGCCGCTTTCAACATCGCTGGAGTGAAGACCAACCACAGGACGATGATGGGGGCTCTCTACCAAGGTGTATCCGTGGGCGTACATGCCCCTACGGATGTTCCGCCAATAGCCAATGCGTTGGTAATGGGGCTTAGGCAAGCGGGAGTTGACGTGCATCCAGTTGCCGTACCAGATCAAGTCAAAGCTGGGGGCGTGACTATCTTTGTCGGGCCGAATTAGAGGCTTATGTGTTAAGTATGTTATGTCGAAAATATTTGACACGCATTAAACCAATTGCTACATTCACCCATGTTAAACATTTTTAACAGGTGGTGATCGCAATGACAACGAACCTGTCTTATCGTGAGAAATCTCTCTACGCCTCTCTTGCGGCGGAGCTGATTGTCTACGGCCCTTACTTCTTCCTACATCATCAGAACTCTGTCAACAAAGTAGTGGGCATGATTGTAGCTATCATTGTGCTGCAGATCATTCTCCAATCGTTGATCGCGGCATTCACCCGCAGCCGGATTACCGATGAGCGGGACAAGTTGATCGAGTTGCGTGGCTATCGTGCCGGCTATCTCACCATCACGTCGCTGATGGTGGTGGGGCTCGGCATGTTGTGGCTTCACACTACGCTCGGCAATTTCGCGATAGACGGTCGTATGTGGGGGCTGCATTTCCTAAGTGTCTTTTTCGGCATGCTGGTGATCTCGGACATCACGAAGACCGCGGCGCAGATTGTTGCGTATCGGAGAGCGCTCTGATGCCGGCGATCCGTAACCAGATACGCGAATTGCGGGCAATGCGGGCGATGACACAGCAGGAGCTTGCCGACCAGATCGGCGTCACGCGGCAGACTGTCATCGCGATCGAGCAGGACAAGTATTCGCCATCGCTCGAGACCGCGTTCAAAGTGGCAATGGTGCTGGGTGTGACGCTCGATCAATGCTTTCAGTACGATCCTCGCGGAAAGCGCTAGGCAATCGTCCTGAACATCCCGGCCAGTACACGCTGCCAAGAAAAGTACAACGATATTTGCATCAGGACATATCTTTGAGCCACCAGAAGATACGCCGGGCATCACGACCGTTCAATCATTCCGGTGAATGATGGCGCTGGGCACAGCTGCATCCTGAGAATTTGCTTTGCGTTCGATCGGCAAGGCCGTAAGGTTGCGGTGGCAGGGAGATAGCGATGCATCATGATCCGGTCTGGATGAAGGCGCTGCTGGTCGTTCATATCTGTGCGGGGTTTACCTCGTTTCTGCTGGCGCCTGTCGCACTGGCAACTGCAAAGGGCGGCAAGCAGCACAAACGCTGGGGCATGGTTTATCTGTGGGCGATGGGAATTGTCGCAGCTACGGCGCTGCCCATGGCCCTGTATCGGCCGGTACTCTTTCTTGCAATGGTCGCGGTCTTCAGTTTCTATGCAGCCTTCTCCGGCTATCGTGTGCTGAAGCTGAAGGATCTGCCGCGCGGCGGCCGCGCCAGACCAATCGACTGGGCAGCCGGCATACTTACCTTTTCTTCCAGTCTCTGCCTGGCGACGCTGGGCGCGTTCAGGCCGGCATGGATACAGAACTTCGGCATCGTTGCCGTCGTTTTCGGATTGCTCGGGATGCGCCTGGCCGCCGTGCAGATGTGGAGTTTTGTGCACAAGCCGAAGGAAAAAATGTTCTGGTGGTACACGCACCTGGGGAATTTTATAGGGAGTTATATCGCGGCCTGGACGGCTTTCTCCGTGGTGACGCTGCCCAGCATTTTTCATCATGCCGGCATCATCCTGTGGCTCTGGCCAACGGCCGTCGGTGTACCGGCGATTGCAATCACGACGGGATACTACAAGCGCAAGTTCTCTCCGAAGGTGAAGACAATTTCAAGCGGCGCTGCCGCTGCCTAGCGAAGCTATCTACAGGAACTGCTGCATCATCTTCTGCCAGGTCGGCCAATCGTGACTGTTCCAGTCGCTCCAGATTTCCAGGCGGACGCCGATGCCCTTCGCATGCATGATGCCGGCGAGATGGCGGTTCTGCTGGAGACACTGGTCGTCCCAGCCGGTGCCGAAGACATACGTATTGTCGCGGATGCGATCAAGCTGCCAGCTATCGCCGAGGTTGGCGATGTACTGCGGCGGCATATTGAAATAGACATCCTGATCGTGATAACCGCGCAGGAATGCTGATATGTCGAACGCGCCGCTCATGGACAGGCAGCCGGTAAACCGGTCGGGATACTTGAGCGCGAGATTCACGGCATGATAGCCGCCGAAGCTGCAGCCGAGCGTAATGCGGTGCGGACTCCAGTTGCGCTGCTGTACCAGCGGCAGCACCTCGTTCATGATGTAGTCCTGGTATTGCATCTGCCTCGCGATACGCCAGCGCGGCGGCACGTGGCGGTTGTACCAGCTTTCGCTGTCGACTGAGTCCACGCAGTAGAGCTGGATCTCGCCGCGTTCGATCTTGTCCTCGATGCAGTTGACCATGCCGCGTTCTTCAAACTCGTAGAACCTGCCCTGCGACGAAGGAAAGACGACGACGGGCACGCCGGCATGACCAAAGATGAGCAGTTCCATGTCGCGGCCAAGGCTCGGGGAAAACCACTTGTGATATTCGCGCTGCACGCTGCTCCGTTCCGGGTGGGAATCTTGCTACTGTATCAGGCGGCGAAGAGCGCGGCAGCCCGGCGAGTCCGTTTAAACTAGAGCGAGTATCCACGGCCTCCGCGCTGAATCCACGGGTACAGAAACCTGTCCATGGACCCGGAAATGCTCGGCGAGGAACGATCGATGAAGCTGCCACCCTCTGGCAGATCGAGCATACCGCTGGCTCCTGTGTACGAAGACGTTTCGACGCCGCACGAACGGCTGAAGCTTCATCTGCGTTTTCGCAGTGACATCCTCCCCGACACGCGCAACCTGATCGTCTATCTGCCGCCGCAGTATGCAGCCGAGCCGGAGCGCCGCTTTCCAGTCCTCTACCTGCATGATGGCCAGAATCTTTTCGATCCTCTGACATCATTCGTGCCGGGCCGAACCTGGCAGGTGCGCGAAGCTGCCGATGATGGCATCGAAGCAGGCGCGGTCGAGCCGCTTATCATCGTCGGCATCTACAACACGGGCGATCGCCGCATCGCCGAGTACACGCCTACGCGCGACTGGAAGATGGGCGGCGGTGAGGCCCCGCTGTACGGCCGGCTCATCATTGAGGAGCTGATGCCCTTCATCGCCAGGCACTACCGGACGCTGAGCGGTCCACAGCATACCGGCCTCGGCGGATCATCGCTGGGCGGACTGGTATCGCTTTTCCTGGGTATCCAGTGCCCTGATATTTTTGGCAGGCTCGCAGTACATTCGCCGTCGGTGTGGTGGAACCATCGCAGCATCATGAACAATGTGCGACCGGCCTTTGGCGTGGAGCGGCCTCGGATCTGGCTTGACGTGGGCGATTCCGAGGGAGCCCGGACGCTGGATGATTGCAACCGGCTGCATCGCCAGCTCCAGCGCGAGGGCTGGCGGGATGATGCTGAATCAATCGATGGCGATCTGCATTATTTCGTCAGCCAGGGCGGACGTCACGATGAATCCGCATGGGCCACGCGTGTCGGACCAATGCTGCGCTTCCTTTTCCCTGCCGGCTAGCGTGGCCGAGTCTACTTTATGACGTACGCTGCGCTGCTCACACCGCTGCTCACAACTCCGGGTGCCGTGGCCACTGCCTTCACCGTTTCCGACTTCGCAACTGTAAAGGCCCCGGTGTACTTCGTCGATCCCGTGGTCGGTGTCGTCCCATTGGTGGTGTAGTAGATGACGGCGCCCTTGGTCGCGTCGTTGATCGTTACACTTTGCGCCGAAGAGTAAGTGCCGGCTGCCGGCTTGAAGACCGGCAGTGCTGCTGCCAGAACATACTTTTCCGAAGCGACCTTGCTATTGCTGTATCCCGTCGCGACGGCAATAGCTTCAATTGTCTCCGATGCCGAAACTGTAATCGCGCCGGTGTATTTGGTCGATGAAGTCGTCGGTGTCTTGCCATTGGTCGTGTAATAGATGACGGCGCCCTTGGTCGCGTCGGTGATGCTGACTTTCTGCCCGGCGGGAACATTGCCGCCCGCTGGTGTGAAGACCGGTGTCGAGGCCGGATTTGCCACACCGTTCAGGCTGGTGGTGGCTGAAACACTGGTGTCGTAGAGGCTGTCGCCTTCGTAACTCGCGTCGACCAGGTGCGCACCGGCGCCGTATGCTGCAACCCCTTTGGCAGTTGCTGTGGCGCTATCGGTCAATTCCGCAGACTCGACTGTCAGCGTGCTGCCCGTCGTACTGGCGATGTCCTGGTTGGTCACCACCAGGTCTGCCAGTCCGGTTCCCGAAAAATCGCCGGTCACGACGTTCACCGGGTTAACGCCTGTAGGCAGCGGGGCGGCCGTGGTGAACGTTCCGTCTCCTTTACCGAGGAGGATAGAAACTGACTTGCCTGCGCTGTTCACGACAGCCAGATCGGCAATGCCGTCTTCGTTGAAGTCTCCGACTGCAATGGATGTTGGACTGGAGCCTGTCGCTATCGTCGTTCCCGGCGTCAGGGTGTAGTTGCCCTTGCCGAAGAAAATGGTCACATTGTTATTGCCGCCATTGACGACGGCAAGGTCCAGGTAGCCATCGTTATTGAAGTCGCCCGGCACCATGGCAGTGGGATTCTTCCCTGTGTTCGCCTGGCCCGCGGGAAAAAAATAGCCCTGGCTATTGTTCTGAAAGATCGTCAGCTGGTCAGCGCCCGTATCGGCCACGACTATATCGGGATAGCCGCTCTTGCCATAAGCACCGACCGCAACCAGCAGCGGATAGTTGCCGACGGCATTGAGCGTCGGTCCGCCAAAGGTCCCCTTTCCGGTGCCAAGGACCGGGGCGAAGCAGTACACGCCATAGATGACACCGGTAATGACAAAGTCCTGGTTGCCGTCCCGGTTGAAGTCGCCTGCTGCGACGGCCGTTACTGCACTTATTCCACCCAGGCTGAACGGCGCGCCCACGGTGCCGCCGCCTGCGCCGTTCCCGAGCAGGAGTGCGGCGTTGTTGGTTCCTGTCGTGTTATTGCTTACGGTCAGAATGTCGAGTGGACCGCCGGTCACGAACGGCGCTGACACCATCGCCTGGTGGTTCGGCAGTCCGGTGAAGCTCTTGGCGGCTTGGAAAGTCCCATTGCCATTGCCCAGCAGGATGCTGAGATAGCCCGTCGCTGAACCGGTGGTGCCGATCGCGATATCGGGAATGCCGTCTCCATTGAAGTCACCGGTCGTGATGGAAAGCGGCTGCGGCTTGGTCGCTGGATTCTGCGTATTCACCCAGGTAGACGCAGCCTTGCCCGCGCCGAGCGTCGCTGTCGCCAGCACACTGTTTTTATCGGTGGTGTCGACAAATTCGACGTTGCCAGCCGGCGCAGCATCGACGGCAAGGCCCGTCACCGTCGCATTCAGGGTGTAGTTGCCAGTGTTGCCGCTCGCGGCGATCGTCGTCTTCGTCGTCCCGTAAACCACCAGGGATTGCTCCGCCGAACCGCTCGCCGCATCGTTCACTGTGCCGACGAACTGGGCTTTGTACTCACGTGTCCCTGCTCGCGGCACAAATTTGAAGGCGGCCTTCCCACTACCGTTCAGCTGGGCCGTGCCAAGCAGGTGGATGTCAGTACAGCTGAGCGCCGAAGCATCACAGAAGTTCACCTGCCCGGGAGCTACGGACTTACCGCCAGCTTCAACCGTTGCCGTCAGCGTCACGAGCGTGCCGGCATTCACCGAGGCCACGTTCAGACCACCCGAGGTGATCGCGAGGGAGGTGCTTGTGGCAGGAGCTGCCGCCATCAAAGGCGGTACGATCAACCCGGCAAGCAACAGCGCCGCGAGTTGCAAGGCCCGGGTGGTCCAGGCAACTGCATTCCGGTCCAGCAGCGCCGCCGCGATGCCATCCTCACCAGCCTTCAAATTCGTTTTCATGTAATCTCCTCGCAGCCCGGGCCAGGAACTCCATCTTCCGGCAACGCTTCATGTCGTAGAACGCGTCGTTCCGGGCCGCTTTGCCTCGCGCTTTCGTTTGCACGCTGCCGCAGTCAGATGAAACGACCTGCAGCGAATACAGGCAGGCGTCTGCATGGACCTGCCAAAGCCCTTTGCGTTCCAGTCCTGGTTGTTCGGGGAAGGCCCCAGTTCTATCACGGCCGGCACGATGTTTGCCAGGCACATCGTGACTGCGCCGCTCCGCAGCGTTACCGAAGATCGCCAACAGTCGGGCGAAAGGCCAAAAGCCTTCCGCTACGAAGGTGTTGGTCCTGCTCATTGCGGCATTCCATGTCACGATGCAGCCAATAGCGGCGACGACTCTATCCTCAGCCTTCAAGTCGCGCGCAATGATATGCTGCGGTCGTTCCTGCAATTCACCTTTGCAGCCCTGCCGAGGCCGGCCATGAAAGTGTTCTTCGCTTCCGTTCTGGTATTACTCACCCAACTATCGTTCGCGCAGAAGCCCATCAACGGCAATGCCATTCCGGCCGCCGTTTTCGCAGCGAAAACAGTGGCTGTCGTCAATGACACGCATACCGATGCTGTCAGCGAAGGCGCGGTCGATGCACTCAAAGCATGGGGTCATTTCAAGGTCGTCGATGATCCTGATACAGCCGATGTGACGCTACGCTTCGACAAAACGAAGGAACACTCGGGACAGGATTCGCAGAAGCCTGATCCCAACACGGGCCAGACCAGCTACAGCTATGGAATGACCTTCGGATCGTCCATCCACATGAAGGCTTATCTCAAAGACGGCGAATCACCCTTCTATACAACCAAGACTGACGAGTCGAAAAAGAAAGCGGGCACAGCCTGTGTCAGCGACTTCCGCTCCGCCCTGCAGTCTGCCCGCACGCACTAGGCCTACTGGCTGCGCAGCACCCGCATCGGTTCCAGGCTGGCCGCACGCGCAGCCGGCAACAGGCTCGCGAGCGCCGATACGAGCAGCAGGACAGCGGCCGCCGAAAGATACGTGATGAGGTCCAATGGCTGCACGCCGTAAAGCATGCCGGCAAGAAACCGGGTGAGCACCACGGACGCGACGCCACCGAGCATAAGTCCGACCAGGGCCAGGTTGAGTCCGCGGCGCATGACCAGTCCCAGGACATCGTCCCGCTGTGCTCCGAGCGCCATGCGCAGACCCAGTTCGTGCGTGCGTTGCGCCACCATGTACGACAGCACGGCGTAGAGGCCGATAGCCGCCAACAGCAGTGCTACAGCCGCAAATGCAGTGAGCAGCAGCGTCTGAAACCGCGACTGTGCGGAGGCAGTGGCCACTCCTTCAGCGATGGTGCGGAATCGATAGACCGGCACTCCCTGATCCAGCCCGGCAACAGCGCTGGTAACAGACTGCTCATAAGCTGCCGGATCGCCACTGACACGGAGCGCCACGTAAGGCATGGCTACCGGTGCCTGCGCAAAGGGCACATAGTATTCGGGCTGCGGCTTTTCCGTTACGTTGAACCGCTTTACATTGCCGACCACGCCGATGATCTCGCGCCAGTGGATGGTCTTGCCGCTGTCATCCTGGTCAAAACCAGTAGCGATCCGCTTGCCAACCGGGTCTTCGCCGGCAAAGTATTTTGCGGCGAGTGCTTCATTGATGACAGTAACGGCGGGCGCATCCGGACGGTTGTCCTGTCCACTGAACAGGTGCCCGCGCCGCAGCGGAATCTGCAGTGTTTTGAAGTAGTCCGGATAAACCAGGCTATCGCGCGCAGTAGGCTGGTTGCCGGGCGCAGTAGGCTGGCCGTCGATGGCGAAACTGATCGACATATTGCCACCGCTGAATGGCAGGGGAAATGCCGCCGTCGCCGATTGAGCACCCGGCAGTGCTTCGAGCCGCTGGATCACGTCGCCGTAAAACTGGGTGCGCCTCTGTTCCGGGTAGGCCTTGTCAGTTGTGCCTATGCGGAAGGTCAACGTATGGCTTGGGTTGAAGCCGGGGTCGGTCGAGAGCATGCGTACAAAGCTGTGAATCAGCAGGCCGGCGCCGATCAGCAGCACCAGCCCAATCGCAGTTTCCGCCACCACCAGCAAGGAATGCAGGCGGTTCTGCTTGCGGCCGGCCGACGATGTGCGTGCGTTGTCCTGCAAAGCCAGTGCCGGGTTAAGTCGCGAGAGACGCCGCGCCGGCAGCAAACCGAAAACGATGCCCGTCAACACTGATACTCCTACCGCGAACGCGAGGACGGGCCCGTTGATGGCGATCGTGTCGAGCCGCGGCAGATTCTTCGGCACAAAATACAGGATGGCCTTGAGCGCGACGGTCGCAATGAGTACGCCGGCAGCGCCTCCCAGCACCGACAGGATGAGCGATTCGGCCAGCAACTGCAGGGTGATCTCGCGGCGACTTGCGCCGAGCGCAGCGCGGACTGCAAGCTCCGTCTGCCGGCTGGACCCGCGGGCGAGCAGTAGACCGGCGACATTGGCGCAGGCAATCAGCAGCAGTGCGGCCACGGCAATCAGCAGGATACGGAGCGGTCCCCGAACGTCGCCAATCATATTTTCGAGCGCTGGCTTCATCTCGACCCGGTTGTCCCGCGCATTATCAGCGGGATACTGCTTTGCCAGGTTCGCGGCAATCGTATTCATCTCGGCAGTTGCCTGGGTGAGGCTGACGCCGTCGCGGAGACGGGCAATCGTGTCGAGCTGTGTCCAGCCCCGCTGTTCCGTGGAGGGATTCTTGCCTACCGCATCGACTGCCGGCGTCGTCCAGAGGTCCATCAGCGACGATGCGAAAAAGGGGAAGCTGGCCTTCGGGGGCAGGACGCCGATGACCGTGTAATTGTCGTCCGACAGCTTGATGGTGGCACCGAGAATCGACGGCGATGCGTGATATACCGCGACCCACAGTTCATGGCTCAGGATAACGACGTGTGTCCCGGCTTTCTCCTCATCCCGCCTGAAGTCGCGGCCTAGGGAAGGCCGCATGCCGAGCACATGGAAGAAGTCGGACGATACCACGCCGATCTGCAGATTACGCGCCGCATTCGAACCTTCTGCATTAAGCACCATGGTCTGCGGATGGTAGGACGCCATCGACTCAAAACTTTGTGACTCATCTCGCCAGTCGCGGAAGTTGGGGTAGGAGATCTCGTTGGTATTCGTCGCTGTCGATCCCGGGACGGTCTCAAGCGCACTGATCTCCACCAGCTGGTCCGGCTTGTGATAGGGCAGCGGGCGCAGCAGAACGGCGTAAAAAATGGAGAAGATGGCAGTCGTTGCGCCGATGCCGACGGCGAGCGTCACAATAGCGGTCAGGGCAAAGCCAGGACTGCGCCGGAGCTGCCGGGCGGCGGTGCGAAGATGGTTCGACAGGTAGTACATGGATGCTCCTGAACGTGCGTGAAGACAATGGTGCAGACGGACCTGCTAATTCTCGAGCAAGATACCTGCCAAAGATCGGTAACATCTAAATCGCCCAGGATGAGCAACTTAAGCGACCCCGGGCTCGGCTGCCCGAGCCCGCATTGTCCATTTTCAGAGTGGGCTTGGCCACAACCGGACAGTCAGGTAATTCCGGAACGCTGTCCGGCTACTGTCCATGCGGCGCGCGGGCAAATGCCATCCTTGCAGATCCGCAATGGATCGGCGATACTTGAAGGCTGGAGCGCGTTCCCGGCTGGGCCGGTGCAGGCGTGTTCCCACATTTCAAAAGGTCCGTTACCGGGTTTGAGTTTCAGACCCGACCCAACTGAGAGGTTTTGCCCGTGTTGATGATCCGTTTGGCGCGCTTTGGTGCGCGTAAGCAGCCGCACTATCGCGTTGTTGTTATTGAGAAGGACCGCGCCCGCAATGGCCGGTCTATCGAGACTGTGGGTACCTACAATCCCCGCACCAACCCGGCCACCGTGCTGTTGAAGCAGGACCGAATCGAATATTGGACCGGCAAAGGCGCACAGCTGTCTGACCGTGTGAAGAAGCTGGCTGACAAGTACGTTCCGGCCGCTGCACCGGTTTCAGCCTAGACCCTTCCGGCGTCTGAAGCAGTCCTTTCACTCGGAATACGCCGCGCATTGTTACGGTAGCGACCTAATAACCAATTCCGCACACATCGCCGAGCACCCTCGGAGATGTGTGCGTTCGTGTGTCCGCTGGAATACAGGTATCCGCAGGCAAACCCGTGCCGGCCTTCTTTTTGCCTTGACTGTCGATACTCCGGCGAGCGATGGTCTCACTCCTGAGGGTTCGCAGGTCAACGGAGGCGCTCCTCCGGTCTGGCAGACCCCGCACCGTTGGGCACGATGAGAGTGCCCGGCGGAGCGACGATGGGAGCGGAGATGGAAGCAAGCATGGAACAGAAACAGGACGATATGCAGGAGTTAGTCACCGAAATCGCCCGGGCCCTGGTCGACGAACCAAATGCCGTGATCGTCGACGCAGTTGAACGTGATGAGAATACTGTGCTTCGCCTCCGCGTCGCCCCCAGCGACGTCGGCAAGGTGATTGGCAAGCAGGGACGCACGGCCCGCTCCATGCGCACCATTCTTGGCGCCGTGAGCATGAAGCACCACCATCGCTATACTTTGGATATCCTCGAAGAAGATGGCGAAAAGACAGATGACCCGCAGCAGCCCGCCGCGGCGAGTGCACTCCACAAAAGCGATTAACGATCGCTCTGCGCTGGCGAATCGAGCGTGCACATGAACAGCTCTGCATGGGTGCTGCTTGCCCGGCTCGTCCGCCCGCAGGGCCGCAAGGGCGAGATCATCGCCGAAGTCTACACAGATTTTCCTGAGCGTTTCAGGGAGCGTCCCCGGGTATTCCTGGCGCTGGCCAAGACTCTCTCGCCCGCGCGGGAAGCGTTGATCGAAAAATACTGGATGCACCAGGGCCGAGTGGTCCTGAAATTCCACGGAATCGACTCGATCAACGATGCCGAAACACTCCGCGGCCTCGATGTCATTGTGCCTGCGGAAGAGCGCATGCCCCTGAAGGATGACTCGGTCTATATCGGCGATCTGGTCGGCTGCCATCTGCTCGATGTAGCCGGAGGCGAAGCTGTGGACGTGGGCGAGATCATCGACGTGGAACGCAGCCAGGCCCCTGCGCCCGATCTGCTAATCGTTCGCCCTGCCGCACGTAAGAGCGGGCAGCTCCTGATTCCGTTCGCCAAGAGCTACCTGGTGTCCGTCGACGTCGCGGAGAAGCGCATCACCATGCGCCTGCCGGAGGGTCTGGCTGACCTCAACCTGACCGAATCGTCGGATAAAGCGAGCGAAGGCTGAGCGTGCGCTTCGAAATACTCACCATCTTTCCCGACTTCTTCACCAGCATCTTCCAGCATGGCGTGGTCAAGCGCGCGCAGACCAACGGTCTTGTAACCATCGCCGCGCATGACCTGCGCTCCTTCACGCACGATCGCCACCGGACCGTCGACGATCGCCCATTCGGCGGCGGTGAGGGCATGGTGTTGAAAGCCGAACCGATTGCCGAGGCTCTTAGCTCGTTGCAGGTTGGCCCCAAGGAAGAACGGTCGCGCGAGTCGGTCATCCTGTTGTCCGCGCAGGGCGCACCATTCACGCAGGCCGTCGCCCGCGAACTGGCGCAGCTCGACCGAGTGGTGCTGATCTGCGGCCGTTACGAGGGAGTCGATGAGCGCGTGAACCAGCTCTTCTGCGACCGCGAACTGTCCATCGGCGACTACGTTCTGTCCGGCGGCGAGCTTGGCGCGGCCGTCATCGTAGACGCGACCATGCGCCTGCTGCCGGGCGTGCTCGGCAATGAGGCGTCGTCCGAATACGAGAGCTTCGGCCGGTCGGACGCGACACTCGTGTCCGAGATCGGCGAGGAAGAGACGCACAACGGCCGGCCGCTTCCCCGCGCGATCCATGGAGCTGGAGGCCTGCTCGATTACCCACATTACACGCGCCCCGCGGAGTTCCAGGGACTCGCCATTCCCGACGTGCTGGCCGGCGGCAATCATGACCAGATCCGGCGCTGGCGTCGTGAAAAGGCACTCGAGAAAACACTGCGCAACCGTCCCGACCTGCTCGAAAACGCCGCGTTATCGAAGGAAGACCTCGCCGTGCTCGAGCGTCTACGTTCCTGACCGGGCGCTCAACCGCGCGGCGCGCCTTCGCCACAATATCCACGCAAAAATCAGCGGAAGATCCACTACAGAACTGATGGCTTCGACCATCGGCACACCGCGGAAGCCATAGGACTTCGAGGCAAATCCTTCAACCCACGTCATGTAGGCCGTCGGCACATACCCCAGCGCCATCAGGATGGAGAAGCGCAGACTTCCGCTCTTGCCGACGGCGCCAACCACGTCCAGCACCAGTGCCATGCTCAACGCCGAAGTGAAGCCAATGGTGAACAGGTAGACGATGGTTCCGCTGATGTATACGTTGTACGTGGCAGGCGCAAGCGCCAGGAACAGCGACGGCCCTGCATTCAAGACCCCGGCCAGTGCATACGCCAGTCGCTTGTCTGTACTGGCCGGAACGAGCGTGCCAAACAAACATCCGATGGCCATGATGAGGCCGCCGCCAATGCCGTTGATCCAGACCACAGCGCCGCCCGACACATGATAATCAGGCGAGATGGCAGGCAGCAGGCCGATCAGCGCACCGCCGCCCGGTGGCGCCAGCAGCAGAATCAGCCCGACAAAGTTCGCCGGAGTAAGACAGGTCACCTTCAGCTCATGGCCTACCTGTTGCAGGTGGTCGCGAAAAGCCGGACTGGGTTGGCGCTTCGGCTCTTTCAGGAAGAGCACAGTGATGCCAGGCAGCAGCACCAGCAGAGCTGCCAGTGGTCCCCAGATGGACACGCGGTAATGAATGGCCAGCCACAGAATGATGCCCGGCCCAATCGCCCCGCCGCCCAGATTGCTCGCCTGCGCCCACGCGGCCGCGCGCGTCCGGCTGCCCGGTGTGAGCATGGACGCGATCAGCCCGCCATACGCCGACGAGATCAGCATGCAGAAGATCAGCCCTGCGAAGAACAGCCAGACTGACAGATGCGGGTCGCGATCGAGCGTGAATGCACCAATGGCGAGAGCCGCCGCTGAGCCAAGTGTCGAGAGCAGGTGCCAGCCGCGTCGCGGCATCCAGATATCCGCCAGCGGGCTCCACAGAAAGTAGATGGAGGACGGGATGCCGAGCAGCGCGATAGCATTAGCCACCTGGTCGACCGGCATGCCTGCCTGCCGCAGCAGCAGCGAAAGGCCGCCATTCGTGACGAAACCGATGTAAATGGCATATGGCAGCGCGACCCAGAAAAAGGTGCTGGGGCGGGCGAGGTTGCGCCGGGGCGGCACGTCCATCTGCGTTACGTCAGTTGCTGCATCAGTTGCCAAGAGGGTGTGCGTTCGCGATCTGTGTGCGGGATGAGTGCTCAATATATCAACTCGCAACGTCGCACTTGGCGTGGGATAACTCGGTCAACACTTTTGTCCTCTTACCGCGGGAGAGCCGTGTCGGAATGCCACGGCGCGGAGGAAGCAAGAGATGGCTACTGCAATCGTCGTTCACGAACTACAGAAGCGCCTGCCCAAGGTGATTACCCCCGACGTGCACGGGCTGATAGATTATGCCCACGCTGCATTCTTCCTTTGCGCCGGGCTGTTTCTCTGGAAGCGCAACCGCGCCGCCTCCGTGGCCTCTTTTGCAACCAGCGGCCTGCTCCTCGGCGAGGCTTTGATTACGGATTACCCGCTCGGCGCTACACCGGTCATCAGTTTCGAAACGCATGGCAAACTGGATGCAGCACTGGCGTCTGCGTCGCTGGTAACGCCGCAGCTGTTCGGCTTCGGCAAGACAGGCGCCGCCACCATGTTCCGCCTGAACGCAATCGTCGAGGGAGCAGTGATCGGGTTGACCGACTACAGCGCAGACACCGGGATTCCGATCGACCTGATGCGGGACGTGCCGCACAATTCATTTGCGACTGAGCGTGCCTGACTATTTCTTCGCCTTGTACTCAACCGTATCGTCCGTGCGCGAATTAAAGACGGCAAAATCGCCGTCTTTCTCCACACTCACCCGCAGATAATGGGCCTCGTCCGAGCAATCCTTCGCAGGACTGTGCAGGTTCGCGATGTATTTGCCTGCGCTGTTGTGAGCGGCGCCGCCTTCTTCGGCATAGTGTAACTGCCACAGTCCTTCCAGTCCCGGAATGCCGCGCAGTGTATCTACGGTCTGCGGCGAGCCGCCTTTTTTCGCGCCGTTGTCCATGATGGCGACGCGCGGCGTAATCCCATCGACCAGTACCGGGCTTGAGCTCAGATTCGAACCATGATGCGACACAATCAGCAGGTCGACGTGGCCCAGCTTGTTCGTCGGGCACATCAACTCCATCTCCTTGTCCATGGTCAGGTCGCCAAGATCGAGGATACGGAAATTGCCGTACTTGATGAGAACGCCGACCGAGCGACTGTTTTCAGTCTGGTCCGGCTTCTGCGCCGGCGCATTGGCGCAGAACTGGTTCGGCTTGCCTGCGCCTCCGTCCTGAAGCGGATGATCGATCAACTTGCCGTCCGCTGCAATCACCGTCGCATCGAAGCCGGGAATTGGCAGTTTCTGCCCGGGAGCTGCTACCAGGTGTTTGGACTTACCGGTCGCCAGAGTTTTTTGATACACGTCGTAACCATGCTGTGTCGCGCCGTTATCGAGTTCGCGGTTCGGCCCATGATCCACAAATGTGCCAACCGGAATTTTGCCAACCAGGTCAGGCACACCGCCTACGTGATCCATGTGGTAATGCGTCAGCACCACGGTATCGATTTCCTTCAGTCCGGCCTGCTTGGCCAGTCCTGAAATACGATCCGCGTCGCGACCATTGTTGCCGGGCCAGCCGGTATCGATCAGCAAAGAGTGTTCATCAGGAGAGATGAAGAGCGTGGCCTGGCCGCCTTCAACATCGACGAAATAAATCTGCATCTGCGGGTCCAGAGGATTGGCCGGCCCGGTGCTCTGGCCGCCATCCTGACGCACGCCGGAACGCGAAGATGTATGAGGGGCCTGGGCAGACGCGACTGCGGGAAAAAGCAGGGTCGCCGCGAGAAAAGTTAAAGCTGAACCGTGAATCATCTTGCCATGATTACCGAACCGCATAGGCCTGCCTGCTCTCCAGAATATTTACTGCTTCCCTGCCTGCTTCTTCACAGTTGCCCGCATGGCGCCGGTCGAAATGCCGCCATCCACCAGCAGGGTCTGCCCGGTGACATAGCGGCTCGCCTCCGAAGCTAAAAACACTACTGCACCGTCAAGATCGTGCGCCGCACCTGGCCGTTTCACCGGAATGCGGTCCACCAGATAATCGACCCACTCCTGGCTTTCGTAAAGCACTTTGTTCTGCTCGGTCTTGAACCAGCCGGGTGCGAGGCAATTCACGGTCACGCCGTGCATACCCCAGTCGTCGGCGAGGCTCATTGTCAACTGCCGCACGCCGCCGCGACTGGCTCCATAAGGCGCCAGACCTGCGTAGCCAAATACGCTGGTGACCGAACCGATATTGATGATGCGTCCATAGCCGCGCTCGATCATATGCCGCGCCGCCGCCTGCGCCACGAAAAATGTCCCGCGCAGGTTGGTATCGAGCACCAGATTCCAGTCGTCCCAGGTCACATCGAGAGCCGGCTTGCGCACATTGCAGCCGGCGTTGTTCACCAGGATGTCGAGCTTGCCGAAAGCGTTTACGGCGTCATCAACCGCGCTCTGAATACTGTGCTGATCGCGAACGTCCAACTCAACCGTCGCGGCTTTCCTGCCCAGGGCTTTCACTTCCTCTTCAAAGCCGGCGAGGGTAGCGCGGCTGCGGCTGGTCAGCACCAGGTCTGCTCCTGCCCGCGCCAGGGCACGCGCAAAATGCTGGCCCAGGCCGCGGCTCGTGCCGGTGACCAATGCCACCTGGCCGGTAAGATCGAACAGGTTCTCACTCAATGTTTACTCTCCTGCGGGACCAGAGCCGGTGACAGCACGACCTTCATCAGGTTAGGTTCGCGCGCGTGCAGGCGGGCAAACCATTCGGGTCCATCCTCAAGCGGCGCGACAGCGGTAATGAGCGGCCGTACACGGATCTTGCCGGAAATCATCAATTCCATCGCCAGTGGATACTCGCCCGCCGATGCCGCTGAACCCTGCAGCCGGATTTCGCGCGTCACCACCTTCTGAAGCGGCAGCGTCACCTCTGGCGTGATATTGCCGATCAGCGTGACCGTGCCGCCCTTGCGAACCGCATCAATTGCCACCGCAATAGTTTCATTACGTCCAACTGCTTCAAAGGCCACATCCACGCCCTTGTTGCCAGTCAGCTGGAGGATCGCCGCAAGAAGTTCCTGCCCCGAGGCATGGATCACCTCATCCGCACCCACTTCTGTCGCCAGGGCCAGGCGAGTCGCGTCGACATCGGCGACAATGACGTTCTTGTAGCCCATGGCTTTCGTCGCCTGCAGTGTCAGCAGGCCGATCATGCCGGCACCGATCACCAATGCACTGTCATGCCCATGCGGACTCGAAATGCGCACTGCATGCAGCGCAACCGAGACAGCCTCAAGCATCGCGGCTTCGGCGAACGAGAGGCTGTCCGGCAGCTTGTAGACAATGTGCTCCGGTACGCGCACATACTCGGCGAATGCACCTTCCCGCCGATAATCTCCGCATGAAACGCCGACCACCTGGCGGTTGTTGCACAGGTTCACCTCGCCGCGCAGGCAATACTCGCAGTATCCACAGTAGACAGTGGAGTCGAAGGTGACGCGGTCGCCAGCCTTGAAATTCTGCACATCCGGACCGACCGCAGAGATGATGCCCGCAGCTTCATGCCCCATGGTGATGGGCGGAATCCTTCTGCCGGAGGAACCGTCGTAGCCGTGAACGTCACTTCCGCAAATGCCACAGGCTTCCACGCGTATGACCACTTCCAGCGGACCCGCAACCGGCGTCGGCACATCCTCGATATCGAGATGGTTATAGGCCGAGAGAACTAAAGCTTTCATACAAAAAATGTACTCGTTTCGAGGAGCTTCCGTCTGTGCGTTGCACATCCGTGCGCCTCCCGTGCGGGTCGTCTGAAATACGTTAAGATGGCCTGTCGAGGTTGTCGATGACCCTTTCGCGCCGTGATTTCAGTCGTCTTGCCGCTGCTGCTTCCGCATCCGCATTGCTGCCTCGTGCCTTTGCCCAGGCCGTTGCCACGCCCTATCAACCGACGACGCCCGGCGGCAAAAAGATTCGCTACTGCATCGTGGGCCTGGGAAGAATTTCGCTCGACCACTTTATGCCCGCAAGCCGTCAGTCGACCCTGTCCGAAGTCACGGGCCTGGTCAGCGGCCATCCGGAAAAAGCACACGAAAACGCCGTGAAGTATAACGTGCCGGCGGGTTCCATCTACACGTACGGGAATTTCGACGAGATCCGCAACAATCCGAATATCGACGCAGTCTACATCGCGCTGCCCAACAGCATGCACGCCGAGTACACCATTCGCGCGGCGAAGGCCGGCAAGCACGTGCTGTGCGAAAAGCCGATGGCCACCAGCGTTTCCGATGCAAAGGCGATGATCGCGGCCTGTTCCGCGGCCAACCGCAAGCTGATGATCGCCTATCGCTGCCAGCTGGAGCCGACCAACCTGCGCGCGATCGAAATCATCCGCAGCGGCGCGCTCGGGCAGGTGCAGGCGATCGAGAGCGCTAACGGCTTCAACATCTCGCCGGGCGAGTGGCGACTGAACCGCAAACTCGCCGGCGGCGGTCCGCTGATGGATGTCGGCGTGTATTCACTGAATGCCTGCCGCTACCTGACGGGCGAAGAACCGTCTGCGATCTCAGCTTTCGGTTCAGTGATTGACCGCGATGGCCGCTTCAACGAAGTGGAAGAGAACATTTCGTGGACCATGAAGTTCCCCTCCGGCATTGTCGCCAGCTGCAATTCGACGTATGGCGCGGGGATGGAGGGGTTTTACCGGGTGCATGGTTCCAAAGGCACGCTGCACATGGAGCCTGCCTTCGGTTACCAGGGTCTGCATTTGAAGGCGCACATCAACAGCAAGAGCAAAGGCGACCAGGCGACAGAAATCGATGAGCCGGAGAAGCAGCAAGATCCCTGGCAGTTCGCCCGCCAGGCGGACTATTTCGCGACCTGCATCGACAGCAACCTGACCCCGAAGATGTCCGGCGAAGAAGGTCTGCGGGACATGCAGTACATGCAGCAGATTTATAAGTCAGCGGGCTTGCCGTACCTTGCGACTTGAGCAGGCGGAATATAATCCGTCACAGGGTGACGAATGGCGACTACCTCACTGATCAGCATCGAAGACTACCTGCAGAATACCCGCTTCAAACCGGACGTCGAGTATATCGACGGCGAACTGAAAGAGCGTCCGATGATTATGTACGCGCACGGCGCGATTCAAGCCCTGATCAGTCACTGGTTCATCCTGCATAAGAAAGATTGGTCCGTGGTAGTGGCCGTGGAAGCACGGACCCGCGTTTCTTCAACCAGGGTGCGTCTGCCGGATGTGATTGTCGATCACCGCGCGGATGGCCTTCGCAGACAGAAGGAAAAAACAGCAAGCGATCCTCCGCTTATTGCAATCGAAATCCTCTCCGAATATGACACCTACACAGAGACCCAGCGTCTCGCTCACGACTATCAGCAGATGGGCATTCAGAATATCTGGCTCATCGAGCCCGAAACCCGCACGGGCCGGTTCTGCAAAGCAAATGCCTGGATCGAGACGCGGCGCTTTGAGGTGGAAGGAACACCGATCTATCTGGAACTGGACTGGCTCTTTGCCCAGCTTGACGACGAAGACCAATAGATCTCAGGCGAGGATTGTATCTCGCTGGCCAACCCACCATGCTTCGAAGTTCGCCAGCGCCCGCTCGCACTGCAGCTTATGCCGTTCGCGCTTATCGCGGATTTTTTTTCGCAGTGCTTCTTCCAACGGCTGCAGCAGGTCAAATGTGATATTTGCCGGCTGGAACCGCTTCAACTCGGCGTGCGTGATGTAGTTCACCAACGATCCCAGTCCCGTACTCCGCGGCACAGGCTGCGGTTCGCGACCATGCGCGCGCTCCGCTGCATACACTCCGCAAAGCAATCCCGTCGCGATGGACTCGGTATACCCCTCGACACCGGAAATCTGGCCGGCAAACAGGATCTCCGGACGGTTCTTCATCGACAACGTTTCATCGAGTACAGCCGGCGACTGTATATACGTATTGCGATGGATCTGGCCATAGCGCAGGAACTTCGCATTCTCCAGCCCAGGAATCAGCCGCAGCACCTTCTGCTGCTCGCCGAACTTCAAATGATTCTGAAAGCCGACCAGGTTATACGAATCGGCGCGCAGGTTCTCGCAGCGCAATTGCACGACTGCCCAGGGCGTCTTCCCTGTCCGCGGATCGCGCAAGCCCACAGGCTTCATGCATCCGAAGCGCAGTGTGTCCCGGCCGCGCCGCGCCAGTTCCTCAATGGGCAGACAGCCCTCGAAGTAATCCAGCTTTTCCCATTCCTTTGCCTCGACATTTTCCGCCGACACAAGGGCTTCATAAAATACGTCGTACTCTTCCTTCGTAAAGGGACAGTTGATGTAATCGGCCGTGCCTTTATCCCAGCGCGCCGCCATGTATACCCGGTCGCGATCAATCGAATCCGCGTCCACTATCGGGCTGATCGAATCGTAAAACGCAAGATGGTCCGCGCCCGTCAATCGAGCAATTTCATCGGCCAGTGGTGAGGAGGTCAGCGGCCCACTCGCTACGATCGTGATGCCGTCGTAGTCCTCGAGCGAAGTGACTTCTTCGCGATGGATCGTGACGTTCGGCTCATGCTCGAGCGCTTCCGCAATCAGCCGGGAGAACTCCACGCGATCGACGGCGAGTGCATGGCCGGCGGGAACAGCGGTCGCATCGGCACAGCGCAGAAGGGGCGAGGCGGCACGACGCATCTCCTGCTTCAGCAGCCAGGGTGCCGTGTGTTCACTTTCTGACTTCAGCGAATTCGAGCACACCAGTTCGCCGAAATCCGATGTCTGGTGGGCCGGCGTCTGCTTGACCGGTCGCATCTCGTATAGATCCACTGCACATCCGCGGGAAGCCGCAACCAGCGCAGCTTCCGGACCAGCCAGTCCACCACCGATGACACGGATTTTCTTTATAGCCAATTTCTGCTCCATCTCTTCCTCACGCCGGCGCCCTATTCCTGTGCCAGCGATTCCAGTGCCGGGCCGGTGACGCGCATGATGCGCCACTCGGTCATGAACGCAGCACCGAGCGACTGGTAGAAATCAATCGCCGGCTGGTTCCAGTCGAGCACGTCCCACTGCAGTCTCGCGCAACCGCGTTCCCTGGCAATGGACGCAACACGCTTGAGCAACGCCTTGCCAAGGCCCAGACCACGCGCCGGCGGCAGCACGAACAGATCTTCAAGATGAATGCTGGGGCCCTTCCAGGTGGAGTAGATCGGGAAAAAAAGCGCTAACCCCACCGGCTTCTGGTCGAGTTCGGCAATCAGGCATTCGTAGGCGGGTCGGTTACCGAACCCATCGCGAAGCAGTTCGGCCTCACCGATGGCAAGCTCGTCAGCAGCCCGTTCGTACTCCGCGAGTCCACGGATCAATCTCAAGATGATGGGTGCATCGGCTGCAACAGCAGCGCGGATATGGGTGGGCATCAACTTGAATTATAGTGAGCCCACAGCCGACTCCTGCAACGGAAAGCCCTGCCCATCGGCAGGGGCCTCGGTGTCAGTTATCCAACCTGCCAGGAATCAGCGGTGACTACCGCCGGGGTGTCTCCGCCTGCGAACCCTCCGGCCGAGACTGTCGTTGGTCATAAAGTGATGACGTAATCAGGTGGATTGCCCGCGAGCGCCGCGTATAACTGAGGGAAACAGCCGACCTGCACACCCTCGACCAGTCCGCGCGGTGTCACTTGGCCGCTGCCGCACTGTTCAAGCTTGCCCTCGGCAAGATTGCGCCGGACCGCGCACTGGTCGCAGGCCATCAGCAGGATGTTCCGCTCCTTTGCGATGCGCGATAAGCGCTCGCCAATGGGATCGCCAGCGCGCAGACAGAACAGGTTATCGTCAAAAAAGAAGATGCCGGCAACGTCCGCGCCGTGGTTGCCCTGCTCGAGTTGGGGAAGAATCATGGTTGCCAGTTTCGTCGTGCTGGCGAGGCTGGTAGCAAGGATGTACGCAACATTCATGGGCAGAGTCTAGCCGGAAACGAATAGGCTGAGCGTCAGCCTTTGGTTGGAAAACCTGCTAGCGAAATGCGTTGACCGACGTTTAGAAAGGTCGCTGCAACAGCCGCCGCCACCAATGTTTCGTCCGTTATCGATCTGGGGTTTCCGGGCGCTGTGAACGAAACCTGGCCAGCACATCATCCACCATCGGAACTAGCGCAAGAAACAGCAGTATGGCGGAAAGCGGCAGTGTGAACAGGAAGCCAGCCTGTTTGAACCCGAGTGCACCGGTAACCCCGCCGATGAAGAATAGCGTGATCAGTGAAGTCAAAAGCCAGAGCTTGCTGAGTTCGACAGTTGTCGTCATGGCCTCGCGATGCAGCGCCGCATAGAACATACGGCCCAGCTTGATGCCGACATCCGTCAGCATGCCGGTCAGGTGCGTGGTGCGGATCACTGCGTCGGACACCTTCGTCAGGATCGCGTTCTGCAGGCCCATGGTGAAGCAGAGCAGCATCACCGTGCCCAGCACGCGACGCCCCTCGAAGGCTCGCCCGGTCAGCCCGAAGATCAGCAGCATGCAGGACTCGACGAAAAGTGGCAGTGCATATTCACTCTCGAAGTCGCGCGCCCGCGCCCAGCGCACCAGCATGGCCGTGCTGGCTGAGCCGACAACAAACGAGAACACAGCAGACAGACCCGCAAAGACCAGGGATATGCGACCGAGTGCCAGATTATCGGCCATCGCCGAGACGATGCCGGACATGTGCGAGGTGTATTGCCGCACGGCCAGAAAACCGCCGGCATTCGCTGCCCCGGCAACGAATGCGAGGTAGCGCGCCAGCTGCCGGTTAGCCGCATCGGTGCGTTCCCGTCCCGAGAGCCGGCGCAGATAGTTGAGGGGCATCGCCCTCTATCGTAATCCCGTTCGATCCAGGATGCCCGCGCATTTACGCCAGTCTGGCTCAGTCACGAGTGGCCGAGCCGCGCCCGGGCGATTCGTTTCACGGCTGCCTGCTCAGGGTTGGGCCGGCAGTGTGCTGAGGTAGTGCACCAGGCTGGTAAGGTCGTCTCCCGTGATCTTGGTCGCGTAGGAAGGCATAGGATTGGGTGCTCCGGCACTGGTCTTTGCAGGAGGATGCGCGATCACCGCTGCAATCTGCTCCGGCGTGCGACGCGTACCTACGCCGTTCAGTGAGGGCCCGATTTCTCCGCCCTCGGCTCCAATGCGATGGCAGGAGGTACAGCTGTTGTTCGCAATGATGCTCTTCGCATCATGACTACCCGAAGCGGCCGCTACAGGCTGCGCAGCTGGCTGCGCCGCGGGCGTCGACACTGCCGTTCCTGCGGGTGTCAGGCGGAAGAGACCACCGGGCTTCGCATCCTCGATCATCCACAGTGCTCCATCCGGGGCCTCTTCAACGTCGCGGACCCGGTGGCCTACGTCCCAACGGTCGACCGCCCTGGCTCCGCCTTTGCCGTCAAACACGACGCGGATCAGCGTCTGCGATGCCAGCCCGCTGATGATGGCCGAGCCATCCCACTGCGGGAACATGGCACCCTTGTAAAACATCAGGTTGCCCGGCGCGATAACGGGCACCCAGTAAATGACAGGCTTGGTCAGATCGGGTCGCGTATCCGGATTGGGAATGGGTACGCCGTTGTAGTTATGTCCGTAAGAGACCAGCGGCCAGCCATAATTCTTGCCGGGCTCGATGAGGTTCAACTCGTCGCCGCCGCGGGGACCGTGCTCCAGCTCCCATAGCCGCCCATCGGGGCCAAAGGCCAGGCCGTAAGGCGTACGGTGCCCGGTGCTCCATGTTTCGGCGGGTGTCAGGTTCGGACCAGGAAAGGTGTACGTCCGTACCACGGGGGCGGTCTTGGCCTTTTCCGTGTCCGAAGGCGGATCGATAATCGGCACAGTCGCCGAGCCGGTCTTACCTGCCATGGGATTGCCCGGGGCCGGTTTGCCGTCCAGCGTCAGCCGCAGAATCTTGCCGAGCGGCTGGTTGGGATCCTGGGCCGGCGTCATACGCTGGCGGTCGCCGCTGCTGAGAAAGAGGTATTTGCCATCAGGCGAGAAAGCGACTTCCGCGCCGAACTGTCCGCCCTGTCCCGGGGCGCCATCGTGCCAGATAACTTTTAGCCCTTCGAGACTGGCCGTATCGTTGTCGATCTTCAGTTGTGCGCGTGCGAGCGCGAGACCGGAACCGCCCTCTCCAGGCTCGGAGTAGGTCAGGTAGACGTTGTGATCCTCGGCATAATGCGGCGACAGGTACACGCCCAGCATCCCTCCCTGACCCTCCCACAGCACGGCCGGGGCATTGGCGACGGGTGTCTTCGCGCCCTGCTGTGTGACCATCTGCAGACCGCCAACCTTTTCGGTGATGAGCATGCGCCCATCAGGCAGAAATGCGATCTTCCATGGCAGACTCAGCGTTGCGACCTGCGTCACGGTGAACGGCAGCTTCGAGTCAGACTTCTGCTCACCCGCATTCACCTGCGCCGTTGCGGCAGTCGACGCCATGGCGAGGAACATCCCCGCGATCACTAGGTGCTTCATCCAGAATTCTCCCTTAACCCGTATAGTGTTCCGACGACCATCAGGTACTCCCGTCGCCGGCTCATCTGTGCCTTAGAGTATTGTGCCCGAAAGTGCAGGACTGAGGTCTTACAGGACGTCCGAAGGGTTTCCACCAAATTACGGCATGCCTGATATTGCTGTATCTGATGACACCTTGGTCAAATTTACTGTCCTGGCTGGCATGCTACTGTTTACCCCGTTTCAAATGAACGCTGCATCAAGGCGGAACCTGTCGAACTCTGGCCGATTTTTGACAGGTTTATGGGCAATGTCCCGCCGGACTGCAGCGATTGCGTAGCTGCAAGCATCACAAACGAGGTGTGCCAGTGAGGTGAATAGCTTCTTGCCAGATCAGGATCAATCCGCAGCATCTTCAACTTCAGGCCGCCCCAGGGCTGTTGTCTGTCTCTCCGGCGGAATGGATTCGGCAGTATGCGCTGCCATTGCCGCGCAGGACTTTGAGGTCTATGCCCTGCACTTCAGCTACGGCCAGCGCACGGAATTGAAGGAACTTGCAAGTGCGCGGGCCATCGCCCAGTCTTTACGACTGCAGCAACTTCTGCCCATCCGTGTGGACATCTTTCGCGTGATCGGCGGCTCGGCGCTCACAGACGATGCCATCGACATACCGATGGCCGGTGAGGGTGGTCCCGACGCCGACGCGACCGGATCGTCCATACCGGTGACCTATGTACCCTTCCGCAATGCCCATTTTTTATCAGCATCCGTCAGCTGGGCGGAAGTCCTCGGAGCCAAAACGATCTTTATCGGCGCGGTCGAGCAGGATAGTTCCGGCTATCCGGACTGCCGTCCGGCGTATTATGAGGCCTTTCAGCAGCTGGTTCGCGCCGGCACGCGCGAGGGAGACATCGAAATCCGTACCCCGCTCATCCATCTTCGCAAGCATGCGATCGTTCGGCTCGGCCTTGAACTGGGCGCTCCATTCCATGTAACTTGGTCATGCTATTCGGGTGAGACGATCGCCTGTGGCGTTTGTGAGAGTTGCGTTCTGCGGCTTCGGGCGTTTGCCGAGGCGGGCGTGGACGATCCAATCGCATACGCGACCAACCCTCAGCAGGCAAGTTGAGATGATCAACACTTCTAATCCGGCGACTTCATAGAGATCAGACGATCTAAAGATCAAGAGGAGAACGACTCATGCGGCACTTCAAACTTTGGCTGGCGGCAATCGCGCTGGCAATTCTTCCCGGTCTCGTTCCGGCTACGGCGCAGGCACAGGACAAGACAGCGTCGGTTCACGGCCATGCGCAGGATCCGGTCGGCGTGGCCCTCGCCAACACAGATGTCCGCTTAAGCACCGACGGCAAGGACACCAAATACACCTTCACGACAGACGCGAACGGTGATTACAAAGGTGACGGCATCGCGCCCGGAACCTACGTCCTGCTGCTGACCCAGAAAGATCCGAAGACTGGCACACCGAAAACCATCGACTTCTTCAAGGACGTCAAGTTCGCAGCCGGCCAGAGCGTCACGCAGGACTTCGACCTGACGCGTGCCGAATACATTAAGCAGTTGCCGCCTGAACAGCAGAAGGCAATTGCCGATGCGAAGCAGAAAAATGCCGGCATCCAGAAGGAAAATCAGGATGTGAAGAAGCTGAACGGCATGCTGGCGGACGCCCGGGCTGACATCACGGCCAAGAAGTATGATGATGCCGCAGCGTTGATGACCCAGGGTACGCAGATCAAGGCAGACTCCGCTGTTCTCTGGCTCGAACTGGGTATCGCACAGGATGGCCAGAAGAAGTATTCAGACGCCATCACCAGCCTGAAGAAGGCTATCGAACTGGATGCTGCTTCGAAGAAGCCGCTGCCTGAGATCGAAGGCGGAGCGAACAATGCACTGGGCGAAGCCTATGCCAAGTCCACGCCGCCGAACACTACCGAGGCGACCAATGCTTACGAGGCTGCCGCCAAAATCGAGCCCAACAACGCCGGCATGTACTACTCGAATGAAACGATCGTTCTGGCTCAGTCCGGCGCTCCGACAGAAGCCGTCGTAGCCGCCGCCGACAAGGCCATCGCCGTCGACCCGAAGAAGCCGATTCCCTATTACCTGAAGGGACAGGCGCTTATCAACAAGGCGACAGTCGACCCGAAGACGCAGAAGATCATCGCGCCTCCGGGAACTGAAGAAGCGTATACCAAGTACCTCGAACTCGATCCGAACGGACCCATGGCGAACGATGCCAAGGCAGTTCTACAGGAGATCGGCAGCAAGCAGGCGACGAAGTACAACGCTGGCAAGAAGTAGCTTCACACTGTGGATAGAAACGCCGCCCCATCCGGGCGGCGTTTCTGTTTTTAGAACCGCATTGCGGGCGCCCCTGTCTCGCTCCGGAGACGTGAGATTCGACAAAAGCATAATCTTCAATCAGCCTATGCCCCAGCAAGCAGAAATTCTCCTCGACTACCCCGAAGCAGCCGCCCTGGTCACTGCCCATGCGGCTCGTCTGCCCGGAGCCGCGCAGACTGAGACCATCTCCATTGAGCAGGCGCTCGGCCGCTGCCTGGCAACATCTCTCCATGCCGACCGCAACCAGCCGCCGTTTCATCGCTCGACACGCGACGGTTACGCGGTCCGTTCAGCCGACCTACAAAACGGTCAGCCGCTGAAAGTGATCGCGCTACTGCGTGCCGGGCAGCCGCCGCTGACCCTCTCCGTCCAACCCGGCGAAGCAGTCGAGATCATGACCGGCGCGCCCATGCCGGACGGCACCGATGCCGTGCTGATGGTTGAACATGCCGACGTTGTCGAAACTGGCATCCTTCCACACGCAGGCCGCTCGCTGCAGCCCGGAGAGAATGTCGTCCCGGCAGGCGCGGAAGCACGCAGCGGGACGGTAATCGTCCCGGCAGGTACGCGCCTGTCCGCGATGCATATTGGCGCGGCCGTCTCGTGTGGCGCCGCTACGGTCGAAGTCTACCGGCAGCCGCGCGTCGCCATCCTCGCGACTGGCGATGAGTTGGTCGAGCCCAGCGAGCCCGTTCAGGATTTTCAGATCCGCAACTCCAACAGTTATTCGCTCGCCGCCCAGGTAGAACGTGCCGGGGCGATTCCTGTGCGCCTGCGAATTGCGCGCGATACCCTCGCAGATCTGCAGCGCTCAATCGAGACCGCCATACAGTCTGACCTGGTCCTGCTGTCCGGCGGTGTCTCCATGGGCAAGTTCGATTTTGTCGAGCAGGTATTGACTATGCTCGGTGCCGCATTCCTGCTTACCGGCGTGCGCATGCAGCCCGGCCGACCGGTGGTGCTCGGCCACTTACCCGCAGGCGAACCGCAGAAGTACTTCTTCGGCCTGCCCGGAAATCCTGTCTCCACCATGGTGACGTTTGCCTTGTTCGCCGCTCCGCTGATCCGTGCTCTGGGCGGCGAACTCAACCCGCAGCCACTCTTCGCCCGCGCCCGCATCACTTCGCCCTTCAAGCACAAGGGTGGACTGACGCGCTTCCTGCCCGCGTCTCTCTCGACCGCCTGGGACCGGGCCGACGTAACGCCGATCCCCTGGCAGGGTTCCGGCGACCTGGCCGCAACGGCACGGGCCAACTGCTTCATCGTTATTCCGCCCGACCGGCAGGAGCTGGTCGCCGGTGACGAAGTCAGCGTGCTGCTGGCCTACTGAAGTCAGCCGCGCAGCACACGGCTCACAGACCAGCTACCCTGTACATGCATGAGCAAGCTATCCCATTTCGATGAATCCGGCGATGCGCGCATGGTCGACGTGAGCGCGAAAGCCTCCACCCGCCGCGAAGCCGAGGCTTCCGCCTTCGTCGCCCTTTCCGCCGAGGTGCTCGCCGCTCTCCCGCAGAACCCCAAGGGCAATCCGCTCGAAGTCGCACGCATTGCCGGCATCCAGGCAGCCAAGCGCACAGCCGAGTTGATCCCGCTCTGCCACCCCCTCCCGCTCAGCTATGTAGATGTATCGGCCACGGTCACAGAAGGCGGTGTGGCGATCCACGCCACAGCCGCGACCACTGGCCCTACCGGCGTAGAGATGGAAGCGCTGACGGCCGCCTCAGTCGCCGCGCTGACCATCTATGACATGTGTAAGGCCCTCGACAAGGGCATAGTCATCCGCAACGTGCAGCTGGAACGCAAGTCCGGTGGCAAATCAGGCGACTTTACGCGCTGATCTCTACAGATTCTCGGAGCCTTCCACTACGCCCTCGACCGGAGGCTCGTCCTCGACCACGCTGTCCTGCTTGGTCTTCAGGCAGAACTGCAGGAAGCTGACCTCGACTGGTTTCGTGCCGGTACTGCGGATAGCGCTGACAATTTGCCCGCGGGTGTGGACGCCGTGGCTCGTCACCTGCAGCAGCATCTCCCACAGCGGCAGCGACGAAGAGAATCCGCCCGGCGTGACAAAGGGACGCTCGGTCACGAAATCTTCCGGCGTGAGTCCCTCTATGAAGTCGTCCGTAATTTCATTGACACGCTGCCAGCGCTCCAAAGCGGCAGCCGCTGTGCCCAGGGACGCCGTCTGACTCGGCAGCGCGAACGCTTCCTTCAACGGAAGGCTGCCGCTCAGCCATTCCAGCCACGACTGGTGCACCAGCACGAGGTGAGCGACGGTCGCGCCTATAGACCCATTGCCGCTGCAGGGTGTCTGCTGGTACTGCTCGGCCGGCATCGTTTGCAGGAAGTTGAGGAGTGATTCGTTCGCCCAGTTGTTATGCGCAAACTGTACTTTGGCCATCGACAGCGCTGCTTCAATCATGGGCAGAAGTCTAGCAGCCTCGCGTGAATCTTTCGCTGGAATATGAAAGCTGCGGCCGGGATCACGCTCCGAAAGTGCGCCGGGACACCAGTCCAGTCCACGCCGGGTTGACGGGTCCGGGCAGGCATCATAGATTGGACTCGCCATCGCGGAGGATCTTTCATTGCACGTTAAGCAGCAGTCATCGAATCTGTTCACTCATCGGCTAACAATCAAAGAGTCATTCGCCGCACAAAAACGTGCCGTCGCCAGCATCTTCGGCGCCCTGCTTCTCAGCCTCGTCATTCCCGCCGCCTACGCCGATTCCACCCTGGCCGCTACTCCACCCATGGGCTGGAACAGCTGGAACCACTTCGCCGAACACGTCAACGACAAGGACGTGCGTGCCGCCGCCGACTACCTTGTCTCTTCCGGCCTGCGCGATGCCGGCTACATATATGTCAACATCGACGACACCTGGCAGGGCAAGCGCAACGCCGCCGGCGAGATCCAGGCCAATGAAAAGTTTCCCGACATGAAGGCGCTGGCCGACTACGTGCACAGCAAGGGACTCAAGATCGGCATCTACTCCGGACCCGGTCCGCAGACCTGCGCCCGCTACGAAGGCAGCTACCAGCACGAAGCGCAGGATGCGAAGACCTACGCCGGCTGGGGCATGGACTACCTGAAGTACGATCTCTGCTCCTACGGCGAGATCATGAAGAAACAGACTGGCAATGAGCGCAGCCCGGCAGCCTACGCCATGATGCGCGAGGCCTACGAGAAAATGCACCAGTCGCTGCTCGCTACCGGCCGCCCGATAATTTTCAGTCTCTGCCAATACGGCTGGGACAGCGTCTGGACATGGGGACCATCCGTCGGCGGCAACCTGTGGCGGACGACGGGCGACATTGAAGACAACTACGCGCGCATGGCCGAAATCGGCTTCTCGCAGGCCGGCCTGTCAAAATACGCCGCGCCCGGCCACTGGAATGATCCGGACATGCTCGAAGTCGGCAATGGCGGCATGACTGGCGATGAATACCGGACGCACATGAGCCTGTGGGCGATCCTTGCCGCACCGCTGCTCGCCGGTAACGATCTGTCCAAAATGTCGCCGGAAACGCTGTCGATCCTCAAGAATAAGGACGCCGTCGCGATCGACCAGGACAGTCTCGGCAAACAGGGCGACCGTGTCACCGCGGATGGCCCGTACGAGGTCTGGGCGCGCACGCTTGCCCAAGGCAAGGCCATCGCACTCTTCAACCGCAGCGAATCGGCGGCTCCTGTCACGCTGCATCTGCAGTCCGTCGGGCTGAAAGCCGGGGCTAAGGCGAGGGATGTCTGGAGCGGCAAAGAGGTAACACTGAACGACGGCTACCAGGTGCAGGTGCCGCGACATGGCGTTGCTCTGCTGTTGATTCACGATTAAGACTGCTGCTGGTAAGACGGTTCCTGCACGCAGGTAAGGCCCCGCGACCGATCTACTTCTAGCCGACATCATGGCCTCGCGTCTATGATGTCGGCATGAAGTCGATTTCTACACTGCGAACATTTGCCGTAACTCTCCTGCTCGCCATGGCTCTACCCGCCATGCACGCGAAAGACAAAGGTCCCAAGCCCGACAAGGAACTGCAAAAATACGCGGGCGAATACAGCGGAGAAACCCGCACCAAGACCGAGTCACTCTCGCAGAGCGAGATGCAGGAATACTCCCTAAAACACCACGGCATCAATCTGAGCCTTGGCGCCGATGGCACAGCCACTGTCTCGCAGAGCCCGCATGGCGATGACGAGATCACCAGCTTCGGTCATTTCAAAGTTTCGGGCGGCCAGATCATCATCACTTTTGACCCATCGCCCGACGGCAAGGGCACGCCGGCGCCCATGACCTTCACGACCGGCCACAACGAGCTCACGCCGACGGTTTACGATCACGCGCTGTGGGGCAAACTGCCGCCGCCGCCGCTGCATCGCTCCGGCAATGAAGGCCGGCCTGCAGGCGCGGGCAAGCGCGGAGTATAGCCAACGAGGTTCCCTGACCAGGCTTTTTTCGCTAACCTGCCCGGTCGCTTCCCACTTTAGGGATGATAGCGATATCATGTTGCGACTCGGATTCCGGTCCTGGAGACGCACTTGTTCATTCGCTGCTCGGCACTCTGCTCTCTGCTCCTCGCCTCTTTCACTGCCTTCGGGCAAGGCTCTTCGAATACGCTCGGCATCTTCACCGGTCAAAACGATCTTGGCACCATCCTGCATGCCGGGTCCGCGAAGTACGAGGCAGCGCATCAGAGCTACACCGTTTCAGGGAGCGGCGACAACACCTGGTTCAAAGCCGATGACCTGCATTTCGTCTGGAAAAAGGTTGAAGGCGACATAACGCTGAGCTCCAATATTTCCTTCGCCGGCGCCACCGGCAATAACCATCGCAAGGCCATGCTCATGATCCGCCAGAGCCTTGCACCAGACTCCGCCTATGTTGACGTCGCGCGCCATGGCGACGGCCTCACCTCTCTGCAATACCGCAAGGCCACCGGCGACGTTACACGGGAGATCGAATTGAATGTTTCTGCTCCGCCGAACGTGCGCATCCAAAAACGCGGTGACTTTTTCTACATCTCCTACGCAGCAACCGATGGCAAATGGCAAAATTCCGGCGCCGCCATGAAGCTCCCTTTGCACGCCCCCTTCTATGTTGGCCTGGCAGTCTGTTCGCATGACAAGGACGTCAGCGAAACTGCAGTCTTCGAAAATGTGAAGCTCGAGACGATGCCGCCGAAAACAGATGCGCCGACTGTGCTGCACAGTACGCTCGAGGTGGTGCCGATTGCCTCCAGCGATCGACGCGTCGTCTATACGGAAGCGGGCCATTTCGAAGCGCCCAACTGGTTCCGCGACAACTCCGGTTTCCTTATCAATCAAGATGGCAAGCTGCACAAGATCAGCGCAAATATCGTCCAGACCGGCCCGATCGTCGGCAGTGGCCCTGCGGCGATCGAAATCAACGGTTCCACGGCCATCAACAACGACCACGGCTTCTCGCCTGATGGCACACGCATAGCTTTTTCAGATGGCACGCAGGCCGGCGGTTCGCGCATATACACTGTGCCGATCACCGGCGGCAAGCCGCAGCAGCTCACGGCCGATGCGCCTTCCTACTGGCATGGCTGGTCGCCCGATGGTCAGACCCTCGCCTTCACCGCCGGTCGCAACGGGGCCGCTGCCAATGATCACAACGGCGATTACGATATCTACACCATCCCCTCGGCAGGAGGCGCCGAAAAGCGACTGACCACGACAAAAGGTCTCGATGACGGACCGGAATATTCACCCGACGGCCAGTTCATTTACTTCAACTCGGAACGCAGCGGCCACATGCAGATATGGAAAATGCATGCCGACGGATCTGCGCAGGAGCAGGTAATCCACGACGAAACCAATGACTGGTTTCCGCACATTTCGCCGGACGGCAAGTGGATGGTTTTCATCGCCTACGAGCCCGGTGTCACTGGCCATCCTGCCAACCAGGACGTCACCCTGCAGCTGATGTCAATGGCCGATGGAAAAATCACACTGCTGGCTAAGCTCTTCGGAGGGCAGGGCACAATGAATGTGCCCTCCTGGTCGCCGGACAGCACGCGGGTCGCCTTCGTGAGCTACGCCTTTCTTCCGGCTGATGACACGAAGCAATAGCGTCGGGCTAGCTTCCGTAGTGACGACCTTCAGCAGATTGACCACATGCGACCGCGCCGTCGAGTGGCGCGAACGTGCGCTGAAAAAATGAATTGTCGACAACGTAGCATTCGCCGTTTTCGCCGCGGATGATCCACTCGCCGCGCTTCACATGACGGAAGCCGTTGTCTGCCGCAATCGTCAGGTCTGACTTGCATTGATTCGCATCTACCACAAGTGGCCGATATGTCTGAAATGCACTCATAGTTCCTCTTCATCGGTATGTTGCCGATATCTTTATTCAAGACCCGGCCACATAAAGCGTGCCGACGGATTTCGTAAAGCCTTCATAATCATCGCGGGTTTTACAGGCGAACAAAGAGCGGCAATTCTGGGCGAATCGGCGCTACACTAGGCATTCATGCTGTCCCCCGGTGCCATCCTCGAAAATCCTGCCAGCGACATTCCCGCCAGCCTTGCGTGGGCACATCCTGTCGTACAGGAGTGGTTCGTCAGCCGCTTCGGCACGCCCACCGAGCCGCAGGACGCTGGCTGGCCGCCTATCCTCGCCGGACAGGCGACGCTGATCTCCGCCCCCACAGGCTCCGGCAAGACGCTCGCGGCATTCCTCATCTGCATCGACAAGCTCATCCGCAAAGCTATCGATGGCTCGCTCGATGACGTGACCGAAGTCGTCTATATCTCGCCGCTCAAAGCCCTCTCGAACGACGTCCGCAAGAACCTCGAACAGCCGCTGGCAGAGATCCAGCAACTCGCCCTCGAACGCGGCCTGCTTTGTTCGCCGGTGCGGACAGCAGTGCGCACCGGCGATACGCTGCAATCCGAGCGCCGCCTCATGCTCAGGCGTCCGCCGCACATTCTTGTAACGACGCCCGAGTCTCTCTACATCCTGCTGACCGCAGACAAAAGCCGCGCAAACCTGCGCCGCGTCCGCACCGTCATCGTCGATGAAATTCATGCGATCGCCGACGACAAACGCGGTGCACACCTGGCCCTCTCGCTCGAGCGGCTCGACGCGCTGGTCTGCGGTGAAAATCGGTTGACACCCGCCGGCTCGTTGACCGGCCTGAGCACGCCACCACAACGCATTGGTCTTTCGGCAACACAGAATCCAATCGAACTGGTTGGCGAGTTTCTCGTAGGATGTCCACGGCCTCCCTCGTCCCCCTCCTCACTCTTGTCATCCCGACCAGATGCACACTTCCCACTCTTGTCATCCCGACCGGAGCGAAGCGAAGTGGAGGGATCCGCATCTTGCAAATCGAGCCGCGAAAATCGGAACCAGCCCGCTATAGTGCAGGTGGGCACGCGTCGCAAGCTCGATCTTGCCATTGAAATTCCCGACGACGAACTCGGCTCCATCGCCAGCAACGCCATCTGGGATTCGGTCTACAACCGTCTCGCTGAACTCGCCCTCGAGCATCGTTCAACACTCGTCTTCGTGAACACCCGCCGCATGGTCGAGCGTCTTGCCTATTCACTCGGCGAGCGCATAGGACCAGAAAATGTCGCAGCTCATCACGGCTCCCTTTCGCGACAGCTGAGACACGAAGCAGAGCGGCGCCTGAAGGCTGGCGAGATCAAGCTGCTGGTCGCCACGGCCTCGCTCGAACTCGGCATCGACATTGGCGCCATCGACCTGGTCTGCCAGATCAACACGCCACGCGCCATCTGTGCTGCCATGCAGCGCGTCGGTCGCGCCGGCCATTGGCGCGGTGCCATTCCGAAGGGACGCTTCTTCGCAACCACGCGCGATGACCTGATGGAGCAGGCTGCTCTGATCCAGGCAATGCACGCAGGCGATCTCGACAAGCTCGAGATTCCGCCCTGCCCGCTCGATATCCTGATGCAGCAGATCATCGCCGCCTGCTCCGCCGAACCGTGGCAGGAAGACGATCTCTACGAAGTGGTCCGCCGGGCGTATCCCTATCGTGACCTGGCACGCGAAGAGTATGAAGAACTGCTCTGCCTGATGGCCGATGGCATCGAGTCTTCGCGCGGCCGCTATGGTTCGTACCTGCTGCGCGACCGCATTCATGGCCGTCTGCAGGCACGTCGCGGCGCACGCATGGTCGCCATCGCCAATGGCGGCAGCATTCCCGACGCTGCGATTTATTCCGTCATCCTGATGCCGGAAGGCGTGCAGATTGCCACGCTGGACGAACACTTTGCGGTGGATTCGCGTGCCGGCGACATCGTCCTGCTCGGCAACACCAGCTGGCGTATCCAGAAAGTGGAAAGCGCTGGCCGCGTGCTGGTTGAAGACGCCCATGGCCAGCCACCCAATGTCCCTTTCTGGGCGGGTGAAGCGCCACAGCGCACGATCGAACTCAGTACGTATCTTTCTCAGTTACGAGAAGAAATCAGCCGGCGCATCCCGGCTTCCGGTCACAATGCAGTGCTGCCCGGATACATCAGCGCAACTCACCCTGACGTGGCCGCGAGCATGGAATGGCTGATGGAAACCTGTCGTGTTCCGGCGTCCGGCGCCATGCAGATGATCAGCTACGTCGTTGCTGGCCGTGCCGTGCTCGGCACCGTGCCGTCCCTAACAAATATCGTTGCCGAGCGTTTCTTTGACGAAGGCGGCGGCATGCAGCTCATCCTGCACGCACCCTTCGGCGGCCGCATCAACAAGGCATGGGGACTGGCTCTGCGCAAGCGCTTCTGTCGCGGCTTCAACTTCGAACTGCAGGCCGCCGCGACCGACAATGGGCTGAACATCTCGCTCGCCGAGCAGCACAGTTTTCCGCTCAGCGATGTCTTCCGCTTTCTGACCGTCGAAACTGTCACCGAGCTCCTGCAGCAGGCCTCCCTCACTTCACCGATCTTCAAAGCACGCTGGCGCTGGGACGCAGGCCGCAGTCTGCAGCTGTTACGTATGCAGAAAGGCAAGCGTGTGCCGCCTCAGATCCAGCGCACGCGCGGCGATGACCTGCTCGCATCGGTCTTTCCTTCCGTTGCCGCATGCCAGGAGAACATCGAAGGCGACATTGAGATTCCGAATCATCCACTCATTCGCGAAGTGATGAAAGACGTTCTGCAGGAGGCGATGGACCTCGATGGCTTGAAGCAGGTACTCGCCGGCATCGAGTCCGGCGCCATCCGCTGCGTTGCCGTCGATACCACGACGCCTTCGGTCTTCGCGCACGAATTGCTGAACGCGAATCCTTATGCTTATCTTGATGATGCGCCGCAGGAAGAGCGTCGCGCACGCGCCGTGAACATGCGCGGCATGGTGCCGGACAAGTTGCTCGGAGACGCCGGCAGGCTCGACCCCAACGCCATTGCACAGGTGAGAGAAGAGTGCTGGCCCGACATTCGCGACGAGCATGAACTGCACGATCTTCTCTACGCGCTGGCCCTTGTGCCGGCTACGATCCTCGAGCGCCGCGAAGCACGCGACTGGCCGCTGTTTATGGCGCGGCTCGTCAGCAAAAATCGTGCTGTTTTTGTCGAAGAAAACGGAACAAATTATCTCCGTGCCGCCGAACATGCCGGCAAAGCGCCGGACGAGGTCACCCTGCGCAAATGCATCAACGGCTGGCTGAATATCCTCGGACCCGTGACAGCCACCGGCCTCGCTGCGTTCCTCGGTATCGAGCCGGCCGAGGTCTACAAGGCTTTTCTAGCGATGGAGATGCAGGGCAGCATTCTCCGCGGTGTTTTCGAAGGCTTGACAGCTCCCGCGCATGATCACGAGATCGAATGGTGCGAGCGCCGGCTGCTGCAACGCATTCACAAGCGCACCCTCAACAGCCTGCGCAAACAGATTGAAGCTGTCACGCCGATCGTCTACATGCAATGGCTTCTCCAGTGGCAGCATCTCGCGCCCCAGTCTCAACTCTCCGGCGAGGCTGGTGTTCTGGAAGCGCTCCGACAACTCGAAGGTTTTGAAGCGCCGGCTGTCGAGTGGGAAACATCACTCCTGCCGCAGCGCGTCACCGACTACGATCCACGCATGCTGGACGCACTCTGCCTTTCGGGTGCCGTCGGCTGGGGACGCATCTCACCGCACCCTGCCTTCGCTTCAGCCGACAACGGCGCACCCCGCCGCGTCGTTCCGACATCCATGGCGCCCATTACATTCTTCCTGCGCGACACTGCGCTGTGGATGGACATGTGTCTCGCCGACCGAACCATCTCCGAGCCTATACTTACCGCTGCATTAAGCGAACTCGCACTGAAAGTGCGCGCCTGCTTCGAGCACTACGGCGCGGTATTTGCAGCCGACCTTGTCCGTCTGCTCAGCGTTCCAGCGGCGGACATCAGCCGCGCACTGTGGGAACTTGTTGCAGCAGGTCTCGTTACAGCAGACGGCTATGACAGTCTGCGCATGCTCGTCGATCCTCGCCGCAAACAGGCCTTTGCATCGCCTGCACGCGCACGCTCTGTCACGCGTCCTCGCAACACCGTAGGCCGCTGGTGCCTGCTGTCGTCCGTGATCGGCGAATCCACCGTATCAAAAGCAGAGCTGCATGAACAGCAACTCGAGTCCGCCTGCTGGACGCTGCTCTCTCGTTACGGTGTGGTCTTTCGCGATCTGCTGACACGCGAGACGACCATGCCGCGCTGGCGCGATCTGCTGCCCATGTTCCGTCGGCTCGAAGCACGTGGCGTATTGCGCGGCGGCCGCTTTCTGTCCGGCTTCGGCGGTGAGCAGTTCGCCCTGCCGGAAGCGGTCGAGAGCCTGCGTGAAAGCCGCCGTCAGGCAAACTCAAATACGCCCATTACCATTGCCGCAGCGGACCCGATGAACCTCGTCGGCATCGTCGTTCCGGGCGACCGCCCTATCGCCGTGCCGGGCCGAACCGTGACCTTTACCGGCGGCAAGTGTGCGAACGAGCCTGCTCCTGAAACTGCACCCTCTGGCAGTTTCACTGTCGACAACGTACTGCTTTTGCATCGCAGCACCAACCTGTTTGCATCGAACACCGGTCATGACTGATATGAACCACGACGCTGATCCGCCCTCATCCGGAGACGACGAAGACTGCTACTGGGATGGCCCCTATCTCGTCTTCACCGAGGCCTTCCACCTCAAGCGCGGCTACTGCTGCAACTCCGGCTGCAGGCATTGCCCATGGAAGGACAAAGAGTCGCCGCTGCCCGGCAGCTAGCCATCACCGCTTGCCGCCACGCTGATCCGGGCAAAAAGCAGTGCGGCCTTCTGTTCATTCGCTTTTGACTGGAACTCGCGCCGCACGGATAGTGATACTTTTCTTGGTGAGTCAACGCACCTCTGAAAGTGAGTGCTGCGCGACCGGGACAGGAGCAGTATGACCCTCAAGCGATCAAAAAGCCTTCCTCATGCATCGGTTTACAAGTTGTTCCTGGCCCTGCTTGCAGTGTTGGCATTATCTCTGCAGGCGGCACACTCGGAGGTCGTACCCACCGAATGGAAAGCACAATGGATCGCTGCGCCCGACGGCCCTGCTCGCGATTACGATGTCGTGTATTTTCGCCGGACCCTCCCGCTGACCGGCGTTCCGGCAAAGTTCCTGGTCGATGTGAGTGGCGACACTCGTTATGAACTTCACGTCAATGGCCAGCGTGTCAGTGCAGGCCCTGCTCTCGCTGACGTGCAACACTGGCGTTACGAAGTTGTCGATCTGGCACCCTTCCTGCATGCAGGCGCGAACCAGGTCGCCGCAGTTGTCTGGAACTTTGGAACAGGAGCAGCTGTCGCCCAGATGAGTTCGCAGACGGCTTTCGTGCTGTCTGCCGAAGACCCTGCGAATGCAGCGATCAACACGGGCAAAGACTGGCAGGTGAGCCATGAGCATGGCCGCACAACGCGGCACATCGAGATGAATGGCTACTACGCTGCAGGGCCATCTGAGGTGATGGACGGCCGCAAAATCAACTGGGCCTGGGATCAGCCCGCGACTGCCGATCAAGTCGGCTGGATGCCAGCTGAACCACTAGGCGAAGCCGCTCCGCGCGGTGCAAACAACAGCCCGACACGCTGGATCCTCCAGAAGGATGAACTGCCGCCGATGCAGTACTCTTCCGTAGACGCAGGCCACGAAGTACGAATGACCGGCATGCCACCCCTGGCCTACACCAGGCGCATCAAGGACGTTTATAGCATTCCGCCCAATGCCGACGTGACCCTTCTGCTCGATCGCGACCAGCTCACCACCGCCTATCCGGCCATTTCCGTCAAGGGCGGCAAAAATGCATCTATTGCTGTTACGTATGCAGAAGCCCTTTATGACGCGAAGGGCGAAAAGGGCAATCGCAATGAAATCGAAGGCCGACATATTGAAGGCATGCAGGACCTGATTCTCGTCGATGGCGGCGAGCACACATATCGAACGCTCTGGTGGCGCACCTGGCGCTACATGCAAGTAGAAGTGAAGACCGGTGCCGAACCTTTGCCAGATCTTCGCATCGGCGCTTTCTACACCGCATATCCATTCGAGAAGAAGGCGAGCTTCAACAGCAATGACGCCGAGCTCGCGCGCATCTGGGACACCGGCTGGCGCACTGCGCAGCTCTGCTCGCATGAGACCTACATGGACACGCCCTACTGGGAGCAGCTGCAATATGTCGGCGACACACGCATTCAGGCCATGATTTCCTACGCTGTCACCGGCGACGATCGCCTTGGCCGCCAGGCCATGATGGCCTATCGCGATTCGCAGCTCACTGACGGCCTCACCGGCAGCCGCTATCCGTCGAACCTTACGCAGATTATTCCGCCGTTCTCACTCATGTGGGTTGGCATGCTGCACGATTACTGGATGTATCGCGACGATCCTTCATTCGTCAAAATGCTTCTGCCAAGCACACGCAGCACGCTTGACTGGTTCACCGCACGCCAGCATGCCGATGGCCTCCTCGGCACGATCGAATGGTGGCCATTTGTCGATTGGAGCCCGCCGCTTTATGACGGAGGTTCGCCGCCACAGGATGCTGACGGCGGATCGAGCGCACTGACGCTGCAGTTCATCGAAGGCTTGAAAGATGCTGCCGAACTGGAGCAGGCAGCGGGTGAGCCCGATCGCGCAGCACGCTATCAAGCGCAGGCACAGCGCGCCTCCGACGCACTCATGCGCTTGAACTGGGATGACAAGGCTGGGCTGCTCGCAGACACGCCGGAGAAGAAAAGCTACAGTCAGCAGGCGAACTCTCTTGGTGTCTGGCTCGATGTGATTCCAAAAGACCAGCAGAAAAGCGTGATGGAAAAAGTGATTGCGTCGCCTGGAAAAACTTTAGGTGCAAACACTGTGACGTTATCGCCTGCCAGTTATTATTTTCGCTATTATGTCGCGCGGGCGATGGTCCATGCGGAACTTGGCGATCGATATATTGCCGAGCTCGGTCCATGGCGGAAGATGCTTTCGCTGGGTCTTTCCACCTGGGCAGAAACACCCGAGCCCACGCGATCCGACTCGCATGCGTGGAGCGCGCACCCTACGCTGGACCTGCTGACCATCGTCGCCGGCATCGCTCCTGGCTCGCCGGAGTTCAAGACCGTCCGCATCACCCCGCATCTCGGTCCGCTGGACCATGCCGAAGCCACCATGCCGACGCCGCACGGCGTCGTATCCGTGCAGTATAAAAAGACTGCGGGCGAATGGACAGCTACGGTTACGTTACCCGATGGATTGCCGGGTGATATCGACTGGGCTGGAAGAATTATTCCGCTGCACTCGGGCGAACAGCAGGTAAAGCTGCCTTAGCCAGTAAATACGCGCCGTGGCACTGAACGGAGAACTTAGGCGCGGATCTCAATTTTCTCGAGCAGAAATTGTGACGCGCAAGTGATGAGCAGAATGACAGCAACACGTGCCAGGATCGAATAGAGCAGCCCTGGCGCAGGATGATATACAAGCGCTGTCTGGAAAGGATTGAGCAGCCACGCGGGGAGCTGAACTCGATAAGGCAACGGCCACCGCGAGGCCTCATATTTCAGCCAGGCGTAGCCGATGAAAAAGACAGCAGAACCTATAAGCCCACCGCTATTGCGTCTAACGAGCAGTGTGAAGAAGTAAGTCACGGCATAGACGACGACTGTATACAGAACCATCGATACAACGACGAGTAACGTCGAAGCGGGGACGAGTTTAGAGTCTAGGACAGCTTGATGTGTGTACGGATCGAGCATCAGTGGAAAGCGCAGCCAGCCTAGATGAAGTGCAAGTGAAAACAGACCTACGGTGAGCGCGCTCAGCATCAATAATTCCAGGAGCATTACTACAAACTCGGTCCAAATAAAGGACGCGCGACGGCGGGGTCGTGTCAGCAGAAAGGCTCCTGCATTGTCCGCAATATCGCGACCAATACCGAAGCTGCCGAATACCCAGGCCAGCCCCCCAAGAACAATCGCTGCTGTTGTCAGATAGCGCCACGCTGCTTCTTCATGCGTGGCTCCGAACGGAACGTTCGTAGGCGAACTCCTGTAAAGATCCCAGCACGCGACGACGGCGAAGGAAAGGTAGATAAACACCATCCAGCGAGTATTTCGCCAGCACCTCCAGACGTTCATGCTTCCTCCTTGCGGACATACTCGAGAAAGACCTCAGACAGATTCATCGGCGCATTCTGCAACACGGTCGCTCCCTGGCTTTCGAGCGACGCAGCAAACGGATCGGCGTCGTGACTGACGATAAATTCCGTCGTCCCCTCGGACTCGCGGCTGCGCAACACCTGCGCGTTCTTCATCCGAGACAAATCATTGCCGATCACCTGGACACGGCGGACGTTCGCCCGCAGATCCTCAGTCCTGGCTTCAAGGATCAGCTTGCCCTGGTCGAGAATGCCGACCCAGTCTGCAATCCTTTCAACCTCCGCTATATGGTGCGAAGAAAGAAAGACAGTGCGGCCATCGCGAAGAAAATCATCAACCAGCACACGCAGCAGTTCGTCGGTTACGACCGGGTCAAGACCAGCCGTCGGTTCGTCGAGTACCAGCAGGTCCGGCTGCTGCGCCAATGCCAGCAGCAGCCACATTTTGGTCTGATTGCCACGCGACATATTGCGAAACTTCGTCTTCAAAGGAATATCGAAGAGGTCCGCATATTTCCTGACGAGATCGCCTGACCAGCGCGGATAAAATCCCGCGTTGAACCTCACCAGTTCGTTGCCGCTCATTGAATTGAGCAGCGGCTTGTCGCTGACAAATCCGGTGCGCGCAAGGATCTGCAGACGATTCCGATGGCTGTCGAACCCCAAGCACCTTTGCACTGCCGTTCGTCGGACGTGCCAGCCCCAGCAGCATGCGGATGGTCGTCGTCTTGCCCGAGCCATTCCGCCCCAGCAGGCAATAGATGGCGCCCTCCGGCACGGCCATCGACAGTCCATCCACAACATCGACATGCTTATACGTCTTCGTCAGCTTCTGCGTTTCGATGGCAAGAGTGCTCATGCATCTCCTTCGAGTTCTTTGCAGGCCTGTTCGAGCAGCTTCAACAGGTCCTGCGGCGTCAGCTCCACCTGCTTCCCCTCAACAGCAAGCTGCAGAGCCAGCGGCTTCACCCGCCGCAGTTTCTCGGCCTTCAACAAGCCGCCGCCGCGCTCAGCGATATACGTCCCGCCGCCGGGCACAGTGCGGATCATGCCATCGCGCTCGAGGTTGCTGTACGCGCGGGCAACTGTATTGGGATTCACGCGCAGTTCGGCCGCGAGCTTACGGACTGAGGGCAGCGGATCATCCAGCCGCAATGCACCCGCGGCAATGCCATGCTTGATCTGCGATTCGATCTGCAGATAGATCGCAATGTCCGAGAATGGATGAACGCGGAAAATCACTGTACTAATACAGTAGTACAGTATTCATTGCATGCGCAACCGCAATCTTCAAGCCGCCGGTTTAGCCACCTGGGTGCTGCGCGCAGGAGGAAATACAAGCAGCGTGACCGCCAGTGCAACGACAATGCCTAACCCTACTTCAAGAAAGCGCGCAATGGCGGCCTGCCCGGGACCTGCATCGAGTTTCACCAGCACGACGATCGTCAACGCTACCGCGGCCAGGCGGCCGGCTTTATCAAACGTAAGAGCGCTGCAGACAAACACGCAGATACCTACGGCCAATCCATAAAGCAGGTAGTGGCCGTGCCAGGCGTAATACGTGATCCAGCCAAGGAAGGCGCCGATCGCCGTGCCGATCATCCGGTCGCGGCATGATGTGAAGGTGACTTCGCGGTCTGAGCCCATGACAACAATCGCCGAGATCGCGGCCCAGTAGCTGTGCACCAGTCCAAACATGTGGCCCAGCCACAGGCAGAGGACGGCGGCCAGGCCGGTCTTGAAAGCAGCGATTGCGCCGCTGCGGAAATCCTTCTGCAGCAGCCACTGCGACATGAAGTTTTTTGTTGGAGTTGCAGCCATACGGTCATCCCCTGACCGCTCAGATGCATCAGTCGTGCGGCAGAGGCTGCCACAGCTCTACGCGGTTGCCTTCAGGATCTGTAAACCAGCCGAACAGCCCGAAGCCGTAGTCTTGGCGCTTCTCGTCCACCGTCGCGCCGGCAGCAGTCAGCGAGGCAAGCGTTGCTTCCAGGTCATGCACGCGAAAATTTAGCATCGCCGGCTGCGCCGGGTCGAAATAGTTATCGTCTTTTTTGAAGAAAGCGACAGTAACCAGGCCCGGCCCGGCGTCCGCCGGAAACGTGAAGCAGCCATGTTCACGCTTCAGCCCCAGATGCTCTTCATACCATGCGTACAGCGCTCCCGGATTGCTTGCGCGCAGGAAGATACCGCCTACGCCGATTACCTGACTTTCAGCCATTGCGCTACTCCTTGATCTTCATTTCGTCTTTCGTTGCCTGGTCCAGCATCTCGCCCAGCGATGGCTTGTGCCTGCGCTCGCGACGACTCTCCCGCGCCTCACTCACGATCACTTTCTCCGGCGGCGGTTGACCCACCTGCGCACGCGCATTGGCCTTGACCGCCTTGGTCACGGAGAACGGTTTGGATTTCTTCTTTGCCATACCACCTTGGGCCACGCCGCCTGTCAGACCCCTGTTGAGTATGGAATACTTTCAGGGGAAAGCAAGAAGGAGTTCAGTATGGAAGAACGAGATTTTTTTGACGAGAAGCCGGAACAGAAGACCCACACCCTGACCTGTCCGAGTTGCGGCAAGGCCGATGAGTACCAGATCTCCTGGCTTGTCCGGCGCAAGAAGGCGCAGGTACCGCGTGGCGCCGATGAACGCGACCGGGCCCGTTTTGCCAAGGCGCAGAGTTACATGGTCCGCCGCGATGACCAGTTGGCCTGCAAAAATATCCGCTGCCGGAAGCGATTCGAAGTGGCCGGCGTCCAGACCGTGGCCTTTCTCTAGGCCTGTCCGTGTGGGCATGAGCGCCGATGGCGTGCCGGTGCCGGGGCGGTCTGCTGGTCCTGCCGTTGATCGGGTCTGGAGATGGATACGAACGCCGGCAGCAGGTATGCAGCGCTGAGCGGGAAGTCCAAATCAGGAAATTGTCGTTACGTTACCGCTCTGTCCCGCGAAATTTCTCCTCATGCGCGCTCCTGCCCAGCCGATGCAATCCTTATCGCTTGGTGAAGTCCGCTTCACTCAAGGAGGCAACATGAATATTTCTATTTCTCCTGCGAACGGGCTCCAGACGGGTGCGGGCGCAGACAGTTCTGAGGTAACATCCGGAGCTGCGGAGACGACCAGCACGCCCAGCCTCGCCAAAAGCGGAGTGGATGGTCAGATCCGTCAGCTACGGCAGCAGGGGCAGACGCTCTCGCAGATCTCGATCGACGTCGATCTTTCCATTTCCGCCGTTGGCACCGATTTGCTCATCAATATGCCGAGAATACCGGCCATCACCCAGACACCTGTTCCCAGTGCCGGCTCCAGCATTTCGTTGAATGCCTGAAACCTGAACCCGCTTGAGTTTTAGCCATTCATCTGGACGAAGAGGGCGGTCTCGTGGTCTGATGAAGGCGCTGGGATTTGTGCAGAAAAGCGCTCCATCCCCTGCAGTTGGAAGACATACAACCGGAGATTTGTACGATGGCGAACCTGAGTATTCCCCTGGAAGAGCGCAACATGACACCACAACAGATCGATGCACTCGAACTGCGCCGCCGCAAGGGTACCCTGCTCCTGACCATCGCCGGCCAGTTTACCGTGATCGCCGTGCTGCTCTGCGCCTGGGCCGGTAGTGATCTCGTATGGTCCCCGGGCCTCGCCAAGCCCATTGATTTCTACCTCGCGCTCGCGGTCACCATCATCCTGGTTGCTGGCACAACTGGCATTTACCTCCGTCGCGGCGCGCCGGAGTTCTAAGTTTCACCCGGCGCGCGCTGACATTTCGCGCAACATCCGAAGTCTTTATGGAATCCTTATACTGTGAAGGTGGCGATTGCCACAGCATTCCAGGGACCCAAAGTGAAATCATTCGCCCGGCAGCCGTCTTCCCATGTTCAGGATCACATCGACATCGTGGCCCGGCATGAGCAGGATTTCCTTTCACGCCGCAGCGGCTCGGAGCGCCTCGGTGACTTTGTCGGAAGTTCGATCGGAAGCCTCACCTTCGTCCTGCTGCATGCCCTCGCCCTGGCCGCCTGGCTCCTCCTGAACACCGCGCACATCGCGCACATCCAACACTTTGACCCACGCCCATTTCCGCTGCTCGATCTGTGCGTTTCGATAGAAGCCATCTTTCTCGCGAGCTTCATCGTCATGCGGCAACAGCGATTGGCCCGCCGTTCCGATGAGCGCGACCATCTCATCCTCCAGATCCTTATGCTGACGGAGAAGGAAGTCACAGCTGCCCTCGGAATGGAGCGGGAGATTGCCCGCAAGTTAGGCCTGGCCAGGCTCGCGGATCGGGAAGAAGTCGAAGCACTCAGCCGCGACACTTCCATCGAGGAAGTTGCCGAGGGCCTCAAGGAATCTGTCATCGGCGATTAGTCTGCCTTTTTAAGGCGACAGCCGTTGCCACCAGCCAGACGCGACGCTTGCGCTTATGGCAATTCACGGTAAGAATGGCTGCGACACATGGAGGAGTCCATGCAAGAGCCACATTCCGAGCCATCCGCCTCTGCGCGCATCGACGAAATCATCAAGCAGCACGGCGACTGGCGCGGAACGATGCTCGCCCAGGTGCGTCAGCTTCTTCACGAGGCGGATCCGGCCATCGTCGAAGAAATCAAATGGCGAGGCACGCCGGTTTTCTCGCACGGCGGCATCGTCTGCACCGGCGAGACGTATAAAAGCGTGGTCAAACTGACGTTTGCCAAGGGAGCTGCGCTGAGCGACCCCGCCGGCCTTTTCAACTCCAGTCTCGACGGCAATGTCCGGCGAGCCATTGATCTGCGCGAAGGAGAGCAGGTCAACGCGGCCGCATTCAAAGCCCTGGTGCGCGCAGCCGTAGCCCTCAATCTCGAGCGCAGCAAACCCCGCCGGCCCTCCCGCAGCAAAGCAAAGGCCGACTGATCGCGCTCTTCGCCGAAGAACTACCACCCTGAAAGCGCATCCTCCGAGCGGGGCTCTGCCTTTCGACGATAGACCCGACCACACACTATACTGAGCGGTTGGCTGAAGTGGACTATTCCCCTCAGCTACCAGCGTTCTCAGATCGAAAAGGAGCTTTTTGCATGGCGGCTGTTGGTGGAAATGTGCGCAAGGAAAAGGATTCACTGGGGTTTGTCGAGGTACCTGAAGGCGCCTATTACGGCGCGCAGACCGTGCGTGCGGTCGAGAATTATCCCATCTCCGGAATGCGGGCGCATCCCCTTCTCATCCGCGCCCTCGGCATGGTCAAGCGTGCTGCAGCCGAGGCCAACAAGTCCCTCGGCCTGGTCGAAGACAAGCGCGCCGACGCCATCATCCAGGCCGCACAGGAAGTAATCGACGGCAAGTGGAATGCCGAGTTCGTGGTTGACGTTTTCCAGGCCGGCGCCGGCGTCAGCCTGCACATGAACACCAACGAGGTCATCGCCAACCGTGCCAATGAGATCCTTGGCGGCAAGCTTGGTGAATATGCTGAAGTCCACCCCAACGACCACGTCAACTATGGCCAGTCGACCAACGACGTCTTTCCGACAGCCATGCGCGTCGGCACCCTTCTGACCCTCGAAACGCTCTATCCCGTGCTCGACGGATTGGCCGGGACCTTCCGCGCCAAGGCAGCCGAGTTCGACGGCATCATGAAATCCGGCCGCACCCATATGCAGGACGCCGTGCCCATCCGCCTCGGTCAGGAGTTCGCGGCTTACTCGCTGACCATCGAGAAGGCGAAAAAGTTCATCCTGCTTGCATCGGACTCCCTGCGTGAACTGGGCCTTGGCGGCAGCGCTGTCGGCACCGGCATCAACACGCATCCGGATTACCGCGTGAAAGCCGTCGCCAACCTCGCCAGGCTCTCCGGCCAGAAGCTGGAACCTGCGGTCGACATGCGCTGGGCCATGCAATCCAATGCCTGTATGTCTGACGTGAGTGCTTCCCTGCGTGGTCTAGCGCTCGAAGTTATTCGCATCTCGAATGACATTCGTCTCCTGTCTTCAGGCCCGAATACAGGCTTTGCAGAGATTTATCTGCCAAGCCTGCAGCCTGGTTCGTCCATCATGCCGGGCAAGATCAATCCCGTCATGCCGGAGCTGGCCGCAATGGTCAGCTTTCAGGTCGTCGGCAATGATACGGCTGTTTCGATGGCCGTCCAGGGCGGACAGCTTGAGCTGAACGTCATGATGCCGACCATGGCCTACAGCGTTCTGCAGAGCACGACCATCCTTGCCAACATGCTGCGGCAGTTCGACAAGTACTGCATCGCCGGCATCACGGCGAACGCCGAGCGTTGCAACTTCTACGCACAGAGCACGGTTTCGCTCGCCACGGCGCTTAATCCATACATCGGCTACGCCAAGGCGGCGGAGATCGTGAAGGAATCCGTTGCGACCGGCGACTCGATCATCAAGATCGCGCGTTCAAAGAACCTGCTGAGCGAAGAAGAGATCGCAGAAATTCTTGACCCTGTCCGCATGACCGAGCCCCAGTATCCACTCGACTCGGCTAAGCAGCGCGATACGAAGGTGAAAGTTTAGTTCCTGCTTCCGGAAAAAGGCCCGTGCCATCAGCACGGGCCTTTTCGTCTTGCGGCGAAAATCTACCGTCGTCCAAACCGGTAGTTGATGCCACTCGTGAATCCACGATTATTCTGCGTCTGGCCGCCGAAAGTCGTCAGGTAGTACGTCGGCGCAATGCGGATGGACAGCCCCGGCCCCAGGTTGTAATCGACCGGTACCGACACCGTCGCTGTGATCCGCCACTCGTTCGGATACAGTCCGACATACGAGCCGGGCAGGCTCTGCGAGTTGGCATAGAAAACATTGCGCGCCACACCCACTTCGCCGACACCGCTGATGCCCCACTTCTGGTGCATATAGAAGCGATACTGAGGACCGGCTGAAATCGAATAGTTGCTGACCGACGGCTCGAAGAAGGTAATTCCCGTTCCCAGGTTGCCGACATAGGCGTTGCCGAAGTAGCCGCGACCCTCAGCCGTCACGCCAAGAGTGTTGGTGAAGTAACGGGTCACCCCCGCGTCGAAGCCGTTCTCATCGACATTCTGAAGGTTCGCGCCCGGCCGCATACGAATAAACGTATAGCCGCCGAAGACCTCATATTTGTGGCTGTATGTATCCTGCACGATGGCCTGGATGCGCTGCGCACGTCGCGCGCGGACGCGGTCCTGGGCCTGGCGCGCCAGCTGCGCGCGCTGTGCTTCGGTCGGCGCTGGTGGCGGGTTCTGTGTGGAATCCTGCGCCGCCGCAGGGGCGCTTTCCGCCTGGCCGGTCTGGTCGCTGGACGAATAGCCGAGCAGCGTTGGCGGCTCCATGACAGCAATCGGCGCGGAAACGGGCGTTCTAGATGACGATGTCGAAGAAGTCTCGCTGTTTTGCCCGCGCGCTGCGGCGCTGAGCATCAGGAAGGATAGAACCGGGAATGCAATGAGCCCGGTGAAATTGCTACGGTGCATGTAAGGTGATGCCTCCACTACTCGACTGCTTACACCGGCCAACCGGTGACGACTTGCAAGATGCAATGTGCAATACGGTATTCCCTATTAGAGCATTTTCACTGGCTGCCTGGCGTTGATCGGCCAGCCCTTTTCTCCGAAACAACTACCCCGGCCACACCGGCCGTAGCCTTCATCTGTCCAGATGTCGCAAATTTCATTCAAATCGCTTGCATCATAGCCTAGGCGTCTGCTTTGCTGGTGACGTCTGTTTCTGTATTTCGCGCTGGCTGGTTCGCCGCGAAACCTGAAGATGAGGGACTGTGGATGAAGGGTTTTCTGATTGGTCTGGTGCTGGGTCTGCTTATCGTTCCCGCGGGTATTTTTGGGTATTTCAAGTTCGGGCATCCCCCGGTCGCTGTCTCCGACCCGCCGCTGCCCCTGGAAGAGCAGATTGTCGATGTCCCTCTGAACGCTCGCATCGACCGGGAATATCCCCGCAAGGCCGGCCTTGAAGCGAGCGAGGCCAACCTGACCATCGGAGCCCATATCTACCGCCAGCAGTGCGCCGGCTGCCACGGCCTCTACGGTCGTCCCGCAGACTTCGGCAAGACGATGTACCCGAGCGCTCCACAGCTCTGGGAGCCGCACGGCGGCGGAGTCGTCGGCGTTAGCGACGATCCGCCAGGCGTCACCTACTGGAAAGTCAGGAACGGTATCCGGCTCTCCGGCATGCCGGCCTTTGATCATGTGCTGAACGATACGCAGATGTGGCAGGTAACGCAGTTGCTTGCCACCGCCGACAAGCCGCTCCCTGCCGGCGTACTCGACCTGATGAAGCAGCCCTTCGATCTCGACCCAAGCGCATCGCAGCAATAACTACTTGAGCGTATAGGTCATGCCGGCGGTGAACTGGAACGAGTTGCGCAGGTAGCCCTGCGGCGGATCGCCCAGGTAGTTATCAGTCGACGACAACGAGAAGCTCAGCTTTTTGTACACCGGAAACACCAGGCTGCTGCTGGCTACCGCGGAGTAGGCCTGCACCAGGTTGAACGTAGGCGAAAGCGTGACGTGCTCGTTGAACTTGATCGCATGACCGAAGGTCCGGTTCCAGTTCTCCGACAGCGCGGCGCCCACCAGGTTTTCCGTCGGCGTTCCCAGCCCGCTGTACAAGCCGTTGTAGAATACCTGCTGTTCGTACTGCAGGCTCGCCTTGAGGTCAAAGATGTCTTTTGAACTTTTCACCAGCGTCCAGCCGAGCCCGGCGCCATACGCCTGCTGGAGCTGCACGCCATTGCCGAAATTGTGGTCCGCGCTGCCATTTACCAGGGCAAACAGGTGCCTTCCGTACAGCTGCGAACCGAGATATTTGTCGTACTCCGCATCGCCGTGCTTGATGTCGGTCTTGCTGACCGACGCCGCCTGAAAAACATTGCCATGTGAGACTACTTCAGCATCTCGCGCCAGCCCATACGTCGCACTCAGATTTACCGTGGTTTTGCTGTACGACGGCAGCCAGAGCACCGTCGGAATGGCTCGCACGAACGCCACCGACCCGTTGTATGTCTGCGCGGAATTGGTTCCTGTCACCAGGCTGGCGCCAAGCGTCGCAGTGCCGTTCCAGCCATATCGGAAATCCGAATCACCATGAAGCTCGCGTTGAAAGCCGGCCGCGTCGACCATGTAATCGGCATCTTTTGCGGGAAGTGACTTGGCGGATGTCTCGACACCGACTTGAAGATCCCCATGCTCAAGTGCGATCGCACCGACGGGGATATCCCTCATCGCCGTGCGAATGGTCAGGTGCTGGGCCTTCTGCACCACCGCAAACGCTTCGGACGTATGCATGGCTTTGACCTTGGCCATCGGTACGGTCACGTCGCCCAGCACGTCACTGTGAAAGGTCACCACGCCAGCCAGCACCTTCACCAGCTTGCCGGTCAGCTGATCGCCATTGCTGAAGGTAATCGTATCCGGCGGCGCACTTTTGCCGCTCGAGGAGGGCGTTTCCGCGTACATGCGCACGGCCAAAATGCAGACCAGGACAATCAACCAAAGGGAGCGAAGAAGAGTCAGGCGAGGTGCGCCTCCGTTTACCATATCTCTATGATGATGACGCAGGAGCAGGCAATCGATCGACTGAACGGCAATGACCTGCTGCAGCTGGGAATGGATGCCGGCGATGTCCGTCAATCCCTGTGGCCGGAGCCGGTCGTGACCTATACCGTCGGCTACCGTGTCGCCGTCGGCAATGGCGTGCAACTCGACCGGGTCTCTGCCGCCATCGAGCGCGGCGCCACCGGACTGGTCTTGTCAGCCGCGCCCGGCGCTTCCCTTTCTGCCATCACGACCGATATTTCGGCGATCCACCAGCGTTTTCCGGAAATCGTACTTACCGGCTTTACTCCGGCACAGATTGCCCGCCTTGGCGACGCGATCGAAAGCTTCAAGGCCCTCATACACGCCGGACTTTCCCTCTTCGGCAGCGCCACCGATTCGCCAGGCGATCTCATCACAGAAAACCCCGCAGCCCGCCAGGCGGGTCAGGGCTTCAGCACTGACAAATCCAGAAGCCCCTCTGAAGGCGCTCCAGCGTCTAAGGTACCTGCAGACTCGCTCGGCCTCCACCGCGCAGCCCACCAGGCCGGCCTGCAGAGCGTCGCAGTATTGGAGCTGCGCAGCTCCGACACCTCCGCCGACTGGGTCACGCTCCTTGAACAAATCGCCACTCTGCAGCGGGAGACGAACGGCTTCCTCGCCTGCGAACCGCGTATCGAAAAAATGGAACGCGCCCTAGACGAAGTCACCGGCGCGCAGTACCTCAAGATGGTCGCTCTCTGTCGCCTCTACCTCGACACCATCCCGCATCTGCAGGTTGACTGGAGCATCTTCGGACCCAAGGTCCTGCAGGTCGCCCTGCGCTTCGGCGCGGACGACGCCGGCCTGGTGCTCGCGTCTGAACGCGACCGAAAGATACCCAGCCATCATTCCGGTGAAGAAGAATTGCGGCGGATCATCCGCGATGCCGGCTTCCAGCCCAGCCAGCGCGACGCGATCTACGGGCGCCAGTTCGTCTACTAGTCCGCCTTTGTGTTTCCCGGCTGAACTCCGCGGAGCCGTCAAAAGATGGCCTCACAAGAACGCGGCGTCACTCCTCATGCATGAGGCCTTCTCCTTGCGGACCAACCTGTATTTCGCCTTTGCGACTTCCCGTGATCGTCGCCGCCTCGTACGCGACTAGCTTCCCGCCTTTGGTCAGAGCTTCCACTTTCACAATGCGGGACGCCGCCGCTTTTGCAGAAAGCGCCGTCCGCACCCGTGCAGGGAGTTGCGCCCACGCGATCTCCTCTTCAATCTCGTTCAGTGTTCCATCCTGAGCAATCTCGATGTCCTTCGAGTGGCCGTCCAGAACCATCTCTGCTTCGTAGACCTTCCGGCCATGCTCAACGTCAACAGAGTACCCCTTGATAATTGCGCCCCGGGACTGTTCCTGCACGGTCTTGCGTACGACCGCCGGTAACGAAGACGAGTCGATCTTTTTCTCCTGGCCAACTGCAGCTAAAGCACCGGAAATAACTATGGCGAAGGCAATAATGGGCTTGCGCATCATACTGATTCCTCCCGAACATTCTTTACGCATTCTTACTCGGCTTGCTTAATTGCTCATGAAGGAGCTCTAAAACGACTGCGCCCGGCTCGTCACCCAACCACGCGTGACAACCCAAAACCCCGAGTGACAAGATAGAGTGAATGCAAGCGCATCCCAAAGAGTGCGCACTTTTGCGGCCGCAGGCATTACGGAGACAAGTGGGCTTCAACCAGGCACATCTTTTGGCGTTCTACTTCGCTTCGCAGCGGGGGCTGAACCACTATTTCCGGACGCATTACGCCGACAAAACCTTCGAAAACCTCTACAAGTGGAACGCTTTCGACACCGCGCTCCTGATTCCCTACTTCGCCGTCATGCTCGTCCTCGCCTTCTACGGCATGCATCGCTACCAGCTCGTCTGGACGTATTACCGGAACAAGAAAAACCGCACCTACGGCCCGCCTCAGCACTTCGCTGACCTGCCGAAGATCACCGTCCAGCTGCCCATCTTCAACGAGCAGTTCGTCATCGACCGCCTGCTCGAAGCCTGCTGCAAGCTCGATTACCCGAAGGACAGGCTGCAGATCCAGGTACTCGACGACTCGACCGACGAGACCACGACTGTCGCGGCTGAGCTCGTCGAACGCTACTGTGCCGCCGGCAACCCTATCGTCTACCTGCACCGCACCAATCGCTATGGCTATAAGGCAGGTGCGCTCGATGAAGGCCTGAAAACCGCGACCGGCGAATTGGTCGCCATCTTCGACGCAGACTTTGTCCCGGCACCCGACTGGCTCATGAAGGTCGTTCACCACTTCGCCGAGCCCGGCATCGGCATGGTGCAGACGCGCTGGACCCATCTCAACCGCGACTACAGTTTCCTTACCCAGGTGGAAGCCATTTTGCTCGACGGCCACTTCGTCCTCGAGCACGGCGGACGCTCCCGTGCTGGCGTATTCTTCAACTTCAACGGCACCGCCGGCATGTGGCGGCGCAAGGCGATTGAAGAGGCCGGCGGCTGGCAGCACGATACGCTCACTGAAGACACCGACCTCAGCTATCGGTCGCAGTTGAAAGGCTGGAAGTTCAAATATCTTCAGGATGTCGAGTGTCCGGCCGAAGTGCCGATCGAAATGACGGCCTTCAAAACGCAGCAGGCGCGCTGGGCCAAGGGCCTCATCCAGACCAGCAAGAAAGTGCTGCCGCTCGTCTTCAGGAGCGACCAGCCCTTCCGTATCAAGCTCGAAGCCTTCTACCACCTGACCGCCAACCTGAGCTATCCGCTCATGGTCGTACTGTCGCTGTTACTGATGCCGGCCATGGTCATCCGCTTTTACCAAGGCTGGTTCCAGATGCTGCTTATCGATTTTCCGCTCTTCATGGCGTCGACCTTTTCCATCTCCTCCTTCTACCTGGTCTCGCAGAAGGAACTCTTTCCGCACAAGTGGGGCAAGACGTTCCTCTACCTGCCGTTTCTCATGGCGCTCGGCATCGGCCTTACTGTTACAAATACCAAGGCCGTCCTCGAGGCCATCTTCGGCATCAAGAGTTCCTTCAAACGCACGCCGAAATACAGCGTCCAGAAAAAGGGCGAGCGCTCAAATGCCGCGAAGTATCGCAAGCGTCTCGGCATCGTGCCATGGATTGAACTGCTCATCGGCTGCTACTTCGCTCTGACCATCTGGTACGCCATCTCGAACGAAAACTACTTCACCATTCCATTCCTGCTCCTGTTCGTCGTCGGTTACTGGTATACCGGGCTGCTCAGCCTCTTCCAAGGCCGCTTCGAACGCTGGCGCGGCGGCGCGAACCTGGACGAAAGCTCGCCTAAACCCTTCCCCGTCGGCGTCTGAGCGACCTCGACACAATGTAAGGTCTGATACATTTAGTTCGGCAGACGAAATTCATTTCTCGCAGCATGAATCCGCCAGCCTGTGAACGGATTGTCCGTCCATGGCGAACTTGCAACGGCGTACGCGGTGGCTCCTCTCATCGCGAGAAACGATTTCCAGATGACCCAGGCACCCTCCGCCCTTCCGCTGAAGCCGCTGATCCTGATCGCCGCAATCGTCGGCGTGGCTGCCATTGCGTTCGCGTACACCGCGGGCTGGTTGTCGCCACATCGGTTAACGCCGCAGAAACTGGTGGCTGGCCTGGCACCACCGCAGGGGCCGGCCCTGGGACATCGCCGCAACCACGCCAAGGGTATCTGTTTTACGGGAACCTTCGCCGCGAACGGCAAGGGAACAGAATTATCGAAAGCGCAGGTTTTCGCGCTCGGCGAGTATCCCGTCATAGGACGCTTCAATATCGCCACCAACGATCCGCACCAGCCCGATCCGATGGCTGCAGTCCGCGGCATCGGTATCCAGATCAGGACGCCGGATGGGCAGGAATGGCGCGCCGCCATGATCGACGCTCCGATCTTCGCCGCCCCCACACCGCAGGCCTTCTACCAATTCCTGAAAGCATCGGCCAGCAAAGATCCGAGTGCGTTCAAGTCCTATGCAGCAACGCATCCGGAGATTCTCACCTTCGTCGGCTGGGCCAAGGGCCACCCGCGCACCGAAAGCTGGGCAGAGACGCAGTTCAACAGTCTTGACTCCTTCATCTTCACCGACCCCTCCGGCACCAGACACGCCGTCCGCTGGTCCTATGTGCCGGCAGCACAGGCCGTAAACCTCACAGCGGACGACCTGTCGAAGCAGTCACCCGACTTCCTCGAGCAGGACATTACGAAGCGTGTTGCAGCCGGTCCGCAACACTGGGAACTTGTCGTCACGATCGCCAATCCTGACGATCAGACAGCGGACCCGTCAAAGGCCTGGCCTGCAGACCGCCGCACGCTGGATGTCGGCACACTGACCGTGCAGCAGATCGAGCCGGAAGCTGGCGGTCCCTGCCGCGACATCAATTTCGACCCGACCGTTCTCCCATCCGGCATGGCAACGTCCGACGATCCAATGCCCGCCGCCCGTTCAGCAGCCTATGCGGTGTCCTACGACGCCCGCACCGCCGAAAGCGAGCACTACCCGCGCACCGCGACCGGCGACGCGAACGGAGGCAAACAATGACCACCGAACGCGCCCGTTTCGCATTCCCGCAGCGTCTGCTTCACTGGTTGATGGCGATCTGCATCCTGGCCATGTTGTTCATCGGAGTGGGGATGGTCTCGACCATCTCGGCCAAGTACCTGACGCTGGTACAAATCCACAAACCGCTCGGCATCGGCATCCTGGTACTGGTGCTCATCCGTTTGGCTCTACGCTTCTATTACGGAGCACCCGCACTCCCGGCCGACCTGCCCATGCCAATCAAGCTCGCCGCCGGACTTTCGCAGTATGCTTTCTACGCCCTGATGATTGCGATGCCGCTCATCGGCTGGGCCATGCTTTCCGCCGCGGCTTACCCGGTCGTGCTTTTCGGCGGCGTCCATCTGCCACCGATCGCCCCCGTCAACCCTGCACTGCATACGCTGCTCTGGCGCGCCCACTACTTCCTGGCCTTCGCCTTTTTCGCACTGATACTAGGCCACGTCTCAGCAATCCTCTTCCACAAACTGATCCGCAACGACGGCGTGTTTGAAACGATGGCCTCGGTCGGCATACACGATCAATCGAAGTAGCGAGTTCTTGGAGCAACACTCGGCATAGAAGGCGCTGTGCGAGGAGGGCGCACGCCGGCCGTTCTGCCAAGTCCTCGGCGATGGTCAGTTGCCAGGACTGGCAACAGCTTAATGCGCGGCAGGGCGCAGATCCACCTCGCGAACTCAAAGGGTTTAATTCCGCGACAGGCGATAGAGTTGCACTCCTCAGTCACAGCACCCTCCGTGACTCGTCAGCGACGGAGATAGCCGTGAAACAGGGCTGTTGCCGCAGACTGATCGCCTACGAGTATTTCGGGGATGGAGATGACTACATGGACGGAGCCTCGGTTCGGTGGATAGACGATCATCACCTTGCCATTCAGTTTGTGGTCGATCCAACAGGAAAGCAGACATGCCGCCCCAAAGTCGGCGATGTGATCGTTTCCTGCCGACCACGTCCCAATCCCACACCTCTACCAAAGCTTTGACGTAGCTCTCGGAAAGTTGCATTTGTGGTAACTTCATCCGCCCATCGTCGGCCAATTGGAATGCTCACTGAATTGCGTTTAGGCTCCTAGCGTACCGGGTAGCAGCTTCTTAGAAGCCACCATTCTCGGATGGCGCCAACTGCCATGCTTGGCGATTTAAATCGTCGGAGAACATCTGATCAGTGGCTTCAGCAAATGCCAAATACATATTTGGCTGGTTCTTGAAGATTTTCTTCAAGTCACGTTTATGACGTCCAGAGGCCATCAGCAAGGCATCCCAGCGTGAATCACGGTCACGTGGATAGGGCGAACCAAGCGGAGCGGCTGTTGCTTGCAGGAGGGCTGCCAGTTGAGGCATTCTGATCGCGATTAAACCATTCATTGCTTCCGGAGCAATCAGCCCGGTCGAGTTCCAGAAAAACTGAAGAAAACCGCCGTTGTGCACTTCGGACAGGAAGAAGTGTGTCGCGTACAGCAGCACCACACCTCGAGGGATGATCGCAGTCGATGCGGCGAAGGCTGGGGGATCTGTGAAGTCGATCAACGTGAAGACAGGTTCGACTAAATCCCAATAGGAGCTTATTGCATCAGCCGTCGTGTTAGTCACACCAGTCTAACGCTCGTGGCGGCACGAAGATCTGACTCGCCTGAAATGTTGGGTTTTCGGAACTTGCTCCCGCCGCGCCCCTCCCGCTTTGTCATCTCGACCGAAGCGCAGCGCAGTGGAGAGATCTGCGTCTTGCCAGCTGCCACATCCATTCCAGCTGCACCCGGCAACTCGAAACGAGCACAGCCCAGCCAACAATCTGCACATCCCTCGACTTCGCTCGGGATCACAATTGCGAAGGTCCGCAGCTGAGAAGGGGAAACCGGTGCAGCCGGTGCCGCAAATAGGTTCAATGCGGCCGCCAATGCACTCCCCCGCAGAAGGTTTCAAAAACTTTCGCAACAAAGTCACGGGGACAGGGTTACCTTTTGCAACCGGCTTCGTCCGCGGAGCCGTTTCAAGAGAGGCCATCTCATGAAACTCAAGTCGCTCGCCCTATCCTTGTTCATTACCGCCGCACCACTGGCCAGCTACGCCTCCGATCACCTGATCCCGGCCGGCTCGCTCGTTTCGTGCACTGTTTCGGAGCCGAAGCTGTCTTCGAAGACCACTGCCATCGGCGACCCCATCCTCTGCCAGCTGGGGCACGTCGAAATGTACGGACGCTCCCAGTTCCCCGCCAATGCCTATCTCGAAGGCCGTTTTGAGGACTACAAAGATCCAGGCCACTTCGTCGGCAAGGGTTGGATGGAGCTCAAGTTCGACCGCATGATCCTTCAGCCGGATATGGTCATTCCCGTCTCCGCCAAGGTCGTGTATGTGCCGGGCTATCCGGTCAGCCGCGACGGCCGCATTGATGGCAAGGGCCATCCTGTGCGCGACACCATTGAGTGGATGATCCCCGTCCTGTGGCCGATCGACCTCATCAACCTGCCCCGCCGTGGCCCGCGCCCTGTGCTGAAGGCAGAGACGCGCATCACGTTGAAAATCATGGACGACCTGGTTGTGCCACAGTATGCACCCGAGCCGCCGCATGATGACTACGGCTTCGCCCACCGCGCGCCCTCCTCGTACGAGCCTCCCCCGCCAGCCCCTGAACCGCCGCAGCCGATTGCGTACGCGCCGCCGCCGGCTCCGGTGTACGTAGCGCCCCCGCCACCGCCTGTCGTGCTGATCATGCAGGGCGGCTATAACGTGTACGCGACGCACTACTGGTATCCCGGCGCCGGGCAGTTCCGGTACACGGCGATGAATGGCGTTCCCTACGTCATCCCGTTTGGCCGGCTCGATATCGGACGCACGATCGCCGCAAATCGTGAACGCGGCGTCGGCTTCTACATGCCGCCACGCGGTTTCTAACGACGTTCCTTTGTGTTGCAGTACTGGCGGGCATCGTGATCTGAGTATTCAGACCACGATGCCCTTTTTGTCGATGAGGGCCGCGCCTCTCGCTCATCTGTCTTTCCGGCTGGAGCGCAGCGTAGCGGAGATATCTGGACGCATCCCCTGTCGAGCGATATCGACCCTGATAAAAATGCAGATCCTTCGACTTCTCCCAGGATGAAAACTCTCTAGTTGAGGGCCATGCGGACGAGCAGAACCCAGGTCTCAAAAGCGAAACCTGGGGCACCCGGTTTGTAGCTTTTCAGCCCTGCGGCTAGGCAAATGCCGTCACCCAGCCAGGAAAGCATGCGACCAACGGAAGCATTCCACGCCGACAGGCGTCGACGCCCGTACGGCCAGTACCTAGTGGATGTCGAACTGTTCGGGGTGCAATGCCGGGTCGGACTTGATCATAATTGTCCGGCCAATCATCTCTTCCAGCTCCGACAGCCACTTGCCATTGTTTGCCTTCAGCGTCTTTACGATCTCCGGGTTCACGCGCAGCAGCACGTCGCCGCGCTCGAAGTGCTTCATCATCTTGCGCAGCTCGGTGTAGATTTCGTTGCAGACCGTCACCGGACTCTTCACCATACCTGTACCGGCGCAGATATTGCATTGCGTACTGAGCGTGCGCTCCAGCGACTGCTTGACGCGTTTACGGGTAATGGCGACAAGGCCGAAGTCATTGAACTGCAGCACCTTCGAAGGTGCGCGGTCGGATTTGAGTTCCTCCTCAAGCGCAGCCATCACCTTGTGCCGGTTCTTGCGTTCGTCCATGTCGATGAAGTCGATGATGATAATGCCGCCGAGATCGCGCAGACGGATCTGGCGAACAATTTCGGGAATGGCGTCGAGGTTCGTCTTGACGATGGTGTCTTCGAGCCGCGCCGTTTTGCCGACATACTTGCCGGTGTTGATATCGATGGCGACCAACGCTTCCGTCTGATTGATCACGATCGACCCGCCGGACTTGAGCCATACCTTCGACTTGAGCGCCTTCGAAATCTCTTCCTGGATGCCGAACTGCTCGAACAGCGGCGTTTCCTTGGTATAGAGCTTCACGCGCCGAACCAACGACGGTTCGAAGCGGTTCAGGAAGCGAACAATGCGTTCGTACTCTACTTCACTGTCGACCCAGATGGTCGAGAAGCTGTCGGAGACCTGGTCGCGCAGGACACGCTCGACAAGGTTCAGATCGTGATAGATGAGTGCCGGAGCCTTGCCGCTGTCTGAACGCGTCTTGATCTCGGTCCACAGGCTGATGAGGAAGCGAAGATCGGCGCGCAGCTCTTCTTCGCTCGCACCATCGGCTGCGGTGCGGACGATGAAGCCACCCGGCGCGGTTCCCTTCTCGCTGGTCAGAATGCGCTTGAGGCGATGACGCTCTTCGTCGGACGAAATCTTGCGCGAGACGCCGACGTGGTTGACGGTCGGCATGAACACCAGGAAGCGGCCCGGCAGCGCGATGTGGCTGGTGATGCGTGCGCCCTTCTTGGCAATCGGTTCCTTGGCAATCTGGATCAGCACTTCCTGGCCCTGCTTCAGCAGGTCGGAAATGATCGGCAGATCAGTCGTTTGCGCCGACTGGCGATGACCGCCGCCGCCGCTGCGTCCACGCTGGTTATTGCCGCGTCGACCGCCCCGGCCTCCGTCGCGACCATTGTCCCGTCCGCCACGACGATGCTCATCGCGACGAGGTACAGGCTGCGTGCCCGCATGTCCTTCGGTCCCGGCTTCCTGAGTCGAACGCGCAGCGTAATTTTCTTCAGTGAAGCTTTCCTCGGAAGATTCTTCCCCGTCAGCAAAGTCAGCTTCGGTGAAATCACCTGCGGCCGATTCGGACTCTTCTTCCGAGAAATCGTCACTGAATTCGGAGTTCGCGTCTTCCCCATCTTCATCGGGATCGTCACCCATCACGCGGCGCTTGATATGCTCATCGCGGACGAAGTCGCCCAGCTCCGAGCCAGCCAGTCCGCTGTCGAGTGTCTCTTCTTCAATCTCTTCCAGGTCATGCTCGTCGGCATGCGCATGGATCGGGCTGAAGTCATACTCATCTTCATCGATGACTTCTTCTTCCAGCAGGCCGGTGCCAGGCGAGAAAGCGCGCGACTGCTCGACCGTGCCATTCTCGTCCGTGTTCGTGCTGGACGGGACGATCTCCCCTGCTATTGGCGACGTCTCGTGCGCAGTCTCATGGCCTGCGTCATGGGACGCGTCATGGGAAGTCTCCGCTGAGCTTTCAAAAGTTGGAAGCTCGATTTCCTGGTCCTCTCGCCCCAGCGGGCTTTCATGCGAAGGAATCTGCCACTCCCAGGTCGAATTGTCATGCACTTCCGAAGCAGCGGTTAGCGGGGCTGCTTCTTCATGCGTGACAGCCGCACTTTCGGCTGGCGCTTCCTGCTGCGGTTCTGCAAAAACCGGCTCCTCCACTGTTGAAGAGAGGCGGAATTCGCTGGGCGCGACAGGGTCAACTCGGTAGGAAGCCGAGGCATGTTCGGGCTCGACAGCATGTTCAGTCGTCTCGGCGGCCTGGACTTCTTCGAGAGCCAGCGGAGCCGGCTCGATCGCTGACGCCTGCTCGGCGTGCAGCGGTGCAATGGCCGGCGGTTGGTGCGCATGAAGATTTTCATCGTGAGCCTGCGGGGCAGCGCCGGCATGTATTTCCTCAAAGGAAACATCGCCCGCAGGTGTATGGACCGCGTGCAGGATCTCGATCGGCGCCGGGTGGCTCGCACTCGCCTCGTCCGGCTCAGCCCGATGGGAGGCCGCCGTAAAGTCTGCCACATGCTGATCGGGATGCGCAGCGTGCGGCGTCTCGTCGATGGCCACGGGAGTGTTCACCGGCGCGGGATGCGCCGTCTTCTCCGGTACCTCAGGTTGAGCCGCAAAGCTTCCGATCGGCTCAGCAAAGACCGGCGTCGACGCCGTCTGCTCTGGAACTTCAACCGTCGTCTGCGGAATCTCGACGGTCGCCGCGGGCCGATTGCGATGCTTTGAGAGTGACTCACCCGGCAACGCGGCCGAGACGCCGTCCCAGGCCAGGACGTCTTCGTCGATTAAGGTCGAAGGCGCTGCCGTGGTGTAGACCGGCAGAGGCTTTTCGTCACTGCGATCGATGGCCTCAATCTCGAACAGGATAGGCGCAGCCTTCTGTCCATATTTGGCCAGCGATTCGCCAGGCAGGAAGATCGGCTTGCCCGTGGGAGGCGGCGCGTTTTCCTGGCGGTCCGCTGCATCCTGCATCGAAAATTCATCTTGCCGCGGTGCCCGTTCGGAACGACCCTCGCCGCGTCCGCTGTGTCTGCCCTCATGACGGCCCTGACCGCGGTTTCTGCCACGGCCCTCGCGCGCCGGTTGTGCCTGCAGGCTGCCACCAGCGCCGTATGTAGCTTCTGCCGCTGCCGAGATGGGAAACCCTGATTCGGCATCCATCGGCGACTCGGTCAGCGCGACGTCGACAAACTCATCATCCGGCGCAGTCGGAGGGGTGAGCGAAGCCGCGGGAGCCGAAACTGCAGCGCCCTCCCGCTGACCTCCACGAAAACCGCGACGGCGGCCACGACGGCCACGGAAGCGGCGGGTGCCCTGTTCAAAATCCTCGGTCGGAGCAGCACCGGTGGCGGCGCCTTCCGGCTTTTCTGCTGGTTCGTTATCAGGTGATTCGATCGAGAACGACGCGGCCGGCGACGCTTCACGCGGCGGCCGTTGACTGCGTCCGTTGTCGCGCTGACCACCCTCGCGGGGTTCGCGGCCGCCTTCACGGGGCGCCTGCGGCTGACGTTCTCTGCCGCCGGCCTGCTGGGGCTTTTCAAATTCGGCGGATTCGCCCTGTTCTTCCAGGAAATCCGTGACATAGAGGAAAGCGTCGCGTTCAAGACCGATGTCGACAAATGCCGACTGCATGCCTGGAAGCACGCGGGTGACGCGTCCCTTGTAGATGGAGCCGGCGAGCGTGTATTCGTTCTCGCGCTCGTAGTAAATCTCGGTTAGCTGGTCGTCCTCAACAATTGCAAGCCGCGTTTCATGCGGCGTACTGGAAATACAAAGTTCCTTTGACATGCTGCCTCTTTCGATTGAGCGAGGCAGATCAGAACAGGAACCTCCCTGTTCCCGGAGTGCCGGAAAGGTCGAGGGCTGAGTTAGGTGGAGTCACCGTTTCTTCCAATAAAGCATTCATCCGTGGAGACACTCGTGCCGGCGTTGACCGCTGGACTGATGACTTGGGGAACGTGTCGTACTGGAAAGTGAGGCCGGCCAAACTGCGCAATACATGAAGGCGAACAGAGGTTGTGACCGCTTCAGCCAGACTATTTGGCGGGGTCGTTACCAATCTCAACGCGCTCATTCTCGATCCTGCCCGGCCCGGTGATCCACCTGGCCGGTCTGTTGC
>CAZZZL010000022.1:0-63782 GCA_964658655.1 uncultured Acetobacteraceae bacterium | reverse complement strand
AGCGAGCAGGGAAGACGTACGCTGCGGAAGAGCCGGCTCGACGGTAATGCTGTCCAGGCGCAGGTCACGGCAGCCGCGTACCAGGAAGGCTGTCGATGGCGCGTGACGGATGGTCACGTCTTCAAGCAGAACATTTTCACAGCCATCGATGCGGAAGCAGGCCATGGATCCGGTGGCATGCAGAAGTGCCAGCCGCATTCCCGGACGCACATTCGCTGCGGCTGATGTAGTAATGCGGAGCCGCTGTCGTTGCAGGAGCGAGACCGTGGTCGCGATACCGCGGACATGAGCCGCTCCCGGAGCGGGTTTTGCAGACGCTGGCTCAAACTCGGCGAAACCCGTGATGATTTCCTCGCCGGTAACGGGGAAGGAGTCTTCAATGTCGATGGTGAAAGATTGCGGACCGGCTTGACGGACGATGCCCTGGGAGTATGCGGGCCGCTCCCAATCCACCTTCAAGTCATGGACGGCAACATCTTTACTGGCGCGAAAGCCGAAAGGAACCGTGTCGCCGGAGAAGAGCAGCTCGGCATTATTCGCGTAGATCTCGATGCCTTGAAAATTGGAAAACTGCATTGCCGTATCAGTCGAAGCGGCAAAACGGTATCGGCCGGCAGGAAAGACCAGACGGGCCTGTTCGCGAGGCAGGGAAGCGATGGCGGCGCGAACAGCGGCGGTCGAATCCTGCTCACCCCGCGGGTCAGCGCCAAATTCGATTACCGATGCACGGTGCGAGGAGGTATCGGCGCGCAAAGCTGACGGCACCAGCGCACCCGCTCCCAGGGTAAGCGCTGACTGCAGAAAGGTTCGCCGATCGAGCGTGCGCACTAACGATTGCATAACAGTCCTAGCCTGATTCTTATTGGTTGAAGTGCTCACACGACGACAGAGAGACGACTGATCGGCGTGCCGGCAGGTACAACTCATGCGGTATGACTGCAACGGACGGGGTCCAGAGCCACCATATCTCACCCATTGGCTGCGCTACAATTTAACTTTGGTAGCAGTCGGCTGTGCGCGGAATGATACTGGCGGCATACGAAGACTTAATGAATGAAATTTCAGTGAATGCAAGGTAAGGAGCAACATCTTTATGGCGATTCCCGCCACTCAAATGCGTCCGGGCATGATTATCAAGCACAACAACGAGCTGCATACAGTGTTTGCCGTAGAGCACAGAACGCCCGGCAACCTGCGCGCTTTCATCCAGGCAAAGCTGCGGAACCTGCGGACCGGCGCGATGTTCGAACATCGTTTTCGCTCGCCCGACCCGATAGAGCGGGTGATTGTGGACGAGATTCCGATGGAGTTTCTCTACAGCGACGGCGATGACTACTACTTCATGAATACCGAAAACTACGAGCAGCTTAATCTGAAGCGGGATACGCTGGGCGACTCGGTCGAATACCTGATTCCGAACCTGCAGATCAATGTTTCGATTTTTGACGGCGTACCTGTCGGCATCGAGTTGCCGCAAATGGTAGTGATGACGGTGATTGAGACGGAGCCGGGGCTCAAATCGGCCACAGCTTCGTCGGTCACGAAGCCGGCCAAGACGGAGACGGGGCTGGTGGTGCAGGTGCCGCCATTCATCAATGAGGGGGAAAAGATTCGCGTCGATACGGCCGAGGGTGCCTACCTGAGCCGGGCGTAAGTCGCAGAAAGTGTAGGAAAACGACGCAGCTTCGGCTGCGTCGTTTTCATTTCGCGCAGAAAGCACCCACAGGTTTGCTGCGCCGCCTTACATCGTGGGGGTGGCTGGATACATCCATAGTGGCAGTGGATTGGGTTGCCGGTGCCTTTTCAAGAGCCTATACTCAGCAGGTTTGGGTGAATCCAAACATTGCATTGTAGCCCGCGGTCCGGGTCACATTTTTGCAGTCCTTGCCACACCCTGTCGTGTGGCTGCTTCCGATGTACCATGCCGTACTCGGCCCAACGATTTGTAGTTGAAACTGGAGAAATTTGTATGCAGACACTCACACTCGAGCAGGAAATCAACCCCTGGGAAGCCCAGGCTGCTCGCTTCGACTTTGCCGCACAGAAACTTAACCTGGATGAAGGTATCTGGAAGGTCCTACGCTACCCGCAGCGCGAGATCATCGTGCACATTCCGGTCACCATGGATGATGGCCGTATTGAAGTGTTTACCGGTTTCCGGGTACAGCACTCGATGGCGCGCGGACCAGGCAAGGGCGGTATCCGCTATTCGCCCGATGTGACGCTCGATGAAGTACGTGCGCTGGCAAGCTGGATGACGTGGAAGTGCGCAGTGGTGAATATTCCGTTTGGCGGCGCCAAGGGCGGAGTGATCTGCGATCCAAAGAAAATGTCTCTCGGGGAACTGGAGCGCATGACGCGCCGGTATACCTCGGACATTATTGAATTTATCGGACCGGAAAAAGATGTGCCGGCGCCCGACATGAACACCAACGAGCAGGTGATGGCGTGGATCATGGATACGTATTCCATGCACATGCGGCAGACAGTCACCAGCGTTGTGACAGGTAAGCCGCTGAATATCGGTGGTTCGCGTGGTCGTCGCGAGGCTACTGGCCGCGGCATCAGCGTGGTCTGCGATGAGGCGTTGAAGTATCTGAACATGCAGCGCGAAGGCTGCCGCGTCATCATCCAGGGCTTCGGCAATGCGGGTTCGAATGCCGCGAAGCTGATGATGGAGAAGGGCTACACGATCATCGGCATCGCCGAGTTTGATGGAGGCCTGTTCAACAGCAGGGGCATCGACATTCATCAACTGCTCGAGTATCGCCAGAGGAATGGCACGATTCTCGGCTTCAAGGGGGCAGAGGCCGCTGACTCATCCGAACTGATCGTCACTGATTGCGAGATCCTGATTCCTGCGGCAACGGAAAACGTGATCACCAGCCGTAACGCGGATCGTATCCGCGCGAAGATTGTCTGCGAAGGCGCCAATGGCCCGACTACCGCCGTAGCCGATGAAATTCTAGAGGACAAAAAAGTCTTCATCATTCCGGATATTCTTGCCAACTCAGGCGGCGTGACTGCTTCGTATTTCGAGTGGGTGCAGGACCGCCAGGGATATTTCTGGAAAGAGTCCGTCGTGAATGAACAGCTCGAAAGCATCCTTGCCGAAAGCTTCGACGACGTTGTCCGCTATGCCGAAGCGCATGCCGTGAACAACCGCATCGCGGCATACATGCTGGCCATCGATCGCGTTGCATTCACTATCAAGCAGCGCGGGATCTACGCTTAGCGAGGATGCCTCCGGCGGCGCCTGCGCCGCGTGCGATGTTTGCCACACGGGTTATTTCAAAAAGAGGGAGGTGATACCTCTCTCTTTTTAAAATCCTTGTCCATGCGGCCAGTACGGCTGGCGACAGCGCCTCGATGCTGTAATCGAGAATGTTACCAAGGTTCCGATGCAGGTTTTTGATGAGCGGATCGATGGCGCGATCCGCTATACTGCGCACGATTCCAGATTGTGCATGGTGCCTTACATGTTTCGTTTCCTTGGTTCGTTCCTGCTGTTTTCAAGCGTTGCCTCAGCTGGTGCGGTTAATGCCCAGATTGCTACCGATACTGCTGTCACTGCCGTTCCTTCGAACGGTACATACGGTACAGGGATTGCTGTCTCTGCGGGCGTAACCGGAACGCCGGCACCCCTTACTACGGGGACAGGGGCGATTATCCTGGCGACGGGCACAATCCAGTTTCTGGACGGGACGAAACCGCTGAGTGCTGCGCCGATTGCCCTAGCTGCTGGCGCAGCTTTCAACACGGCATCGTTCAGCAAAGAATTCGGCTCGCTCGATCCCGCATTTGCTTCCCAGGCGAAGACAGGCCAGGTCGGTGTGGATTTGAATGGCGACAGAGTGCAAGACCTGCTGGTATTTGGCGTGGCCTCGTCCGGTGCCAGCGAGGAGATCCAGACATTTCTGGCGAATGGCAGTGGCGGTTACACTGCTTCGGCTGTCCAGGCGCTGACTCTACCCGCGTCGCCGGTATCGAACGCCTTCTTCATCGGCGATCTAAATGGGGACGGCAAGCCTGACCTTTTGCTCGGCGGCTCAGTGGCCTACGGGAATGGCGATGGAACTTTTCAGCAGCCTGTTGCGCTCAGCTTTTTGGCGTCGGGCTATAGCGAAACTTTCGCGGGTGACGTAACCGGGGATGGCGAGCCGGACATCCTCGCTCTGAATGCCGTGCCCGGTGGCCTGGCGAATACGCCGTACGCTCTGCAGGTAACGGTCTTTGCAAACCAGGGAAGCGGGAGTTTCCAATCGCTCGGAACGTTTCCGGTGGCGTCTTCGCAGGTGGTGGAATTCGCATCGTTGGCATCGCTTGAATTTGCCGATGTAAATGGCGACGGCAAGGCTGACCTGGTAGCGCAGGCCTATTTCCTGCCAACCGGTCAGGCGGCGCAACCAGCGACGATTGCCGTCTCTCTGAACAATGGCGATGGAACTTTCGCGGCGCCTGTGCAGGTAAGCTATAACGCGCAAACGAACGGCGGTGATATCGAACTGGAGAGTCTGCGGGTCGGAGATTTCAACAACGATGGCAAGGTGGACCTGCTGCTCATCTACCCGGCGTACTGGATGTCAAACTTTACGCAACCTTTCATTTTTCTTCCCGGCAACGGGGATGGGACGTTCGGCGCTGAGACAGATTCGTTGATTACAACTCCGTATGTAGCCAGCGGAGCGGCAACGGGGCAGCCGCCGGCAGGCAAGGCGGATGTCATCGATGTGAATCTTGACGGAAACCTGGACGTTGCATTTGGCAGTGGCGCAGTGGTGCTCGGAGATGGCACAGGCCACTTCACTTCCGGTGTTCCTTTTATCACGGTACCGGATATTACCGTCAACCCTGGCCAGGTACCACTGGCCCACCTGGCCCTTGTAAAGGCTGCGGGAGCTGCATACACGTCGTTCGTGTTTGTCCCGACTGTTGTGGCGACGCACAACTTTACGACGGCCGCGAGCCTGCCGGCGCTGACGCTTGCTGCAGGGACGCACTCGATCACCGCACAGTATTCAGGTGACAGCCACTATGCGGCGAGTACTTCGACACCATCGGTCGTGACCATTACGCCGTCGACGGCAGCGACGATAGCGGTGACGCCATCGGCGAACCCATCGTATTCCGGGCAGTCGGTGACGTTCTCGATAGTGGTGAGTGGTTCCGGGGCAACGCCGACAGGTACGGTGACGCTCCTGGGTACACAGACGCTACCCGGCATAGAGCCCTATCCGCAACAACCGCCTAGTGGCACAGCCACGTTGGACGGCAATGGAAAAGCAACTATATCTGTTACATTAGTAGACGTCAATCTAGGTCCGCTGGTCTTTACCTATAATGGTGATGCAAATTACGCACCGACTATGATAACCACGAGGCAGACTGTCAATCCCACCTTTGGCGTGGTGCACGGTGCGAGTATTCCGACCATCTCATCAACTTCAAGTCCGACGGCGACGACGCAGATCAGTGTCGCTGGAGTTACCGGATTTAGCGACACGGTGACTCTGGGGTGCAAAGACCTGCCTGCGACTCTCGCATGCTCCTTCAGTCCGGCCAGCCTGAATATTACGGGTGCAACGACGCAAACTTCGAAGCTGACCATTGCGAATGCGGTAAGCCCCACTGCATCGCTGTCCGAACTAGTTGCAGGCAATGGCTTACGACTTTTCACCTGCGGAATCTTTGCCGGAACTGTCTTCTTCTGGCCCGGCAAACGACGGGCAATGTGGAAGGCGGGCTGGTTTGTGGTCGCGTTCGCAAGCTTTCTCCTGCTACCGACGGGTTGCGGCGGCAATAGTAATACCACCAAGTCAGCAGCGAATCTGGCCGCAGGAACCTATCCCTTCTACGTCACGGCAACAGCCGGCGCTGTGCAATTGGAGTACAACTACGTGCTGACGGTGCAGTAGCGTGTGCGAGCCGAAATGGCATGAGTGCCGTCGTCTCTGACTGCGTGCAATCATCATCAGTCGTAACGCGATCACTCTCTTCAAAGCGCGCGGAGCCGAACGGAATGTACAGATTTTACTGTCGTATGTTGCTGCTTCTTTCGTTAGCTCAGGCACAGGCGCAGTTGTCGCCTGCAACGCCGCCGGCAATTACAGGTATTGCGCATGTCACGTTTTATGCAAACGATTTTTCCCGATCCAGCAGGTTCTATGCCGGGCTTCTTGGGTGGGACCAGATGCCTGCAGATAATGCGGGTGCAGGTGTGCGTTTCTATGCCAACCACCTGCAGTATGTAGAACTGCTTTCGCCTCCGCAGGCAAGCCAGCCGGATCGACTGGACAGCGTGGCGTTTCAGACGAGCGATGCGGAGGTACTGCGCAGATACCTCGGCGCACGCGGCATATCTGTGCCTGACAAGGTGACAATTGAGAAGGATGGGAGCCGCAGCTTCCTGGTGCGCGACCCTGAAGGCAACAAAGTGATTTTCAACGAAGCCGGCCGGCATGCGCTGCCGCAGCCGAAAAGCGCAGCAGGGCGGCTAAGCACGCACATCATGCATGCGGGCTACATGGTGCATGACCGCGCAGCGCTGGACCACTTCTATCGGGATATTCTTGGCTTCCATCTCTACTGGGAGGGCGGTGCGAAGGAGGGTGGGCCTATCGACTGGGTGATGATGCAGGTCCCCGATGGCACCGATTGGATTGAATATATGTTGTATCTTCCAGACCCGCCGTCACGGGAACAGCTGGGGAGCGCGAACCATATTGCGCCGGGGGTTGTCAGTGTCGATGAGTTACAGCATCGGCTGGAGAAGCGCGGATGGACGGCGCCTGCAGGAAAGAATCCACAGGTGCTCGGCGTAGATGGCAAGCTCCAGCTTGACCTTCACGATCCCGATGGAACGCGCGTCGAGTTCATGGAATATCTGCCTGTTAAGAAGCCCTGCTGCTCTCCCTATACCGGCAAGCAGCCCACTCCATCAAACGCGTGGTAGCTCGCACAGGACTCAAAAGTTCCGGTGCCCTGGCGTTGGGGTGAAAGTGAATTGCGAGCGTTGCATGCTTCCTGGTGGGCTTTCGTGAATACTTCTGATTGAGTCTTATTGAGGAGAATTATGAGCGTACCGCAACGAAAGCTTGGTGCCGACGGCCCGGCAGTGTATCCGATTGCCCTTGGATGTATGGGAATGTCCGGCATGTATGGGCAGAGCGATGATCGCGAGAGTATCGCGACCATTCATGCTGCGATCGATCACGGTGTGAACCTGATTGATACCGGTGATTTCTACGGCATGGGCCACAACGAAATGTTGATTGGCCGGGCGATAGAAGACCGTCGCGACAAGGTATTGCTGTCAGTCAAGTTTGGCGCGATGCGCGATCCGCGCGGCGGATGGAGCGGTTACGACACGCGTCCGGCGGCAGTGAAGAATTTTCTCGCATACAGTCTGCAGCGGCTTGGCGTGGACTATATCGATGTGTATCGCCCTGCGCGGCTGGATCCGCGCGTGCCGATTGAGGAGACGGTGGGAGCGATTGCCGATCTAATCAAGCAGGGCTATGTGCGCCAGATCGGACTTTCCGAGGTGAGCGCGGAGACAGTACAGAAGGCAAACGCGGTGCATCCCATTGCGGACCTGCAGATTGAATACGCCCTCGTGACGCGCAAGCCGGAGGAGAAAATCTTACCGGCGACACGGACACTGGGCATGAGCATTACTGCCTACGGCGTGTTGTCGCGTGGATTGCTTGCCGGCAGTATGCCGGCGAGAGGAGATATGCGGGCGTTTCTGCCGCGCTTCAAGGGCGCGAACGGCGAGCAGAACCGCAAATTTGTCGAAGCGCTTGCCGGTCTCGCACGGCAGATCGGCACGACCCAGACGCGGCTGGCGATTGCGTGGGTACTGGCCCAGGGCCCCGACCTGCTGCCGACAATTGGAGCGCGTACGCGTGCGCAGTTGGATGAGGCGCTGGGTGCGGCGGAACTTAACCTGACGAAGGAGCAGTTGCAGCAACTGGACAAGCTTGCATCTGAGGCTCCGATTGCCGGGACGCGGTATGACGAGGGACAGATGAAGGCGCTGGACAGCGAGAAGTAGCAGCGGAGTTGTCGCTCGAAAAAGCCTTTAGATGAATGTCTTAAGCTTGGCCTGTCGCACCATTTCGACGAGCATCTTGCGCGTTTCGGCGGCCGTCGCGACCTCGTGCAGGAAGTTGATGCGCGTGCCTTTCATGCCATCTTTGGTCTTGAGGCGAAGCGTAAAGCCGAGACGATCGATGGAGGTCATGGCGGCTTCGCTTGCAGTGATGCCTGCGTCGAGACGAGCGAGAAGCACCATCGAGGAAACATGGTCTTCGTTCATATGAGAGAGAATACCGGCGGCTGACGGGGCGAGTGGATCAGGCGCGGCTGCCTGGTAGTCCGACGCACTGACCCAGCCCATCATGCCGAAGCCGCCAACGTAATAGATCTCGACCAGCTGCAGGCGGCAGAAGCCAAAGTCTGCGAAATCGACCCAGTAACGGCTGTTTTCATGCCGGGCCAGGTATTGCTCGCGGACTTCGGCGGTCTCATCCATGGGCACTGGCTCTGCGTTGCCGACGAGTGTGGCGCGGGCTGCGCCGAGAGGATCGCCGTCGCCTGTTTTCTGTTCGATAAAAAGGCTGGCGCGCGAATCATTCTTGAGATTCTGCGTGTGCATCGCCATGTTGCTGATCAGGAAGAGCGGCCGGCCCAGGTCATCGAGCGCGAAGGGCATGAGCGAGCCAAACGGGAAGCCGGGAAGCTTGCGCGAGATGGTGGAAAGCGTCGCGATCGAAGTAAGCGAAATGAGCGTACGGACGCGTTCCGCATAGCTGGGCTCGGGAAGCGATGGCGTGGCGGGGCCAGTGGACGCATGTTGCCGGGGGAATACAGTTGACATCGTCATCCTTGTTCTGCAGAAGTCCTATGTTACGCACGGAGGAGACGCGTGGCGATAGATGAACCTTTGCAACTTTTCGATATGTGCCCTGTGAACATGAATTCGTTACCAAGGTACATTCAAATGCTCACGTGCTGTGCTAATTCTTCGAAGTCTCTTCCTGACTTTTCTCTTTCGGCTTAACGGTTGAGCGAACGACCATGAAGCGGTTGAGAAGGTCAAACCAGAATGGTGCCCCAAATGAAACGGCGAAAGCGGTCAGAAGCCATCCCGGCCAGTGGAGAAGCAGCAGCCGTCCGAGGTGAGGCGCGCTGAAAAAATGCCCAGTGTTCCGCCAGTGTGGTGGAGTGGTGGCTTCATCTTTACTGTCCCAGCCGATCGGAAGTCCGAGGCGATCGAGTGTATCCAGTTTCTGCTTAAGCTCTCGCTCGGCCTGGTTCTTCTGCTGGTCGGGTGGAGCGGTGGAATCGATCGGGATGGGAGACGCGTCCTGTGCACGTGTGTATTGTTCCGCCGTATCCGAGACCGCGGCGGCGAGTGTTTTGTCTGATGTGAGGCGCTTGAAGATGACGAGCGAATCTGCATTGATAGCAATCGTGACGATCAGGCCGATGCAGAAGATGGTGTATTGCGTGCGCCGCTTGTAGGCACCGGAGACCCGGTCCATGGCGCTGTTGTACCAGTCTTCAATATTTTGCCGGCTGCGTGCAGCGTCTGCGCCGGCGGCCTGTACGAGCGAGGTGAGTGCGCGTCGAACACCCGGAGGCAACCCTGAGGGCTCGGTATTGAGAGCTTCCAGCAAGTGCGAACCAGACGGCTCTGCGCTTGCTGCCCACGATGGCGAAGCGATCGCCGGAGTAAGCGCATCGCGGGCACCGATGCCGGGCTTGAGCATGTCCATAAGGGCGAGAGCGAAATTGCGAGCGGGGATGTAGGCAGGCTTTTCCGTGATGCCGAGCCTGGCCCAGAACGGGTGGACTGTCCCGCCAAGGCTGCGGACGAAGGGATGTTGATACAGCTTCTCCGCGAACTGCTTATCTTCCAGAAGATGAATGACGCCTCTTTCGAGAAAGCCAGCTCGTGCTTTCAGAATGGCAGAGATCAGTTCATTGACGGCGGAGCAGATGAGGCTCAACAGCAGATAGATAAAGGTGATGCCGATGGCGACATCGAGAAAAGCGAACCCCATGACAGATCTCCGTTGACGGTTGAGCGGACAGCGTCAGTTTTTCTCGATCCTACTCTTTGCGACAGCGGTTCATGGAAGTGTGTCGGTATAACCCTGTCGGCCGAGGCCAAGGCTGATCTGACCGGACGACGGCGGATGGCAGAAGTAGACCGCGAACGTGCTCCACGCAGGCACCCAGCTGCCGACCAGCCTGGAACTTGTCTGCTTGAGTTGCGCTGCCAGTTGGGAACAGAGCGCAACGAAGGCAGGATCGGTCGGAAGCGTCGCTCCGTCATGGGCAGACGTGTACAAAAGTATCTGCTCGATGAGCGTTGAGAGCTTTGCCATGGCTGTGGCCCAGCTGTTGACTGCAAAACAGGCCATGCCAAATTGCTTTTTCTGCAGAGTATTCATCGGCCATGTAAACGTGCCGGGATCCTGGTTGAGAATTGCATCCCAGTACGGTTCGCCTTCGCGCATGTGGGCCAGATAGTTGACCACAGGATTGAGTTCAACGGCAGCGATGGTAGCTCGGCGGCCGATGCTGACAAAGTCGCTTTGAGGCCGGGCATGACCGGCTGCATCGAGGAGGAGCAGGACAGCTTCTTTCTTCTGATAAGTAAGCAGGATATTCATCCATGCCGAAGTGGTGGAAGGACCATTCGCGAGTGAATGCGCCTTGCCGAGCTGTCGTGCCAGGTCACCGAACCAGGCCAGCGTGATGGCGTCGATCTTATGTTCGAAGTCATAAAATTGCTGCGTTGCGGAGAAGTCGGGCGACGTTTTTCCTGCAATGCAGTGATAGAAGACTGTGGCTGTAAAGAGATCAGCAAGGACATGATGCAGCTGCTGCGAAGCCATCAGCGGCGCGTCGGTTACGACAATATCGCTGGCGGTGGCTCTATCAATCAGCGCGATCTCACCGCCCTCTGTGTATTTGGCTGTGGATTCGAGTGCATACTTCTCAACATCTGCAAAACTGAGTACACCCAGGAAATTTACCGAGAGAGTATGCGTGGTGCTGCGCAGGCGATCAAGAGCGCTGGCGTGTTTTGTGATGCCGGTCGGCAACGTGTCTGCGGCGACGAGCGCGCTAAGATCACCAGCAAGCACGCCATCCAATGCGCTGAATCCTTTGGCATCAAGTTGAGGTATGTGGAAGTCGAAGATAAATGCGGAGGTGTCGCAGGCGGTAGCGTCCGTCTCTGCATCGAGCGCGATGGAAAGTTTCTGCTGTATTGCCTGTGTCAGCGCGTCCTGTATTTTGTCGGCAACGTCTTTCGCGCCCTGCTGCTCAAACCAGGCCTTGGTGACCTTAACGCCGGAGCCAAGCAGTTTGTAGATCGGCGCAATCAGGTCTACTCCATCGACTGTCGCAGTGGCGTTCGCGCCGGCGTCAAATGTGACACTGAGAGTCGCGCCTTTTTTTCGGTAATGGCCAATGCGCAATGTATCGGCGTTCAGCTTACGGGCGCGGATCTGGAAATCTGAAGTGATGGTGATACAACCGCCCAGCGTTACTTCGGGCCCGGCCTGAACGCTCACTGGACCGAGCGTCTGAGTGACGCCGGCGGATACTGTGGGATTGATTGCAGCGAGCAGGTTGAATTTGCCGGTAGCTTTAAGAGAGCCCGCAACCTCGTAGGTGAAAATCTGGTCGAGCGGCAGGGCCAACAATCCAGCACGAGATGCTGGAATGGAATAGCTGTTGAAGGCATCGACCAGCGCAGTTTTTAAGGTTGGATAGCCCGCCCCACCACTGTACGCGCGATAGATAGCCGAAGACGCCTTAAGGTTACCCGACTCACTTAGAGCATACGGCGAGAGGCGTTGACTGGCAGTGCTGTTAAGACCGATGTCGAATTGCAGGGAGGTGTAACAAGTGTCGGAAAGGCTAAGAGGATCGTCGCCAAGTGGATCGCTCGGGAACAGGCACGGCGCGGGTGCTCCGGGCTTCGCCTGCAGCGGTTTTCGGAAGATGGTGAGGCTGGAGTTCAGCGATCCGCCGATGGTGAACTTATAGTTCGCGCCGAGTTTGAATGACGGTGTGTAGTTTAAGCCGAGACATAAATTTGCGATCGGGATCAGGTCGATCGGCTGATCGAGCAGGCTTACGACTTCTGACTCGACAAACTTGACTGCAGCTGAGGGCGTACCTCCGAAAGCCGATGCCGAGTCGGCAAGGTTGATGGATGCGACAGCTGCGGTGGAGTCCGTGATCTGAATGGTTGCCATGCTGACCTCAAAGGAATAGTGGAGGCTTGTTGATTGATCGGACCCGATGAGACTGCTGCGGCCGCGACTTATACCCGCATGCCGCGGGTTTTGCGACAAACATCGGCGCGGCCTCAGCCCTGACGTATTTCACTCCAACTATGCTCGATCTGCAAGTACTTCTTGTCGCAGCAGGACAGGCACTCTGGAGAATAGGGGCTTCATTTTATTTAGAGATAGCAGCAAAAGGCGCCCAGCCTGTGGGCAGGCCGGGCGCTTTCTCTTGCTATCACTGGTCGTCTATCAGGAGGCGACTTCTGCTGACTTATGCGACAGCAGAATGAATACACGTCTTCCCCACATAGCACTCCGACGCTGTCTTACGATGGTCAACTTCAACTGCGGTTTGTAGATTTTCATGAATACATTTCCCCAATGGTTCCCTTTCAATTGAGTTACGGGGCCCGGGTCATTGTTTTATCTCGAATCGTTCAAACTATTGCTCACCTAGTATCTGAATGCTGACTGCTTCAGGAGAAGAGGATCCCCACAGGACAGAAGATGCCGTCGTGGACGAGGAACCCCAGAGCACGCTCTGTCCCTGGATATAGTTTGTGCCCCACAAAATTGATTCTCCTGTAACTTCGGTGCCCCATAACACCTGCGAGCCCCAGACATTTGCAGTTCCCCAAAGTACCGAGCTACCCCAGACAGATGTTGGATCGTCACCGACATAAAGCTGACCGGACGCATCCTCGACGGCGACAGGTGATTTGGCGCTGCCTACAGTCGCAGGGGCCAGGTCAGTATTCTGTATAGCGTTCTGCACATCGAGATAGCCGGCGCCGACCGTGAAGATGTCGTACTGACTGGTGTAGGTCTGACCCGTTGTCGGATCGGTGGCTGTGCTATATCGCGGGAATGTCTTGTAGGCGGTCTTCATCAGGCGCGCCTTGACCTGATCTGGCGTGAGATTGGGATTCTGCTGCAGAAGGAGCGCCGCAGCTCCGGACACAACTGGCGCTGCCATGCTGCTTCCATTCAAGCGGTAATAGGTTTTCGAATTCCTGTCACCACCAAAGGCAGAGTAGTAGTCGTCCTGCACCGAGTTCACAGATGAATGGAGCGTCGCATTGACGGAAGACAGGACGGAGATGACCTGGTTGCCAGGCGCGACAATATCCGGCTTGACCACCTGGTCAAACAGAGTAGGTCCCTTCGAGCTATAACTTGCGACCAGGTCATCGGTCCGTGTGGGCGTTCCCATCGGCTTCATCGCGCCTACGGTGATGACATACGGATCATTGCCGGGAGCATTAATGGTTCCATAGCCTGACGTTCCTGCGGAGTTATTGCGGCCATCATTTCCGGCAGCCACAACGACGATAATGCCTGCTTTCCAGGCCGCTTCTACCGCCTGGCAGAGCGGGTCCTGCGTATAGTTTTCGAAAACGCCGCGACCGAGTGAAAGGTTGATGATCCTTATATTGAAGTAACTCTTCAATTGGATAGCTGTCTGAATAGCGGCGATTACCTGGCTATCGGTACCCGCACCATTCTCATCGAGTACTCGCAGATTGATTAGGTTCGCGTTGCTGGCCATGCCTACGAATGTTCTGGTAAAGGCCCACCCGGTGGAGTTGGCGCCGTTGCCCGCAAGAATTCCCGACACGTGCGTACCGTGTCCGTAAGGATCAGTGAAGATCCATTTTTCACCCTTCACAAAGCTCTGGTTATAAACGATACGACGGCCGAAGTCCGCTCCATTCGATAGTCCCCAGCCGAAGAATCCATTGCCGCTGAAATTCCGGTCTGCTATGCCGCTGTCGATTACGGCAATGCCCACGCCGGTCCCATCGTATTGTGTCCACGCAGCCTGTGCCTGCACCGCGTCTTCATAGAAGTCGGGATTGTTCGAATAGCTCGCGGCAGTTACTGGCCGATCAGGCGAAATGAAGGCGACGTCGGGATCGTCAGCTAACTGCTTCAGCGAGGTCGAAGATACCTGGAATGCTCCGGCTTTTACGGCACGTAAGTCCTGCCGTAAGGTACCACCACGGTTCGTTACCCGGGCATAATGGGTGTCTGTAGGAGCGGTGCGGTACTGAATAATTACATTGATCGTCTTACTTGCAGATCCGCGTTGCAGGTCTTGCGAAAGCTTAACGGATTGTCCATGGGTAAATGCCGGAACCATGGTCATGCCACAGATCAGCAGTGCGATGGAGCTGCGCCGGACCTTTCCAGCGTGAACGACTTTTGTCATCATTACTCGTCCTAAGGCAGAAGTGGAATTTTCGTTCAAGTACTTCATGTGTACCCTCGACTATCTAGTTATCTAAAAAGCTATGACTATACTGTTCGTATAGAGCGGCCCCACATTGCGCTCTCATGCAATGCATGGCAGAACAGATAGCTGGATCGAGCAGTCGATACGCTTGAGCCCTTGCCTGTGATCGCAGCGGTAAAATAAGTCATGTCTTGACTACCTCGTTCGAATCCAGACTGTTTCCTGCTGCGTACTCCTTGTGCGAGTTCTGTACCTATGTGCAGCAGTCTTACTGACTCTTTACTAAGCACGTCCCATGCCATTTGAGAATCCTCTTAAGTTGTTGAAAACAGGATCGCGCGTCGGGATCCATGGGACAGAGTGGGACATCGCGGCCCAAGTGAGACACACCACGCCCCGTGGTCGTAACTCACTTGCAGGTACTTAGTAGGTAGATAGGTTTGGAGCAGGTATCTGCATTAGCGAAGGGCATCAGCCGAAAACTTCTCTCGGGACGCACGAGGCCGCGGATGCAATAACTTTGCACCCGGTGAGTTCCGAAATAAGCAGAAGCTTAAGACGGCAGGTTTAGCGGGGAGCTAATTCGGGATGTACATCGCCTCGAGCACGAGCAGGCACACCTTGGGTACCATCTGCCATCTGGCGATCAAGCCACTCAAGGATTTTCTGCCGAACTGCCGCGTTCGCATCGGTGAAGATAATGCCGGCGCTGCCATTTCTGTCAGCCCATGCGAGTGTACACAGGATCTGAAATTGCTCCACCATACCTGGCAGAAGCAATTGCAGACGCAACACGTTGCCGTAGGACAAAGGCACGCTGATACCTTCAAGCCCCACACCGCTGTACCCGAGGTTCGTGGTGCAGCAACTGATAGCGCGGCCTGCAACAGTGATAAGGGTTGCAGGCACTTTGACCTCTGCACGAAAATGATGGCGCCCGTCATCACTGACTTCTCCGGATGCCTCCACCAAAATGTTTTTAGATGGCGATAAACCAAGATCTTTCAGCTTGCGGCTGAGCGTTCTGCGCGAAATGCCGAGTTGAACCGCGGCCTGGCCGCGATGACCACCCGACTCTTCAAGAGCCTGCCGGATGATTCGCGCATTCAAGGAAGATGATGGTAGATCGAAATGCGATTCGACCTCAGGCTCATCATGGCTGGCCAGCATCGAGAGTTCGTTCGCAACAGTTGGTGCATCGACGATCGACGAGCCCTCGGCGATAGAAAAGGCAAGTTTGTTTACTACATTTCTCAACTCGCGCACATTTCCTGGCCATGAACAATCCTGCAGCAGGCGCAGAGCCTCCGACGAAAACACCAGGTCTCCGCGTTCCTGTGCGAGAAGGTGCTGAGCCAGGGCAATAATGTCATCCGGCCGATCACGCAAGGGTGGAACAGAAAGCTCAAACTGGCTCAGGCGATGGTAGAGATCTTTTCGAAACCGCCCCGCCCTTACTTCTGCTTTCAAGTTGCGATTTGTCGCCGCAACAACGCGCACATCGGTAATGACTTTGCGACTTCCGCCTAACCGGTAATAAGGAGTCCTGTCGAGAACGCGGAGCAGCTTGACTTGTACCTTAAGGTCGAGCTCGCCAATTTCATCGAGAAAGATTGTGCCTTGATCGGCAATTTCGAACAACCCCGGCTTCGCGATACTGGCACCGCTGAAGGCGCCCTTCTCATAACCAAACAGTTCGCTTTCCACAAGGTGTTCAGGTAGTGCAGCACAGTTGATGTCTACAAAAGGATGAGCGCTGCGCATGGAATGTTCGTGAATGCTGTGCGCAATCCGCTCTTTGCCTGTCCCGGTCTCACCGACGATCAGGACAGTGCCCGAGTGACGCGCGACACGCTCTACCATGTCCATAAATCGGCGCATCACTTCGCTCGCCACGATGAAGGGAGGCAGATCGGCCGGATTGTTCAATGTGCTGGATGTAGCCATTCTTTGCGCAGATTAAAAGGTGCAGCTTGTTTCTACGGGAGGGCCCGCCTCGTTGCCAATACAACCTATGTACGGGTCACCCCGGAGAAGGGACATGCGGCTGATAAGCAGGGCTGCGGCGGTGGATGTAAATGTGGTGGTGATGCAGGACTAGCCTGATTGTTATGCCATCTACCACTTAGGTAATGAATCCACCTCGTAAGATGCATACCTGTCAGGCATTTCCACGCGCTAAGCTCGTCACTCATGCCTCTACGTGCGAAGATTTACATCACGATTACGATGGCGGCCGGAGCAGCAGTGCTGATCACAGCGCTGCTGCATGGGCACTCGAATGACCTGGTGAAATTCGGATGCTACCTGATCATCGCCATCCTCGCTTCAACAATGAAAGTGCGCTTGCCTGGTATCGAAGGGACGATGTCTGTCCATTTTCTTTTTGTGCTGCTCTGCATCATGGAGTTGTCGCTCATGGAGACGCTGCTGATTGGTTGTTCCGCAGCACTCGTCCAGACACTGTGGAAGCCAAAGCACAGGCCGGAGTTAGTGAAGCTTTTCTTTAACCTGAGCATGACGTCAAATGCTGTCGGTATAACTTACTTTGCCTACCACCTTTTCACAGGTTATTTGAATAACAGCTTGTCCCTGTTGTTAGTCGTTGCGGCTTGTGCTTATTTTCTGAGCAACACGATTCCGGTTGCCATAGTTATAGCGCTGAGTGAACAGAGATCGCTCCATCGTATATGGACGGAGACTTTTTTCTGGTCCTTCCCGTACTATCTTGCGGGCGCAGCCATCGTCGGGCTTATTCATCTGGCGAATCGTTACGTGGGGTGGCAGAGCGCGTTACTGGTGTTGCCAGTGATGTACTGGCTGTACCGCTCATACCATCTCTATCTAGGTCGGCTTGAAGAAGAGAAGAAGCGGGTAGGCATCGAAAAGCTGCAAGTCGAGACGGAAAAGCGACATGTGGAACAGGTGTCTGCGCTGCATATGCGCACTATTGAAGCCCTCGCTTTAGCGATCGATGCCAAGGACCACACAACTCATCGTCATCTGCACCGAGTGCGGACTTACGCATTGGCAGTCGCGAAGGAGATGCAACTGGGTGAGCAGGATTCAGACGCACTGCGTGCGGCAGCGCTGCTCCATGACATCGGAAAATTAGCGGTGCCCGATCACATCATCAGCAAGCCGGGCCGGTTAACTCCAGAAGAATTCGAAAAGATGAAGATCCACCCGGTAGTGGGTGCAGAAATATTGGAGAAGGTCGCATTCCCCTATCCGGTTGCGGCAATCGTGCGCTCACACCATGAGAAGTGGGACGGTACCGGCTACCCGGACGGACTCAAGGGCGAAGAAATTCCTTTGTGTGCGCGCATCTTGGCGGCAGTGGATTGCCTGGACGCTATCGCGTCTGATCGCCAATATCGCAAGGCACTGCCGCTTGAAGAAGCGATGCAGGTGGTGGCGGAGCAGGCGGGCAAGTCTTTTGATCCGAAGGTCGTCGAGATATTGGAGAGGCGGCATGTCGAATTGGAAAAGCTGGCGCTGGCAAGTCTGTCCGATGCTGAGGAACCGCGCAATGCGGAGGGTTACAGGGTTGAACGGGGAGAGCGGCCGGCAGCAGGATTCGAACATGGCGGCGCACGTCGCATGGGCAGCGACACGGATTTTCTATCATCCATTGCATCTGCCCGGCAGGAGGCTCATACACTCTTTGAACTGAGCCAGGATCTTGGTAATTCGTTGAGCCTGGATGAGACGTTGTCGCTCGTGTCAGTAAGGCTCAGAAAGCTTGTTCCTTACGACTCATTCGTAGCATTTGTCAGGAAAGGAAACCTGCTTATACCGGAGTTTGTAAGTGGAGATAACTTCCGTCTTCTCTCGTCACTCGAGATCCCAATCGGTGAAGGGCTTTGCGGATGGGTGGCGCAGAATGTCAAGCCGATCATTAACGGCAATCCGGCGGTAGAGCCAGGATATGCGGCGGGCCCTAAGAAAATCACCCAACTGCGATCGGCGCTGGTAGTTCCATTGGAGTCGGTCAGCAGCCTGGTAGGTGTCCTTGCACTTTATAGGACAGAGGTCGATGCGTTTACCGGTGACCATCTTCGCGTTTTGCAGGTGATTACGTCCAAGGTCGCGTTGTCGATTGAGAATGCGCTCAAGTATCGTCAGGCGGAGAGCTCCGCGACGAGCGATTATCTGACCGGCCTACCGAACGCGCGCGCATTATTCATGCACCTTGATAGCGAGGTCGCACGATGCAAGCGTGAAGAATCCACTGTGACTGTGCTGGTGTGCGACCTGAATGGCTTCAAGCAGATCAACGATCGCTATGGTCATCTTGAAGGCGATAAGGCACTCAAGGTGTTTGCCAACCTGTTGCGCGAGATATGTCGTGAATATGATTATGTAGCGCGGATGGGTGGCGATGAGTTTGTGATTATTGCGCCGAATATGACGCCGGATGCGATCGAGCGCAAGGCTGTACTGGTGAGCGCTCTGGCGCGAGAGGCCGGTCGACAGGTATGCGGGCGGGATCTGTTGTCGTCGAGTGTCGGGGCGGCGTGTTACCCATTCGATGGCCTGGACGCTGAGCAGTTACTCGTCGAGGCGGACCGCAAAATGTATGCGGCCAAGCAGGTCCACCACGAAGATGCACACGCCCATGAACCTTCGCCGCATCATGTCCGAGGAGTATTTGTGCCGCTGCCCTCTCTCAAGCTTGCGAAGGCCGCGTCCGTCCAGGGAGAGCCGACACTCGCCAGTTCTGCAGGCAGGTAGTTGCTTATGCGACGGCTGGGGTTTGGCGTTATGCGCTTGGTGTTCGTGTTGCTGATCGGTGGTATGCTCGGCGCGGCATTAGTGCGCATGGCGCCAGGCCTGGATAGCGATGAAGAGCAGTTGGATAGTCGCCTGAGCCATGCGAGTATGCAGGCCCTGATGAAACCCTCCGATGCTGATGGGGGTCTGGCGCACTCTTATCTGCGATATCTAAATAAGCTACTGCATGGAGATCTTGGTTATTCCAAAACGCTGAATGAGCCTGTGAAACAATTGCTTGTCGAGCGATTGCCGGAGACTGCCCGATCGGTCGCAGAGGGGTTACTGCTGGCGTGGACGCTTGGGCTAGCACTTGCATTAGCTAGTGTCCTCACGCGTAATCGAGCTCTCAAATTGTTCGCGAGTACGTGTGCAGGCATCGTGCTCTGCATGCCTGCGGCGACGCTTGCTCTTTTCTTTGTTTTAGCGCGTGCTCCAGGAAGACTGGTAATCGGATTAATCGTATTTCCGAGGGTCTTTCACTTTGCTGGAAATCTGCTGGAGCAAAGCTTTTCACGACCGCACGTGTTGCAAGCACGGGCACGCGGGTTGTCAACCATTCGTGTTGTTCTTGCTCATATCGTGCTGCCGGTCTTGCCGCAGATACTTGCGGTTGTCGGAATATCTATCAGCATGGCTTTCGCCGCAGCTATCCCTGTAGAAGTAATTTGTGACACACCCGGCATTGGTCAACTTGCGTGGAAAGCGGCGATGGGACGTGACTTCAATCTGCTGGTAAACCTGACGATGGTCATCACTGCAATCACTCTTATTGCCAACGCGGGTTCTGGCCTGTTGTGGATGCAACAGCGGGTCGGTGCGGCATGAAGTGGAGAAGAATTGTTGTGATCGTCTTCCTAACGCTGGTCACGGTGTTTACCGTTTTTCCCAAGGCGTTGTCGTCGAGATCGTATTCTCAGCAATTTCGGGATATTCCTGATGGAGCGCCCACACGACAGCATGTGCTCGGCACAGATGATGTGGGCCGGGACAGGTTTGCACGGCTGCTGTACGGTACGCGCGTCTCCTTGCTGCTGGCCCCTGCTGCAGCCCTGCTGTCTACACTCCTGGCAGCTATGATCGGCGGCTTTGCGGGGTTTGCTGGACGGTCGGTGGAAAAAGCAATGATGGCAGTGACGGATCTATCCATCTCACTCCCATGGCTCTTTCTGCTCATTGCGGTGAGAGCACTGCTTCCGCTCAACACGTCACCAATGGAGTCGGTAGTCGTCACATTCTTTCTGCTCGGCAGTCTAGGATGGGCCGCGGCTGCCAGAGTCGTTTGTACCGATGCACGTTGTCTTCGCGACTCGGATTTTGTTCTTCTAGCGCGTGCTTCCGGGATTGCCAACAGGCGTCTGCTATGGCGCCATATCCTGCCAAACCTTAAGCCAGTTCTGATTGCGCAATTCTGGATTTCGATTCCAGTGTTCATTCTCACCGAGGCGAATCTCGGCATGCTTGGCCTCGGCGTCGCTGAGCCCCTGCCGTCATGGGGAGGGCTGATGCACGAACTTGAAAGTACATCATCGATGTCATGGCAGCCCTGGCGGATGGTCCCGCTGATGCTGCTAGTCGCAGTCGTCAGCGGCTTTCAATTTGTCTCCAAAAAGCCGAGGTACCAGCTATGAGCCGCCATTCGATTCGCAGCGTCTGTATCCATTCGTTGCTGTTGATGTCAGCCATTGTCCATGCGCAGTCCGGCAGTATGCTGCGATTCTGCCTTCGTTCGGAACCGAAGACGTTGAATCCACTCCTTGTCGCTGACGATGCTTCCGAGACAGTGCGCTACTTCACCGGCGGTGTACTGGTGCGGTTGAATCGATCGACCCAGCATTTGGAGCCGGAGCTTGCAACATCCTGGAAGGTCATCGATAACGGCAGGACGATAAGCTTCAAACTGCGTGAAGGTGTTCGCTTCTCGGATGGAACGATCTTCTCTGCCGCCGATGTGGCCTACACAATGCAAACGCTGATGGATCCCGCATTACACACCCCAACCGGCGATATGTTTCGTTCAGCGGATGGAAAGGTTACGACGAAAGTCAGCGGAACAAACCAGGTGACAATCACATTCCCCGCGCCGGTTGTTGGTCTGGACAGGTTGTTTGACGAAGTCGCAATCATGTCGGCGACTTCTCAGTTGAAGGAGCGGGCCGTCCTTGGACCATATCGTGTTGCTGATGTAAAAGCTGGTTCCTTTATTCTTCTGACAAGGAATACGAATTACTGGAAGCACGACGCTGCAGGCAGGCAATTGCCCTACATCGATTCTGTGCGTCTCGACATTCAACAAAACCGCGACATGGAAATGCTTCGTCTTGTTCGTGGTGACATCGACCTGATCAATTCTCTCGATGCCGACTATTACGACAAGTTGAAGGCGCAGGCTCCCGGCATGGTGAGCGATGCCGGCATGTCGCTCGATGCCGAACAGATGTGGTTTAACCAGGTCGCATCCTCGCCTCTGCCGAGTTATAAGAAAGCCTGGTTCACTTCCGTAAAGTTTCGGCAAGCTGTCTCGCAATCTATCAATCGTGAGGACCTGGCTCGCATTGTGTTTCGAGGTTATGCGCATCCCGCTGTGGGCTGGATTTCACCCGCGAACAAATTCTGGTTCAATGCGAATTTAAGGCCGCGAGCTTTTGATCAGAAGGCGGCGCTGGCTTTGCTGGTGCAGGACGGCTTCCACTTAAAGGATGGCGTTCTCTATGACAGGACAGGGCATGCGGTTGAATTTTCCGTCATTACGAATGCCGGCAATAAATCTCGGGAGCAACTGGCAACGATGATTCAGCAGGATCTGCTTGGCATCGGCATTCATCTTAACGTGGTCACTCTGGATTTCCCCTCGTTGATCGAACGCATCACACGCACCTTCAACTATGAAAGCTGCCTGCTCGGTTTGACGAATAACGATCTGGATCCGAACACGCAGATGAATGTGTGGCTCAGTTCTGCGGAGAACCACCAGTGGAATCCCAACGAGAAATCGCCGGCGACGGAATGGGAGGCGGAGATAGACAAGTTGATGCGTACACAGGCGTCGACGCTCGATAGGAAAAAGCGCAAGCAGGCTGTCGATCGAGTGCAGCAAATAGTGTGGGAGCAGGAACCATTTATCTACCTGGTGAATAAAGATGCGCTTTCCGCTGTCTCAACCAAGCTGCAGAATGTTCACCCGGTGGTGCTGCGGCCACAGATCTATTGGAACGTCGACCAGTTGACCGTCGGCACGCAGCTCGCTCGGAGCCAATGATGACGGCAACTCTTGAAGCTCCTGCACAAAGGTTTGACACGGAGCCTGTGGTTGACAATGCCCTTCTGTCAATGAAGCTTTCTGTTGACTATCCGGAAAAGGCGGGAGTGCTGCACAACCTCTCGCTCGAAGTGCGCCGTGGAGAAATCCTGGGACTGGTGGGTCAGAGCGGGTGCGGCAAAAGCACGCTGGCACTGGCGATTCTCAAACTAATACATTTAAAAAATGCAAAGGCCGCCGGTTATCTGCGATTTGATAACCGCGATCTCATGGCCTGTACGCAGAAGGAAATGCGAGCGGTGCGCGGCAGGCAGATAGCGCTCGTGCTGCAGAGTTCTATATCCGCGCTGAATCCAGAGCTGCGGCTTGATGCTCAGCTTGGCGAAACCTGGAAGGCCCATCAAAATACTTCTCGTTCCGTGCGAAACGCGGCTATCGCAGAGGCGCTTGCAAGCGTCAGCCTTCCAAACGAAACCGCATTTCTCCACCGCTATCCCGCGCAATTGAGTGTCGGCCAGGCCCAGCGTCTCCTGATTGCAATGGCAGTTCTACATCGACCACAGTTATTGATTGCGGATGAGCCTACCAGCGCGCTGGACATCATTACCCAGGCAGAAATACTTCAGCTTTTCCTGACTCTGAGCAAGCAGCTTGGGATGAGTATCCTCTACATCTCGCACGATCTGCCGTCGGTTGCGACCATCAGCGATCGAGTGGCAGTGATGGAAAGCGGGCAGATCGTTGAGTGCCGCAGGACTGCCGATCTCTTTACAAATCCGCAGAGCGAGTACACAAAAAAGCTGGTAGCCGCATTGTTGCCGGACCCGAGGATAAGTCAGCTAAAGAGATATTAAAGCCCAAGAGAACAGCTTGAGGCTCGTGTAAGACGATCAGGACCCTACGGTCAGCGTCGCCTTGGCTGAGGTCGAAGTGGTGTCAGCGGAGGAGCCGTCATAGACTGCATATGCCTGATAAGTGCCTGCCGTGGTTGCAGTTGTGCTGTACGTCGCAATGCCCTTTGACAACGCCACCGTGGCGAGCAGCGCAGATCCCAGATAGACCTTCACCGAACCCGTTGGCACTGCACCTGAAGCGGCTGCAACCGTAATCTTGGCAGTGACCTCGTGGCCTTTAGTCACCTTTGCGGCCGATAGAGCAAGCGTTGTCTTTGTTGCGACCGAGGTTGATACAACCTTCACATTGATGGTGTTGGATTTGGACGAAGCGTCCACGCTATTGCCGCTATAGGTCGCGTAGACCGGGTACGTGGCACCGGCCAGTGTGACATCTGCGATGGTGAGCTTTGCCTTGCCACCGGACAGGGTCGCTGAACCCAGCTTGGTGCTGCCTGCGTAAAAGGTGGCTGTTCCGGTGGGCGTGGCGCCGGAATTTTTGCTGACAACCACTGCAAGCGATGCAGACTTTCCTGCAGACACCTGCGCCGGCGCTGTCAGTGTGGTGGTAGTCGCGATGCTGCTTGTTCCAGTGACGGTAACGACGACTGCCGGCGAGACCGATGCGGAGAACGAAGTAGAGCCAACGTATTCGGCCGCGATGGAATGCGAGCCGACGGAAAGCGAAGAGGTGGTCAAGGACACCGACCCATTAGTCAGGGCGGTCGTTCCTATCGTGCTGGCGCCGTCCTTGAAAATCACGTTGCCCGAAGGAATGGCGCTGCCGGACTTAGCTGTTATTTTGGCAATCAGCGAAACACTTTTACCCTGGGCAACGCTTGTCGGCGTTGCGGAGAGACTGGCGGTTGTGGCCACCGGTTTAGGCGGAGTGACACCTCCTGCGGTTGACCAGGTATAGACGGTCATCGAGTGGGCAGGAAGGTTGATGGTGGAGGCGGGGTTGAAATTGCCTATGGTCGAGTTGGTAATTGCAACATTGCTTCCAGTCTCATTGGTATCGGTCAGGCTATTCGAATTCAGCGTCCCGACCTGCACCAGGCCTGACGGTGCATTTACGCCGGTGAAAGTGACTGGAAGAGCAGACGTAAGGTTCAGGTTGAAGAGAATCAGGCTGTTCTTTGTTCCATCCACGAAGGCAAACGACTGGATGTAGTGTGCGCCCTTAATGTTGATGGGGTTTACCGTGTCGTTCTTACTACTTTCATCCCAAGTGGGATTTGCGCCACCCTGCGTCGTGGCGATCATGTTGCCACCGATAGCGGTGTTGGCAAGAGCCTCCGCGAGAAACTGCGGACGACAGAGATTCGTTGCTCCACCCATGTCGATGACGGTGCCCCAGATCTGCACATTGCCGCCGCCACCATTCATGTTCGTATAACCATTCTGGTAGCCCGGCAGCGCAAACATAGTCTGCAGTTGCACGTTGTCGTCACGCATCATCAACAGCATGTGTTCTGCCGTGGAAAGACCTGCACCGAGCGAAGGAACTACCTGGTTGATGACACTCTGCGGAGCTGTCCCTGTCGTCGTGCCGAGATTTACCTCGTAGACTGCAAGATTCGCCGGCTTGCCGGTAAGGCCGCCTGCCTGGCCGGAGACTGTCTGCATCTGCTGATACATGCTGCCAGTTGTCCTGCTGTCGATAGCTTCGGGCTGCGCAAACATGGAGCCGAAGATGGCTGCACTCGACGAGTAATCGGTAAACGTGTCAAAGGTATACGGAGCGACGTCGATCGTGTCGTAGGTGTTCGATGCCGCGTTCATGGCCTGCTGATTCCACCATGGCACCGCAGCCCAGCCATCCATAATCATGTCAAACTTTGAAGCTTCATAGCTCGGTGATGATTTTGCGGCGCCGAAGATGGTAGCAACCCGTGAGCCGTAGGCTGCAGGCGAAGAGATAGTGTCGCCGGAGAATGCGCTGTTCCATGCTTCATCGCCGAGTTCGATATGGATGGTAGGAAACACAGATGTCCACGGAGCAGACTGACCGAGCGCTGCGCGTTTGGCCCCGTACGGCGTGGAAGCATCGCCGGCCAGGAACTGGATAAGATTCTGCGCTTCAGTTGGGGAGACGCCCATGGGCATCGTGTACCAGGGCTCTGCGCCTACGGCTTCGCATAGTTGCAGAAACTCTTCGAGGCCCATCGGCACCGACAGCACTTCAGAAGAGCTTTGGCCAAAACCAGTGCGCAGACGCGCATCAGGTACAGCGATCATGTTGTCGATCGTGCTGCCAAAATTGTAGCCGCTATCCATGTAGCGCAGGACTCCAGGATTGAGCTGCTTGAGCCTGTCAATGACGGCATCGCGGAACGGGGTCTTGTTCGAGCCCGTGGCGCTCTCGGTGACCGCTGCGTCATCCAGATAAATGGTCCCGCCGGTTGCCGCGAACGTGAGATAAGCAGTCCCGATGTAAGTACCGTCTTCATCAGCGCTGAAGGTGTAAGTAAAGTCCTGCCACTGGTTCGTTAAGGGCACCTGCTGATTGAAATAATGCACGTTGCCATGGGTTGAGGTAAGACGGCCGACGCTGACATTCAACTCTTTGGAACCCGAGGCTGACTTGGCGCGGAAGGTGATCGTATAGGTCCCCTTCATCTGCAGGAACGATCTGCCGGCTGTGCTGTCGAAGTAGGAGCTGACGCTTGCTGACTGTCCGTTGCCAGCCGTATTGAATGCAAGAGCCTGATGACCTGCAGTGTGGCTTGATAAGTCGGATGTATCTGCTGTAATGGTCGCGCCGCCGCTGGTCGTCGGCCACCAGCCTGCCGCAGGGTTTCCAGGGAAGGTCTTCTTGATAATGAAAATGTCGCCGACAGCGGGCTTCACATTGCCGAAGTCATACCACGCGCCGGCGCCGCCGTTGCCGCTGGGCTTGGTCATACTGACGAGCGTACCGGTGCTTCCCTTGGCGCTGCCGTAGATGAAATTGAAGGAGCCGCCCTGGAGAAAATTGACTGGCCATTGTGACCATCCATTACCGTCAGTGCACGTATTACCATTCACCGCGGAGCAGACCAGGACGGACTGCCACAGTTCCGACTCGAAGCCGGGATTATTGAACGTGATGTCACGGAGCATCTGTGCGGAATCGTAATAGAGCTGGCCACTGATATTGATGCCGAGCCGCTTGACGTCTTCTCTCTGAACAGTGGTACCGACATTGATAACCGTTGGACCGGTTGCAGCCCAGACGGGTTTATCGTTGCCACCAATCGCAGCCAGGAACAACAGGCTGAGTACTCCGAGGTAAAGCACTGACCACATGCGTTGATTCTGATCTTTAAATAGATCCTGGTAATTCATGAACACTCCCGCGAAGACTAAGTAAGTGACTGGCCTCTGAGTCGTACCACCGCAATGCTGTCCGGCATCTGCGATCACTCACACACTTCAAAGGAACCTGGCAAACTCGACCCGCGCCAAGCAAACACGGAAGAGCTAAAACATAAGTTGAATATTGCAAACTGACAGGTAGTCGGCCAGGTAATGCAGGCCTACTGCCCTATGATTATTGGGAACTGGCTGAAGACTAACAAAAGTTACCATTCGCGCAACAAAAAATTGAAACCTAAATCGATATTTTAGATAGGCCCTTAGTGCTCCGAAAGGTAACACTAAACTGTTGAAAGCACTACACTTGCAGGATTACACCCATTTGTATACTTAACCGGTAAAAGTGCACCAGCTATTGAGTATTATCTACACTCTCTTGGCTGGAATGAGTCGAGCAAGTTTACTCGAAAGTAGCTATGTCGACCGAATCGACGATCACCGATTAATGGATAGCTTCGGCTTGTGGTGTCTAACTCGTATGTGAATTGTTAAGGTCAAACGAATCCGTCGGTCACGTCTCAAGACAACGCGTAAGCGAACTGATGCGGACAAGCGACGGAGTTACAGGAACAGCTAGTCGTCAGACGGTGCCATATCGACCGCGACCTTCAAGGTATGCTGGCCGCCGCCGAGGATGAGTCCGCGCAGAGGGCTGACATCTCCATAATCGCGGCCCCAGGCGACAGTCACGTGGCCGTCAGATGGTACAACGTTGTTGGTGGGATCCATGTCCAGCCAGCCCAGCCCGCAGCAGTAGGCAGATATCCATGCATGGGAAGCATCGGCACCTACCAGGCGGGGCTTACCCGGGGGCGGATAGGTCCTGAGATAGCCGCTGACATAGCGCGCAGCGAGATGAATGGAACGAAGACAGGCTATCTGGACGTGGGCGAAATCCTGACAGACACCGCGCCGTTTTTTGAAAACATCTTCAATGGGTGTGCGCACCGTGGTGACCTTCGAGTCAAATTGAAAATCCTGATATATACGCGTTGTCAGGTCGCGAAGTGCCTCATGCATCGGCCGGTGGGGGGTGAAGGATTGGAGTGCGTACGCGGCAAATTCGGGGCGAGTCCGGATCCGGGGCGATTCAAACTGAAACTGGTGAGCATTGAGCGCCTCCGGGTCATGAGCCTGGGACAGGGGCTGCGCAGACTCTTCCCATGGCCCGGATGCTGCTGCCAGGGCGATTGGATTCGGCCGGATGGCTACCTTGCTCCGCGCCTCGACAGTCAATTCCTCGTGAGGATCCTGAACCGTAAATAAGCAAAGTCTGTTGCCGAAGTAGTCGACGCGCTCAGTCCGTGTGGTCGGTGTGGGAGAGATTTCCAGCTCATTGCTGAGCAACTCGTTGTGCACGAAGGAACGCGGCTTCAGACAGGCAACGTGATTCCCAAACGAGACCGGGTAGACATATTTGTAAGTCGTACGGTGGCTGATCTTATAAATCATCGGAGTTCATTCACAGCTATGAGTTACAGGCCCATCGCTATGGGCATTGATCGAGCATGATTGAAATACCTGCTCGCCAGATTATTGGACCATGAAGGCAAAAGAGATTCCAGTTCCATAAGGTAATTGTCTATCGTCAGAAGTTCGTTCGGAGCACGCTTCGTTTTCGGCGCTGAAGACAGTTGTACAGCCTGCAATTGAATGTTGCGTAACGATGTCAGCGCACCTTCCATGGCGAGCAGGTCGGCCGCCACGTGTCGAGGCAGTTTTTCATATAACTCGACCAGGTGTGAAAGCTGAAAGTCAAGGGAGCGCGGATTGCTGTCATCTGCCATTAACACATCCAGGACCGCGAGGGGTTGCAGGGTGGTGTAGTAGCGTGTGCGATAAGTCATGGAGCTATCAGCGACCTCAAGCAGGCAATCGAGGAACGGAGCGTCAGCGGCGGAGAGTGGGCTGGTGATGACACGCAGCTGCCGGGTTAGATAAATGGCTCGCTCCAGGCGCCGCCCGATGCTCATGAAAAGCCAGCCTGACCCGCGGTTGATATTTTCGCGCTCCATGCCGGAGAAGGCGGAGAGCAGTTCAAGGCAGCCGGTCAGCAATGCCGGATATTCGAGAAATTCTGTGCCTGGTGCGTTGGTCATGCACTGGCGAAGCCGTCCAATGAGCAGCATCATATCTGCGGACAGGCGTTCGCGCACATTGCCGCCAATGCGGGCTACCTCTTCGAGTGCGCTGGGCAGGCTGGAAAACCGCTTCTTATCTGTCAAAAGTGAGAGCACTTCTTTTTCAAGGGTCGGATAGGTAAGAGGCTTTCTGCGGCTCTTCGCCGCTTTACCACGGCGCAGTCCAAGGCATCCGTGAAGCAGAACGAGGCTGCCTAGATCCGACGATTCTGCGTGACGCACGCGCGGCACGATGGTGCGCAGGATACGTGCGATGTTTTCTGCCCTCTCGACATAGCGGCCAAGCCAGAACGTGTTATCGGCTACACGGCTTGGCACAACGCGGGGGATGCGGCGCAAGGCGACGGGCTCATCATGCGGGCGCAGCATGCTGAAGGTGTCGACCGGACTATCCCACAGCACCCAGGCGTCTTTGCTGTGCCCGCCTCGCTGCATGGAGACAACGGAGCCATTAGCCTCTGCGACGCGCACCAGGCCTCCAGGAAAAGCAAGCCACTCTCTGCCTGTGTTGAGCACATAGGTGCGGAGCACGACACTGCGTGAACTCAGGCTGCCATCTTCCCAGACCGGCGCGGTCGAAAGTGCGACCTGCTCCTGTGCCACATATTCATATGGACGTTGACGCAGGCGTGCAATCAACTTCGCCTTCTCAGCAGGAGGCAGTTGCGAGCCGAAGACAGGCTCCATGCCGCGCGCTGGGAAGGCCGGCTTGATGACGACCGAGTCGAGGTGATGCAGCACCCATTCGAGCGCCGGCTCCTGACCGCACCACCACGTTGCGACGGAAGGAAGCTTGAGTTCTTCATGGAGCAGACGGCGGGAAAGTCCCGGTAGAAAAGGCATGATGGCGGCGGACTCGATAACCCCGCTGCCAAGCGCATTGGCGACTTTCACATTGCCGGCCACGATTGCATCGACAAGTCCCGGAACGCCGAGCAGGGAATCGCTGCGCAGCTCAAGCGGATCGCAAAAGCCGTCATCCACGCGGCGGAGAATGACGTCGACCTGTTCCAAACCGCCGACCGTTTTCAGGAACACATGGCGGTTGCGGACAGTCAGATCGGCTCCTTCAACAAGGGTGAAGCCGAGATACTTCGCAAGATAGGAATGCTCGAAGTAGGTCTCGTTATGCGGGCCGGGCGTTAGCAGGACGACGCGTGGATTCTCGCAATTCGCAAGACTGCTGAGCGTGTCGCGTTGGGCGCGGAAAAACGGTGCCAGCCGCCGGATGTTGGAGGAGCGAAATAATTCCGGGAGCAGGTCGGAGACGATGGTGCGATTCTCAAGTGCGTAGCCGCTGCCGGATGGCGCCTGGGTACGATCGGCCAGCACCCACCACTGACCATCGGGGGAACGTGCAAGATCGACAGCGAGCATGTGCAGGTAGCTGTGCGCCGGAACATCAACGCCTACCATTGGTCGCAGAAATTCCGGATTGGCATAGAGCAGGGCGCCGGGAAAATGATGTTCCTTGAGCAGTGTCTGCTGCCCGTATAAATCCTGCAGCAGCAGGCTGAGTAAACGCGCGCGCTGGATCACGCCCTGTTCGATGTAGCGCCACTCTTCAGCAGGAATGAGCAGCGGCACCAGGTCGATACGCCATGGACGATTCGCGCCCTGGGGATCGCCGTAGATGTTATACGTGATGCCGTTCTCGCGAATCCGCCGATCGGCCCGCAAGCCGCGCTGTTCCAGTTCATCGGGGCCGATCATTCGCAAGGAGTCCATGAGCGTGGTCCAATGCGCACGCGGCGTCACACCGTCGACGGAAGCTTCGTCATAGGTGTGGCCATAGCGGAGTGGGGACTGATAGAGATCGCCGATCATCGCAGAGGCTCGCGCGGTCCGCCGCGCGCAGAGGCTCTCCAGCGCATGTCCAGTGTCATGGGAAAGCTCGGGTTGAAATCCTCTGCCGGAGCGATGACTGTTCCGGCTTGCGGTGTGATGACCTCGAAGCGTTCACGGCGACGTCTCATCGCTTCGTTCGCATCGACAGGCCGCGCGGTATGCGCGCTGCCATCAGGTGGCCCCGCATGATAGATACAGCCGGCCGCCACTCGTTCCTGCCAGGTGTCAATCAGTTTGAACGCGAGCGGCACATGCACAGGGATGGTGGGATGCAGCGAACTCGAAAGCTTGCGTGCCCGATAGCGCACGCCGGCTACTGCCTGGCCGACTTCCTTTGTCGGATGCAGTGGAACGCGCCGCCCATTGCAGGTGACGACGTAGCGCGATGCGTCGGTGAGGCCGGAAAGCTTGACCTGCATTCTTTCGAGTGACGAGTCGACGGATCGCACGGTTGCGCCGGAAGTTGAGTCTTCGGCGAGTACATTCCACGGCTCAAGCGCCTGGCGCAACTCAAGGACGACGCCGTCAATCGCGATCGAGCCGATCTTTGGAAAGCGAAATTCCGCATGCGGCGTGAACCAGCTTTCATGAAAATCGTAGCCGGCCTGGCGCAGGAAGCTGAGGACTTCTGTGAGATCGCGCTGCACGAAGTAAGGCAGCATGAAGCGGTCATGCAATGCAGTGCCCCATCGAATCAGACTGCCGGTGAAAGGCTGCTGCCAGAAGGTGGATACCAGGGCGCGCACGAGCAGCATTTCCATCAGGCCCATGCGGTAATGCGGGGCCATCTCGAAAGCTCGCAGTTCGAGCAGGCCGAGCTGCAGTCCCATGCCTGGCGGCGGGTAGAGCTTGTCGATACAGAATTCCGCACGGTGAGAATTTCCCGTCACATCGACCAGAAGGTTACGGAACAGGCCATCGACCGTGTAAGGCGTGCACTCGTGTTCGGAAACCTGGTCGAAGGCCACTTCAAGTTCGTAGAGCGCGTCGGCCCGCGCTTCATCGACGCGCGGATACTGGCTGGTAGGGCCAACATACATGCCGCAGAAAAGATAGGAAAGCGATGGATGGTTCTGCCAGAAGCCGACCATGCTGCGCAGCAGGTCCGGCCGCCGAAGCAGCGGGCTCTCCATGACGGTCGCGCCGCCAATGACGATGTGACTGCCGCCGCCTGTGGCGAGATGACTGCCATCATAGGCAAATTTCCCTGCGATCAGGCGGTTGTCGAGAGCCTCCTCGAAGAGGACGGCATTCAATTTTTCAAGTTCGTCCCAATCAGCCGCAGGCGGCAGATTTACTTCGAGCACGCCGGGATCAGGTGTCAGGCTGAACGCTCTCAGACGAGGATCGGATGGCGGCGTGTAGCCTTCGAGCCAGACGGGCTTATGCAGATGCTGGCAGGTATCTTCGACCGCCGAGATGACCTCGAGATAGTCAGTGGGGACCGAGGTATAGGGCAGGAAGACGTGCAGACGACCTTCGCGGACCTGAACACAAAGCGACGGACGGATGAGCTCGGTGGCACTCTCGGCCGTGCTCGAGAGCGGCGGCAAAGGATCGGGTGCAGGGTCGGCTGTGAACAGGTCCATACGCCGAGTGGGGCCATCTGGAAGCTTCACCTGCTTCGCAGCCGGATCACCTTCGTAGTCATAAGTGAGTTCGTCAGGCGCAACCCAGGGCATGGTTTCAACAGGAATACGGAAGCCGACCGGCGAGTCCCCTATTGAGAGCACCAGGCGCTCCGGGCGCACGAACCACGGCTGGCTTGACCATGCCAGGCGGCCTGCAGGCTGGCGGCGTCTGAGGGGCAGGACATAGCCGGCGGGCTCATCACTCTCAGGCAGTGGATTAAACGCCGGCAAGATGTTTTCAGGCGACACCTGCAAACGCCGGCAGAGCGCCTGGAGAAAAATCAGTGCGTCATTCGCGCTGAAATTGTATTCCCGATCTTCCTGCGCGATCAGGTCGCCATTTTCCCAGATGGCCACGCCATCTTTGCGGGAGACGCAGTGAAAGGCCCATCGCGGCAGGGCTTCTCCGGGATACCACTTGCCCTGTGCGAAGAGGAGCAATGCGTTGGGGGCAGTGCGCTCGCGCAAGCGGCGGATCAGCGTAAGGGCACGCGTGCGTTTGAGCGGGCCGAGGGCGTCGATGTTCCATTGCGCACTCTCAGGCTCATCGATGCCGACAAATGTTGGCTCGCCGCCCATCGTCAGCCGCACATCCCGCTCCAGCAGATCGCGGTCGATGGTATGGGCAAGCTTCTGTACATCAGCCCAGTCGTCATCGCCATAAGGCCTGGCCAGCTTCATCGCTTCGTTGAGACGCCGCACGGAAATCTCAAAGCTGAAGTCGACATTGGCGTGCTCGACTGTGCCGCCGATCGGTGCAGCCTGTGACGCCGTCGGTGTGCAGACCAGCGGGATATGGCCTTCCGCAGCGAGCAGTCCAGAGGTGGGATCGAGACCAATCCAGCCGGCACCGGGAAGAAAAACTTCGGCCCACGCGTGAAGGTCGGCCGTGTCCACCTTCGGGCCGGTCGCGCCATCTGCGGCTGCATCGTCCGCTGCTAACTGGATCAGGTAGCCGGACACGAAGCGTGCAGCGATCCCGAGCTGACGGAAGAGTTGTACAAGCAGCCAGGCCGAGTCGCGACAGGAGCCGGTCCGCATCTCGAGCGTCTGCTCGCAGCTTTGCACGCCATGTTCCAGTCGCGTGACATAGCCGATGTCATCGCGGATGCGCTGATTGATAGCGACCAGAAAACTGACTGTGCTCTGTGTCTGTTTCGCTATCGAATGGACCAGTGCCTGCATCCGCGGGCCGGGTGTTTCAATCGCGCGATAGGGTTCGAGGTCGCGGGCGAGTTCCGTTGAATATTCGAACGGATAGTTCTCAAAGCCCGGCTCAAGATAAAAGCCGAAGGGATTGAACGGGGTGAGGTCTGCGATGAGGTTGACGTCGACGATGAAGTCAGTGGTCCGGGTGGGAAAAAGGACGCGGGCAAGATGATTGGCGTGTGGGTCAAGCTGCCAGTTGAGGATGCGGTCAGCAGGAGTGATCTCGAGCGAGTAGTTCAGGATGGGGGTTCGACAGTGTGGGGTGGGGCGCAGCTGTATGACCTGGGGGCCAAGCGCGACCGCTTTGTCATACCTGTATTCTGTGCGGTGATGCAGGGAGACCTGTGTGCCCATTCATCCTCATGCAGCTATCTCCGATGATCCAAATGGAAGACGCACCCGGCCTGGGCCGCGGCATGTCTCGCAGGGTCAATCGGTTGCTGATGCTTTGAAACTATCGCAATCGGAGGGCCGGCGGACGATTTTTCTGCGCAATCGGCAATAAAACGCGGAAGGGATTGCCACTCGTATGCGGGCATTCGCGATGTTTCAAAAGTAATCGAGGAGCGTCATGAAGCCGAAATCCATGTGACTTTGCTGGTGGCAATGGAAGAGCGTGGCGCCAGGATTGTCCGCAGTGAAATCGACCTCGGCGGTGGTCCCCGCATTGACCATCACGACATCCTTGAGCAGTCCGGACATAGGTTTGTCATTGAGACTTGCCACTTCGAAGGTGTGACGGTGTAGATGCACAGGATGGTCATCGGAGCTTTTGTTGTTCATCACAAGGCGATACCGTTTCCCCTGCTGCAGGCGAATGGTGTCAGTCTTTGGATAGGACTTGCCGTTGATCATCCAATAGTCGAAGTCACCATGGCCTTTGAATTTTGACTCGAAGACCATCGAGATACGAATGTCCGGTTTCTGCGCAGGGGCGGTCTCATGAGCGAAGATGCGGTAGTCCCACGCTGTTGCCGGCGGGCTAATCCACTGCGGCGCGCCAGCCTGGTTGGCATATTCGATGACTATGCCCATGCCCATCTCGCGGATTTCCTTGCGTGTCTCGCCCATAATCCACACGCCAGGATTGTTCATCTCAACCAATACATCGATGCGCTCGGCAGCCGTCAGGCGAACCGCCTGCACCTTCCGTGGCTGCGGAACAGCGTTGCCATCCATTGCGACGACCTGCATGTCGTGACCGGAGACGGCAAACCAGTGTGTGGCATTCGCGCTCGCATTCAGTACGTGAATGAGCAGGCGCTGCCCCTGCTTTACGCGGATGGGATCAGCATGGCCGAGCATGCGGTCATTGACGGTCGCATAGTCATAGAGTGCGTCCATGGTGGAATCACCGCCGCCGCCCATGTAGGCATTCCAGTCGTGCAAGGTCAAAAATATTTCCTGATCGTAGGCGCCGAGATGGCTTGCCGGTTCAACATAAAAGCAACCGAACTGCCCGCCGTACTGGCCCAGCTTCAAATTGTGCCCGGCAAAGGTATGCGTGTGGTACCAGCGAAAGCCGGCAGGCCCGGGTGAGAACGCATACGTGAAGGTTTTGCCGGGAGCAATCATGGGCGAACCTTCCTCCATGGCGCCATCCATATTGGACGGCGTGTACATGCCGTGCCAGTGGACAATTTCAGGACGATCCGTGTTATTCGTGACCTCGATGCGAATAGGCTTGCCCTCAGGCCAGCGGATGAGTGGTCCCGGCGCGCGGCCGTTATAGCCGTAGGTGTGAATGATCTTGCCTGGCGCTATCTCGAGATTGAGCGGTGCAATCTGGAGCTTGTAATCCGCAGCGGGCTGCGCCCACGAAAAATCAGAGTCGAGCAGCGAGGCCGCGGCAACACTTGCCGTAGTGCATTTCAAAAAGCTTCGGCGATTCATCTGTTGTCTATTGTTCACTGGATACTGTCCGACATGCCAGCGCGATGATGGGTCCAGTCGAAGTGCCTGCCGACGATCCCTTTTACAATCAGGTGATCGGTATTCGATGTGGGGCCCACGCCAACGCCGAAGTTGATCTCCCATTGAGGAGAGACATTCAGATCAGCAGCAGCAAAAATCTGCTGCTGCTGATTGTGGAGAGAATCAGGATCGATGAATTGGCCATAGTCGGCGTAGTATTCGACGCCAGCCGAAACTACCTTGGAGAAGTCATAACCAATTTTTCCGGCTGGCGCAAAAGTGACACCCTGCGGCACGCCCTGGCCATGAAAGGATCGATCCAGCGCCAGGTTGGTGGCGAGATACCAGCGCCCGATCTGCTTGTCGAGGATGGGTCGCAGTTCCAGGGTCCAGGTGTCACTGGAAAAGATACGACGCTGATAGCCGAACTCCATGGAAAGACTTGCCCCCAATGGCCAGTGCCATTGGTCCGGGACTCGTACGCGCGGCCTGATGTGATCACCGACCCATTGCACGCCCTGCCCGCTGCGTGCAGCCGTGAAAACGTAAAAACCCACCTCTGACCACTCGTTGATCCCCGTAGTAATCTCGATGGTTTCATGTTCGGCATGATTCGTTGGGTACACGGCATCGAGGGCAAGGTGGGAACCGGGAAGAGGCTTGGAGCCATCCACCGTGAGGTTGCTGTGAAGCTCTACCATGGTCGACTTTGGCGGCACCGTGGCTGCTCCATAGACCTGAATTTCATAGTTATTCTGTGCATATGCTGACGCACTCAGCAAAGCTGTAGCGAAAAGAATGCAGGCTCTCAACGACGGATAGCGTTGCGCCGACACGGCTGACCCTTTCACTGGCCGCCTCCAATACGACCGAGGCCGACGCCGATTAAATAAGTCACGACACCTTCGACTGCGCCGACGGCCGTCATCTCGAGGCCGCTGCTCCACCAGGAGCGAATCGTGATCAATGACTTTGAAGCGCCGACGATAAAGTGTGCGATCAGCGAGACAATCGCCGCGACGATGATCGCCGGGATGCCTGCCAGGAAGAAAAAAGGGATGATGGGTATAAATGCGCCAACGGCAGTGGATAGTGCTCCGGAAACGGCAGAGACCATCGGCTTGCTCAGTCCTTCTTCCGTCGTGTTGAGGCGCTCGCGTGCCAGCGCCTGGACCAGCTGCTCGCGGTCGCGCGCAAGATGCTCGACCATTCGATCCGCATCCGCTTCGGGTAAGCCGCGGATCTGGTAGCTGAGCGAGAGTATCTGCCGGGCCTCTGCTTCGTTGTACGCGACAGCGTCCCGTTCACGCGCAAATTCTGCTTCGTAAATTTCGCGTTCACTCTTGGCGGCAAGGTAAGCGCCGGAACCCATCGACAGCGCGCTGGCAATCATGCCCGCAAGTCCGGCGATCAAGACAAAGTGGCTGTTGCCGAGGGTTGCGCCGGATACACCGGAGACGATACCGAAGATGGAGCCGAGTCCGTCATTCACGCCATAGATCGCGTCGCCGACCCAACCGGCGGCTTCAGCGTGACCCTGACGGCGAGCAGCCAGAAGCTCTTCGAGAGCGGCTTTCGCTGCCTCATGTGTCGTATCGCCATCGGTGGCTGACGCACCAGGAAGGGAGAGGGGACGGCCCACGCGGATGAGATTGGCAAGCGTCTGGTAGTGCTCTTTTTCGTCGGCGACAACCTCGTTCAGAATGGCGATGCTGGGCTCATCTTTCAACTCGCGCAACTGTCGCCCGTACTTGGCGATGTCGCGACTCTCTTCGATTTCCAGGCGACGCAGCGCGAGGTCGACACCACCGATCCGACTAGCAAGACTCGCAGCCTGTCCTGAAGGATCTCCGCGATATACGGGGGCGGCCCCTCCATCGGCACGAATGCGTTCTTCCCACAATTCAGCGTGATGCTTCTCTGCCGTTGCCAGCCTTCGGAGCGCGCTGCGCCTTTGCGGGTCCTGTTCGCGTTCAGATAACGCGAGGTAGGTGTAATAGCCCTCGGTCTCAGCCTGCCAGTTTGCCTCCAGCGCAGAGAGGAGCTTGGATTTTGCTGGTGGACTCATCCTGTCATCTGCTCCGTAATCACTTCTTGAATCCAGTATGGGGGACGACATGGTTTCCCCTCCTTCCCCTGTCATTCTGGCGCTCAAAAAAGCAATGACAATTTGTTCATGTGTCCTCGTGGTCGCCTAGTATGAAAAACAGGGAGACACTTTTGAAAACTAAGCATTGTTTCGCAGCATCGCTGCTGGCGGTCAGTACGGCCGCCTGCCCGGGACAGAAATCTGAAAGCGCAATTTCCCGCGTGAACCCACTCATCGGTACAGCGCATGGTGGCAATGTATTTCCCGGCGCGACAGTTCCGTTCGGCATGGTGCAGTTCAGTCCGGAGGCATCGCCGGTACGAGCGGACCGGCCAATTGCTGCGCCAGGCGGTTACGAATATCGTTCCGTCGCATTGCGTGGATTTTCGCTCACCAACGTCGAAGGCTGGGGCTGCGGCGGTGGCGATGGCGACATACCCATCATGCCGATTGCCGAGCCTGTCGACAAGTCGCCGTCCGCGGATTTCCGACATGCGTATGCAGCCTCATTCACGCATGCGGATGAACACGCAGAGCCAGGCTTCTATCGAGTGAAACTGGGCAGTGGCGTCTCGGTTGAACTGACTGCATCGACGCGCACGGGGGCTGCAGTCTTTCATTTTCCTGAAGGCAAGCCGGCATCGCTGCTCGTTCGCACATCGGATTCAGAAGCAGGTTCTGTCGATGCGCATACCGTCGTCGATCCGGCACAAAGGTCAATTTCGGGATCGGTGCGAAGCGGCAATTTCTGCGGGTACCTGGGAACGGAAGACCGGCGACCGTACTACACGCTTTATTTCGTCGCGAAGCTCGACGTCCCCATCTCAACCAGCGGCGCGTGGCACGATGACGACGTAAAGCCCGGCGCGCTTACGGCGGATGGCGGCACCGGCTTTGGTCCCAAGGGTTTTGCGGAAAAAGGGCACGGCTCCGGCGTGTGGGTAAGCTTCGATCATGCGCGAGACGTCCACATGCGTGTCGGTATCTCGTATGTGAGCGAGGCAAACGCGCGTGCCAACCTGGACGCTGAGGGTGGCGAAGGCGCAAGCTTTGCATCCATGCGCGAGCAGGCACAGGCTGCCTGGGAAAGACGTTTGAACCAGATCGAAATCGAAGGTGGGACCCCCGACCAGCGCACGGTATTTACGACGGCGCTGTACCACTCGCTGATGACACCTACGACAGCCAGCGATGCGAATGGTGACTATACCGGTATGGATCAGAAGACGCATAAAATCCCGCCCAGTCAGAAAGTGCAGTACGCGAATTTCTCGGGATGGGATGTGTATCGGTCACAGATGCAATTGGTCACATGGCTCGATCCCAGGATCGGCAGCGACATTGCGCAGAGCCTGCTGAACCAGGCTGACCAGAATGATGGAGCGTGGGATCGCTGGACCAACAACAGTGGCGCTACGCATGTGATGAACGGCGACCCTTCTGCGCCCGCGCTGGCGGACATCTACGCGTTTGGCGGCCGCGACTTCGACGCGAATGCCGCGCTCACATCGCTGGTGCTTGCGGCTGATGTGCCCACCGCAGCCGACCTTTCAAAAAACGGCTGTCCCGTGGAGTGTGCAGGTCAACGCCCGGGCCTCGACAAGTGGCTTACGCTGCACTACATCCCGACCGATGCGCCAGCATGGGGACCGGCTGCCGATACGCTTGAAGATGTGACGGCAGAGTTTGGCATATCGGCACTTGCTGATCGCCTGCATGACAAAAACGTAAGCCAAAGGTTTCTGACGCGTGCGCAGTACTGGCAAAACATCTTCAATCCCAAAGCTGCCCCCGAAGGCGGTTACTTTCAGAACCGCAACGCGGACGGCACATGGGCGCTGGTGCAGGATGACGAGAAAAAACCACCTCAGCCGTTTACGCCATCGACTGAAGATGGATTCGTCGAAGGGACGGCTGCGCAATATGTCTGGATGGTCCCATTCAACGTGAAGGGATTGTTTACGGCGATGGGCGGCACAGACAAAGCAAGTGCACGGCTCGACAAGTTTTTCTATGACGAACATGGTGCGCCCGCAGTCACCGAAGCTGGGCCGCTGCATGCCGAACTTAACAATGAACCATCGATTGAATCGCCCTGGCTGTACGACTGGGCAGGCCAGCCTTGGAAGACCCAGCAGTTGGTGAGACAGGTGCTCAATACAATCTGGAAGAACGCTCCCGACGGAATTCCGGGCAATGACGACCTGGGCGAGATGTCATCATGGGCTGTATTCGCATCGCTCGGTTTTTATCCGGAGATACCGGGTCGCGCAGAGCTCGTGCTGGGCTCGCCGATGTTTCCAAGGATGACCGTGCACCGTGCCGCGGGCGACATTCACATCACCGCGGATGGCGCCGCGACTGACTCGCCCTACGTCCAGGAGCTGCACGTGAACGGCAAGCAGTGGTCGCAGACATGGCTGCCTGAGTCCTTCGCAAATGGCGGTGGCGTGCTGGCTTTCCAACTCGGGTCCGCTCCAAACAAGCAGTGGGGAAGCGGTGCAAAAGCTGAGCCGCCTTCTTTCGAATAATCCCTTCCTGTATAGCAAAGGCCTCGCTGATTTGCGAGGCCTTGCTATTGCGCAGTGATGCCAGTTGTTATTTGTTTCCGATGACCGGGCAGAGTGCCGGTTCAACATCGACTATTGATGGATTGGCGAGCGTGATCGAGAGAAAGACCACGTCCCGGTTGTTGGGTAAGGTAATGTTCTTTACCTGCTTGAAGAGGTTCAGCTTATAGGTATACAGATAAACGTTAAAGGCCTGTTGATCCTGCGTTCCGTCGTTGTTATCGCGGTAGGCAGTCCTGATCGCCAGGGATTCATTCGAGTAGCCGCCCAGCGCCGACCAGTCGCTGAAGCTCTGGCTGATTGTTTCGCTGGTGCCGTCCGTATAGCGGATGGTGAGCTTCTGATCTGTCTGATCGCCCTGCACAGCTGTGCCAAGAATTTTCAGCTCAGAAAAGTAGTTGGTAGGCAGGGCAATCGTCTGTCCCGTTCCGTAGACGACGTCATTAACATTCGGTCTTGCGAGATGAAATTTCGAAGCACCGACTACTACGTCTTCGCCCGTCTTCGCAGTATCCTTCAGCAGGTTCGCTGAATATGCCGTGCCGCCTGCATCGAGACCGCCATCTGCCGGGAAGGTTGAACCGTCCGTATAGATGCCGATAGCGTTGTAGTTCCTGGCAAGGTTCACTTCTTCTCCCAACTGAAGGTTAGAGAGCGTGGCCGCGAAAACAATGACATTCCTGTTCTCCGGTAGCGTAAAGCTTTTGACAGTCTTGCTGCTGTCTAGCAGCAGCGAGTAGCCATAGAGATTGAACTGCCGATTGTCCTGGGTGCCGGCCGCAGTGTTGCGATAAGGCATCGCTACTGCTTCGCCTTCATTCACGTTGATGGATGGGACGTACCAGTCACTGAAGCTGAGCGCGAGCTTCGCGATCGAACCATCAGTATAGGTAACAGTCATAGGTTGATTGGTTTGATTGCCCTCAATGCCCGTGGCCAGCAGCTGCAGAGTAGTGTAACGGCCTTCCGGCAGGGCAATCGTCTGACCCGTGCCGTAGACTGCATCCTCCACATCCTGCTTGCCCAACCGGAAGTGTATGCCGTTAAGCACGCGTGCCGTGGTCAACAGTTTGCCGGAAAAAGCAGAACCGCCGCCGTCAAGTCCACCATCCGTGAAGGTTTGCCCATCGCCGCGGATGGCGATCAGGTTGTAGCTATGCGACAGGTCTACCTGCGCGCCCCACCCACAATCACCCAGCCCCGCACTGACGGCAACCGTGAGTGCAGGAGCGTAATGCGTGGTGCCGCCTGAAGTTCCCGTAAGGGTCAGCGGTGTGCCGGCCGAAGTAGGCGCAGTCACGGCAGCACTCAGTGTCAACTTGCTTGTGGTTGATGTAATTGATGGCGACAGCCTGGCATTGACCAGCGGCGGAGTGCCGGTGAATGCAAGCGCAACCGGGCTGGAGAAACCATTGATCGCGTCGATTGCAATGGTGGATGAGATGCTCGCCTGCTGGTCAAGATAGAGTGCGGAAGGCGTTGCTGAAATGGTGAAGTCTGGTAACGCGAGCTGAACGTAGGCAGTGTGTTGCAGGCCAGCGCTCGAACCGGTGACCGTAATGGCGTAATTGCCGCCGGGTGTGGCTGCGCTGGTGTCGACAGTCAGAGTGGTCTGCCCCGCGCCCGACAATGTAGACGTGGCGAGTGTCGCTGTAACGCCCGCAGGTGCTCCGATTACGGTAGCGACCAGGTCGACCGTCCCGGTAAAACCATTCGCAGGCGTGAGTGCAACTGTTGTCGTTGCAGAACCACCAGGCTTCAGGTTAAGGATCACCGGCGACGCCGCTACATTGAAGTTTGGCGCAGTACTCACATTCACTGGAGAAAGTGCGTTCAGCATCGCTTGACCAGTCGGTGATCCCCAGCCGCTGGTTAGGTCGTACCCGGTGGTGGCAGTGAAGAGATTGGGGCTGCTGGTATTGAAGTTGTCGCCGACTGTTATGTCGTGAAAGTCAGTGGTATAGCTCTTTGTCTTGCCGAGCGCATAGAACGTCGGATTGATGAAGCCAACCGGATTACCGTTCGCCGTTTCGTTCGCAAGTGCAAGGAATGCAGCCCAGCGCGGCGCAGCGAGGCTTGTGCCGCCGATGCCTTCCTGGCACGATCCGTTTGCGCAGAAAAGATTATCGGTATTCGCTTCCATCGCTACATCAGGAATATTGCGATAGCTCGGCGAACCCTGGTTGGCGTTGTTGATGGCAGATACCTGGTAAGCAGGAATTGGCGATTGTGTATTCCAGCCGCCGCCACTGCCAATCCATGCCGTTTCCCCTTGCCATGTGCCGCCCGGACCGGCAGTCGTGAGATCGGTGCCGCCGACATCCGTAATGTTGGGACTGTTACCAGGGTAGCCTACGGTACCAACGCTTGCGCCTCCATCACCGGACGCGACAAATGTGTTCTGCCCCTGGGCGGCGAGTTCCATGAAAACCTGTTCGTAGCCCTGCATGGTGGCGGGCGTGCCGCCAAAGCCGAACGAGAGCGTCAGCTGCTTGGCAACGTCATCACTTGCGGCCTGGCTGAATGCAGTCAGCGCATCGCTGCCCGAGCCATAGGCGGTATAGACAATCGCGCCGGAAAGTCCCGGCGCCATGGAGATTGCCTGTTCAATGTCGATCACCTCTTCACCGTCGTCGCAGCCGGCTGAGCAGACTCCATCCACATCAAGCAGCACGGGATAGATGGGCACATTGAGCGGCTGACCGACTAGTTTGAAATAGGCCTGTACATCACTCAGGTTGTATGGGCCAAGCTCAATGAGCCCAACGCTCTGTCCGCTGCCGGTAGCAGCTACGCCCGGTGCGTACGCGGCACGCATGTCGCTGCCGATGAATTGCCCATCCGGACCTGACCCTGTCGTATCTGCGTGGATGGCTTTCGCCTTTACCAGCATAGGTTTGGGAAGTTCTCGTGTGCTGAGGCCGACGACACTGAGGATTGGCACAGCGCCCGCAATGGTTGGCTCGACATCCGGTGCGTAGAAGCTGCGCGAACTGGTGGCGGCACCACTGGCGCTCGGCTGTTCAGACACCTCAGCTGCCTGTTTGTAGGTCTGCATTTTTACAGCGAATGCCGTGTTGATCTGCTTCGGCGTGCCGCTCACGTTCACGAGCAGGCGGTTGGTAAAGGTACGGGTCACGGTGAAGCCCTGGGCCCTGGCGAAGGAGATCACGCTCTCATAGTCCGCCTGTGTGGGGGCAAACTGCTCGACGAATTGCTGACGTGAAAGGTATTGATGGTAGTGCGGACTGGTGGGATTCTGCTGTTCACGAATCAGCGTTTGCAGTGCAGCAGTATTCCGCACCGGGAGTGTCAGTCCGAAACGAATTACCTGTTGCTCGGGCAAGGCAGCAAGGGGCTGCGCGCTCGCAGGGGCCGCGAGGTTTGTTGACATTGCATGGCGCTGCTGGGCGATGACCGTCGTTGTGCTGAGCAAGGAAAGCCCTAGCAAAACGCAGGCAATACGGGGTAGTCGGGGGATATCAGAATGGTGCAAACTAGGCCTCCTGGTATGCACTCGCGATCACGGGACCGCGAGAGAAACAGCTCATGACTCAATACTCGGCAGGGTGAGTCTTGCTGAGTTCATCCAACCTAACGCAAGAATCACGCTGCGTCATTAGAAAGCGCATCTGATTGGTGTAAATAAAAAAATATGTTGGTAGCGCTCTCATAAAGGCGATCTGGATGTATGATGTGCTGCACCTAAGAGTCGCAAGCGACCTTGCCCCACGCGAAGGCTCAGCTATCTCTGAATGAACAGTTGTAGTTGCATATGCGTTCCTGCCGATGCTCCGACGGGACAGTAGCCCGCAAGCAACGCGTCTGTATTGCTGGCTCTGCTGACTTCGCATCGCTCTAAAACAGGCCCCCGAAAGACGGCAGCACTATATGAATGAATTTGCAAAAAATGTTGGCCGGGTAAAAGGACCGTCGCCTAAATCCGGATTGATCCCAGAGCCAGGATCTGCAAGCCGGCCTGACCTTTATGCGCCCCAGACCTCATGACCCAGCCCAGTAGTACTGAGCACGGACGTCCTACGGCAGAGACGCAGTCGCGGGCATGCGCTGATTTTGTATACGATGCATGCATCGAGTAAATGCATTGAGGTGGACACTTTTGAAGCTCGGACCATTCCTGGGAATTTTTCTGCTTGCAGGCATTGCCTCTTGCCTGCAGGCGCAGACTGCATCGGCACCGTCCTCCCAGCAAACCACGCAACCGGTGGCTTCCCAGCCGACTGCGGGCGCGCAGGCTCCAACTACAAGTCCAACGGTCCCGGCCAGGTTCATGGCGCCGGCGTATCCTGTCCGTCCGCCGGCAGATCCTGCGGCAGTTGCGCGGGGCAAGCAGACATTCGGCGTGAGCTGTGGCTTTTGTCATGGGTCCGATGCAAGAGGCGGCGAGACTGGTCCGAATCTCGTGCGATCACAGCTGGTGCTGGACGACCAGCATGGGGAAGTGATCGCCCCGGTCATCATGAATGGGCGCGTCGATAAAGGTATGCCGAAGTTCGACTTCGACATGGCGCAGATCGCCGACATTGCCGCATTCGTGCACAGCCTCTCTTCATCGACCCGCGGCGAAGCGGTATCACCGCCGGTGAACATTGTGATTGGCGATGCCAGGGCCGGCGAGACCTATTTCAATGGCGCCGGCAAATGCAGCAGCTGTCATTCGGTCACGGGCGACCTGTCCGGCATTGGCGCAAAGCATGATCCGAAAACGCTGCAGAATCTACTACTCTCCGGTGGCGGCGGAAGATCATTCGGTCCGGCGGCCGCATCGGCCTCCCATGTGCCGCCCACTACGGTTACGGTAACCTTCCCCGCAGGCCCGACGTATGAGGGCAAACTGGTTCACGTCGATGCCTTCAACATATCGCTCACGGCGAGTGACGGCACGTATCACAGCTTCGCCATTCATGGCGCAGTACCGCAGATTGCAATCCACAATCCATTGCAGCAGCACCTCGATATGCTGCCAACCATCAAAGACGTGGACATCCACAATCTGACGGCCTACCTGGTGACTGTGAAATGAAGAAACTGATTGGGCTGTTTGCTCTATGGGCTACTGCTTTTTCTCCCGCGTGCGTCATCGGCCAGGGTCTTGATCCTGCGTTGTTGACGAAACCCGCTACAGACGCATGGCCCACCTACGGCGGCGATTATTCTCAACGCCGCTACAGTGTACTGAAGCAGATTAACCAGTCCACGATCAAGAACCTGGCACTGGCCTGGACGGACACGTTACCCACCGGTGCCGGTCCAGGTGGTTTTTTTGGACCTGGTCCGGAGGCAACTTTCATCGGTGGTGAAGCAAAGGAGGCAGCAGCGCCAGGCGGCTTCCCCTTACGCGTGGGCGGTGCGATTCTACAGGTGAATGGCGTTCTCTACGTCTCCGCGCCGGATAATGCTTGGGCAGTGGATGCCCGCACAGGTACGGTTTTATGGCACTATTTCTGGAAGACCAGGGGCGGCACGCACATCGGTAATCGCGGTATGGCAATGGTGGGCGACTGGGTTTTTTTTGAAACTCCCGATGACTACCTGATCTCACTTGATGCGAAGACAGGAAAAGAACGCTGGCATAAAGAAATCGCTGATTTCAATCAGGAATACTTTTCGACAGCTGCGCCGATTGCGGTTGGCAATCATTTGATTGTCGGGACAGGTGACGATCTCGACTCACCCGGTTTTCTCCAGTCCTTCGATCCCGCTACCGGCGACCTTCAGTGGAAGTTCTACACCGTTCCCATGAAGGAGGGCGATCCAGGCTTGGACACATGGAAGAATCTGGATGCGGCTCGACATGGCGGCGCGCAGACGTGGATGCCTGGTTCGTACGATCCTGAAACCCATCTCTATATTTTCCCCACGGGGAATCCAACACCCGCCTATACATCGGAAACGCGGGGTGATGGCGACAATCTATATACCTGCTCACTGATCGCGTTGAACGTCGACACGGGCAAGATGAGCTGGTATTTTCAGACCTCTCCGCATGACACGCACGACTGGGATTCGACGCAGTCTCCTGTTTTTGCCGACGCAGTTTTCAATGGCAAACCCCGCAAGCTGGTCTTGCAGGCCGCGCGCAATGGCTACTTTTTCGTGGTCGATCGGACAACCGGCGAGCACCTGCTGACCAGTAAGTTCGCCGAGTCCGCGAACTGGGCTGCGAACATTGATAAGCGCGGAGAACCGGTGCGCGATCTGGCAAAAGACTCGTTACCCGCGGGTGCGCTTGTGTCCCCGGACAATGGTGGCGCGACCAATTGGCCACCACCAACTTTTGATCCGGATACCGGCCTCTTCTACGTACAGTTGCGCGAGAATTACGCCATGTACTATCTCACCGAAAGCAATCCACGACTGGTCACCGGACTTGGCGGCAAGGAAGAGGATCCGGTCGGTTCGTTTGGGACATCGATCGTCGCAATTGATTACAAGACAGGGAAGACTGCATGGAAATATCGCTTTCCGGGAGCCTCGTCTTCGCCGACCGGAATTAGTGGAATGCTGACTACTGCTGGCAAACTGCTCTTCAGCAGTGACATGACCGGGAACCTGGTCGCCTACGATCCAGCCAAGGGGACGCCGCTGTGGCATACGCGTATCGGCGCCATATCCAATGCGCCCGAGACGTACCTGCTTGACGGCCAGCAGTACGTGCTGGTCGCGGTCGGTACCTCCCTTTTCTCATTCAAGCTGGGCCAGTAAAGGGGCCTGACAACTGTCGGCTAGCGAATAGTAAAGTTTTGACGACGGCCACTTTCGCGTCAACGGTTCAGTCGAGATCAAGATGGCGACTTGAGCCGACTGCCCGCGGCAGATCCATTCAGCGACGCGGAAGCATCGATAGATCATTGCTCATGACATACACGTAGAGAGCAGTTGAAATGCAGACGACGCCCAGCCAGAATCGCCAATCTCGATGGGCTCGTTGCCAGTAGGGCCTCTTCTGATTGTGATCTGGTCGATGAGTCGTCTGAGGCCTCGGCATTTGCTGATGCTGCCGATTGTCGTTCTTGCTTTCGCCCATGGTTTGCCTGGTCTTTCCACATCTCGATCATTTCCGAAGCTCCGGAATGGTGCTGTGAAGGCTTGCCGTCTCTGGCTGTCATCGCGCAATGATCCGCTCGGACCGTTATTTCGGTTGGACGGCGGGCTCGGCTTGTGCATGCAACTCCGCAACCAGTTTGGCTGAATGCTGATGGGCTTCGGTTGAGTATTCATGCGCTTTCTTTGTCAGTTCATGAGCAGTAAGGTGATCCTGTTTGTCGCGGGCGCTGGCTGCGGCAAGATGCGTGTGGGCTGCAAGACTGTGAAGCTCGGCGGCCCGATAATGCGTGGTGAGAGACATGTTGACTCCAGTTAATGAGCGATACATGGGAGGAGCGGGCGCGATCATTTTAGTAATGGCGCAAGCCGAAGTCGGGCACGCTGTGCCTGGATCTAGTCAACACGAAACCTTACAAGGGAGCACCGCCCCACCTTCAAAGCATACGCTGAAGGCTCTCGATGGCGTCTTCGATTTGCGACCGTGGACGCGAAGCCGGCACATTGAACACAAGGTAGGAGTCGTGGCACCCTCCACGTTCTCAACAGATCGGTCTTACGTGACCATGTGTAAACTGCAAAGGTGAACATCTCCGGGATGTCTGAGAGGGTTACTTGCGCTTTGGGACAAAGCGTCGAGTATACTTCGGATTTGTGTAACACTAGCGAGACCTAACTCTCTCGATAATTTAATCAATCGCCGCAGACTAATTTCTCATATTCTGCATGAGATGACCGACCTCAGATGAAGTCTAGTATTTCAGGTGAATCAGGAGTGGTCGAAAACGCCACAACCACAAGGCTGGGGTATACCCAATCGCCGGCAACGCTGATTGGCATTCTGGCCGTGTCGCTCCTCTACTTTGTAGATATCTTCATCCGGTCCAGTCACAAGCTGTTCTGGTACGACGAACTGTTTACGGTACATCTCTGCGCACTGCCGACATTTAAAGCAACGTGGCATGCTGTCCTCCAAGGCGCAGACTTCAATCCTCCCCTCTTTTACCTGCTTACCAGAGTCTCACAAGCAGTTTTTGGCCGCGGCTTAGTTGCAACCAGGTTGCCGGCTTCAGTTGGTGTCTGGATCTTCGGGCTATGCCTGTTTTTATTTGTGAGCAGGAGGGTTGGACCCGCCGCTGGTTCGATCGCCGGACTTTTCCCGGTATTCACGCTTGCCCAATACTATGCGTATGAAGCTCGTCCAACAGGGCTGGTCCTCGGCTGGTGTGGGCTCGCACTTAAATGTTGGCAGCGAGGAAAGGAACCTTCGAGTGGAGTGTGGTGGAAAATTTCCACATCTCTTGCTCTAACAGGTGCAGCTCTTTCTCACTTTTATGCGATCTATATCTTTCTGCCATTTGCATTGGCAGAGTTGTATTCAATCGTCGAGTCAAAGAAAATTGATTTCAGCATGATCGGCGCCATTCTGGCGCCGGGTCTAGTTGCTATACCCTTCTACGTACCTTTATTACGCCAATATCGCCGACTCTTCGCCGGAATCAGTGGGCTGACTGAATCGCCTCTCGCAGTTTTTCAAACTTTTCTCGCGGATCTCGCCGGCCCCGCATTGGCAATCATTTTTATTGCGCTGGTTTGTTTCACGTTTCAACGTCTTTATGCTCAGCGATCTTTAGAGCCGGTTAGTCTGGTTCCCGTCAGAGAGCTAGTCCTGGCCGCCGGGTTCGCGTTGCTGCCCCTGGTCGGCATTGCGGGTGTGATTGCAAGCAAAGGTATTTTCTTTGATCGCTACTTCTTGCCTAGTGTCAGCGGATGGGCTGTCTTCATGGGGTTGGCGGCGTCTGGCGCTCGACTGAGATCATGGAGTCCCGGCGTCCTGTCCGGCGTCATGGGATTATTCTTGGCAGGCAGTATGGCGGTTGCTGTTCGACACGCGGCAAAGCATAGCGACTTTAATTTGATAGAGCCGAGCAGTTCGCTGCAGTTTAGCGCTGACGTGCGTGATCCCATGCTGAGGCACGCAACACTCAAGAACCCGCCTGACGGGTTGGACATCCTTTTACTGCGCCAGGTCGACTACCTTTATCTATTGAAGTACGCTCCCAAAAGGGTGGCGTCACGAATTTATGACGGTGCAGAGGACGCAAATAACCTTACCCTGAAAGCCTATCGCATCCTCGGAACTCAGACGAAATCTGATTTTAAAACCGCTACCATTGATGAGTTCCTGAGCGAGCACAATCGCTTCCTGCTGTATGAGGGCGGGGATGCTAGATTTCAAGCCCCATGTGGCGCATGTTCTTTGGAAATACTGCGCGCAGGGTTCAAGATCGTCTCCGAGGCAAGAGATGCCGAGGGTATTCTCTACCAGTATGAGAGGATCGACCAGAGTGAACGCCTTCGGCCGTAAATGGCATTTTTTTGGGATCTGTTCTAGAAGTTAATCCGCTCTTTCTCGATTACGAGTGGACGGCCCTGCACCATGGTGTGGATCGACCCGATATATTCGCCGATAATTCCGATAGCTACCAGCTGAACAGAGCCGAAGAAAAACAGACCTACGACAACCGGCGCTACGCCTATCTCGAAGTGGTTCCAGAAGACCAGTTTCGCTATCAGGTAGCCGGTGCCGACCGCCATGCTCAGCAGGGCAAATACGAAACCGATAAATGTAACGAGCCGCAGCGGAACCTTGGACAGGTTTGTAATGCCCAGCATCGCGAGGTCATATAACGTATAGAAGTTATTCTTGGTTATGCCTCGTTCGCGCCGCTTCTGGTTGTAATAGAAGGCTTTGTAGGGCAATCCTATTTCGGCGATCATTCCGCGAAAATAAGGATACGGATCGCGAAAATTGGCACGCAGGATCTCTATCACCTTGCGGTCGTAGAGGCCGAAGCCGGTGAAGTGTTCAAAGACACGCACACTTGTCAAGCGGGCAATCGTGCCGTAATACGCACTGCGAATCCGGTACATCAGCCAGTTCTCTTCGCTTGTGTTTTTAATCCCGACCACGACGGGCGTCCCGCGCTCCCACTCTTCAATCATTTCGGCAAACAGCTCGGGTGGATCCTGCAGATCGGAAAGCAGCATGCCCACTGCGTCCCCTTCTGCCTGCACGATTGCGTGTTGCGGCGAGCGCAGGTGCCCGAAATTACGCGCGTTGACGATTACCTTCACATTCGGATCAGCGGCGGCAAGTCGTCTTAGAATCGCGACCGTATCATCAGTGGATGCATTGTCAATGAAGATGTGCTCGTAGCGGAACTGCGGAAATCGTGCGAGCGTATCGCGCAATCGTATGTAGAGCTGCTCAACATTATCCTGCTCGTTGTAGCAGGGACTGACGATACTAATGAGCTTCAAAATTGAGCTCCTGAAGGGATGAAGAAGTAGCGAATCGCCAACCGTGCCAGACCGCAGTGCGGAGGATGGCGTCGCGCAAACCAATGGTCTGATATAGATTCAATTCCTGCTCGCATCGTTGAACGTCGGGAACATATTGCAGGACAGCGGAGTGCTTGTCGGCTGTCTCAGCAACGTGAATAGGAAGGCCTGGCGAAAGAACAGCTGTGACCTCTTCGGCAAGTGCGCGAATACTGACAGGCAAACTTGAACCGACGTTATATGGTCGCAGTGGAATGCCGCGAAACAGGATTGTCCAGAGCCAGATGGCGAGGTCCGCCGCATACAGATAGGAGCGAAGGGGTGTGCCGTCGCCACGAATCAGTATGGGCTCGGAGGCGAGGGCGCTCCGGATGAAATCACCAATGGCGAAGCCCTGATTGAGGTCCAGGTGTGGACCGACAAAGGCAAACGGGCGGGCAATCAGGCATTTGATACCGTTTTGTTCCGAGTATGTCGCGCACAAATTCTCAGATGCGCGTTTGCCCTCGCCGTAAGCACTCGATGGCAGGCATGGGTCAGGTCCGCCGGTATAGCTTTCAGAGATATTTTGAAGCGTGGGTGGTTGCGGTCCATACACGGCCCCTGAACTCACCATCAGAAATCGCTTTGTGCCATGCGAGACAGCAAAGTCCAATACTCGACGGGTCCCATCAAAGGCGCTCGTCAGAAGTGCAGCTTGCCGCATGGCACCAATCCCGCGCGCCGAAGAAACATCCACAGCTGCATGGATGACCAGTGAAAATTCTCCCTCAGGAAAATCGAAATTCTGCATGTCACCGGCGAGCAGAGTAACAGCAGCATTGTTCGCCAGGTGAGGACAGACTTCCTGAAAGCGTTCTGGGTTTCGAGTGAGGATCTTCAAGCGGGCATGCAATGCGAAGCGTTCATTCGCGGCAAGAAATGTCTCCACCAGCCATCTGCCAAAGAAGCCGGTACCGCCGGTGAGAAAGAGGTGTTGTCCTCGAACGTCGTTCCACAGCTGGTCTGTTGCTGCACAGACCATGTCGATATCGCGCCCAGCCAGTGCTGCCTGTCTCATCCTTGTCCCTTCAGAGTGAGACTGTCTGCACACCTTGCAATCGATCGAGTGGTAAAGCGGAATTGCGTGGCCTGTAGATGTTGCGCCGGCCTAACGCTGGCCGCAACGCTTGGTTGTTCAACCCCGGCATCAACCAAGCACAGGAAGCGCAACGCCCTGTTCCACAAACTTTGCAATTGTGCCGGCCACGTGATCGATCATCGGCTTGGTCAGACCGGGATAGACGCCGAGCCAGAGAATATTGCGCATGACAAAATCAGTATTCGGAAGATCGCCGATCTGCCGAAATTCTATGCCCTGGTAGGCAGGCTGTCGCAGCAGATTACCGGCAAACATAAGTCGTGTGCCAATCTTCTGCGCTTCCAGTGCACGCACCAGTTGATCGCGGGTAAACGGCGCATCCTCGCGAACACCGAGCGGGAAGCCAAACCAGCTGGGGTCCGAGCCCTCTGTAGCAACAGGAAGCATCAGTACATTTCCCAGAGGTTCAAGAGCGTTCCGCAAATAGCGGAAGTTGTCGCGGCGGGCCTGGATAAATTCTTCAACGTGATCAAGCTGTGAAAGACCGAGCGCGGCCTGCATATCGGTGGCCTTAAGGTTATAGCCAATGTGCGAATACGTGTACTTGTGGTCGTAGCCGCAGGGCAGCGTACCGAGCTGCCAGTCGAAACGTTTGCCGCAGGTATTGTCGACGCCGGGCTCGCACCAGCAATCGCGACCCCAGTCACGAAAGGATTCAACCAGCGTCTGCAGCAGCGGTGTATTCGTCAACACGGCGCCGCCTTCACCCATCGTGATGTGGTGCGCAGGATAAAAGCTCAATGTGGCAAGATCGCCGAATGTGCCGACCTTCTGTCCGTGATAGGTAGAGCCAAGCGCATCGCAGCAATCCTCGACGACCCATAGCTTATGCTTCTTCGCGAAGGCCATCACGGCGTCCAGGTTGAAGGTGTTGCCGAGCGTATGCGCGATCATGATTGCGCGGGTCTTTGGGCTGAGTGCACGGTCAAGCTGGTCTACATCAATTTCAAGTGTTGGCAGCGTCACGTCCAGGAACACCGGGACAAGTCGGTTCTGAATGATCGGATTTACCGTCGTAGGGAAACCAGCCGCGACGGTGATGACTTCATCGCCTGGCTTGAGCTGGCGGTCACCCAGTTTGGGGGAAGTGAGTGCAGTGAGAGCTACCAGGTTTGCGGATGAGCCGGAGTTGACTAACGAGCAGCCACGCACCCCGATAAAACGAGCAAGCTTCTTTTCGAAAGCCTTGGCAAAGCGACCGGTTGTAAACCAGCAATCCAGCGCGGAGTCGACCACGGAACTGAGGTCCGCGCCATCGATCACTTTTCCAGAGACAGGAACGGCCGATTCGCCTGGCTGAAAGGTCCGTGCGGGGAAGGCTTCGCGGTGGTATTCAGCCGCCAGTTCCAGTATTTGTTTCCTGAGTTGTTCGGCGCGTTCACTCACCAGTGTTCCCCTCAAATTGCAGTGCTGCGCTCGGATACGGGCTGTTTGTGACCTCTATAATACCTCAGTGCCACCATTCCTAGAAAACGACCCGGAGTTAGCTTGCAGGTTACCGAAGGCAGGCATACCAGCGCATCGCCTGCTCGCAAGCCTATGATGAATGGAGAGCTCCGCGGCACTTTTCATGCTGACAAATAGTGAACAAATAACAAAATGTGGCTCGGTGAAATAAACTTGCCGATGATGAGGTGGAAATGAAGGCAGTCATTCTGGCGGGTGGTCTCGGCACGCGCATCAGCGAAGAGACGTCGGTCCGCCCAAAACCGATGGTCGAGATCGGCGGTCGACCGATCCTCTGGCACATTTTAAAAATGTATTCGCAGCATGGAATCTTCGACTTCGTGATCTGCCTCGGCTATAAGGGCTATGTCATCAAGGAGTATTTCGCCAATTACTTTTTGCATACGGCAGATGTCACTTTTCACATGGCAGAGAACCGCATGGAAGTGCATGGAAATACAACTGAGCCATGGCATGTAACGCTGGTCGAAACCGGCGAGCAGACCGGGACCGGCGGACGCCTCAGGAAGGTGAGCAAGCACCTGGCAGGCGAAGAGAATTTCTGCATGACCTATGGTGATGGCGTCTCCGACGTCAACATTACCGAACTGATCAAGTTCCATAAGGCGCACGGCAAAGACGCAACGCTGACCGCCGTGCAACCACTGGCGAGATTCGGATTGCTGGGCATTGAAGGAACAGAAGTACATACATTTCAGGAAAAACCGACTGGCGATGGCGGGTGGATCAACGGCGGCTTCTTCGTGCTGTCGAACAAGGTGCTGAAGCTTTTGCCAGAGGATGATGCAGTCATGTGGGAGCGCGAACCGCTGGAGCAGCTTGCCCGCGCCCGAAATCTGCACGCATACTATCACCATGATTTCTGGCAGCCGATGGATACGCTGAGGGACAAGCAGCAACTCGATGCCCTTTGGAACTCCGGGAAGGCCCCTTGGAAAACCTGGTAGACAGCAGCCTCCGCGGCAAGCGGATTTTTCTGACCGGGCATACCGGATTCAAGGGCGGCTGGCTGGCCCTTACCCTTGCACGTCTTGGCGCGACAGTGCGCGGCTACGCGCTTGATCCGTCTGCAGAGCCTACCTTTTTTCATACCGCGAATGTTGGCTCTCTCGTGGAAGATGTTCGCGGCGACATAAGAGACCTCGCCAGGCTTCAACGCTCCATGAGCGAGTTTGCTCCCGATATTGTCTTTCATCTTGCGGCGCAACCACTCGTGCGGCGTTCCTATGCCGATCCGCTGGAGACTTACTCGACCAACGTGATGGGCACAGCCAACCTGCTCGAGACGGTGCGCACTCTGGCATCCGTGCGTGCTGTTGTCGTCATCACGACCGACAAGTGCTACCTGAACCGCGAATGGCGCTGGGGCTATCGCGAGACCGATCACCTCGGCGGCTACGATCCCTACAGCAGCAGCAAGGCCTGCGCCGAAATTCTTACTGCTTCCTATCGCAATTCGTTCTTTTCAGCAGAGAGCCTGGAGAAGCACAGCGTCGGTCTTGCGACAGCGCGCGCCGGTAATGTGATCGGCGGTGGTGACTGGTCCGAGGACCGGCTCATTCCCGATCTCATTCGCGGCTTCGTCAGTGGCCGTCCCGTGCCGATCCGCCGACCATTTTCGGTGCGCCCCTGGCAGCACGTACTCGAGCCGATCGCAGGATATATTTCCCTTGCGGAAAAACTGTTGTCCGGTGACAGGAGCTTCGCGGATGCGTGGAACTTCGGTCCATGGGATGACGATGCATGGCCTGTCGAGCGAATTGCGACGGCCATGACCGAGCGGTGGGGCGATGGAGCATCATGGTTCAAAGACGGCCAGGAGAGCGTGCATGAAGCCGGTCTGTTGAAGCTTGATTCCAGCAAGGCCCGCTCTGAACTTGGATGGCAGCCGCGTCTGAAACTACCTGTTACCCTCGAGTGGCTGGTCGATTGGTATCGGGAATGGCGGGCCGGCACGGACATGCAGAGATTCAGCCTGGAACAGAGCGCAGCCTACGAGGCGCTCGTGTCGAGGACGAGTAGTGACAAGTCCGAAAGACATCTCTCGACCCTCGCCGATTCGTCATCCAACATTTCATCGGGCACGGGAGCAGCCACTCTTCCCCTCGCCACGACACGGGTCGAACAGACATGATGATCAAGGCGTCGGACTATATCGCGCGTTACCTGTACAGCCGCGGCGTGCGCACTGTATATGAGCTGCCCGGCGGCATGATCACGCACATGCTCAACTCTCTCTATGAGTTCGAGAAGATCCGCGTCGTCAGCGTGCATCACGAGCAGTCCGCAGCGTTTGCGGCTGATGCCACCGGACGCATCACGGGCGTACCCGGTGTCGCGATGGCCACCAGCGGTCCCGGTGCTATCAACCTGCTGACAGGCATCGGTAGTTGTCACTTCGACTCTTCGCCAGCTGTCTTCATCACCGGTCAGGTCAACCGTCACGAACTGCGTGGGGACAGGGCCATTCGCCAGCTTGGCTTTCAGGAGAGCGACATCGTCAGCATGGCGAAGCCGATCACGAAGGCAGCGTGGCAGGTCGGTTCCATTGAGGAGCTTCCGGAGCTGCTCGAGAAGGCTTTCGACCTCGCGGTAAGCGGGAGGCCTGGTCCGGTCCTTATAGACGTGCCGATGGATATTCAAAACACGAAGTTTGAAGTTCCCGATCCGCTCGGGCATGCAGGGGTTGCTACGAGTGTTCCTTCAATCGCCGAGTCGGTCTGGGATGATCTGCGGGCGGCATTGGAGAAAGCGAACAAACCGCTCGTGCTAGTCGGTGCCGGCGTTCGTGCCGGCAATGCGCTCGCCGCTCTGCATACCTTCGTGCGCGCCCTCGGTCTTCCGGTTGTGAACTCGCTGCTCGCGGTCGATGTGATGCCCTACGACGATCCTCTGCGCGTTGGAATGATCGGCAGCTACGCCAACCGCTGGGCAAACCATGCACTCGCCAACAGTGACCTTCTATTGGTGATGGGCAGTCGACTTGATATTCGTCAGACGGGCAATGATACTGCCTTCTTCAAAGGTGATCGCGTCATTGTTCATGTCGATTGCGAAGCCGGCGAAATGAACAATCGCATTCCGGGCTGCATGGCAATTCATACAGACCTCCGGCCATTTCTCGAGCAGGCGATGGAGCATCTGCAGACCACGCAGCGTCCGGACTGGCTGCAATGGCGCGAGGAAATTGCCGGACTACGCGAACGATTCGATGACCGCCTCGAACTCACAACGATTGAAGGCATCAATCCAAATGTCTTCATGCATCAACTCTCTGCTGCGTCGAAAGCGGCGGGCGCCTACCTGGTCGATGTGGGTCAGCACCAGATGTGGGCAGCGCAATCCATTGAAGTCGGGGCAGACCAGCGCTGGCTGACTTCCGGCGGCATGGGCTCGATGGGCTTCGCGTTACCCGCAGCCATTGGAGCAGCCGTTTCGCTTGCACCGCGGCCGGTCGTCGTCATAGCAGGCGATGGTGCATTCCAATGCAACATCCAGGAACTGCAGACGATCGTCCGCAATCAACTCCCGGTCAAGATTGTGGTTATCAACAACCATTGCCATGGCATGGTCCGGCAGTTCCAGCAAAGCTATTTTAACGAGCAGTACCAGTCCACTCTTTGGGGCTACAGCACGCCTGATTTTGCCAGGGTGGCCCAGGCTTACGGTATTCGTTCTGCAGGTGTGGCGAATCCACCTGAGATTGACGCAGGTCTCCAGGTTTTATGGGCAGATCCTGCGGCGCCAGCGCTGATTGAAGTCACGATCGATACGTACACCAATGTCTATCCGAAGATTGCTTTTGGCCGTCCACTTACTGAGATGGAGCCGGACGCCCAGCCGATCGCCATGGAAAGTACCTGACACCTGGCAATCATTCCTTAACACTCATGGGCAGATCATGGTTGAATGCAGATGCACTGCAGGAGACCCAATGAATCGCCGATTTGTGCTGGCTGCGTTCCCGCTCATCCTCACGACCACAGCCTTCGGGCAACATACTCCCACCGCCTGTTCGAGCCTTGCGAAGCTAACCCTTCCGCATACGACTGTCCTTCGCGCAGAGATACAACAGGCCGGCACATTCTCGACTCCCGACCCTGCAGAATCGGGAATCTATAAAGGCCTTCCTGAATTCTGTCGCGTGATCGCACAGTCTGCACCTACTGCCGATTCCGATATCAGGATCGAAGTCTGGCTGCCCATGCAAGGCTGGAACGGGAAGTTCCGCGGCCAGGGGAATGGCGGCTTTGCAGGCGCCATCGGCTACTCGCTGATGGCGAATTCTGTGAGCCAGGGCTACGCGACTGCCGGTACGGATACCGGCCACACCGGCGAGAGTACCGACGCTTCCTGGGCCATCGGTCATCCGGAAAAGGTCGTCGATTTCGGCAACCGTGCGATTCATGAAATGACGCTGACTGCCAAGTCGGTCATCGATGCTTACTATGGAAAGTCTCCCGAACATTCCTACTTTGCTTCCTGTTCTGACGGTGGCCGCGAGGCACTCATGGAAGCCCAGAGATTTCCCCGGGACTACGACGGCATTCTTGCCGGCGCACCTGCCTACTACTGGACCAACATGATCGCAAGCGGCATGCATAAAGTGCAGGCACTTACACGGAATGACGCGAGCTATATTCCTGCAGCCAAGGTGCCTGCCATTGCTGCTGCTGTTCGCGCTGCCTGCGATGCCTCTGACGGTGTTACTGACGGCATCCTGAACGATCCGCGCACCTGCAGGTTTAAGCCTGAAACGCTGCTTTGCACATCAACCGTAAGCGACACCTGCCTCACGCAACCGCAGGTCAATACACTCAAAACCTTTTACGCCGCAACGTTCGACGCGCATGGCAAACGGGTGTATCCGGCGAGCGTGCCCGGCGGTGAAGATGGTCCCGGCGGCTGGGCGGAATGGGTCGTTGGATCGGCGCCGGACAAGGGTCTCAGCTACCTCTTCACTACTGGCTACTTCAAAAACATGGTCTATCAGGACCCGGCATGGAACTATCAGAAGTTCAATCTCGACGAAGGTCTGGCGAAAGCTATTGAAGTAACTGCTACAGCTATCAATGCTACGGAGACTAACCTGAAACCCTTCTCCAGCAAGGGAGGGAAGCTGGTGCTTTACCACGGCTGGAGCGATCCGGCGATTGCTCCGCTTGGTACGATTGACTATTACAACGGTGTGCAGAAAGATAACCCGGATGCGGCCGCTTTTGTACGGCTCTTCATGGCTCCCGGCATGCAGCATTGCACCGGAGGGCCAGGGCCCAGCTCGTTTGGCCAGTTCGGTCACTTTCCTGGAACAGGCCCGGACGATGCTCAGCATGATCTCTATCTCGCGCTGGAGCAATGGGTAGAAAAAGGTGTCGCGCCGGAGAAGGTCATTGCTGCGAAGTTTGCCGTTGACGGAAAGTCGGCTCCGACGCTGAAGATGACGCGGCCGCTTTGTGCTTATCCGCAAACTGCGAAATACAATGGAGCGGGCGATCCCAACCATGCCGACAGCTTCACCTGCTCCCCAAAATAGTACGCTGAAGTCCCGTCGGGGCGCGTCCTGGGGACGTGCTGATGTATTGTCAGGAGTGATCCTGCGTTTTGCCTAGAGGTCATGATGAAACGTTTTCTGTTGGCAATACCGCTCATTCCGATGTCCGTCTATGCCTTTGGACAGACGACTTCAATCGAACGAAATGGTCAGACCATTGCTGTTGAGGCATATGCGCCGAATGTCGTTCGCGTCACTCTGAGCATTATTGCAAAGGAAGCACAGGCCGCGCCGGGATACGGCGTAATCGCCAAACCTGATGCGACAGGATGGAACCACACGACAGATGCAGAAGGATCTGATATCTATCACAGCTCGCGGCTTAAAGTAACCGTGGCTGCGCCGTACCGTCGTGATCCGCATGCCAGGCTCCCGGATACGGCAAAATTTTTCTCAGGCTCAGTTCCAGGCGTCGACATAAAGTTCGCGCTGCCCGACGGCTCGCCGCTCACCGAGATGAACGGCTGGAAGATGGCTGAGTTGAATCAGAAAGACGACACCCTCAAGAATGCCCGCGGCATCCTGCCTGCAGACCTGCCGCTCTATACGGTGGGCGCCAGTTTTGTCGCGCCCGATGATGAACACTACTACGGCCTGGGCGAAAACCAGGAAGGCTATCTCGACCATCGTCAACGGCCAATCACCTGTGCTGCAAATTATCTAGCCGCTGCCTCGCCATCTTATTGCGTGCCTTTTATGGTTACAAATAAAGGCTATGCCATCCTATGGGATAATTCCTCGCCCACTACTATTTTTCCCGCATTTGATGGTGAGACCAAATGGTCGTCCGAACTTGGCAAACGCGTTTCATTCTTTGTGATCGCAGGCAACACAACAGACGAACTCTACAGCGGCTATCGCTTGCTGACAGGCCTTACGCAAATGCTCCCTAAGGCTGCCTATGGATTTATCCAGTGCAAGCAGCGCTACCGGTCGCAGGCAGAGGTGCTGGCGGTTGCCAAGGGCTATCGCGACCGCCATCTGCCGATCGACATAATCGTGGTCGACTGGTTCTACTACACGCAGATGGGCCAGTATGACTTCGATCCGGCATTGTGGCCCGATCCTCTCGCGATGAATAAGCAACTCCACGCGCAGAACATCGAGACGATGATCAGCGTGTGGCCGCGCTTTGCCCCCGGTTCGCGCTACTATGATTTCCTTTCAAACAAAGGCTGGTTCGAACACTACGCGAGCGGCATTCCTGTCACAGCAGATGAGCCATCGCCCGGTAAGCCGATTGACGGCATGCCTTATGACAAGGCCGGCTCGGATATCGACACTACTAATCCTGAAGCAGCTAAGTGGTGGTGGAATCTAATCAGGGACAACATAGCCTCGAAAGGCTTCGACTTCTTCTGGGCGGATGAAACAGAGCCCGATCTGCCGCCAGATGGCGCTTACCTGAGCGTGGGTCCGGGCGATGCATACTTTAATGTCTATCCGCTCTTTCATACCGCGGCCATTTATAACGGCATTCGCAGAGATAAGCCACAGCAGCGTTCGCTGACTCTCTCCCGCGACGGATTTACCGGTGCGCAACGCAACGGCGATATCTTCTGGTCGTCCGATATCGCGCCCACCTGGGATTCGATGCGGCGCCAGATTCCGACCGGTTTGAATGTTGCGGCGTCCGGCCTCGCGTACACCGGCAATGACATCGGGGGCTGGCAGAATCTGCCTGCGCACCATACGCCTGTTCATCCGCCTCTGATCAACCCTGCAGGAGCACGCGACAATGTCGGCGGCGATGATGATTATCCTGAGTTATATGTGCGTTGGTTTGAGTATGGAACATTTCTGCCCACGATGCGTACGCACGGCACGCGCAATTACAACGAAATCTGGAGTTATGGACCTGACGCGCAGCCAATCCTCGAAAAGTATCTCAAGCTTCGTTACACACTTATGCCCTACATCTACTCGCTGGGCTGGTTTACACACCAGACTGGCGCACCTTTCATGCGCGCCTTGTTCATGGATTTTCCCCATGACGAGAAGGTCACGAACATAGTCGACGAGTACATGTTTGGTCCCGCATTGCTTGTTGCTCCGGTGGTGGAACAGGGCGCAACCACGCGCGATGTCTATCTGCCCGCAGGCACGGATTGGTACAACTACTGGACGAATGAGAAGCTGCATGGAGGCCAGATAGTTACAGTTAAGGCTCCCATCGAGACCATTCCGCTCTTCGTCAAAGCAGGATCGATTCTCCCCATGGGCTCACCAGTCGAGAGCACGCATGACAATCAAACCATCCTTAAAGTGAAGGTCTATCCCGGCGCCAGCACGGACTTCACCCTCTACAAAGACGACGGGACCACCTATGCGTATGAAAATGGCAGGAACGAAATCACCAGCCTTCACTGGGATGATGCAAGCCATACGCTGACGCAGCAGGGCGCAAAGGCGTGGGATGAAAAGGGTCCGGATCCGGTCGAAGTCGTGAAGTAGATTCAGCAGGGAATGAGCCAGTGGAGAGTAACTGGAAGCGGACGCACTTTGCCCGCTGCAAGCCCGGAGTCAGCGGACCACCGAGCGCCGCGAAGTACTGCCTACAGAAACTTGCGTCGGGCCCAGGAATGGCAAGGCGAGGCTGTACGTAATCTGTATCGATACATTCACTGTGCTGCCGACGGAATTGTCGGGCGTCCACGTGGTTGCGACCACGACTGTCGTTGCCGCAGGGGTGTAGAGATAGGAGTTGACAAGCGTTTGCACGGCGCTTGCATTGCAGGGGTTCAAACTACTCGCACTGCCTACACTCGCAAAGCGTGAACCCGCGCGTGCACCGTACGTGGCACTGCCGTAGCCACACAGGATCATGGAGAAAGCAAAAAAACCAAAAAGCAGCAGGATAAAAACCGGCAGTACGATGGCAATTTCAATCAAGCTTCCGCCCTGCTCCCTGCCTCGAAGGGGCAGCAGTTCTGCCAATACCGAACGGCAGTGTCTCGCATGTATGCCTGTCATCACATGCTTCCAGCGCTATCGTCGGCGAATCTTTCGATCATGGTTGCCATGGGACCCTGATGGTTGCCGATCCTTGCAGGGTGATGTTTGCACTGGTGCCAGGCCACGAGAACAAAGCAGGGGCAGTGGCGCTGGTGTTGACCTGCACATACTGCAACGGCGTACTGTATGTTCCGGTGCAGACAGTTGTACTCGTAGCAGCTGCGCCTCCTGCCGTACAACTCCATAGCCTCGTAGCGGTCACTGTAAATCCTGTAACATTCGCTGCAGCATTTGAGGCGGCATTTTCCATGCCTAGCAGGTTGGCCTGGTTTCCAGGGATGATCCCGAAGCTCGCTCCTGCATTTGCGGCCTCGGTCACCTGCATCGCTTCCTGTTCCTGCAGTGAGAGATTGACGCAGCCTAGCACAATCATAAAGAAGATCGGCAGAACCAAAGCCATCTCAATCAGCGCGTTGCCTTCTTCCGACCGCAGAAAAATCATTCGACCAGTACCGACTGGGTCCGGAATGGGCTTCCCCCCGATATGGAGGAGTAGTTCCCCGAAGGATGAAGGGAGGTGCCGAAGAAATATATATTGTTCACCACGAATCCTCCATAGTCTGTGAAAGTGAAATGATTCGCCCATAGATAGAGGCCTGCCGCCGGCAGGTACCAGATCCCGTCTCCGTAGAAGGTTGTGTTTGTATTTAGGCTGAAATCGCTTCCAGAGGTCGGAATCCAATTACGATCAGCAAAAAACAGGACGAGCGGAATCGCACCATTCACACTGCTGGTCGGCGCCGAGAGATTTAGCGTCGACGCATTGCCACCGGTCTGGCTGACTTTCATCTGGCCGTAGCCTGCGCCATTGCCGCTCGTATAAAACAGCGTGATGCCGCTTCCCGACACACTGGCATTCACCCAGTTCGAACCGCCCGTGATGATGTACAGTCCTGGAAGCAAAGTGACGGTCGCATTCGTGATTGTCAGCCCTGCTTTGGAGCCAGTCCCGCAGTAGGTTCCAGGATTCAGCACCTGCGATCCGCTGGTAACCGCGTATGCCGAATAGGTGCAACCGGAAAAGACGGGTTGCGTGATGTACGCCAGGGGGTCAGCCAACGCCGGTACGTTGTAGCGCGGCGGTCCGGATGCCTGCGATCCCTGTGCAAGTTGAGAGATCCATCCTTGCAGATTCGAGCCAGCTGCTGTCCCTTCCACATTCACACCAAAGCCAATCAGGTTGGAAAACCCGTCGACCTGGAAATTTTGATTGACCACCACCGGGCAGTTGGCATTCATGCCGGCACTTGCGTTCTGAAAGGTGTAACTGTACTTCGAGGACGCACCCCCGAGAAACCAGGTACATGCAGGCACGAGGGCAACCGCCCGCGCGCTTACGGTGATGCTTCCGCCGTTCAGGACACCCATGAAGATGGTTTTCACCTTCTTGCTGATCGTTGCCTGGATAGCATCGTAGTCACCCGCATAGGGGCCGTAGGTGGGCTGCCGGATCACAGTCACAGTCGTATCGTTCGTACCATTGGTGAAACCGTTCAGAGCCGCATCTGCGCTCCCCGCGCTTGCCCAGTTCGTGCTGGCTCGTTCTGCTTCCAGTTCTGCTCCAACTGCAGCCGCATCGGCAGCATTCTGCATCTGGAGCGTCTTCAATTCGACGTTGCCTGTATCCACCACCAGACCGCAAAACAACAGAAGGACGGGCAGGATGATTGCAAAAAGCGGAAGCATCGGCTTGTTACGCTCCTTTCCCTCCTCCGGCCGTGCCGCAACTCTGACAGCGCGACTGCTTCGGTTGTAAGGTGTATCGGCGGAAGTGAGAAGAGGAATAGAGCCGGATTGAGAAATTGTCATGCCTGTTCCAGGCACGGGAAAAGCGGTAACTGCGGATGCAGACCGTTCACCCTGAAGCTATATGTCAACGTGTGTAAATCGGACCGTCAGCAGATTGGTCGGGGAGAGAGGATTCGAACCTCCGACCCCCTGGTCCCGAACCAGGT
>CAZZZL010000021.1:0-65367 GCA_964658655.1 uncultured Acetobacteraceae bacterium | reverse complement strand
TCAAAATCCGCCGACCGCAAGGTCGTGGGGGTTCGACCCCCCCTCCCGGCACCAATAAATACAGGCTTAAACCCGTAAAAAATAAGACACTTAGCTGGCGCGACTTTCTCTATTTCGTTTGAATCGTCGCTTTGGGATTCCACAGCAACCAGGCGACTGCTACAGGTTTCATGTATAGGACGGACTAAAGGCAAATACAGGGGCAGGCCCAAGGCTTTGCTGCACAATGGTTTAGCGGCATAAAATCCCCCGTTTATGCGTGGAAAGAAATACAACCCACAGACTAAGATTCGTGGAATGCCGACGAGGAGCGGAAGATATACCTACCGCGAGCTCTCAACTGGCCGTGATGACTGCAGGCTGGTCAGGATTCAAGGCAAGGTGCGCGCCGCTGGAGTCGAACTGCATACGACGGTTCCCTATCTGCATCTCGATATTGAAATGACCGGCGGCGCGGTCGAGGTCTATGTCAAATCGTTTGGAGGCTTCGACCCTGTTTCCATCCTTGACGCAGAGGTCAATATCACAGGTGGCCAGGCAGGTTCGTTCGACGCGAAGTCTCAACTGACTGGCATCGTGTTGTTCGTACAAAGGTCGTCGTCGATCCAGGTGCGATCAACGACTCCCGGTAAAGTTTCACAGCTGCCGATTACCGGATTTGACGATGTGTTCAGCACGTTGACGACTCGTTCGCCAGCGCTCTCAAGACACTGATGGCGATGGTCTGCCTGGTGCTTCTGATAGCCATGAGTAACGTGGTGATGCTGCTGCTGGCACGCAATGCCAACCGGCAGCGGGAGTTTGCGGTGCGGCTGGCCCTTGGCGCCGGCCGCGCAGAGATGGTTCGACAGCTCCTTACAGAAAGTGTGTTGATTGTTGCGCTGGGTGGTGCGGCCGCGTGGATCTTCGCGCTCGGTGCAACGCATGGTTTGGGCTTGTGGGCGCACATCGAGTCGAACTTGAAGCCGGATGGAACTGTCCTGTGGTTTACGCTGGGCATCCTGTTCCTGCTCGCGCTGGTCTTCGGTCTTGCGCCGCTGCGGGCTGCCATGTCGAGCGGGCCAAAGATGATGCTGCGCAGTTCTGCTGCGGTCTCACAATCGAGTGTAGAAAAGATGCGCGCAGGCAATGCCGTCATCGTCACGCAGATCGCTATGTGCGTGGTGCTGCTGGTGGGTGCGGGACTGCTGCTTGGCACATTGCGAAATTTACTGAAGACACCGCTTGGACAGAAGCCTGAAGGTCTGCTGGTTTTCGGCGTGCATCCTCAACATGTCCACACGAAGGGGGAAAGCATTGCCTTCTTTGTCGCTCTGCAGCAGAGGCTCAGGGTCGTTCCTGGTGTGGATAGCGTTTCGATGGTGGATAACCGGCCAGGCTCAGGCTGGTCCAACAACAACAGCGGCTTCCTTGTAGATGGTCACAAACCCGACGGTATCGAACCGGGGCAGGCAAATTTCAGGGGCAACATCGTCGGCGCAAACTACTTTCACACCATGGGCGTGCAGGTCGTGCAAGGGAGAGACTTCACCGATATTGATTCGGCGACAACTCCAAAAACCGTCATTGTCAATGAGACTTTTGCGATGAAATATCTGGGCACGTTGAATGCTGTGGGCCACATTCTCAGCGACACGAAGGGGACCGATCCAACGCTCATCATCGGTGTCGTCAAAGACCATAAGTACACAGGGATCACAGAAGAAGCGATGCCGATGCTTTGGACCGCGCTGACCCAGGGCGGCGCGATCACGCAAAGCAATATCGAGATGCGCGTGCCCGGCGACCCGATGGCGATGCTGCCGACTGTCCGTAAGATCATTGCGCAGATCGATCCCGACATGCCATTGCTTGAACCCATGGCACAAAGCGCTGTTTTCGAGCAATCCATTTCGCAGCAGGTTTTATTTGCCAGGCTTGCAGGCTGCTTCGGCATACTTGCCGTGGTGTTGATTGCGACCGGCTTGTACGGAACACTGGCGTACCGTGTCAGCCGCCGGAGCGCAGAGATCGGCGTCCGGATGGCGCTCGGCGCACAACGTTCACAGGTGGTGTGGATGGTCCTTCGCAGCAGCCTCCTGTTATGTGCGGCGGGTGTAGTGCTTGGTGTGCCGCTCGCAATGGCGGCAGGTCACGGACTTGAAAGCTCGCTGTATGGAATGAAGTCTCTTGATGCAGTGAGTTATGTCTTCGCAATCGTCGGGGTCGCGCTGGTTGCCCTGCTGGCAAGCGCTATCCCGGCAGGACGAGCTGCGAATGTGAATCCTGTCAGTGCGTTGCGGATGGACTGACTTTGATTCGGGTCGAAGGTCTGAAAGCGCTGGGAGCATGCGGTGAGTGGGGACTTGGTTTCCAACCGCCCTAATGCTGGCGGAGCTATTTCGAGAAAGGAAGGAGGCACGGGCAGTGAGAAGCTCAGGTTGCCCGAACTCCCCTGACAGTGACTGAATAAGAGCCATCCTTTGCTGTAGCGGCGGGCGTAAAGGTTAATTTACTCGTCAACAAAGTTCTGTCGTCGTAGCCGTCCAGCCGAACCGTCTCGATCGGGACCGGCGTCACTCCCGCACAGTCAAAGTTGATGGCCGCATCGAACGCGTAGTAGCTGTCAGACACGAGCAGCGCCACCGTCTGGACTGCGCCGGTACACTTGACACCTGGGGCATATGCAGCCCAAAAGTCTTCGCCGTTCACTAATCCTCCTTAGCTTCCCTTATGCTCAGGGGCATTGCCGAAATTGGCAGCAATCCCGATAAGCCTCGTATTGCACTTTCAGCGATTGGGTCCGACCAGGATAACAACCATAGGAACGGCCTCGATTGATTTATTTCAATAGCAGGTTTCCGGAAGATACCTCTAAAATCATTCTCACCGAAATTCTTTCCCCCTTCGTGAACCCGATCGACCTTCCTCTTACGCAATTAGAGATAGTACCAAGGGCCTCGCTGTACAAATCGCGACAGATCGTCGTTTTCCATCGAAGGAAGTGCGCAACTATGAAATTCGTCAATATGCTATCGAAGTGCCGACAGACAATATCGCTGTTTCGTCGGAATTCTGCTCTCATGCTGCTGACACTGGCTTTGCTCATCACTCCAGCGTTGCACGCAAGCTGGAGTGTCAAATCAACTGGAACGGCGACAGGCATCGGCAGCCCTTCGTGCGCCGCCGCTTCTACCGATCATGTCGTGTGCGCCGCCCTCAGCGGACAGTCGGCCGTCATGGTGAATGAGTTCAACGGATCCGCCTGGGGCACCTGGAAGAGTCTTGCCGGCACCATCGTTTCCAATCCAACCTGCACCAGTGATGGCTCAGGCAAAGTGTTCTGTGCTGCGACTGCGACAAGCGGAGCGATGGAAGTTTCGATCCTCACCGGCACCACGTGGAGCACACCTGTCGACGTGGCCGGGGCTCTCTACTCAGCGCCGAGCTGCGCGGAATATCTCGCCGGCGAAGTGCTTTGTATGGCGCGCAACGCTGCAGGAGGCCTCGCGTGGTCACTCTACAGTGGAGGAAAGTGGAGCGCGTTTGCCAACCTTTCGACGACAGCAGTCTCCGCACCAAGCTGCACCAGCGATCACAACAGCGGCGTCATCTGCGCCTTTTTCACGTTGAATGGTGAGACGCTCGTGGACCGCTTTGCAGGTGGTTCATGGAAGGGATTCATCAACATTGGAGGGCTCGGTGGAGGAGTACCCGACTGCACCTTCTGGAAGCCCAACGGCGAAGTCGCGTGTTTCGCCAAGGCGACGAATGACGGCATTTACGTAAGTACATTCACTGGCGGAACATGGACAGCAAGTAACTGGTCCACTTATTCCGCGCTTGGCGGCGACGAGAATGACAACGCAAGCTGCACCTCTCAAGCGAGCGACGAACTTGTGTGCACCGTGGTTGGGCCCGCCGTCAACAACCAGCTCTTCGCCAACGTCTACAGCGGCACTTCATGGTCCGGCTGGACAGCTGTGAGCGGCAAGGGCCTGGGGTCACCATCATGCGCGCCGCTCACCACTGGAAAGGCTGTCTGCCTGATGACGGGAACGAATAACGAGTTCACCGGCTTCGTAGGACCCTAAGCTGCTCGCTGCAATTCCCGGTTACCTCACCTGCGCCATCCTTCGACATTATGGCAAGCACTAAGTCGACTTAGATTAGTGCTTGCCCATCGTCGGTCCATCGGTATTGATCATCCGAGGGATGCGATCGGCAACTGACGGCAGAGGCATTCGCGTTGTATGCGGACCTTTCTGATACCAGTACGCGACAGAATAGAAGTTATCGGAACGATGATTCGCGTGACCATGTTCCAGCGTCATCCTGAACGATTTCGTAAACGGTACCGGCGAGTCAGTATGGAAGCGATACACCATCCACTTGGCGCCCCGGTCGTCACCGCCGTTCACTGGATTTCCATAGCGCTGATAAGAAAAGGTCGGATGCGCCGAGCCGAAAGGATTGATCGCGCAATTGCCATAACACCACGCGCCGAGGAAGTAATCTTCTGCGCCGGTACCGGTAATTGTCGGCTTGGCAGAGTCGTCGATGAACATCATGTCGTCACCCTCGCCCCACCAGTCGCCCTGGTTCTGCAGCACACTTAGCGTCATGCCGACATAGTGGCCCGTCCCCTTCGTATCCATTACGACGTAGTTCGACTTACCATCCTTGTTCTTCACGTCATAAACAGAAGAGTCGCCATTCAGCTTCCAGTCGTTCGTCAGCCCTGGTGTCGGCTGAGCCTGGCGATATTCCGCGTAGAAATACAGCATGCCATCAGGCAGCGTCATGTGTTTCTGCCAGTCTATGTTGTAGTAGAAAGCCGCGGTCGGTTTGCTGCCTTCATTCGTAATCGTAATTTTTGCGGATTTACGAAATGGCATCGGGAAATAGGAGTTCAATGCCTTTTGTGATCCGACCGATAGCGGGCCAGATTCATAAAGGAAATACTCACCAAGTCCCAGCCCGAAAAAGTCACCTATGGGAGACTCAACTGCAGGCAGCGGGTCATCGTCCCAGTACATGCGCAGCACGAGCTTCTTCAGGTGGTATTGCTCTGGCGAATCGATGGTGAACCACATATGCGTGATGACACCGGGCCCTGAGACCTGGCCGATGACACGTGTCTCGCCGGGCTTGATAGGGTGCGCCCGATCGCCATCATCGTTTCCGCCTGTAAGATCGGTCGAGCTGATGCGCTGCTGTGTGTAGTCTTTCGCCAGGGGCAAACCGGACAGATCCTGTGCGCCCATCGCCCGTGTCTGAAGCACTGCAGCAAAGACAATCGCAACTATGATGGCAGTAAGTTGACGGACCGAAACCCTTCGCTGTGTGCGGCCAGTGACCATATCTGGAACCTCATGTTTACAGTAAGTGACCAAGACTCTCAACCTGTTGGATTGCTTTATCGGATTGCGTAGATCGATCATGGCTCCGATGGTTGCGACTGCAAGTGCGCAGGCCCACGATAGAACTGCCACGGCTGTAACTGCGTAAGACCGAAGATAAAGCTTTGCCCTGGAACATAGCGCTGGCGCACTTCAAAGTTCTCGAACGCAATGCCACCGAACACCGGCGTCTTTGATTGCCAGTAAACTCTGCGTGCATTCACGCGTACGCGGAGATCAGGCTGCACGTCGTTTGCAGGCACTCGCCAATACTGCGTAAACCGGGGCAGCGGATACACCCAGTGCGCCGTCTCATTGCCAGGTGTGTCTCGTGGTGAACTCTCGCTCGGCGTACAGAAGACGATTGCATCATCTTCCTCTGTGCGGAGTATTTCGCCCAAAGGATAGTTGTCTTTCTCGACAAAATCCATCCCGCTGTAGTCGGCAAACAATGTTCGGCTATCGATGACGCGATCTTTCAGCCACAGGAGCCGAAGTCGCTCAAAATTTCCCATCGTCGCAGTTGTCGTCAACTCCTGCAGGGGCGCACTGTCCGGCTCCGCATACGGCGTCAAGCGCACCTCCATCGGATGCCGACTGTCAATCGAAGCGATCACGTAGACATGCGCGCCGTTTGCTGTAAAGCGCTCAACGTCAATCCGGACGGTAATACGCTCGAACGTCTTGTGGCCGGTGTGCAGCTTTTCCACCCGGCCTCCAATAACTGCATACTTTGCGGCCGAATCCTGGTGAACCCACATCCGCTTGCCGCGCTGCCCTGGATCGAGTGTGCTTTGCTCCAATTCACTGAACGCCATGCGGTCCGGGCGGAGGCTGGATCCCTTGATCACCGGTTCCACAGCGATGAAGTTCAGCAGTTGAGGCTCAACACTGCCGGTCGCGAAGATGCCGATGCGAATCAGCCCACGCGGCCCGCGCATGCCTCCGGACGATATGAGCCCGAAGACAGCACCGTCGCGACGGCCCCACGTCAAAGCGTCTCCGGGTTTCAACGGACGGACCCATTGTGATTCCTGACCCTGTGTTGTCTGCGTCACCAATCCGAGTGAAAACATCGCGCAGACGGCGGCAGCGATGGCGCGGGTGATCCTACTCTTCCAACCTGACCGATGAGAATTCACCACGAGATGTTCGCTCCCATACTTCGACATTCTGCGTTGGTTAATCGTTTAACAAGCAGGCTCAAATCATCCTCAGGAAGTCAGTAAACATCTGCATTTACTCTTCGACAAATTTATACACCCTCATCGCCGAGATCGCGATCGCACATGAGATTCAGTCAAATTGATCGGACAACTGTCGACAGTCTTTTCCAGGCCCGGCTCTTGACACTGCCGAAACGATTGTGTTCTCTTTCACTCGTTACATTTAAAGGTTTAAATTGAGGGCCATCCATGCCAAGGTTTCTTCATACAGCCTCCAAACTTGTTGTCCTCAGCTCGCTGCTCTCGCCTCTCGCTACCTTCGCACAGGCCGATCGAGGTTCAATAAAAGGTGTCGTGCACGACGAGCAGAATGCCTCCATTCCCAATGCTCAACTCACCCTGCAGAATGAGGCTACTGGCACCCAGCTTCACTCTATCTCCCTGGCAGGTGGCGACTACTCATTCAGCAATCTCAATCCCGGCCTCTACACTCTTACCATTGAGGCGCCAGGTTTCGGCAAGACCGTGCAACAGCATCTCGTCATCGCTGTCGGCACCACGACGCCACTTGAATTGACATTGCGCACGGCAAACGTCAACCAGGTGATCACTGTCCCGTCGGCGGACGAGTCGGTCGATACGCAAACCTCTGAAATCGGCACAGTTATCACCCCGCGTGAAATTCAGGATCTGCCTGTCCCCATGTCGAATGACATGCGCAACCCGCTCAGCTTCGTCACTTTGACCCCCGGTGTCGCGGGCTCCGAACCTGGTGCATCGCCGGACTATCGCCTGCATATCAGCGGCTCGCCCTCTGATTCCAACGAAGTCTACATTGACGGCGTACCGATCGTGAATACCAACTTGCAAGGCGATGCCTCGCTGAACCATCCCCCGATCGACGCCATCAGCGAATTCAAGATCGTCAACAATAACCAGAGCGCCCAGTTCGGTCTCGCCAGCAGTGCTGTTTCCTTCGCCTTTAAATCCGGCGGCAATACTTTCCACGGCAGTGCCTTTGAGTTTCTGCAGAATGACAAGCTCGACGCAAACGACTATGTAAGCAATGCGCTCGGTCAGAAACGCGCGCCACTCAAGCAGAATGAATACGGTGGTACGTTCTCAGGCCCTGTCCGGGTGCCGAAGTTGTACAACGGTCACGACAAGACTTTTTTCTTCGTTGAATACACGCAGTTTGCCTGGCGCCCAAGCTCGAACAACGCAAGCCTGACGACGCTGCCCGATCAATACCGCGCCGGCAATTTCCAGCAGGCGCTCGGGCCGCAGCTCGTCTCGTCAACGGGACAACTGATGTACGATCTGCTCGGCAAGCCGATTTATTCAGGTGAGATTTACGATCCGCTGTCGACCACGCAAGTCACAGCCGGCGGACAGACTTACACCGTCCGCAATGCCTTTGCGAATAACTCCATTGCCACCAGCGCCTTCAGCAAAGTTGCGACGAAAATCCTGCCCTACTTTCCTATGGCGAGTAACAACGGCATCAACAATAACTTTTTCCGCGTGCAGGCGACAAAGAACGATGAGCATCGTCTTGTCGCCAAGATTGATCACACTTTCAACGATAAGAATAATATCTCCGGCAGCTTCTTTATGGGCAGCTATGACAATGGCAACAATGGAACGCTCAGCCCGCTCGATGGCGACGTGACCTCCGCTCCCACCAAGCAGTTTCGCTTTACCTATAACTACGCGCATTCGCCGCGCGTGAGTAACAACCTGAATGCAGGCTTCCTGCGGGATACAGGTGTTAACGGGCCTCCACAACTCGGCCCCGGGCTGCAGGCACTCGGCATCGACGGCCTGCCGACACCTGCGGGCGCGGCTCCATTTCCTATCGTGAACCTGCAGGGCTCTCTCTCGACGGAAATCGGTTCCGGCGGCTCAAGCTCGGATGCTGAAAACCGTTTCCTCGTCAGCGATAACCTTACCGTCATTCGCGGTAGCCATTCGTTCACCCTCGGCGGCGAGCTTCGTCGTCTGCAGCGGAACGAGCTCGGCATCGGTACGCCTGCCTTCAACTTTACGCAGACGGAGACCGCGCAGAATGGCGTAGGCCACGCCGGTTCGCCGACAGGTCCACTTACATCGATACCGGCCGGCACGGGTAACTCCGGCGCGAGCTTTCTTGTTGGCGCAGTGGATTTCTCCAACGCCAGCTTCCCTATCTCGCAGGGGTATCGCTGGCTGCAGACCGGCATGTACATCCAGGATGATTGGAAGGCGCGCAAGAATCTCGTGTTGAATCTTGGCCTGCGCTATGACATCCAGGTGCCCCGCACAGAAGTCAATGGCTACGCTTCGACAGTCAATGTGAACCTGCCTAATCCCGCTGCGGGTAATCTTCCCGGTGCCTATACCTTTTACGGTAAGGGCCCGGGGCGTAATGGACAGACGCGTATCGGTACCATCGACTTCAAAGCCTTCCAGCCGCGCATTGGTTTTGCATTCACGCCGTTTGAAGATCAGAAGACCTCAATTCGCGGTGGCTACGGCATCACGCGTCCTACCGGCAATGACAATCTTGAAAATGGCATTGGCTCGTCAGAATACAGCATCGGATTTTCAGGCGCAGCTATCGCAAGTAAGCCAGGAGATACAGTTGGCTCGCCTGCCTTCTATCTCGACAATGGCTTCCCCGCGTCAGGCGTCACGCCGGCAGTTCTAAGTCCCGGTATTTTGGTAGGTCTAACAAATCCCGCTATCATTTACCCGAAGGCAGGTTCGCCTCCTACGCAGATGAACTGGGCACTCCAACTGCAGCAGGAGCTTCCCGGAAAGATGGTTGCATCCATAGGCTATGTTGGATCGCACTCGTATCACATCGGGGTATGGTCAAAGCCAAACCAGATCAACCCTGCGGTCGCTGCGAAATATGTTGGAGCTGCCGCCTCGGTGGGACTTGCACTGAATTACTATCTGCAGCAGCCTATCAATAGCGCCGCCGCAGATGCAGGAGGCGTCAAATCCCCCTTTCCAAACTTTGTCAATGCCATCGGCACCGCAGGTGCGACTATCGGCCAGGCGTTGCGCCCATTTCCGCAATACGGCAGCGTCGATAACCCGATCAATCCAATCGGCAGCGTTTCATACAATGGCCTCCAGAGCAGCCTGCAACGCCGCTTCTCAAATGGCCTGACCTTCCTTGTTGCCTACACTTTCTCGAAGACGCTCGGCAATGTAGATTCGAATAACGGCTCAAGCTCAGGCGCAGAGAACGCGCAGTATTCTGCATCCTTCTATCAGGACTACTACAACCCGCGTGGCGAGCGCTCTGTCACCAGCTCTGACATCCCACAGGTTGTCGCGCTCAGTTACACGTACGAATTACCAGTAGGCAGAGGTAAGGCGCTGCTGAATCGTGGCGGTGTCGTGAACCAGGCGCTTGGGGGATGGAAAGTTGCCGGCATACAGCAGTATCAAAGCGGCCGCCCGGTACATATCGAATACGACGCTTTCGGTGACGCTGACCCTTATTACGCGACAGACGGATTCAGCTATCGTCCGAATATTGTTCCGGGCCAGTCTCTGAGAAATCCCGGCTACCGCAAATCCTGCTCCGGGCCGGTGCAGCCAAATGCAGTCGGCGCCAGCGCCTGCTCCTTCTACATCAATCCAAATGCGTTTGTTGCTCCGCCGGCTGGGGAATTCGGTAATGCTCCGCACTTCCTTGCAGGCTTGAGATTGCCCTGGTTCCTGAATGAAAATGTCTCGTTGTCGAAAGACTTTCAGATATACGATCGAACCAACCTGCAGTTTCAGGCGAATTTTTTCAACGTTCTCAACCGAGTTGTGTTCTCGAATGGCGGCAATCCCAACACGTTCATCTTCAACAATGCGCCGGCTAATCTTGGAAGCGCGCTCGAGAACACGACGTCTGTCTTTGGACTCTTGACAGATCAACAGAACGGCCCGAGGATGGTCCAATTCGCACTTAAACTCGAATTCTAGATGCGTCGCCTCTCCATCATCCTGGCGTTCTGTTGCACGACGCGCATTGTCACAGCGCAACAGAGCCCGGGTGCGCTTGAACGTCATCTGGCCGCAGCTCAAGACGCGCAGGCGCATACCAACTGTCACCTGGCCGCAAGCGAGTATGATGCTGCCATTCGTTTGATGCCGGCAAGTGGAGAAGCCACTGGTGAGCTTCGTACTAACCTTGGCATCGCACTCTACTGTGATCAGCAATATGCGCCTGCGATACAGTCTCTCCACATCGCACTTCGTCTCGCACCAAGGCTCGTCGCCCCTCATCTTTTTCTGGGCTTAGCTGAGTACCACCTCGCCCACCTATCAGACGCACAGCGCGAACTGACACTGTTTCTCAAGCAATCTCCCCAGGACGTAACAGCGAATCTCTGGCTCGGCTACACACTTGTCGCTGAGGGAGAATTCGCAGCAGCCGAGAAGCAGTTTGAAGCCGTCCTGCAGCAACAGCCAGCAAATACGGATGCCGCTTACGCTCTCGGCGAGACGTCATTGGAGCTAGGTCGTCAAGCCGCCAGCTCACTTGAAAAACTGTCTCCGGATGGATCGAAGCTTCTACTCCTTGCTTCGGATCAGTATCGTCTGCAGGGTGATGCTGCTCGTGCCGATGCAGCGCTCGCAGAAGCCAACCGACGTTCACAAAATTCTCCCGCCGACGCAGCGACTGCTCAAAAAGAGCAGAACCTTTACGATGAGGCGAGAAACTGGGAGGCAAAAGCGCAGGAGGCTTTTCAATCCATCCTTCATTCGGCGCCCGACTCATACCGTGCCCACCAGATAATGGCAGATGCATTCGTTGCCATGCAGCAGCAAGGTCGTGCAATCCCTGAATACGAAATTGTCATTACGGCGGATCCAACGATGCCAGGGGTCCATGAATCTCTCGCCCAATGCCTGATAGCAACAGGCCGTTTCAAAGACGCGCTAACCGCGTTGCGCGCCGAGCAGAATCTGTCACCGGTTGCCTCTGCTCGACTACTCACCCGCATCGGGCAGGTGCAGCTGGCGCTTGGCGCTATAAATGAAGCTGCCGACTCATTGCGTGCCGCGATCAAAGACCCGCAAGCGCCCAGCCAGGCGTGGCTCCTTCTCGCCAGGGTGCTGGTGCAGCAGGGTCATGCGGCAGAGTCTATTCCGCTCCTACAGCACTATCTTGTCGCCGATCCCAACTCAGCCGCTGCGTATTACCAACTAGCGAGCGCCTACCGTACTACCGGCAACCGCGCAGCCATGACCAAGGCGATGGATGACTTCAAGCGCACTTCGGAGGATGTAAAAGCACGCGCTCTCGTTTCGCCAATTTTGCACAGCGAAAACACCTCGTATCAACTGGACGACGACACCGACTTACCTGCCAAGAATGGGCCCTGAGCGCGGAGTACACCTATTGCGCAACACTCCGGTATAACTCGACTTCACGTTCTCTTCCGGCACAGAACTCTGCCGCTGACATCAAAACTGAGTACTCAGACGCAGACTGAAGCTGCGTGCGGGCCCGATAGCATTGCCGGAAAATAGTCCGTTGAAGTCGATCACATTCAGCCGATCATTCAGGTTGTCGCCATCGATCTGAAAATGCGTCGTCGCCTTGTCGCTCTTGAAAATGTCAGCGCCGGCCGACGCATTCAAACTGAGCAGCGGCCGAATGCGCCCACGGTCAAAGTTGATGCGGCTGATCACATCGGGACCATATTCAGCGAGTGCCTGTGCCTTGTCTCCGCCAAACTCAAAGGGTAAGCCAGAGCCGTAGGCAGCGCCTGCCGCCACCCATATTCGCTTCAAAGCCTGATACTGAAAACGGGTTCGCAGCGTGTTTCGCTGGTCCTGCGAATCGGGAAAATGGCCGTTGACCTGTGTGCGCGCTGCGGATGCGTCGTCGCCGAGAAACAGTCCTCCTGTCACTGGATACCAGGCATTGCCCACCATGTAGGAGTAGCTGATAAACCCGTTCAGTTTTGCGGCCCGCAATAACTCCAGCTTTCCTTCTGCCCCGTAAATAACCGACTTATCAAAAGCTATTGGATAGCTTACCCCGGTATTCAGTAACTGATCGTCATCGGCAAAGTTTCGTAAGTCTCGACGGTACACGTTGACGTCCGCCCGCAGCCGCCCGGTAATTCCAGTCGTGGAGCCACCCTCATAGTAGTTACCCTTTGACGGCTGCACACGAAGCCGCAGGAAGTCACTGCTCAGAGCATCGATCTGCGGAGAGCTCGAGATTAAAATATTTTCGAAGGAGGGTGTCTCGTAAATGCGGTCATACGATGCGTGGATGACTGTTTTTAGCGAAGCGAGATAGCGCCCAACCGACAGGCGCGGACTAAAAGCATTCTGATTCAGCAGCAACTGGTAATGGTCCCAGCGAATGCCGGCACTTATTGTCCAGGCACCCTTTCGGATCAGGTCTTCGACAAACGCAGACTGCTCCAGCTCCGGCCTGCTGTCGAGGAAGTTGAGTGTCGGCGGCGTGCCGTCGTCAAACTGGGTGGGGTCTGCGATCTGATAGCTGAATTTCTCATGCAGAAATGTCGTATCGTTTTCAATCCCTGCCTTTATCTCCTGGTTGCCATGATGCAGCGAATAGGTGGCCTTGAAATACCCTTCGCGAAAGTCGTTATGCTGAAACGCAATGATTGGCGTCGACGCTGCATTTGAATAAAGATCGTTTGCGTTGTCCCGAACCATTCCAACCAGCGTCCCGAGACTGTCGGGAGTAAAAATATGCTGATAGCTTGCTGTACCAATAGTCTCGAAGTTATCCCCTGTCTGTAATTGCCCGGCGGCCTGCTGCAGATATTCATTCGGTATCTCGAAGCGGGACAACTCGTGACGCACGCTCAGGATAAGTCGGTCGCTCGGCGTAAAATCGCGTTCATATTTCAGCGAGAAATCTCCAGTCGTTCCTGCATTGGTGTAATTCTCCGGGACGACCGGATTTAGATAATGATCGCTCCTGCTGCCCGAGACTGTGCCGCCGAGGGTATTCTTAACCCACGTATCCTGCAGCTGCGTATAGCCCTGCGCACTCGCATAGCTTCCCCCTGAAAGCACGGCAGACCCGTGCAGGCCTTCATCAGGATTGCGCCTGGTATTCAACTCAACCACTCCGCCCATCTTCCTGCCATACTCTGCCGGAATGCCCGCGGTGTAGATGCTCATCGAGTCCAGGTCATCCGCTTCGATCTCCGGTCCGAAACTCGGGGAGCGATTATCCGTTAAGGGAATTCCATCAATCACAAACTGCGTCTGATATTCCGAACCGCGCGGGTGCAGTACTGCGTTTCCCTCGTAAAGCCAACCCGGCTGCGAATTCACCAGATCCTGCACAGATCTTCCCGGCAGAGAGCCGACCCGCTGCTCGATCTCCTTGCTGCCCAGTTGCATGATTGACGACGCGCGATAAGGGTCGATCAGTGTCGCATCGCTATTCACTTTGACCGTCTCATCCACCGGCGCGAGAACAAGCTTCACGTTTGATTGGACAGGGTGTGCAGATCTAATCTCAACCTTCTCCGTGAATGTCGAAAAACCCTGCCTGGTCGCAGTTACCTGGTACATCCCATACGGCAGTGTCTGCACATCGACAAAGCCCGCATCATCGGTCGATTGACGGTGGCTGTATTGATTCGCCTGGCTCTCCACACTCACGACGGCACGCACGCCAAATCCGGAAGGATCAGTGACTTTTAATCGGAGTTCGCCGGTGTTGACCTGCGCCTGGGCTATGATGCAGGACAAGATCAGGGGGGCCGCGACGGCGAAAACCTTACGCATAATGAAAATTCCCGAGTGACAACTTTGTTCAGCTTTTATTCGCAAAGAGTCTTCGCGGCTACGATGATTGTTGCATTGCATTCGTCATCAAATCAATCGATCGAGCTTGCGGTAAGAGGTTCCTCAGCAGGAGGCTCTTCGAGAAGCAATACACCGATAGACCTGGCCGCCGTCGATCGCGATCCAAACTGGCTGATCTACAACCAAAGTGACCCGTGAAACGACTTCAGTAATGTCGACGCCTCGCGCCCATCGACTATGCTCCCGATATGGCGAACAAGTTGAAGTTGGTTGGTGCGGAAGCGGTGCGTGGGCGTCAGCGTTTGCGCCTCAACACCCCGGTGTGTGTAGTGATCGAGAAGCCGGACAAGGTAGTCTTCGTCAACGCACGTTTCGTCGACTTGAGCGACGATGGCACCGCTGTCTTCGCAGGCGCGGAACTCGCGATTGATAGCGAGATACAGATCGAGTTCACGCCACCTTTTGGCACCGGGCCGTTGCGTGTGCGCGCGATTGTCCGCAATCGCCGAAAGTATGTTTACGGTCTTGAGTTTCTACCTAAAAATGCTGAGGAGGAGAAGACCCTGCATCTTCTAAAGTCTCTTCTGCTGCCAATCGGCACCAGGGTTGCGGGGACGCCCGACGACCGTAGCTGGGATTGACAGTGACGCGACGTCAGTATCATGGAGGCCGCGTAGCTGTTAGTCAAACTTTCGCAGCCATATATCGCGCACCGAAATTTTGCATGGCTGGCTCTCGATTTCAAACCCGATAAGGCCGGCCTGGTTGTTCACTGAATCTTTAGTGTCATCAACGAAAATCGCCATCAGCTGCCCGTTCATGATGTGCATCATCACGCCGCCACGCGCAATGATCTCGTAGTCATTCCATTCGTTCACCTTCACATAGCCACCCAGCGCCTGCCTGTCGCCGATGGTTGCGACCAGCCGGTTTGTCTCACCAGGCAGGGCCTGCGTAACCTGCCCACGATACGCAAGAATTCCCTGCATCGTGTTCTCTGAATACCACTGGCCGGAGTACGAAGAGGCGCCTGCATTCACGGGAAACCAGAAATCAGCCTGGGGTCCTGTCATCATGAACTTCAAATCGTACGGAGGCAGCCCCGCCGGCTGCGGTCGCGTCCAGGGAACTCCGGTCTGGCTGCGATATTGAATACCACCGCCTCCACCCTTCTCGATTTTCATCTGCAGCTTCAGATCAAAATCACGCGTCTTGTCGCCGCGATAGACAATATAGTTATTGCCCTTCGGCTTGCCCTCCAATGTCTCTCCGATCATCAGACCATCTTCAACGCGCCAGATATTCGGGTCGGCATCCCATCCAGTAAAACTCTTGCCATCGAAGATCTGCTTGAAGCCCGTATGCTCGTCGATATCATAGGGTGCAGGCTCGTGGAACTTCGGCATGCCCAGCAGCTTCTCCCCGTGCGAACCCGTCTGCGGCGCCTGCGCTGCGGGAGACTCCAGCGCCGGCGGCACTACTTGAGCACTGGCGCTAAAAAAAGCGCAAGATAGCCACGCTGCCGGAATAAAGAGGAGCCGAGGAAAACATAAACTGGAACGAACATATGCAGACATAACTTTTGCGCCTTCCAATTGAGACGATTCAGCAACAAGAGGAGTGTAATGTGATTGGACTTTTCACGATACCCCGCCGAGGCAGAACGGATCTCAGGTAGTCCAATCTCACTGAAGGGCTTTTGCATTGACCACTACACTGGCGCTCGATATCGGCGGAACTAATTTCAGTCTCGGCATGTTCGAAGACGAGCATCTCACCCACTCTGAGACAAGGCCGACCGCGCGAGAGGGCGGGCCGCAACAGATGCTCGACGCCATGGAGTCGATCGTGCAATCTTGGCGGGTCGCAGGTACGATTGACCGCTGTGGCATTGGCTTTGGCGGTCCTGTCCACTTCCCGTCGCAACGAATCATCTACTCGACCCACGTCGATGGCTGGGAGAATTTTGACCTCGTCGGAGAAGTCGCGCGACGATTTCACGCACCTGCTGTCGTTGACCGAGACACCATGGTCGGCGCCTTGGGCGAAGGTCATTTCGGTGCAGGCCAGGCGATGCGGCCGCTCTTCTACATCACCATTTCTACAGGCATAGGCGGCGGCCTGCTCGTGGAAGAAGGGCTCTATCGAGGCGCAGATTCCTTCGCCTGCGAACTGGGCCACCACTGCGTCTTACCGGATGGTCCCGTCTGCATTTGTGGCTCGATGGGATGCCTTGAACGCATGTGTTCAGGCCTCTGGCTTGAACGGGATCACGGCGTTCCTGCGAAGGCGCTTTTTCACGATTCCGATTTTGTGAATCGCTATGTCGTGCACCTTGCGCGCGGCCTCAAGAACACAATCATGTTCATGAACCCCGGTCGCATCGTCATCGGCGGCGGCATTTCTCGCGCAGGCGACCGTTTATTTGTACCCTTGCGCGAAGAACTCGGCAGGCAAATGCCGGCATGGTCGAAGGCACGTATCGACGTGGTGCCGGCTAGTCTTGGCAGCAAGAGTGTGCTTTGGGGCGCGCTCAAACTTGCGCAGCTTGAACTCCCCAGCGTCCAGACTGAACGCTGAATGTAGCTCGTCAAAGACTACCTGGCTGGATCGTAATTCAGATTCTGACCAAGCCATCGTTCAACTTCTTCTACGCTCATCCCCTTGCGGTCGTGGTAATCAACAACCTGGTCACAACCAATTTTTCCTATGCTGAAATAACGCGCTTCGGGGTGTGCGAAGTAGATGCCGCTGACGCTTGATCCAGGCCACATGGCGAATGATTCGGTGATCAGCATTCCAGTATTCTGCTGCACGTCCAACAGGCGCCACAGCGCTGCCTTCTCTGTGTGATCCGGACACGCTGGATAGCCAGGCGCAGGCCGAATGCCGCGATATTTCTCCTGGATCATTTCCGTCGTACTCAGCTGCTCCTCACATCCATATCCCCATTCATCACGAACGCGTTTATGCAGGCACTCTGCAAAAGCTTCAGCTAGACGATCCGCAATTGCTTCCGTCATGATTGCGTTGTAGTCGTCGTTATCAGCTCGGAACCGATCGCAGATTTCCTTCAGGCCAATGCCAGTGGTCACAGCAAACGCGCCGATGTGGTCCTGCAATCCTGTCTCTTTCGGCGCAATGAAATCGGACAGAGAGCGGCACGGTTCACTACCCTCCCGGTTCGCCTGCTGTCGAAGGAAATGAAATTCCTCAAGCAGATGATCTCGGCTGCCATCGGTGTACAGTTCCACATCATCACCGATTGCGTTAGCCGGAAAAAAGCCATAGACGCCACGCGCGGTCAACAGCTTGTTGTCAATGATTGTCTTCAAAAGTGTCTTGGCATCGGCCAGGATCTGGCGCGCCTGCTCCCCGTGATCGGGATGATCGAGGATGCGTGGATAGATCCCCTTCAGGCCCCATGTATGAAAGAAAGGCGACCAGTCGATGAAGTCGCACAGCGTAGACAACGGGAAGTTTTCGAGCACGCGCACACCGGTAAATGCAGGCGTCGGAAGGTCTTCAGGTCTCCACGTGATTGGCGTTCGACGAGCGCGGGCTGTGTCGATCGGCAAGACGCTTTGCTTTGGAGCGGAATGCGCGTTGCGCAGCGACTCGTACTCGGCACGGTGCCGCGCTATAAAATCTTCGCGGCCATCTTCGCTCAGCAGGCTTGTCGTCACTGGAACCGCGCGGCTCGCGTCGAGAATGTGCACGACCGGCTCACTGTAATGGGGAGCAATCTTGATGGCGGTATGCGCGCGGCTGGTTGTAGCTCCACCGATCAGCAACGGCAGCTTGAACCCCTGACGCTCCATCTCCTTGGCAACGTGTACCATCTCGTCGAGTGATGGAGTAATCAGGCCGCTGAGCCCGATCATGTCCGCCTTCTCTTCTTTTGCACGCGCCAGAATCTTCTCTGCACTCACCATGACGCCCATATCGATGACTTCATAGTTATTGCAGGCGAGCACCACACCTACGATGTTCTTGCCGATATCGTGGACATCGCCCTTCACCGTTGCGAGGACGATCTTGCCCTGGGCTTTCACCTCCTGCCCGGAAGCAAGCATCTCGGCCTTCTCGGCCTCCATATAAGGCGTCAGGTGGGCCACTGCTTTCTTCATCACGCGCGCGGACTTCACAACCTGCGGCAGGAACATCTTGCCTGCACCAAACAGATCGCCGACGACACTCATACCCGCCATGAGTGGGCCCTCAATCACCAGCAGTGGACGGCCGAGCTTGACGCGTGCTTCTTCTGCGTCAATTTCAATATAGGCGTCGATACCCTTTACCAGGGCATGTGAAAGCCTTTCTTCAACCGTGCCGTTGCGCCATTCCTCCGCCTTCTTTTCATTTGCAATCGACGTAGTACCTTTTAGAGACTCGCCATGATCGACAAGTCTTTCCGTCGCATCCGGTCGGCGGTTCAACAGTACATCCTCAACCAGTTCTTTCAGGACAGGATCTATTTCCTCATACACCTCCAGCATGCCGGCATTCACAATGCCCATGTCCATACCCGCGGCGATTGCGTGATACAGAAACGCTGAATGCATGGCCTCGCGGACCTTGTTGTTACCGCGAAAGCTGAAGGAAATATTCGAAACGCCGCCGCTTACTTTGGCGTGTGGCAGATTTTTCTTGATCCACTTTGTAGCGTTGATAAAGTCGACGGCGTAGTTGTTGTGTTCCTCCATGCCGGTCGCAACAGTAAGGATATTCGGATCAAAGATGATGTCCTGCGGCGGAAATTCAACCTCGTCGACAAGGATCCGATAGGCGCGTTCGCAGATGCGGATTTTCTCTTCGTACGTAGCAGCCTGGCCGTTCTCATCGAAGGCCATCACGACCACCGCTGCGCCATACTTCAGCACCGTGGCCGCGTTCTGCCGGAATTTCTCTTCGCCTTCCTTCAGCGAAATGGAATTGACGATGCCCTTTCCCTGCAGGCATTTCAGGCCGGCCTCGATCACCTCCCACTTGGAGGAATCGACCATGAACGGCACTTTCGCAACTTCAGGTTCGCTTGCGAGCAATTGCAGATAGCGCGTCATTGCAACGACGCCGTCGATCATCCCCTCGTCCATGCAGATGTCGATAACATTGGCGCCATTCTCCACCTGCTGCCGCGCGACACTGACGGCCTCTTCATACCTGCCGTCTTTTATCAACCGGGCAAATTTCGGCGAACCGGCTACGTTGGTCCGCTCGCCAATCATGATGTAGACGCCGGGCTGTTGCGTAAACGGCTGTGACCCGGAAAGGCGGAGAGGCTTTGCCTCCTCGACAACACTCACGCGCGTACCTCGCTCTGCGCGGCGTGGACATTTTCAGAAAAAGCGTCCCACCTGCGAGGTGGCTTGCCCTCGAGCGCCGCAGCAATCGCAGCGATGTGTTCGGGAGTGTTGCCGCAGCAGCCGCCCGCGATGTTGATCAGTCCGCCCTGTGCAAAATCATTGAGGTAGCGTGCCATGTCTTTCGGGCCCAGGTCGAAGCCTGTTTCAGAGAGTGGATTGGGCAAGCCGGCATTCGGATAGCAGGAAATCGCCACGTCGGCTTTTTCCGAAAGATCGCTGAGGAACGGATACATCAGGTCCGGCCCGAGAGAACAGTTCAACCCAACGGACAGCGGCTTGACATGCGAAACCGCATTCCAGAATGCCTCGGTCGTCTGGGCGGAGATAAGCGTTTCACCACCGCGTCCGACAGCCGCAGAAATCATGATGGGCAATTCTGCTTTATCCTCGTCGAAAACCTCACGAATGGCGACGAGAGCAGCCTTGGCATTGAGTGAGTCGAAGATGGTCTCGACCAGCAGCAGGTCGGACCCACCCGCAATCAGCGCGCGCACCTGATGCTTGTAGGCCGTCTTGACCTGGTCAAAAGTCACCACGCGAAATCCGGAGTCGTCAGCATCCGGAGAGTTTGACAGAGAGACGGTGAGTGGCCCAATAGCGCCGGCAACAAAACGCTGACGGCCGGTGTCGCTCCCGACCCGATCAGCCCACTCGCGACATTGGCGTGCGGATTGTTCATTAATCTCCCATGCCAGGTCGCCGAGAAACTTGTCGTCAATAATTTTCTGGTAGAAAGCTGCATCCTTACGGCCGCCGTGCTCGCGCGGGTCGTCGACGAAGAACTCACTCTGCGTGATGCTCGTAGCGCCGAACGTATTCGTCTCGATAATGTCGGCGCCGGCTTCAAGAAAACGCCGGTGAATATCGCCGATCATCTTTGGCTGCGTCAGCGTGAAAAGGTCGCCATTATTCAACAGGTCCTTGGTCGAATCCTTGAAACGCTCCCCACGAATGTCGGCTTCCGCCATGCCGTAGGTGCGAATGGTCGTGCCCATCGCTCCATCGATGATGGCGATGCGGTTATCAAGAATTTTTTCCAGGGGATGCTGGGCATTTTTTTTCATATATCTCTGATGGTTTGACCGTAACGAAGTCGCAATTTGCTCATTGCCGAACGATGAAACGTGGCATTTTTTATGGCATCAGTCACACAGCGCCAGATCTCATTATAGCTATGCAAAAATCGTGCCCGGTCTCAACCGGAATGCCACACGCAACGCTGAATTAATCAGCGCGCCCGTCATGACTTCGCGCCTCAGCCTGCTGCAGCAGCGTATCGCGTGCTGCCCACCATTCTTCCGCGGTCATCTCCCAGGTCTCTGCCAGGAGACGGCCGGCGACGAATTCGCGCTCAGCGGTAGAGACTCTGCGCATACCGGTCTTCTCAGAGATGCGTATCGATTCAACATTCGCGACAGCCTTGAGCACACGCATAACACTGAAGCCGAGTACGTCAAACCAGTAGTCGTTCGCTGCAACAACCGCCTCGGTCATCAAGCCTTTTCCGCGCCAGGGAGGACCGAGCCAGAACCCTCGATTTTCCTGCTCGCCTTTTTTCAGCCCGATTAATCCGATGAGTTTCTCAGGCTGGTCTTTGAGGCGCAGCGTCCAGTACCACTCGTCGCCGCGAGCGACGGCGGGCAATGCAATATCCCGGACATAGCTGAGAGCTCCGTCGGGCGGATACGGCCATGGCACCGAGGCATTCAAAAACTTGACCACCTCCCACTGCGGGAAAAGCTGCTGGGTCTGCTCAGCATCCGCCAGTTGCAGCGGCCGCAGCAGGAGCCTGGCGGTGGCGAGGACAGGCGTGGTCGGTGCAAGTGTCATGGTCGGGCTTGAACTCTATTCTGAGCTATCGAGGTGCGGCTCGCCGAGAAGATTGATCTCCATGGGCTGACGGGCCGGATTGATCGAAAATCCGCCATAGCAGAGCAGTCTCAAGATCGGATCGGGCCGAAGATGCCAGCTGGCCCAGGACAGCGGCGAATCCCCGTGCGCATCTTTCGCGTCTTTGCGTGCACCCGCCTGCAACAGGAGCAGGATGGCCTGCTCGCTGGCCAGCGCCGCGGCCCGATGCAGCGGCGTACCTCCGCGGGTCCGCGCATCACGCATGAAGGCGCCGGTCGGCATGCCGGGATGCGTCGCTGCATTGGGGTCCGCTCCGCTCGCAAGCAGGATTTTCACTACGCGATCATGACTCGGGCTGTTCTTGCACAAGGCTGCGTGGAGAGGCGTCTCGCCGGTGTCCGGCTGTGCGTGGTTGACGTCCTCACCCATCTCGGCGAGAAATTGCGCCAGCCGCCAATGGCCGTGGAAAGCTGCGGCATTCAATTCTCCCGCGAGCGCCGATCGCGATTCGCCGTTTGCGAGCAGGTGCTTGATGGCGCTCACATCGCCGTAATATGCGCACCATTGGATAAGCGAAACGCCGGCTGCATCCCTCGCACTGGCTGCGTGCCCCTGGGCCAGGTATTCGAAGACCAGGTCTGTTCGTCCATCGACGATCTTTTCGAGCATGAGTACAAAAACTCCTGTCCGGTCTCAGCGTTCTCCGGCATGCAGGGGATTGGCGCAGAGTATATCAATCGTACGATCCGGGAAGACTGGACATTCCTGCGCCGGCAGAAATGCGAATGCCGGCCAATGGCTCATCATAACGACCCGGGAATGTGCCTGCTATCAAACCGGGCCTCGCTGACTGGCCCGTTCCCTGGTCGCTCCAACGCACGCATCCTCTAAACTGACGTACAGGTAAATGCCCCATGGCCACTGTTCCGCTTCGTCTTGAACCCGCACAGGCGAACTCTCCAAAAGCGAGACGCTATCCGCCGGGGCCTACCCTGCTGAGCCGCATTCTCAACGGGCGCATCTTCCGGCAGAGCGCCATCGACTACATGCAGGCGTGCGCGGAAGAGTATGGCGACCTGGTGCATTACATGGCCGCGACGCGGCATATTTACCAGTTGAATCATCCCGACCTGATTGCCGATTACTTTCTGAAAGACGCCGCGAAGCATCATCGCGGCGTGGTGATGCAGCGCGCGAAGACGGTCCTGGGTGAGGGGTTGCTGACCAGCGAAGAGCCGCTGCATATGCGCCAGCGGCGGCTCGCACAGCCGGCGTTCCACCGCAAACGTATTGCCGCCTATGGCGAGGTGATCGGCAGCTACGCCGAGCGCATGACCAGCCAGTGGCAGAGTGGCGCCACCATCGATCTGCACGGCCAGATGCTGGAACTGGCGCTTCTGATTGTCGGCAAATGCCTGTTTGATGTGGACGTCAAGGCTGACGTGAAGAAGGTCGAGACGGCAGTGAATGCCTTCATGAGCTTTCTACCACTGGCACTGTTACCTTTCTCGGAGCAACTGCAGAAGTCGCCGCTGCCAGTGATGCGCCGCATCCGCGCCGGCCAGGCGGAACTCGATGCACTCATCTACCGGATGATCCGTGAGCGCCGCGCATCCCCGGGTGATCGTGGTGACCTGTTGTCGATGCTGCTCGAATCGGTCGACACCGAAGGTGAGCAGAGTGCCGGCGTGCTTGCCGGTGGCACCATGTCCGATCAGCAGGTGCATGATGAATGCACGACGGTCCTGCTGGCCGGGCATGAAACGACTGCCAACGCGCTCAGCTTTGCCCTGTGGTTGTTAGGTCAGCATCCGGAAATACAGCAACGCCTGCATGCCGAAAGCGCGGCTGTTCTCGGCGGCCGCACACCGGTCGCCGATGATTACCCGAGACTGCGCTATGCCGAGATGGTCTTCGCCGAGGCAATGCGTCTCTACCCGCCGGTATGGGTGACGGCGCGGACCTGCGTGGTCCCCTATGAAATAGCCGGTTATCACATTCCCGCGGGAGCGATCCTGCTGGCTCCGCAGATCTGTGTCCATCGCGATGCACGTTTTTATGATGATCCGCTGCGCTTTGATCCGGAACGCTTCTCAGCAGAGAACAAGGCAGGCCGTCCGCGCTTCGCCTACTTCCCGTTCGCCGCCGGCTCGCGTCAATGCATCGCCGAGGGGCTCGCATGGATGGAAGGCGTACTGGTGCTGGCGACGATCGCGCAGAGCTGGAAGCTTACGCCGGTTGCCAATGCGAAGGCAGACATTGCTGTGCAACCGGCAATTTCGCTTCGCCCAAAGGCAGGCGTGCCAATGGTGGTCGAACGGCGCTGACTCGCGTCTGCCGCGTATGGTCGTCTCCGGCATTCAACAGCTGCCCACTCACCACCAAAGTTGTACCTGCCGACTTCGTTCGAGACATTCCTCCGTCACTCCCGCCGGTATTAGATAAGGGTCAGCAACAAGGGCCGGACTCCGCGTGCCATTTCGTCCTCTGCGCTTGCGCATGGCTGACGCGCTGTATCTGTAAGTGTCTCTGGCCTGTTGCCGAGGAGTTTCCCCATGTACACTGCCAGCTCTCCGTCGCGCCGTTTACTCTTCAGCCTCGCTGCTGCCGCACTTGCTTTGGCTCCACTTTCGCTTGCTACCAGCAGCCGCGCCGATACGCCCATCGTGAAGCCTGCAGCTCCGGCCTTTGGCCCGGCAACCACGGAACAGGAAATCGATCAGAAGCTCGAGGGAAAATTCTTTTTCCTGCGAGGCTTCTATCTCGACGACAAGCTGGAGTTCGACACCAGCGGCAAGATTGTCGGAGCACCGCAGAAGGGTTCATTTACCCTTTCCGGCTTGCAGGTTAAAAAGGTCCGCGCCACAAAGAGGTCCATCGTGATTGAGGCCGATCGCATTGGCCTGCACTTCTTTGGCGGCCTTCCCTATGAGGACGACAGCAAGCCCTTCGAACGTATCCCGGTTTCGAAAAAGCCGGTGGAGATCACGATCGATCGCCTGGTGATTGAACCGGAAAAGAAAAAGAAGAAGAAAGACCTCGACAAAGAAAAATCTGCCATGGCTGCCGCGGCAAAACCCGGCACGCCGGCACCGGTGTCAGCGTCCAACGAGACATCCGGTGTGGCCAATCCTCCGGAAGTAACGTTCGACGATCAGGCGACCACGGCCAAGCCTGACGTGACGGCCCAGGCCCCGGCGACTCTTGCAAAAATGCCCGTTGAGTCAGCCCATCCGCTTCCGAAAGACAGCTGGATACAGGTTTCGAAGGCGCTGAACGTGGTTTTCGCGCCCGGCCTCGACGACTCCGTGATTGCAACGCTGCCGGATTACTGGCAGGTCTACTTTGCCACCAAGGCGGGCAAGACACAGGCTGCGCGGATGGACAATTCTGTTCTGCGGCCGGGCAGCGGCGTGGTCTCGCCGAGGTTGCTGAGCAGTCTCGATCCTGCCTCGAACGACTACGCACAGAAGGCAAATATTGCCGGTATGACACTGCTCTCGACCATCGTCGGCGCATCGGGTGAGCCGAGCCAGGTAACGATTGTCCGGCCCATTGGTTTTGGCCTGGATGAAGAGGCCGTGAGGGCCGTGGAACGCGCAAAGTTTCGCCCGGGCCTGCGCGACGGACAGCCTGTCCCGGTTGCGGTGAACCTCGAAGTGACCTTCCGGATTTATTCGAATGCGACGCGGCCACAGCAGGTACCACCGGTGCAGTCCAAGCCGGCACAGGCAGTGCCGCCGGCCAATCCTGCATCTCCGCAGACGGCACATGGGAACGGCAGGGAGTTGGCCGCCGTCTCACCTCAGTAGCTCTGCATGTGAGCCAGGCAGTCAGCGGTATCATCAGTGCGTGAGCCAACATTTCATCTCCCTGGTGCGGCGCGGGGCAACCACTGAAATCGCCGAATACGTGAAAGAAGAGCCGTTGATTGCACGGAGCCGGGACGCCCAGGGTGTCTCGGCTTTACTTTGGTCGGTCTACAGCGGCCAGACGGTCATCCGCGACTTTCTCCTGTCTGGGCTCGAGTCAATTGACGTGCACGAGGCGGCAGCCGTCGGCGACCTCGCGCGGCTGAACGCGCTGCTGTCCGCTGACCCCGCACTCATCCATTCCCTATCGAGCGATGGCTGGACGCCGCTGCACCTGGCCGCAGCGTTTGGAGGCCCAGACGCCGTAGCGCTGCTGCTGTCGCATGGTGCGAATGTGCATGCCTATTCGAAGACGGCCATGCGCAATCAACCGCTGCACGCTGCGCTCGCCCTGAGTAGCAGCACAGAGCCGATCGCGCTGCTACTGCAGCATGGCGCCGACGTAAACGCGAAACAGATGGGCGGCTACTCGCCTCTGCACCAGGCTGCGTCTGCCGGAAAAACGGGAGCCGTCGAGATGCTGCTGGCTGCAGGTGCAAATGTATCTATGCGCTGCGATCAGGGCAAGCTCGCAGCCGACTACGCCGAAGACAAGGGGCATACGGAGCTGGCTGCGCGGCTGCGAGCTATCCCGTGATGGCAGCACCTCTCAACCTTGCCATCTCCACCGGAGCGCACACTCTCTCATCTCGACCGAAGCGAAACGTAGTGGAGAAATCTGCAATTGCTTCGGGTGTAATGGCTGGCCGAGAAAATGCAGGTCCTTCAACCACGCTACGCTCCGCTCAGGATGACAAATTAGGGGCCGACGACAACAAGCTGACAGGCCAGGCATGAATCGACGCACATTACTCACTGGCTCTGCGTTGCTTGCCGCTGCAAAGTCCTCAATTGGCGCATTGAGCAAAAGGCTGCCTGTGTCTGCATTTGCAGCAACACCGCAGACCCTCCTCGGCCATCGCTACGTAACCCTCTGCATCATGATCCGCACAACGCCGTGGGAAGTCTCGCGGGACGTGAAGCTGATGGACCGCGATGAATCTACCTGGCACACACTTGCAGGCGTGCGGGCCTTGCGCGAGGCGTTCGCGCGTTCCAATCCCGATGGCCGATTGACCTGGGGATTCACGCTGAACGCCCTCGAAGACAAGCGAAAGAATTATCGCGAGATTCGCGCGTACGCCGTGGAGTGCCAGAAGACTTTCGGCGACGAAGTGTCGTACTTCCCCGGCTATTTTCCGGCGATGTACCTGCCGCGTGCGCGTGTCAATCGAGAGATGACAGAAGCAATCCAGATCATCACGAATTTCGTTGGCGACGGCTACCGGCCGCAGGCGATCATGGGCGGTTTTCTGTCGGCCGATACGTTGCAGTATCTTGCCGAGAAAGAAAATATTCACACGGCGCATGCCGTCATCTGGAGCCAGTATGCCGTCGATGGCGGCGGTGCTGACGGATCGCCCTCGTATCCCTTCTATCCATCGACCGAACATTTCTGCAAGCCGGCGCAGGGTCCGGGCGACTTTATCGACTGCGTCAATCTTGATGGCTGGACGATGGATTTCATCTGCGCGCGTCGCGCCGGTTCGCTCGGCCAGAAGATTACCGGCTACAACAGCCGCCGCGGCGTGGGGCCGCTCGAAACCTACATCGGTTATGGCCTTGATCTTGGTCACCGCGAGGTGATGCACACGTCATCCATCCACTTCGACGAAGGCTTTCAGCGCAATGGCTTTGGCTGGGTGACGAACATCTGGGAGGCCGAGATGGTGCACGAGTTCGGCCAGGATCTGGTCTGCTCGGCGATGAACATGTGGGTGTCGGGCACGAAAAAGCAATGGCCGGATACGCACTTCGTCACTTTCGGAGAATTTGGAACCTTGTGGCGCAAGCACCATAAGACGAACGACGACTGGCACTGCAACTTTCTTGAACGTGGATCAGGACTGGGCGATTCCTACAACAATCTCGAGATTGAATGGTTCATGAACAAGCATTTCCGCCTGGCACTGCTGCGCGACTGGCAGGAAGAAACGCCACGCAAGGTGATCGACTTCACACGCTACGATCTGCCTGCAAGAGAGCCGGCGGACCCCGACCCACAGCATCCGGTCAAGAACTGGAGTCTGATCAACCGCATTAACCAGAAGGGGCTAAGACCGCAGGACAAGCCAGTCTTGCTCAGCGAGCTTGCAACAGGCGATCAGGAGTTTATCTTCAGCGAATTGCCCGCCTTGAAGAAGGGGTGAGCTTCTCAACGAATACCCGGCACTTCCGTCGACGCAATTGAGAAATGCGAATGCAGTCATTCGCTCGCTGAAGAAAAACGCGAATCAGGATGCAGCAGAGCCAGGACCGCCCATAGGCAGCCCATCGCTCGAGAATCGTCAGCGATCAGGCGTCTTCCTCGGGTCTTCGGAGCCGGACGGTTCGCGGAACGGTTCGACCGGAATGCGATCGTACCGCACTTCCACCACAGTCAGGGCTTCCGTGCCACCCGGCGCTCTAAGAATAACTCCGTCACCCTCTGCCGCCTTCATCAACGCACGGTCCAGTGGAGAGGCCCAACTGGTGTGGTTGCGGTCCCGATCGACTTCGTCCGTGCCGACTATGCTTGCAACTCTTTGCTCTCCTGCCGAATTCTCGTAACGCACAGTGGCTCCAAAGAATGCCCTGGAGGCGCGCTATTCTCGGAGCTTCCGGATCGACTACCTCGGCGGCCTCGATCGCTTCGTCAGAAAGCGGATCCGCCTATGGATCTGCCGCAGTCGTCGCTTGCCGTATTGATAGTCGGCATTTTCACTGCGATCGTCATTGCCCGCAGCCCAGGCCACCACTTCCACCACGGCCGGACGATCTTTCGTAAGCAGGAAATGCCGCTCATCTTTCAGGCGCTTGAGACCGCCCGGGGTGATGTAGTTTGTGCCATGGTCGCCGCCGACTCCTAAGCTTTCGGTCTCCTCGTAAACCCCTTGAGCATTCTGCGACCCTTTTCGTGCGATTCAAGCTACCAGCGTCTAACGATACTAATGCGGGCATGCTTTAAGGGAGTGGGCGCTACACTGCCACGGGACTAGTGGGTAGGGTCAGGAACGATGCGTGAAGTGACTTCGAGCTTGTGGTAATCGTCATAATGGGCGAAGTAAGTATAGACAGTGGGCGTCTTCGCCCTTTCTGTGACAAGAGTCGAGTTTAGAGTTGCGGGCATCCAGAAGGTTTTCCCGCCAAGTGCGACTGGCGCATAAGATATTGAAATTTTCCACATGCCGTGTTCGCCGGTATTCAATGCGTGATGTGGTGCCTGCAGTTCCATCTTTGTTACCTGTAGCGTCGCCGGATCAATCAGGACCCGACCAGCGCCGTCCTCCCTCAACACGCATCCGGGATTACTTTCCGCTTCGGGCAAGGCTCTGAAAAGAATTACCAGGTCTTTCGCCGGCTGTCCTGTGGCTTCTTCCTCTAGCGAGTAATGCATACAGGCTTTCCCGCTTTCGGAAACTGTCGCGAGACCGCCCGTGAACACACCACCCAGCGTCACCGGTCCCTCCAGATGTTTTCGACTTACCGGCGTTCCGTTGATGGCCTTCACCTCTCTTGACTCGATCAGCTTTCCTGAATCATTGCGCACAACGCGGAAGATAGAATCCGTGGCGCGGTACATCCGGCTGCCCGCATAGTTCGCATCGGAGACGACATGCTCGCTGCAGTAAAAACTGGGGACGAGCTTCCGGTATTGATCGAGTTTGTCCTGCAATTGGTGGAGGAGGTCATTGAGTGGCGGAGCGGCTTGCTGCGCGAAGACTGATGGCAGCAGGGCCAGATACGCGAACAGGCCAATCCTGAGACGGCACGACTGCTTCATTCCGTTCACCCTTGGCTGAACCTAGCGAATCTGCAGGCAACACGGCAGACGGCGACGACATTGTCTACGGAATGCAGATCCTTCCGCCCCCCTGCGCGTCGGTTAGAATGACAAGTCTTCGCAACGCGCAAGCCTGTTATTCGTAAGCCAAAGCGTCGATCGGGTCTTTCAATGCGGCTTTGATCGCGGGGTAGAACGCACCGAGCAGGGCGCCGCCGATGGCTAATGCGAGCGTCTTTAAAATCCATGCGTGCTCGATCGGAAACGGCAGCGTCGGATGAGTAGCGTTGAGCCACGCCTTGATGCCGAAGGTCATCGCGACACCGAGCAGGCCTCCGACCACCGCGATCAGGGCCGTCTCACGGAGCACCGCATCGACAATGTAGAGCTTGCTTGCACCGAGTGACTTGAGAATCCCGATCTCGCGGGTACGCTCCATGATCGCTGTGTACATCGACTGGAAGATAGCGATGAAGCCGACAATGACGGCGATCGTGATGACGGCAGTCAGCGCAGGCTCGAAGCCTGGCAGGTGGTCCGGCGTCATCAGCGAGAGCCATTCCTGCATCGTCTGCACAATGTATTGCTGCATGCCCGGCGTGGACTTGATCTCCTGCCGTATCCGCTCCTGGTTCGTGACGTCGTCGCTGCGGATGTAAAAGACGGACGCATTATTCTCGGCGCCCATCAATTTACCGAGTGTCTGCCTCTGTACAAATTTGCGGCCACCCTTGCCATGCTCGACGATGCCGCAGATGCGGAACTTATTGTCGCCGATCACTTTAACAACTTCGCCAACATGATGACCACCATCGGAACGGGCATAGAAGTCGTCGACAATCATGTCATTCGGCTGCTGGAAGGGCGTGCCCTGCAAAAACTTGAATGGCTTCAACGCGTTAAACGTGTCGTAATCGATGCCATAGATTGTCTCGACTGAACCACCCATATTGAAGTCTGCGATGACTGCGGCGGCAACGGCAACGTGCGGCAGTTTTGCCAATACTTCTGCGACCTTTGCGGGTACAGGCGCCCCGCCGACACCTGAAATAAAGCTTCCGTTTGCCGGTCGCACAAACATATCCGCCCCAATGCCGCTGGTCGAGGTGCGCGCCCCGTTCAACTGTCCCATCATGACGGCGACGATCGACAGGATCATGACGACCTCAATCGCGATCGCAAAAATGCCAATGAAGGCCCTCAGCGGGCGATGCAGCAGGTTACCGACAACTAGCTTGTTCACTAGGCGAGTGTATCGCAACGGCCTCGTCAGCGAGCACCTGTGCCCGAGGCTTACCGGGCTGGTGCCGACTGTTGAGCAGGTGAACCCAAAAGGGGACCGTTGTAGGTTCACTGCCCCAAAAGTTGTGCTGCAAATCTTGAAATTCGGCGTAAGTTAGTAATCAGATTGAGGCAGAAATTGCAGTAACGATCGTGCTGCTCCTTCACACGAACGTCCTGAGCAAGAATCGACGATAGAGTGGAGAAAAGGGGCAGGGTCGGAAAACACGGGTAGTGCACTATGGCTAGCTTTGGCGAAGGATTACGGAAGGAACGGGAAAGTCGTGGTATCGCGCTCGATACAGTCGTAAGCGCGACCAAGATCAGTCTGCGTCACCTGAACGCTGTGGAATCTGACAAGTTTGAACAGCTGCCGGGCGGCCTGTTCAATAAGAATATCGTACGCAATTATGCCCGCACGCTGGGCCTGGATGAAGAAGAGTGGGTCGAACGCTATATGAAAGCCACCAGGCAGCCCGGACAGTTCGACGAAAACGACCTCAACTGGACCGCGTTCGCCGAAAATGTCGGCCGTTCACGCGGTAAAGACCTGAACCGCTCGGACAGCGTGATGCGCTGGGCCGGCGTGGCCGTCCTTCTGCTCTTCCTTGGCGGCCTCAGCTGGTTTGTGTGGGACTACGTGCATCACAAAAACCTGGTTGGCAGCCGGACAGTTCAAACCGAGAGCCTCGCATTTCGCCGCTAGACTCCTCCAGCCCTCGATCAATCGACGCCACCCGCTATTCGACCGCTTTCGCTGTTGAAATTCCCCATTCCCCGTTGATTCCGTACCGTCCACTTCAAATGTTGACATATTGGCTTCGCGGCTTTGCTGGCGCTCTCCCGGCTCTGCTAACCTTGTAAGGTTCGAATCAGGGCGAAAACGCTCACCCTGCTTTCCGACGCACAGGAGGATTCAGTTTGTCCACACGCGACAGATTTCTATTTACCTCGGAGTCGGTGACCGAGGGTCATCCCGACAAGATTGCTGATCAGATTTCCGATTCGATTCTTGATGCCTGCCTGGAGCAGGACCCCTACAGCCGTGTCGCCTGCGAAACACTGACGGCCACTGGCCTCGTGGTCATCGCAGGTGAGATCACAACCAAGGCCTATGTTGATTTCCAGTCGCTGGTGCGCGGCACAGTTGCGGCGATCGGGTATGACAACGCGCTTTACGGCTTCGATTCGAATACATGCGCGGTCATCTCGACAATCAACAAACAGTCTGGCGATATCGCGATGGGCGTGGACACAGGCGGCGCCGGTGACCAGGGCATGATGTTCGGTTATGCCTCCAATGAGACGGAAGAGCTGATGCCGCTGGCCATCTCACTGGCCCACAAGCTCACCTTCCGTTTGTCGGAAGTTCGCAAGAATGGCCAGCTCTCTTACCTGCGTCCTGACGGCAAAAGCCAAGTAACAGTCGAATACGACGCCCAGGGTAAGCCGGTCCGTATCGACGCGGTGGTCATTTCGACACAGCATGCGGAAAACGTCTCAAATGAACAACTTCGGGGCGACATCCTTAAGCATGTCATCCAGGCTGTTCTACCAGCGCATTTGCTGGATGAGGACACCAAGTATCACATCAATCCGACTGGACGCTTTGTTATCGGCGGCCCGATGGGCGACACAGGATTGACCGGTCGCAAGATCATTGTCGACACCTATGGCGGCATGGGTCGTCACGGCGGCGGCGCATTCTCGGGCAAGGACCCGACAAAGGTCGACCGCTCGGCTGCTTACATGGCCCGGCATATTGCCAAGAACATTGTCGCGGCTGGTCTCGCGGATCGCTGCGAAGTGCAGCTTGCCTATGCTATCGGTGTGGCTGAGCCGGTCAGCGTCCTGGTCGATACCTTCGGAACGGGCAAGGTCGAGAATCGCAAACTCGAAGAGCTTGTTCGGAAGAATTTCAAGCTGACACCGAAGGGAATCATCGAAAGCCTCGATCTTCGCAGGCCCATCTACAAGAAGACTGCAGCCTACGGCCACTTTGGCCGGAATGATAAAGACTTCACCTGGGAGGCGACTGACAAGGCCGCCGCACTGAAAGAACAGGCTGGTGTGAAGCTGGCCGCTGCCAAGTAATTCCGTTCCGCAACCGAAAGCCCGCCAGCGATGGCGGGCTTTTTGCGTTTATCGCCAGGCTCATGCAGGTCCGAAATCCACCCGGCGCGAGACGTCCCTGTGCGGCGAATGCCTGCTATCATCGGGTGTTTTGCGGAGGCGCAGCTAAATGATTTCTCGACGTGCCCAGGCGGCGTCAGGGCTATGCGTTCTCGGATGTGCAGTGTTATTCGCGCAGGTACCGGCAACGTCTGGTGGAAAGGAGAAGGCCCCGGCAGGAAGAGCGCATCGTCAACTGGCTGATTCCGCACATCAATCCTCCATCCGGCACGTCTTCTTTCGCGTTGAGTCTGCGACGACCAATCCATCAGGCCTGCACGGGCGCCTGCTCATCTTCGTCAAGCAGGGGCACGGCGATCCTGAAGTCGACCTGGATGAGTTTCACCCGGCAGCGACCTGGGTAACCGCCAAAGAGGTGACGGACCTGGAGCCCGGCAACTCAATTGAGATCGATTCAGACGAGGCGGCCTTCCCGAAGCCCTTCTCCGCCATGCCGGCGGCAGACTACGAGGTCCAGGCGGTTCTCGATACAGACCACAGCTATAACTACACCGGCCGCGATCCTGATGACTGGATCAGCAGTGTTGTGCCGCTGGCTCAATGGACACCCGGGACCTCCGCGGAGCCGGTGCTGACGCTTGCCTCTCTGCAGCCTCGCGATCCGAAAGACACCGACGCCATGAGCAAGGCAGTGGGTGAGGCAAGGCTCGGCGTTGCGCAGAAAGAGTCTCTGGTTAGTCCATCGTTGAGCGCATTCTGGGGAAAACCTGTCTCCGTGAACGCCTGGGTGATCCTTCCGCCAGGATATGAGAAGAATGCGGATCAACACTATCCGACCGCCTACTGGACCCATGGCTTTACCGGCAACCTGGACGGAGCTTTGCGGACGGGCCTGCTGCTGCACCAGCGCATGTTGGATGGCAAAATGCCGCCGATGATCTGGGTCATGCTGGACGAATCCTGCCCGCAGGGGACGCATGAATTTGCCGATTCAGTAAACAATGGGCCGTGGGGTTCTGCACTGACGACTGAATTCATTCCCTACCTCGAAAAGAAATACAGGATGGACGCCAAAACAAGCGGGCGATTGCTGAACGGCCATTCAAGCGGAGGATGGGCTGCTCTCCAGCTTGAGGTGAATTATCCGCAGGTGTTCGGCGGAACCTGGTCCACCTCCCCCGACCCCAGCGATTTCCATGATTTCACGGGCACCGACCTGTACGCTCCCCATGCGAACGTCTATCGGAAACCAGACGGCACCGCAACACCCATCATGCGCGATGGCGGGAAAGTGATGGCGACCTTTGAGCAGTTCGCCAGGCTGGAAGCTGTGCTGGGCCCCTATGGCGGCCAGGTGTCTTCGTTCGATTGGGTCTTTTCTCCGAAGGCGCCAGGCGGAGCGCCGGTACCGATGTTTGATCGAACGACAGGGGCAGTGGATCCTTCAGTCGTAGGTTACTGGCACGATCACTACGACCTTGCAAATCTGGTGGAAACGCGATGGGCGACGAATGGAAGCGCCTGGCGAGGACGCTTTCATTTATACGTCGGGACGGCTGACACCTTTTATCTCGACGGTGCGGCTCACAGATTTGAAGCACGCCTGAAAAATCTCGATGCACAGCCACATTTCACCTACATTCCGGATCGCACCCACTTCGACCTTTATAGAGCGGGGGAAGATCCCTCCGGCCTGTTCGATCAGATCGCGGCGGAGATGTATGCTGTCGCACGGCCAGGTCAGGCATGGAGGAAGGCCGGTAACTAGCTGTTCTTACTGGTTGACTATTAACCGAGGAATCCTTCTTGGAACTACCAGGCATTGAAAGGTCGTGCTACGCTGCGTCAACTGGGCCAGATTGTGAACTTGCGATGAAAGCAGCGAGGGAGAATGGCCATTTGCCGAACATTGAACTGCGCGACCGCACTGTGTCTTTGCGGAATCGCTTTCCATATGGCTCGCGCCCAGAGTTTTTCAGAGTGGAACCAGGCGACAGGCGTCAAGTCTATCGAATACCGCTGGAAGCCCAGTGAGTCGAAGGGTTGCGACGTTGAGTACCGCAACAACAGACCGAAGGACAAGAAAAAATATAAAGCGAGACTTGTCTTCCAGATAGACGAGGACGAGAAAGATGTGCCGAACGCTGTAGTGTCCTTTGCGGACGGAACTGGCGTCGCAACCGACCACATTCCAGCTTGCACCATGGTGACTGACATCTCGGTCACACGTTTCTAGGCGCCTTCTCAGCAGCGAAAAGCCCCGCATGTTCAGACTAAGCGGGGCTTTTTGTGATTTAAGGCAGCTCAGGATGGATGGGACAGAAGCAGTTCCTGCACGCGCTTCTTCTGTTCCTGGGCACGCTTGGGAACATATTCGGAACCGCGGACAATGTGCTTCATCTTCTGGCCGGCGGTCATCACGGCACTCTTGGCGCGGTCGATCGTCGGATGGACACCGGCCGGAGATGGCTGCAAGCCTCGCTTGCGTAGATAGTAATTGGCCTTGTGGATGTTGCCCCACTCGGAGTCATGAAAGACAAAGTTCACGTTCATCGAAACCGAGACATTGTCACCATTCTTCAACCAGTGCGGGGTATTCACGGGAATGTGGACGCCCGTGCCCGGCTTCATATTGAAAACCATCGCCCGCTCTTCAAGTTCCGGCTTGTACTTTGCAGCCTGGTTGTCGGCGGCCCAGTAGCGCTCAAGCTCCTGGTCGGGCACCATGTCCTTATCGGCACGGTTAAAGAGGTGAATGTCCTTGTTGCCCTGGATCTGCAGTAGCCACGCGCACTCACGGTCCAGATGGTAGGGGGTCAGCCGATTGGGCGACGTCACAAAGATGATTGCCTCGAACCACTTCACCTTGCTCAAAAGATTGCGCTTTGTGAGACGCAGCACATCGCAGATGGTCTTTTCGAGGACCGGACGGTAAGCATCTTCGTATTCGATGTGATTCAGCATCAACCAGGCATCGGAGTGCTCGATGCTTTCAATGGCTTCCTGTACCGATGGCGCGAAGACCGAACCTTCGATCTCACGCTGGCCCAGCGTCGGACGGCCCAGCAGGCAGGAAACGTCACCGTACTGCCGGTGCGGATCTTTGCGATTGTTGATCTGCACTGCAAGATCGACCAGCGCCGGAACGGCAAAGAGCGGGTCGCCGGTCAGAGTGTGCTGCACCTCGAACGGCAGAACATTCAGGTTCTTCTCAAAGACTTCGGGCGAACAGTAGATGCTCGGCCCTGCGGCTGACGTCTGGCCGCTGCCGTGGTCCTGCGCGTGATTCATGGTCTTCATAGGGTCACCGTGAGAACGCGACCTGTGGGCCAGCGTCTAGTCGCTTTAGTCTATCGATTCTCGCCGTCGATAGCGACCCTCAAGACCGGGAGCACAGTACATCAGTACACCTGCACGGAATCCGAAGGTGCCTCCGCAGGTGTAACCGACGCCCGCGAAAGCTGCCGGATGAGAGTTCCGGTGTCGTATCCAGACGAAGATCAGTCGATGAAATAGCCGATCTCTTCGAGGGCCTGATCGCGCAGATCGACGCCCAACAGGCGTACCTGGCTCGAGGTCTGGAGGTTGCGCTTGAACTCACTCAGCACAGATCCATTCAGATCAGTCTTTCGGTGCAGCATCGCAAGAAGTGCCGTGCTGTCTGTCTTGTACTCGAACGTTCCGGGAAGACCGCAGGCTGGCTTGATGGTGAGGGAGACAGGAAACGAGCCGGCTACCGGGGTAGCTGCAGAAGAAACGTGCGCAATCAGATTCACTCGCATAATGTGACGATTATTGTCACGTGTTTCTCAAGGAACCCATACAACCTTGTGGGTAGTTCGGGAACAGTCCGGGCTACTACAGAATGACCCATGGGACGCCTGCCTTCAAGCATCGAATCACGGAACCACATTACGGCAGTCATGACCAATTGCCTGTCCGTTGCGGTTTTCCGTGCGTCCCAAATGCGTGATTTAACTGACCTCGGCGGAGCGCACTTGGTATTTGCTTATCATTCAGCGAAATTTATAGCCGAAAGTTTGGTGGATCAGACCATTTTCTGCATCACATCCACCGCAGCTTATCTGCATCGGAGAGCACACTTATGGTAGAACATGGCATTATTTTTTGGATCATCGTTGGTCTGATCGCTGGGTTCCTGACAGGAAAGATCATGAAGGGGAGCGGCTACGGCGCGCTGATGGACATCATCGTCGGCATCGTAGGCGCCATCATCGGCGGCTTCATCATGTCGCATGTCTTTGGGGCCGGCCAGGGCGGTCTGATTTACAGCATCCTGGTGGCAATACTAGGGGCGGTGATCCTCACCTTCCTGCTCCGTCTCGTCACCGGCAACCGAGCCGTCTAACTATTGTTTCAGCCAGGCTGCGCCCAACCGGATGGCTCGAAAAGCCGGTCGGTCGGGCGCAGACTACCCTTCCCCTACGCGCTGACCGGATTCCCAGCGTTGTCCGTATCCCACGATTCGGTTTGGAACGCGATGAAGATCGCAGACCATTTCTTCGAACCAGGCGTGTAGATGAAGACCGCGCCATCCTGCCACGTGCCGTTGTCCTTGCCGTAACTGTTCAGCGGATTTCCCTGGTTCATATGGATGTCGTGTATGCCATCCACTTTGCCACTGTCGGCGTAGGCGCTGCCGAAGGCAAATATCGTTGCCTTCTCTGCGATTGCCTGATTCAGCAAGGTGTCGACCGCGTTCTCGAGGGGCGTGGAGTGGTCGGTGCGGTCAGCGTTTTTCGGCAAAAGTGTCATCTGATTGCGGGTGATCATTGGGTTCCCGTTGATCTGCTCACGGACGAAGTCGAGCGCGAGTCCTCCAGGCTGGCTGGGTAGTGTATGCATCCCCGAACTAAGCGCCAGGAGCGCGGCTGGTTGAGGTGGCTGAAAATTATCGACGATCGCATAGAGAACTTCAGAGCCATTGGTAGATTCGATGTTGACGGCGACAGTAAAAGGACCTCCCGTCGCCTGCATAGTGATCTGGTAGTGAGTACTTGTGCCTGTCACCACTTTGCCAGCAACAGGCTGACCCTGCAGCACGCTGTAATTCGGAATGGGCATCCATTCATCTCCTGTCAAAGCACATTCTAGGTTCGATGCGGATCACGCTGTCGAACGACGCGGGTCCGTCGTCGGCAGACCCACCCCCTGCGCAATCATTGCTTTATGCCGCAGCTTTACCTATGGCATCCAGTTCGAGGAGCACCTGCGGTGAAAGCTGAATGTCGGTAGCTGCGAGATTCTCTTCGAGGTGCTTGACTGAAGACGTGCCAGGAATCAGCAGCATGTTCGGCGACCGGTGAAGCAGCCAGGCAAGGGCTACCTGCATCGGCGTCACGTTCAGGGAAGCCGCGGCTGCGTTCAACTCGGCCGATTGTAGCGGCGTAAATCCACCCAGCGGAAAGAACGGCACATAGGCGACGCCGTCTTTCTTGAGGTCGTCGATGAACGTGTCGTCGGTCCGTTGTGCCACATTATAGAAATTTTGAATGCAGACGATCGGGGCGATCTTCTTCGCCTCCGCGTACTGTTTGGGCGACACGTTGCTGAGACCCAGGTGACGGATGAGTCCCTGGCGCTGCAGCTCTGCCAGTGCCGTCAGAGGCTTTTCGATCGACATGTCAGCGGGCGTCAGCTGGCCGCCCACGCGCAGGTTGACGACATCAAGTGTGTCAAGTCCCAGGTTGCGAAGATTGTCATGGGTGCCGGCGGTGAGTTCCCCGGCAGAGAGCGCAGGAATCCACGAGCTGTCGTCGGCACGGCGCGCGCCGAGCTTGGTAACGATCACCAGTCCGTCTGTGTAAGGATGCAGGGCTTCCTTGATGATCTGGTTGGTGACATGCGGCCCGTAGAAGTCGCTGGTGTCGATGTGATTCACGCCAGACTCGATTGCCTGATGGAGAACTGCAATCGCAGCGTTGCGGTCTTTCGGCGGACCCCACACATGCGGCCCGGCAAGTTGCATGGCGCCATAGCCCATACGGTGAACGTTTATGGTCGTACCAGGGAAGGTAAATGTTCCGCCTAAGTTCATTTGCTTCGTCATCGGTTTCGTTTCCTCGAATGTGTCAGCGCCTCGCGATCTGCGCCACTGTGTGATTAGATGAAGGAAGCTTCAGTTTAGGAGTTCGCATTTGCCGCAGACCACTTCATCCCTGCTGGAGCCGCGTAAATCGCCGGTGCAGGCCCGTTCCGCGGCCAGTGTCGAAGCCATTCTTGAAGCAACTGTTCAGGTATTGCTGCAGGTCGGCAAGGAGCAGTTGACGACCACGCGTGTCGCAGCAAGAGCCGGTGTTTCGGTTGGCACACTCTACCAGTATTTCCCGAACAAGAGCGCGATGCTCCAGGCGGTATTGCGACGCCATCTCAATGAGACCTCGTCTGCTGTCGAGACCGTATGCGCCGAGCAGAGGGGTAAACCGGTTGAGCAGATGGCAACCGCCTTGATGACCGCATTTCTTGCCGCAAAGATGCATGATGCAAAAACTAGCGCTGCGCTGTATTCGGTGAGCAGCGACGTAGACGGGGCGAAGATCGCTCAGCAGATGGGCGCGCGCTCCCTTAAGGCGATCGCCGGCATGCTGGATTCGACGGTGCCTCCGTTGCCGACCGACACGCGCCTTGCCGCTTCCATGCTGTACGGCATGATGGTCGGCGTAAGCCGCCGATTGCTCGAATCCGGTTCGCCGGAGAAACAGTTGCCGGCCATCCGCGAGGAGCTGATCTTTGTTGCCCGTGCTTATCTTAGGGCTTGCGCGGCACGATCTTCTCCCTCCTGAATACTTCGACAACTGGACTCGTGAATTTCAGCCGTTCAGCGCCGGATATGAGAATCTAGAGTGCATGAGCGACACTGCCCTTCTCGACATACCTGTCCGCCGCATCAATGGCTCTTCCACCACGCTGGCTGAACATAAAGGGAAGGTCGTGCTGGTCGTCAATGTCGCTTCAAAGTGCGGACTTACGCCGCAATACGATGGCCTGGAGAAGCTGTACCGCACCTACCGCGAGCATGGCTTCGTCATCTGCGGCTTCCCTGCAAATGATTTCGCCGGACAGGAGCCGGGCTCGAATGAAGAGATTCAGAACTTCTGCTCCTCGAGCTTCGGCGTCGATTTTCCGATGTACGAGAAAATCGTGGCGACCGGCGCCAGTCGCCACCCGCTCTACAGCGCGCTGATCGAAGCCGAGCCGAGGACCACCGGCGACACCTCCGGCTTCCGGCAGTATCTCGTGGAGTTTGGCGTGAAGCCTACGACCGCCCCGGAAGTGCTGTGGAACTTTGAGAAATTCCTGATAGGCCGCGATGGCAATGTAGTCGCGCGTTTCGCCCCGGATCTGGAACCGACAGACCCGCGGATCGTCTCGGCAATCGAACAGGCGCTCCGCAAGGCTTAGACCGCAACAGTCAGAAAGCACGATCTCCACTCGAAGGCAGCGATCAAGATCTGAAGTCGCGACAAACCAAAATCCTAAAAATTTAGTTGACAGCGTGTTCGCTCGGGCCTAGCCTACTATTTGCTTAGGAGATTCCATGGCTGGACGCAAAAAAGGCTCCAATTCTCTTACGCCGCTCGAACTGCTCATTCTGCAGGTGCTATGGCGCGAAGGACCAAGCAATGTGCTGCATGTGCAGAGGAACCTTCCTGCAGGCAGCGACCTGGCGTACACCACCGTGCAGACCATGCTCAATGTGCTGGAGCGTAAAGGCCGCGTTGAACGGACGATGGTTGGACGCGCGTACGAATACCGTCCGGTTGCGACCAAAGAAAAGGTTCTCGGGCAAGCGGTGCGTGACCTGGTCGAGCGTATGTTCGGCGGATCGTCCGAAGAACTGGTGATGAGCCTCATCAAAACCAGGCAGGTCGACCCCAAGCGCATTGCTGCCCTGAGTAAGAAACTGGCTGCGATGGACGGCGGGAGCGGCGATGAATAATCTGCTTTGCCTGGTTGCCTCCTACATATTGAATGCGCTCTGGGAAGTCGTGTTGATTGCCGGAGCGGGCAGCCTGGTCGCTCGTCTGCTGCAGCGTGTCGGCCCACGAGCCCAGCATATGGCATGGGTAGCGACACTATCCCTGGCCATCCTGACCCCTGCGCAGCCGATGTTTCGCACGTGGTCCGGCCTGCTTAATATCCACCATGTTGCGGCCCGGCTACCATCTGGCCCAGCCGCCAGAACATCTGGGTTGATGACGCATTCATCCGGCAGAATTTTGCTAAGTCCGTCTTCACTTCACGAGGTGTCGCTCGCCTACCTGCTTGTGCTCCTTTTCTTTACGTGGCGATTTGCCCGCCTCCTGCGACGCGTCGGCCAGATTCGCGAAAAAGCTCAAACACTGTTACTCGATGCCGAAACGCATTCCGCCTGGAAACGATGCCGGCAGGAGTTTTCAGTCAGAGATGCCCTCTTTTAGATTCTTGTGAGGTTGCCGGTCCTGTGACTCTTGGCGTATTGCGGCCAGCGCTCCTGGTGCCGCGAGGATTCTTCCACAACTGTCCTGCGCCTGACATGCTGGCAGCATTGGCGCATGAGTGTGCCCACATGCGGCGACGAGACTTTCTCAAGAATTTACTGTATGAGATTGCGAGCCTGCCGATTGCCTTCCACCCTGTCACCTGGATCGTAAAGTCGCAGATCGCACAGACACGCGAGATGATCTGTGATGCCATGGCAACGCATACAGTCATCGACACACATACGTATACCACTTCCCTGCTCCGACTCGTGACCAGCATGGCGGCGTCACAAGTCTCCTCATCCGGCGCCATCGGTATCTTCGATGCCAACATTCTAGAGAAAAGCATCATGATCATGAAGACCAGAAAACCGTCTCTCAGTTCGTTATCCTCCCTGGGCCTGATCGTTCCAGCGATTGCGATTTTGTTTGCGGTTGCAGCAGCCGGTGCGACGGTCTCGAATCCGATCAACACCCCGTCCTCCGCGAGCAGCTCAGCCGCTACCGAAGCAAAAGCGCATGTTGACCTGGCATGCACTTTCTATAATGACCAGGGACGGGTAGTAGATGGCATCTGTGCAAGGAAGCCAGACTCTCGTTCGCTTTATATCTGCACCGCGACTAACGATCACACGATGAGCCAGGAGCAGTCTGGATGCGAGTGGAAGGTGCAGCGAGCAGAAAAACTGCTCTCCCACGACAGGAACCCTGGTCTCTAGCGGCTCAGCGCGTACTTGGTGCCGACCACCAGCAGCGTCTGGAAATGGGGAGCTGCCGGCTCCTTATGGACAACAGAGATCTGGATGTCTGCAAAGCCGGTGCGTGTGAGCGCAGTCTCCAGTTCCGACTCGCTGAAGCCCAGCCACTCGTCCGCGTACAGGTCGCGCGCCTCTTCAAAGCGATGTTTCACCAAATCGAGAATGACGACCCGACCGCCAGGTTTAAGAATCCGTGCCGCTTCGCGCACGGCGCGTTCCGGATGCAGCGCATGGTGCAGCGATTGCGAGAAAAAGACCAGGTCGACTGCGGCATCTTCGATCGGAACTGCTTCCATGTCGCCGAGCCGGTAATCGAGATTCGTCACGCCTTCACGGGCCGCCTGTCCACGACCGAATTCGATCATTTTTGAGGATGTATCGACCGCGATGACCTTCGTCGCACGCTGTGCCAGCAGAAGGGAGAAAGCACCTTCACCGGCCCCAAGATCGGCGATGACCATGGGCGGCATGAGGCGCAGAAGCGCTTCGGCCACCCCCTTCCAGGATTTGCCGGGCACATAATCCTTGCCAAATCGGCCGGCGACGCCGTCGAAGAAGGTCCGCATTTTGTCCTGGCGCTTTTTGAGAACACCCGCAACGGCGGCAAAATCGAGGGCTGCTTCCGGTAGTTCCTGGGCGGCCTGGTCCAGCAGCCCGGCAATGACTTGGCCGCCATCCTCGATCTTGAGCCTGTAGAGGCTGCTCTTGCCGGTCCGACGGTCCTCCACCAGCCCAGCCTGCTTGAGCTGGGCTAGATGCGTGGAGATGGTGCTTTGGCCCATGGTGAGGATTTCCTGCAGTTCGGCCACGGACAATTCCTCGCGCTTTAGGAGCAACAAAAGGCGCAGCCGGTTTGGTTCGGCTACAACTCGGAGGATTTTCACAATGGACGTCATGCTTGTTCCTGTTACTATAAATCAAGTTATCGCGATAACACGATATGAGGAGAAATCAATGGCAACGTCGACACTTGAAATGCCCCTGGTAAATGCCACGGGAACCGACTACAAAGTCGCAGACATGAAGCTGGCTGATTGGGGCCGCAAGGAAATTTCTATCGCCGAGCACGAGATGCCGGGCCTGGTGTCGATCCGCAACAAGCATGCCGCGAAGAAGCCGCTCGCCGGCGTCCGCATCACCGGCTCGCTGCACATGACCATCCAGACCGCCGTGCTGATCGAGACGATGGTTTCGCTCGGTGCCGATGTTCGCTGGGCAAGCTGCAACATCTTCTCCACCCAGGACCACGCTGCTGCCGCGATTGCCGCTGCCGGCGTACCGGTCTTTGCCTGGAAGGGCGAGACCCTGGAAGAGTACTGGTGGTGCACGTACCAGGCGCTGAATCACAAGGGCGGCCTTGGCCCCCAGATGGTGATCGATGACGGCGGCGACGTGACCCTGCTGATCCACAAGGGCTATGAGCTCGAGAATGGCGACGGTTGGGTGAATACCCCGGGCGAGAGCCAGGAAGAACAGATCATCAAGGACCTGTTGAAGAAGGTCTATGCAGAGGATCCGCAGCACTGGCACAAGGTCGCCAGGGAATGGCGCGGCGTTTCAGAAGAGACGACGACCGGCGTGCATCGCCTCTACAAGATGCTCGAGCAGGGCAAGCTGTTGGTGCCGGCAATCAACGTCAACGACTCTGTGACGAAGTCGAAGTTTGACAACCTGTATGGCTGCAAGGAGTCACTGGCTGATGGTATCAAGCGCGCGACGGATGTGATGGTAGCAGGCAAGGTCGCGGTCATCTGCGGCTACGGCGATGTAGGCAAGGGTTCGGCGCAGTCTCTCCGTGGCCTCGGCGCACGGGTCATCGTGACTGAAATCGATCCGATCAATGCCCTGCAGGCTGCGATGGAAGGCTTTGAAGTCACGACGATCGAAGAGACACTCGGCCGCGGCGACATTTACGTCACCTGCACCGGCAACCTCGACATCATCACCTTCGAGCACATGAAGCTGATGAAGGACCAGGCGATTGTCTGCAACATTGGCCACTTCGATAACGAGATCCAGATGGACCAGCTCAATTCGGCCAAGGACGTGAAGAAGATCAACATCAAGCCGCAGGTTGACCAGTACAACTTTGCCGATGGCCATGCGATCTTCGTGCTTGCCGAAGGACGCCTGGTGAACCTGGGTTGCGCAACGGGTCATCCGAGCTTCGTGATGAGCAACAGCTTTGCCAACCAGACACTGGCGCAACTCGATCTCTGGGCGAACAAGGACACCTACAAGGTCGGCGTTTATGTTCTGCCAAAGAAGCTGGACGAGGAAGTAGCCCGGCTGCACCTGGAGAAGATCGGGGTAAAGCTGACGACCCTTTCACCGAAGCAGGCGCAATACCTTGGCGTGGCTGTCGACGGCCCGTACAAGGCTGAACACTATCGCTACTAATTTATTTAATGAAGCACAAATGCCCGCGAAGCCTTCCTGGTTCGCGGGCATTTTTGTTTGCAATCGAGCTGCACGCGATCAGGCCAGGCGCATGCGGCGGACGTGATGACGCGGATTGGCTTTAGTCGGGGACTTTACTTCACCCTTGCGAAGCAGCAAGGCAACGTCGGCTGCAGCTAGTGGGCGCGAGAAAAAGAAGCCCTGGATCAAGTCGCAATCCAGGCGTCGCAGGCTGTCGAGCTGATCTTCACGCTCCACTCCTTCCGCGACAACTTTCATCTTCAGGCTATGCGCCAGAAACACTATCGCCTGCACAATCGAATACGTGCCATGGGGGTCGCAGATTTTCTCGATGAAGGAGCGATCGATTTTCAGAGTCTGCACGGGAAGTTTGTGCAGGTGAGCCAGCGACGAATAGCCGGTGCCGAAATCGTCCACGGAGAACTCAATTCCGAGGCCGGCAAGCGTGGTGATCTGCCGGGTGGCGTCGGTGATATTGCGCATCACCATGGTCTCGGTGACTTCCATTCCGAGCAGTTGCGGACTCAGCTGATGATGGTTCAGCGTGTCGATTACGTGGCTGGCGAAATCAAATCGAGTGAGCTGCAGCGGCGAGACGTTCAACGCCACCTGGACCGGGGGAAGGCCCTGTTTCTGCCACTCCGCCGACTGGCGGCAGACTTCCTCGAGCACCCAGTTGCCCATCGGCACGATCAGGCCGCTTTCCTCGGCGATGGGAATGAAACGGTCGGGCAGCACATACCCATGCTGAGGATGACGTAGACGCGCAAGCGCTTCCAGGCTCTGCAGATGACCGCGGATGTCATAAATCGGCTGATAGAAAAGCTCGAGCCCGCCCTCTTTCAATGCGTGGCGAATATGCAGTTCGAGATCAGTCGCCTCGGTCGCCATCATACTGATCTCTTCTGACATGCAGAGATACTGGTTGCCACCGGCATGCTTGGCGCGATACATCGCCCAGTCCGCATTTCGCCAGAGCGTGTTGGCATCCTGACCGTCCATCGGATACATCGCAATGCCGATACTCGAAGTGAGCTCAACGGTGTGCCCCTCGGCTTCAATCGGTTCGGCGATCACAGTTAGCAGATCAGTCGCGACACGCTGGGCGTCTGCGCGTGTATCCACTTCATGCAGCAGGATGCTGAACTCCTCGCCTCCCACACGGGCGACTGTATCGATACCCCTGATGCGCCCAGAAAGCCGCTGGGCAATTTCTTTCAGACAAATGTCGCCGGTACTGTGACCATAGGTGTCGTTGATCTGTTTGAAGCGGTCGAGGTCAAGACATAGCAAGGCAGCCTGGCGGCCATGACGCCGGGCGTGGGCGAGCGTCTGGTGCATGCGCTCTTCCAACAGGCCGCGGTTCGGAAGGCAGGTGAGAATGTCGTGGTTTGCCTGGTGCACCAGCTGCTCGTGCAGCTTCTGGCGGTCGGTCACATCCTGCACGAGCGAGAAGGCCAGATCACGTCCATCGCTATGCATGTGCTGTGTGGCTATATCTACCTGGATGAACGACCCGTCCTGGCGTTGATGGCGCCATGGCCCCGTCAACTGCTGAGCGGGCTCGGCCTGTTTCAGCTCTTTCTTGACTGCATCGAACTCCTCTGTTGGACGGATGTCCATCAGGGTCATGTCGAGGAACTGCTCACGGGTGTATCCGTAATGGTCGAGCGCGGCGTCGTTCACAGATTCAAACGCGAGCGTCTCGCGGTCGTAAATCCACATCGGGTGTGGATTGGCTTCGAAGAGTAAGCGGTACTGTTTGCTGGCGGCATTGGCCGCAATGATTTCTTCCTCCAGAAGCGAAAGCACCATACCGAAAGCGACGAAATATTTCGGCACATTCCAGAGCTCGGGGCTGATGTGTCCGATGATACCGAGATGGTCACAGAACTCTGCTGCCGGGAACACCGCTGCCCACGCGAAAAGCCCGAGCGAAACAGTGAGCATTCCGCCGGAGATGCGTCGGAACTCATTCAGGTAGACTATCGCGACCGTCAGGTAGAACTGCGACAGGATGGCGGCAACGCAGATGTCCGTGCGCCCGTGTCCGATGGTCCAGAACATCCAGACTGTGGACGGGATGACTGATACGAGGAGCAGGACGAGGATGCTACGGTGTTCGCGATGGAACCGTACAGCATAGACGACCGCAGCAAACTGGCCGATGGCGATCAGCAGGTAATACGGCAGGACGGCGTGAACGCTGTAGACATCAAGTACAGTGATGGTGACGGCAGTGAGCGTGGCGATAAGCGGCACGGCAAGGTTGCGCAGGCTTCGCTCTTCTGACTTACTGCCTGTAGGCAGCAGGAACATGACGGCGCAGGCAATCAGGCCGGTGACGCTGGTGATACTGAGCAGGTTCTGGGCCGCGATCAGCCGGGGATGGAAGAGCTGGACGGAAAAGTGCACCAGGATTAACAGCCAGCCGATAGACCAGCAGCGGACAAGGAATGTGGCGCGCTTCCGATAGGTAGAGGCGAACAGCAGAACGAGGCAACCGATGATAAGGATATCCAACAGCTCGTTTTGCATGGGCCTTTACACAACCAGTTCAAGAGTATGCAACAGTTATTCAGACCTACTCTGGGAAAGATCTAGTCTATGACTGGCAGACCCCATCGCTCAATGTGACTTAAGTAGCAGACGTCGGCACAATTATCTAGAATCCTTGCGTAAAAGGCAACGCACAGGCGGCCTCTCTTGGAGAGGGTTGCCTGTGCTTTACGCTTTGCACCAGAAGCAGTGCCTTGTGCCTCAACGCCGGGCCGGATGGCTCCGGCCCTAGTTATGCGGGTTCTTTGGTCTCGAAACGCCCTCACCATGGAAAGGCCGGGTGATGGGCCTGGCATATTGCTGGCCGTGGATTGGCACCTTGGTCTCGTCGACCTGTTCGTCGATCGGCTGATCCCAGGTAGCGCCCGGCGCCAGCAGGTAGGTTTCGACATCGCGACCCGGTGTGGCCGAGGTGCGGATATCGATGCGTGAGGGATCGATGCCCTTCTCCTTCGAGAGGTAGGCACGGGTGTTGACGACGCGCTCGGCAGCCAGCATCTGGCCATCCGGCTCGTTCACGTCATGCTCGCCGAGAACGACCAGGCGCGAATCCGGCTGGTTGTGCAGGGTCAGGCCAATGTCATCAAGGCAGGCGCGGGCTTCATTATCGACGCGGGCTGGACGACGCTGATCACGCACAAAGTACAGGGTGCAGAGTTTCTGCGCCTTGGGTGCGGGCGGCAGCGGTGGCGCCGAGACTGCTACTTCGGTCGTGGCCTGCGCCGTGTGGCCGAGGTCGTCCTTCACCTGGCACGTAACGGTGATGACTCCCGGAGGAGCGCCGCCAGTCTGCAGCGCTGTTGTCTCCTTGGTGCCGTTGATCTGGCCGGCGGAGGCAGCATAGCTGAAGGTAAGCTTGCGCTGCGAAAGGCTGGTGACGTACGACGTAATGGTCGACGGATCGCCCGGATTCACGGTAGTCGGGTCAGCTGAGCAGCGGATGGTTGGCGGCGGCGAAATTTTGACGGTAAAGCCGGCCGAGCACTGGGCTACCTGCTTCTGGCTCTTTTCCTTGGTACTGATGTGGGAAGTTGCCGTGTAGGTTCCGGCACCAAGACCGGTGGTGTCGACAAAGATGGCCGGTCCATAGCCCTCAGTCTTGCCGCCGCTCAGCTGCCAGTGGAAGAAGTATTTGTCATGCATGTTGTAGTTGTTGGCATTCGCCGACACTACAACCCGCTCACCTGCATAGACTTCCGCGGGACTCGCGGTGCATTGCAGACTCTTTTCGAGTCTCGGCTCCTGTTCGCCCAAGCGGATGACAAGCCCGGCAGAAAGGCGCAATGCTGAGACATTTTCTGTGCCGCCGCTCAGGTCATATTGCGTAATCGGACCCTGGTCGACGTGCATATATTCGTAGTCAGCCTGCACCGCGCGCAGGGCGATGTGGCGATGATGGCCGGGCAGAATGTAATCGAGTCCGCCGCCGCCGGTGAAGCCATAGCCCCACTCGCAGGTCTGGAATTTCGGACCGCCAACCTTCGAGCCACCTGCCACCACGTGCGCAAATGGCACGAGATGCTGTCCGACGAAGAAGCGATACACGGGCCCTGCTTCCGCATTGTAGAAGCAGCCCGTAGTGTTGCCGAGCTGCACGCCGGGAAGCGCCGGGGCCGGGCCGGTCGTGCCGATCTCCTTATAGCTGTGGGCAAACTCGAGCTGTACGCCGAAGTGCTTGCTGATGTAGTCCGTTGCACTGAACTGGTAGCCGGTGGTGATCTGCGGAAAGCTGAAGATACCGACACTGCCGCTCGGCTTCAGGAACGAGTAGCCGCCGTACAGATCAACCCGCGAAGCAGGCTTGGGTTCTGCCGTGTTGGTCTGGATGTACTGGCCGGGGATATCGGCCTGTGCCGGAGGAGTCGAGGCCGACGGAGCGCTGGCCTGTGGCGCCGGCGCATCAGGAGGTGTTGACGAGGAGGCGGGTGGAGCGGCCGTCTCCTGCGACCATGCAGTTGGTGTCAGGCCTGCCAGTCCCAGCAGGCATCCGGCGGACACCAGTGCCAGAGCGCCAGCCCGGCGCAGTTCGTTCTGACGCATTGCCGCCGCCCGCGTTGCCGTGACTCCTGAGCTCGCCCCCCGAAGATGCATGAACATGTCCTTCAATTCCTGTTGCAAACCTGATCGTGTTATTCGCAAAAACCAAGGCCGGGACTGCGCGGCAATGGAGGGTTTCGCCTGTGCCGGGTGTTGCATCACTTCGCAAGTACCAGTTGGACGGTCGTAGACTGCGAGACCGGCGTAGCATACGTGGAATCTGTAGCCGTGATGGTCACAGTATAGATTTTGTAGTTATTCGGCGAACCGCAGCCGGCCATGCCTCCCAGGAACACCAACAGCGGCACGATCCAGAGTACGGAGCGTATGGAAATTCCGCCGCGTCGGCGTTTGAATCCCAGGAGCAGTGAGGCCGCGCTGCCGGTAAAGCCTATGGGGAGCATCGTAAAGGCCAGCACCATCGACGACAGCGGGTTGGATGGATGTGTGGGTGAATCTCCGAAAATGGAAGGGCGAGGCCGGAGCGCACCGAAGCTGCCACTTGGCACGTTGGTGCCATCGGCGGTGCCGGTAATCGTCATGACTGTGATGGCTGTCCCATTAGCCGCCGGGGTCAGGGCGCCCGGCGCAAAGGCGCAGCCGACACCTTCCGGCAAGCCGCTGCAGGAGAAAGTGACGGTGTCGGTGAACTTATCAACGGAAGTCAGTGTGACCGGAAAATTGACACTGCCGGTTGTATCGATCTCCTGCTCAGGCGGCGTCGCCTTCAGCGTAAAGCTGCCAACCGGCCCGGTAGGTGGTGGGGTGTTGGCCTGCGTGATGGTCAGGACGCCGTTGACGACCGTGATGGTGTAGTTAGCCGCCAGTGTGCCCGAACCGATCACCGGGGTCGGAATAATCGGATAGTTACCTGCCGGGCTTGCTTCCGTGGCAGGCGTCGCGTACGTAGCGGTGATTGACTGTCCGGAGACAACGCCCGTGACGACACCGTTGAATGTGGGATTGGGCACGCCTGTCGTACGGGTGGCGTTGTTCGCCGTAATCTTTACTGGCGCAGGGGTGATGGTCAGCTCCAGTGTCGAAGCGGACGCAGGATAGTTTTTGTCGCCGGAATAGCTGACGGTGACAGGATACGCGCCGGCATTCTCAAGGGTGACAGCGGGCGCGCAGGTTGCCGTCCCGTTAGCTCCCAGGGTTGCAGTGGCGCAGATGGACTGGCCAGCAATGGTGAAGGTGACAGTCCCGGTCGGCGAAGGCGTCAGACCGCTGGTGATGCTTGCAGCCAGCGTGTATGCCGTTCCATATACCGTCGTGACAGCGGGGGTCGAAAAGCTGGGGCCGCCCGCCTGCGTAACCGTGAGTGTGCCCGGAACGTAGGTGATGGTGTAGTTTGTCAGGATCGTTCCGGTGCCAGCGGTCGCGGGTGAAACTGGCGTGATCGGATAGGTTCCGGGAGCACTGGTCTGCACCGCGGTCGTCGTGTAGGTATCCGTGATTGACTGCCCGGCGACCACACCACTGACTGTGCCGGTTAACGTCGGATTCGGCGTACCGAAAGGGCGCGAAGTATTTTCGGCCGTGATGACCACCGGCGCCGGTGTAATCGTAAGCGCAATGGTGGCGGATGAAGCCGGGTAGAAGTTATCTCCCGAATAAGCGACGTTCACCGAGTAGGTGCCGACATTCTCAAGCGTCGGTGAGGGCGAGCAGGTGACCGTGCCATTCGCTGCTACCGGTGCAGCTGAGCATAGCGTCTGTGAGCCGACAGTAAAGGTAGCGGTACCGGTCGGCGCCGGTGTGTTTGGACTGGTGATCGAGGACGCGATGGTATAAGGCGTGCCGTATACCGTGCTGACCGCGGGCGATGAAATGGTGACGCCGCCAGAATTCTTGGTGATGGTCAGGGTGCCGTTCACATACGTAATGGCGTAGTTGCTGAGCAGCGTGCCAGGTCCCGCTGTGGCCGGGTTTGCCGGCGTGATGGGATAGGAGCCAGGTGCGCTGGTCTGCGTCGCGGTGGTTGAATACGTATCCGTGATGGACTGGCCCAGCACCACGCCGGTGATCGTCCCAGTGAAGGTTGGATTGGGTGTGTTGTATGGCCGCGTAAAGTTGGCCGCGGTGATGATGACCGGCGCCTGCGTGATGGTCAGCGTGGTGTTCTGGGTTGCGGGCAGATAGTTGTTATCGCCCGAGTAGGTGACGAGCACCGGGTAAGCGCCGACATTGAGCGGGGTTGAGGTCGAGGGGCAGCTGACCGTGCCGCTTGCCGACAATGTAATGGGACCGCCGCAGAGTGTCTGCGCATTCGGACCGGTGATGGCGAAGGTAACGGAGCCGGTGGGCGCGGGTCCGCCTGAATCCGTGACAGAAGCAGTCAACGCATAGCTGGTGCCGTAAACGGCTGTGACCGGCGGCGCGACAAACGTCAGCTGCGGAACATTCGCAACCAGCGTGATGACCTGCGGGATGTCGACGGCAGAAGCATTGGACGAAGCCAGTGCTTCATAGAATCCGTACACCGGTGCCGTTGGTGGATTGTAGGGTGCCGTGAAGCTGTAGCTCAGCGAACAGGTGGATCCTGTAGGCAGCGTCGAACCGCAGCCATTCGAGATCTGCGTGAAGGCATTGCTGATACCGGTCGGAGCATTCTCGACGGGCGGAAAGCCTGTGAGCGGCGCCAGTCCAGGCTGCTGGTTGCCGGCATTCCATAGCTGCGTGATGAGCGGACCGGAAGTGTTGCCCGGCTTCACGAATCCAAAGTCAAGCGTCGGATCCTGGTAGTTGACCTTGCGAATGCTGTTGTTGCCCGCATCGACCAGGTACAGGTCATCTGCGCCATCGAGTGACACGCTGACCGGATTGTTGAGCTCCGCCAGGTTCGCGGCGCCACCGTCGCCCGTACTACCGGATACACCGGTGCCGACCAGCGCTTCAATCCCGGGATTCTGGTTGGAGCCTCCGAAGACCACGTAGATCAGGTTCGCACCGCCGTCGGTGATATAGATGTCGCCGGCTGCATCGCCTACAAGACTGGTCGGCCCCACCAGGCCGGCATCGGTTGGCAGGGTGGGCGGAGTCTCCGTATTCGACTGTGTACCGTTTCCGGCGAAGTAGTGGATGGTCCCCGCTGTATCGACGCTGTAGACGCGGAAGGCGGCTTCGTCACTGATATACATGACGCCGCTGGGGTCAAGATACAGACCGCTTGGCTTGATAAATGCCGCCTGCGTGGCCGGGACCCCGTTGGGTGTCGTATTGGTTCCGCCGCCTGCAACGACCAGCTGCTGTCCGCCGGCAAAGATCTTCAGCACATTCGCCGCGCCGGATCCATTCTGCGCCACGTAGACGTTGCCGTAGGTATCGACCGACAAGGCGACCGGACCATTCAGGCCCGAGGCAAAGGTAGTGACGTTCGCATTCGCGTCGACCTTGTAGATCGTGTTGGTCGCACTGTCGGCGACGTAGAGATTCTGGGCGGCGTCGAGCGCGAGGGCCACCGGGGTCTGGATCTTTCCGGCCGGCACCAGCACTGTCGCCGTTGTACTGCCTGCGGCAATGACCTGGATGTCGCCGGAACCGGAGGCAGCCCCGCTTTCTGCAAAATACACATTCCCGGTGGTCCCGACTGTCACAGCCGAAGGATTGTTCAGCGACGCCAGTGCAGTACGGATGGTGCCGGGAATGAATAGCGCGTTCGACCCGATACCGGTGCCCGATAAACCGAACTGGTAGGTGGTCGCCGGTGTCGACGAACTGTCCGTCAGCGTGAGTGGCGCGCGCCGCGGACCGGGATATTGAGGATCAAACTGCACCGACACCACGCACGTAGTGGGTATCGCGGTCGACGAAGCAGCAAGCGCACCGGCGCAGGTGTTATTGCCGAGCGACACGCCATATTCCGAGGTGAAGGTTGCTGCCAAGTTGACGTTGGCATTGATCTCAAACTGCAGATTCTGGCCGCCGCTCGGCGTGTTCAGATTCTGCGAAGGAAACTGTGTGTTGAATGCGAGCTGGCGAATGATGCCGTTGCCGCTATCGGCGACATACAGGTTTCCGGACGGATCCACGGATAGCCCCGTCGGCGCGTTAAGGGAGACGACGACGGCCGCTTTGCCATCCTGCGCGCCGGTATAAGGAGTTGTCTGGTTCGGCACACCCGCAATCAGCAGCGGCGTCGCGCCCTGACCCTGGTATTGCAGCACCGTGCCCTGCGCCACATTCGTGATGTAGAGGTAACCCTGGTTACCGGCGGTCAGGCCCACTGGCGCGAAGTTGGGAATGGCCGTGCTGCCCGTGCCATCGCTGGCACACTGTCCAATCGGCGTGCTGAAAACTTTTTGCGCCGTAAGCTCACGAACGCACCCGTTGCCGGTGTCCGACACGTAATAGTTGCCGGCTCCATCGATCGCCAGGCCCGTCGGGTCATTCAACACGGTGCTCTGCCCGTTATAGAACGTGCAGATCGCCGAGTGTCCGGCAACCGGGGTACCGGCAATATCGCAGACGCTGGTAGGCGGTGAGGCCGGAGACAGTTCCCGGTGAAACATGACCTGCGAGATGCCCAGGGCCGGCGCATAGCTGGTCCAGATCTCATCGCCCTCCGGATCCAGAATCAGGCCCTGCGGATTGGGTGAAACGGAAAGCGCAGTCGCGGCAGGTGAGCCGTAGTTCTGGCAGGTGTCGACAACTGTCACGAGAGAACGCGCGCCCGCAGTATTCGCCGGCAGTTCGCGGATGCAGTTATGACCTGTGTCGGCAATGAACAGGTCGCCGGCAGCATCGATCGTCAGTCCTTCAGGACCAAGCAGACCCTGCGTGGGTGTGGGCGTAAGGCTGCTTGCGTTACATGTATCTGTTGAGGCAGCGGTCGACTCGTACCCGACCAGCACGCTCATGATTGCCGGCGTTCCGGGAGTGACTTTACGGACACAATTGTTTTTGGTATCGGCAATGTACTGATTGCCTGCGGCATCGAAAACAGTATCGTTGGGCCCATTGAGATCAAGGTTGATCGCTGAGCCGTAATCGCCGTTATAGCCGGAGACCGTATTTCCCGCGACCCGCGTGGCAGTAGGAACCTGGAGAACTGCAGGGAGCTGCGCTGCAAGCGGCCTGGCCGAAACGCAGGCCATTAAAGTCATGCAGGCCCAGACCGCGAAATTCATCCCTACGAGATACTTGCTCTTCATCATCCAGCTCCACTCACGATTGGCCGACGCCTGCGGATTGCGTTCGCCAGAGGCCAAGCAATCAACGGGCAATTCATTGGCGGGACACTTGATCTCGTGTCCCCTGCAGACGCACCACAAATGCCGTGCTCGCCAGCGCAGTGAATGGGGGCAGAGTGCTTCGTCATGGATATTCCGAAGTACCGGGGAATCTGCAATCTCATTCAAGCACAGGGTTGCAACTTCCGAACAACTGATTGTCAAGAAGTTGTGGCACGTTTCCTTGTTGGTAAGTATGCCTATGAAACCGTAAGAACGAGATAGTCCCCAAGGTGTGAAGCATGCCACTTTCGGGGGAGAGGATTCTGAATGATTACGTACATGTGGGCCGCGCGCTATCCAACGAACAGCCCGTTACCTCAACGCGGATCTATCCCCCATGTGGCCAGGGGGCAGGGTGATTGAGCGTTCTGCGGAAAACTTCGTCGCTAGAGAGCCGGTGGAATTGAGCGGACAATGGTGCTGCCGTGAACACTGCGCAGCTTGTACGCAGGCAGGCTGGCAGGAATAACAGCAGCCTGTCCCTGCTTGAGCGGCAGCGAGGTTTCGCCCGCTATCAGCTCTGCATCCCCGGCAATCAGTACGAGAGTGTGCGGGGTGCCAGTACCCGCCAGGTCGACGGAATTGCCTGGTGTCTGTACGAAACGATCGACGGCAAAGTACTTCTGATCGATCAGAAGGGTACTGTCTGCCCGCTGCTTTGGCGCGATCTTGCCGGCGGAGGTTTGATAACGGGTCGCTTCGATGGCCTTTTCGACATGCAGCTCGCGGGGGCGGCCGTAGTCGTACAGGCGATAGGTAATGTCGCTGGTCTGCTGCGTCTCGAGCAGGATGACGCCGGGCCCGATCGCGTGGACCGTGCCGGCATCGACAAAAATCATGTCACCGACACTGACCGGCACCTGGACCATAAGGTCTTCCATCGTGTGGTCGGCCACGGCAGTGCGAATGCGCGCTGCATCGGTGCCAGGCTGCAGGCCCAGCGCAACAGTGGCGCCCGGATCTGCTGTCAATACATACCAGCATTCCGTCTTGCCGCGCAGTTGGCCGGACTTCTGCGCGAGTGCATCGTCCGGATGCACCTGCACGCTCAGCTTTTCATGCGGAAACAGGATTTTAAGCAGAAGAGGATAGTCGCTGAACGAGGATGAAAGCTTGCCGAGGATTTCCTGCTTATGGCTTGCCACAAACGTGCCGAAAGTCTGTCCGGCGGCGGGACCGGTGGCGATCGTACAGGCATCGCCCGTCAGCCACGCTTCACCGATCGGCTCCGATGGCTTGAGCGCGTACCAGGGCGACAGATCGAGTGTTCCCCAGGGACGCGGGCTGAACCATGGTTCCAGCAGGAAGGGCGCGAGCGATGTTTCAGGCATGCTTCAAGGATGCTATGAGGATGGTCGTTCGGGCAAGCGAGCGACCGGAGGCATCCGGAACGTGCGCTTCTTTTGCCTTCAGTAGTAGAGATACTTGCGCCATTTCTGATCGCTGTGGCCGATCATGCGCATGATGTGGCGGCTGGTATGGAGTGAGAACGGTCGAGGCTCCCGCATCAGCTTCATCTCGCCGAGTTCGCTCAGCAGCTGGTTCCCTTTGCGGCGATTGCAGGAGTGGCAGCACGCAACCAGGTTCTCCCAGGTCGACAGACCGCCGCGCGAGCGCGGATGGACGTGATCGAGAGTCAGTTCACCGGCCGGCAGCACCACGTTGCAATACTGGCAGGAGTTGCGATCACGCAGCAGAATGTTCTTCCGCGAGAGTGCACGTGTCTGGTGGGGAATACGCCGGTACTCCAGCAGCCGGATCACCGATGGCATGTTTACTGAAATGCGCGCGGCATGCAGAGTGGCGCCCTGCTCCTCTTCAGTGCGAGCCACCCCTTTCAGTACCAGCACCAGGGCACGGCGCGCGCCGCAGATATTGATCGGTTCATACGAGGCATTCAAGACCAGCACGGGCTTCTGCATGGTCTTCGGCTGCGTCATGCGCACTTCAACCGGACCGGAAGGCGGCGTGTGTTTCGGCTTTCGTGTGTGGATCATGGCCTTGGCTGAAGACATCGTGTTTCCCCCCGCGTTACTGCTTCACTTATGACTGCTGATTACTCGACATTGCTGTCGTTATGAACCTTTGCGATTTAGCGGAAGCAACCGACCCCGCATCCCAGCGGGCAACACCATCACGCTGCGCCCGAGCAATGGTCGCCACCCAGACCTTCGCGGCTCCTGCTTTTTTCAACGTCTCACTACAGGCTCGCGCCGTGGCGCCCGTGGTGTAAATGTCATCGATCAACAGAACTTCGCGTCCCGAAAGTCTTGCCGCATCCTTTGCAGAGACAGAAAAGGCGCCGCGAAGATTGCGGCGCCTTTGCACATTGGTAAGAGTCGCTTGACTCTCGGTCGCTCGTTTTCGCTGAAGCATTCCCGCCGCGAGTGTGAGATGAATCGCCGGCGCATGGGTCTTCATGGAATGGATGACGCCCTTCGCCAGCAGCACCGCCTGGTTGAAGCCGCGTTCCCGCTGTTTCGTCTGATGAAGCGGCACCGGGACTACCAGTACTTCACCCGTTGTCCCGCTGCAGAGTTCGGCCACCAGTCTTGTCAGCGTGGCGGCCAGTTTCGTAGCGAGCGGCTCGATGCGTTCGTACTTAAGCAGGTGGATCAGGCTGCGCAGGGTGTCTTCATACGTACCGAAGGCGACAGCGCGGTCAAATGCTGGAGGCACAACGGAGCACGGCCGGCACTCTTCTGGTTTCGCAGGATTGGCTTGGCTAGGCGTGAATTCTGCAATGCCAAGGTCCTCGCCGCATCGCGTACACAGATTTGCATCCTGGGGCCGCAGACGCTCGAAGCAATCCACGCAGACCGGTGCCGTAGCTAGGTAGAGCAGGGAGGCGCTGCATAATGCACAGGATGTCGGAAGCAACGCACAGCTGAGGGCATCGAGAGGAGTTCGGAGGAGTCCTGACCACATTCGCGGCTGGTTGCGATGCTTGCTTCGCAGCGGGGCGCGACAGGACAAAGCCTGATCTCGGGGTATGTCGATCACCAGTGAAGGCGAAAAACTGAAGGCGCACCTCTTTCGAGAAGGAGTACGGGCACTTCTTGACATTGAGTATACGAGCGAGCGGGCGGGGTGGCAAGACCTGTCCCGGCTTCCTTACCGCACAGGCGAAAGGTCGGGGTCAGCCCAGCCGGTCATCGTAGTGACGCCGCAGTCCACCAGGTACCGGGCAGTTGCATCGAAGTCTTCCGGCTGCCGGGTTGCATCCTTCTTACTGCCCTCAGGAATATAAATAATCATGCCTTTCCTGGCCCGCGTCAGCAGTACTCGATAAGCATTTCTGCGATAGTTACGTTTCTCGGCCCTTTTGACCGTACTCCATTTGCTCTGCCGGCCGTGTCGGAGGGTGCGCAGTTGCCACCCGACGCCGTCCGTCCATACGAAATCTCCGCCCCAGCACAGGCCAATCCAATCCAATTCCAGCCCCTGGATCTCGAACTCGGTAGCGAAAACCTCGCAGCGATGACTCGATCGCACGTCGGTGGCATCCGCAAGATACCAATGCTCCCACGGATACTCGGCATGAAAACTTGCACTTGGCTCCAAGCCCTCTGCGCGTAGTCTCGCTGCACCGGAGGAACCTACCAGTCCGCAACGGTCGGCTCCGATTGTCTGCTGTTGCAGAAAGGCGCGGGTTGCCGAAAGATCGCGCGAAAGAAAGATCGGAAATCTTTCCGTAACGTGGAGAGATGCCGCACCGACTGCGTCTCCACTGATGACACTATTGACCCACGTCGCGAGCCGCTCCGCGCGCAGACTGCGATTGGAAGTGCGAAGATGCAACGCCGCATTTGTACGAACCTGGCCCCTTCTAGAAGTTTCGTCGAAAAGCCGATGACCTGCCGTTGAGGCGCCCCCTTCGATCACCTCCGGAGACGCGTGAATGACCCAGTTCTTTCTGCTGCTTAGAATTGCGCGACCCCACTCTTCGAGACCGGCCTCGCCATCGTTAATCTCCTGCCCACCGCCGACCAATGCAACAACCACAGCCCAGTCTTCGTGTCGTTCCATGATGCGCAGAAGCATTTCCGGTTCGGAGTAATCGCGCTTGAACTTCCTTAGATTCTGCGCTCGGTTCCACGCTCGCTGGGCCTCGTCAAAGATGATGGCGTGGTTGGATGGCGCGCCGTCGTTGTCCTCCGTGTGATAACGGGCGAAGACGTGTACATTCTCGATGAGCGTCCGTGCTTTGATCCGCGCCTGACTGGCGTTGGCGCCATCCCGCATTCCTTCTTGGGTGAATAGATGCTGCATGACCTGAACCAACGGTCCATTGCCGCTCATGAAATGGATAGCGTTCGTTTTGTTCTCATCCGCATGAGCAAGGCTAAGTCCGACCAGCGTCTTTCCCGAACCCGGAACGCCAGTCAGGAAACAGATTGCATGCTGGTGTTGCTCGCGGGCGGAATCAACAAAGCCTTGTATGGTCTCCCGCACCTCCGAGATCTCATGTTCCGATGCTTCTGAGTGAGCGATTTCCCGGATCGACAACCCGCTCTTGAGCGCGATAGCCGCTTCGAGAATGCCCGGGACCGGATGGTAGGGGCTGTGGTCAAAGTCCTCACCATCTGACTGTCCGTCAGCATCTCTCTCGATCTCGATAAGCAGCTTTGACAATCCAATCCACGAACATTGCATGACTGGAGCGATCCAATAAGTCGGCAACTGTGGAAAGAATTCACGCTGGTGCAAAGCTGTGAGGCTGGCAACAGCGGGCTGCGATGAGACAAGAATCGGAACGATGCGGCGATCGTCAGACGCCTTGTGAAAGTAGTGCAACAGTAGTGCATACTCTTCTATCTGACGGCGTGCGCCAGCGTTTGCCACACCTGCTTTCGCTTCAAGAATAACGACGGCATCGCGCACGAGGAGAACGACATCGATGCGCTTTTCCTTGCGTGGAATGGAGAACTCCAGCAATATCTTCCACAAATGTGCAGACGGCGAGCGCGCAACGCAGTCGATAAGCGATTCACGCAACGAGCGAATATCACTCTGCCAGGTCAGCGTCTGATCGGTGTATTGGCTCGTAAAGCCGCGCTGCGCATAGGCAATCTGCAATCGAGCATGGAGCTGCTCTTCTGACAGTGCGAGAAAGTTCTCAACGTCGGCCCGGTAAAAAGATGACATTTCACGCTTCCGCTGACCAGGTTAACAGCGGATTGTAGTCTGGGCATCAGCTGAAGGCCGAGTCAGCACGACAAACGGGAGCAAGATGCACACTGCCGACCTGCAAAGCTGGGGGCCGGTTGTCATTGAAGCGCACAGGAAACAGTCTTGGCTACCTAAACCGAGGCGCTCGTCTGCGGCAGGTCGTTGATTTGACGGCTACTCATTGAACCGTCCGCCGACGTCACGCCGCGTTTACCTCGCGTGACGGTTTTCGGCGAAGACCCGGAAGTTGCCTGCCTCGCTCAAGCGGCTTTGGTAACCTGCCTCTGCCGGGTTGTCAGCGTTGCGAAGACACCAAGCAGTACCAGCGCTGCCCCGACGTACTGCCAGCTGACGATATGTTCGTGGCCCATACCGACGCCGAGCGCGATCGCAACCAGAGGATTCACATACGCATAGCTTGCGACGCGGCCGGCCGGTTCATGCTGGAGCAGCCAGACATACGCGGTAAAAGCGACGATCGAAGCAAAGATGAGGTACGCGAAACAGAGCCAGGTGGCCCACGTCCATGCATGCAGTGAGGCAATAAGCAACCGCCCTTCTCCCGCAGCGATGGCGAGCATCGACAGGAAGACGCCGCCGGTGGTCATCTGCAGGGCTGAACGCGCGGATTGCTGTGCCGGCAGCGCGAGTGATCGGCTCCAGACACTGCCAAAAGCCCAGCACATCGTGCCGGCCATCAGCACCAGGATGGCAAGGTGCGTCTGGCCAAGACTCTCTGGCGCGTCGATGCCCGTTCGCGTGAGAAGGACGACGCCGCTGATGCCAAGCGCGCTGCCCGCCACGATGCCCGGCGAAAGACGCTGTGTGCGGAGAATGAGCCATTCGGCCAGGAAGATCCAGACCGCCATGGTCGCAACGACGACAGCAGCGATCCCGGAGTAGAGACGCTGCTCCGCCCAGAAGAAACAGCCGTAATTGATCGCGAACATCACAAAGCCAAGCTTGGCGGAGTTGATCCAGTCTTTGCGGTTCGGCCACGGTTGTTTTTCGCCCGTCTGGATACGGCTGAGCGCAAGCAATATGAGCCCGCTGATCAGAAAACGAAGTCCTGCCGCTGAGAAGGGCGGCGTCACCAGGACGATCGTCCGGACGGCCAGGTAGGTGCCACCCCACAGAAGGTAGACAGCCAGATATGCCAGGATGCGCCGGCCCTGCGTGTTGAGTAGGGGCATGACCTACTATAGCGAGACCGCCAAGGCAGCCGTCGCGATTCGTCGATATACGCTGGTACACTCGGCTTTCATCCATTGCACCAGTTTGGAGGCACACCTTGCCCACTCCCCAGTCCGAGCCCGCCAGCCGCACGATCACGACCTTCAAGCCCTATGTAGCCGCGGAGCAGAATCTCCCTGAGTTCACACTTCGCGCCGTTCTGCTGGGCTGCCTTTTCGGCATTATCTTTGGAGCCGTCACTGTCTACGTGGGGCTGCGCGCCGGGCTGACGGTGGCGGCGTCGATTCCCATTTCGGTGCTCTCGATCTCGGTGCTGCGGGCGCTTGGCAAGGCCTCGATCCTTGAGAACAACATTGTCCAGACGACCGGCAATGCGGGGCAGTCGATTGCCGCGGGCGTCATCTTTACCCTGCCCGCACTGATCTTCCTCGGCTTCGACCTGGAGTATGCCCGCATCTTTGCGCTGGCCCTGCTCGGCGGATGGATCGGCGTTTTATTCATGATTCCTCTGCGCCGGCAATTGATCGTCGAAGAGCACGGCAACCTGACCTATCCGGAAGGCACGGCATGCGCCGATGTGCTGCTTGCGGGCGAACGCGGCGGGTCGTTTGCGAGCCGCGTGTTTCTGGGCCTGGGACTGGGAGGCGTCTACACACTCTTTCAGAACGACAATTTGTTCGCCGCGTGGCCGGCTACTCCTGACTACCAGCCGAAATGGCTCAAGGGTGCCGCGATTCGTGCGGACTGCACACCGGAATATCTCGGCGTCGGTTACATTATCGGCCCGCGTGTCGCAGGTGTGATCTTCGCCGGTGGCGTCTTCTCATGGCTGGTCCTCATGCCGCTGATCTACTTTTTCGGTTCGCATTTTCCCGGGGCGATCTATCCCGGCACCAAGCCGGTCGCGCAGATGTCGCCCAGCGATCTGTGGGCGTCCTATATCCGGCCGATGGGCGCAGGTGCTGTCGCGGCCGCCGGCCTGATTACGCTGCTCAAAACCATGCCGACCATCTTCAGCGCGCTCGGCACCGGCCTCAAAAATATCCGCAACAAATCCGGCGCGACGCAGGAAGATCTGCGCACTCAACGCGACCTGCCGATGTGGTTTGTCGTTGGCGGCTCGATTGCTCTCGTCCTGCTGATGTTCATCTTCCTCACCTTCAAACCAGTACCGGGCGCGCAGACGTCAGCGCTCGCCAACCTCGCTGCTTCCCTGCTCATCCTGGTCTTCGGATTCCTGTTCGTCACTGTGTCCTCACGCATCGTTGGACTTATCGGCAGCTCAGCGAACCCGATCTCGGGCATCACGATCGCGACCCTTATGGCAACGTCGGCGATCTTCCTCGTGAATGGGTGGACGGCTCCTGCATTCGGCGCACTGGCGATTACGATTGGCGGCGTAGTCTGCATCTCTGCAGCAAATGCGGGCGATACTTCGCAGGACCTCAAGACCGGCTTCCTGATCGGCGCGACACCGTGGAAGCAGCAACTGGCCGTGATGATCGGCGTATGCGTGTCGACGGTGGTCATCGGCTTCACGTTGAACGCGATGAACAAGGGCCTTGAGGAGTTCCGCGCGACCGATCGCGCGTGGGACATCAGCGTGCCTCATGATGGCGTGCAGGTGCAGCAGCAGCATTTTTCGCGAATGAGCTTTCCGGTGACGCATGTCGACAAGAGCGTCTCGACCGATGACGGCAGCCACTTCATGCTGCTGAATGCTCTCGGCTCGGCTGATCTTGCAGACGGCAAGTATCTCTATAACCCGTCGACCGGCCACATCGAGGTGCAGTGGATTCAGGGGATTGGCAGCGAGAAGGCCGCGGCTCCGCAGGCCCGGCTGATGGCGACCGTCATAAATGGCATCCTGACCCGCAAGCTACCGTGGGGCCTGGTGCTGCTCGGCGTCTTCATTGTGATTGCGGTGGAACTGCTGGGTATCCGCTCGCTGTCGTTTGCAGTGGGCGCCTATCTTTCAATTGCGACGACGCTCGCGATCTTTACTGGCGGCGTGGTCCGCTGGCTGATCGACCGTGCGATGGAGAAGGCCGGCAAGAGCGGCGACGGCGAGAGCGAGATCAGCCCGGGGTCGCTGTATGCCTCCGGCCTGATTGCAGCAGGCGGCATTGTGGGGCTTCTGGGCGTGGCGTTGAAGCTTTACGAGTCGCTGCCTGGACGAAGAAGCGATCTCATTACCTTCCCCGCCTCCAACCCCTTGAACCATGACTGGATATCGGTCGTGATGTTTCTGCTGCTGGCGTTATCGCTTTACTATTTCGCACGCAAACCGCTGCCGCCGAATGAGCTCCCTGCCAACTCCCGGACGCCGGAAAAGACCAGCTAACTCGAAGGTGGCATTGGTCCTGCTGCGCAAGAGGAATGTTGATTCCTGCGGTTACGATTGATTCTCTTCAAACCACCGAAGGAGCCTGTCACCTTGCGCCATCTTTTGATTGCTGCCGCATTTTTCGCTTCTCTGCTCCTCCCTACACTTTTGTTGCCGGTGCTGGTGTCAATGGGGCGAACGGTACGCGAAACACTGGGCTCCTACGCAGGATCAGGAGCGCGTTCGCAACAGGTTTAGGGTTCATCGAGAAAAGCCGCCTCGTAACCCATCGTGATCAGGCTTACGCCACTCCCCTCGAGACGAGGATTTTGCGCGGAAAACAAAGTCCACAGTTTATGCCTTGTTTTCCGAAGTTTGCAGTGGATAATAAGTACGGAATTTGCGTAGGAAAGTAACGCGCAAACCCCTGCCAGGCCTGTATTTCGCGGCCTTTTCGCCACCGTCCCGAATCGGGACAAGATCGGCTGACTCACTTCTCGTGCAAACAGACCTCTTTTCCTTGAAGGATTCACATGGCTTCCACAAGCAGATGTGAACGTTTCATCAACAGGCATGCGGGGAATACAAGTTGCGCATTAGAGCAACCGGTTTTTTTAGCACACTTTCGCTGATTGTTCCCTGTTGCAGGGGTCAGGAGTGCTTCGTACTCTTGGCAAGCGATCACGGATGTTCGCGATCGCAACTTTCGCCTTTTACCGAAAACTTGACTTAGAGCAGGACGCATTTGCGGTATGAATGCGTGTCCTGATCGGGCTTTGGCCTGCTGCATCCCGGCTGGAATTTGACCGGGCACGTGCAGGCATTTGCCCCCTCATGCGCGCTGGCAACCATGCCGGTGTCTGTTGCGCCTGCTCTTCCGCAATCCTGGCCATGGCCTGGAGATCGCGGCACCGCGAATAGCGGATGGACTTGCAGTGTTCCGCAAATCCTTTCCGTACGCGGACGCAGCCGCTTTGTCTCTTCCATGGCCCGGGTCGCGGCCACCGCAACCGGTCTCCGGATGTGCACGCCCGACGTGTGCCCGGAACCCTGCAGCCCGGAAATATCCGGGCAGAAACTGGAACAGGCATGCGCCCCAAGAAGACCATCCTTTGCGTCGATGACAACGAACAATCTCTTTCCGTGCGCAAGTTCATGCTTGAAACGCGCGGTTACCGCGTTCTGACAGCCCTGACCGGCCAGCAGGCACTCGAACTGTTCGAGAAGGGCGGCATTGACCTGGTGCTGAGCGACATCATCATGCCGCAGATGGACGGCAACGAACTGGTGCACCGCATGAAGACCATGCAGCCCGACGTGCCGATGATCCTGATGAGCGGCAGCGTCAAGGCCTATGAACGCGCCAGCCACGCGGATGCATTCCTGCCCAAGGGGGCCTGCTCGCCGGTTGAGGTGCTGGAGCGCATCCGCGTCATGGTCGCCCGTAAGCGCGGGCCCAAGAAGGCTGTGCACGCGGGCGACACGCATCGCGAAGTCCCCGAAGGCGGCTTCGCTGCGTTTGCGTCGTAAGACAGGCTCCAGGAAAACTACCCGCAGAAAGGGCTGAAGGGCAGAGCCAGACCGCCTGCGGGTACAATCAGCAAGTGCCACCCATCATTCAAGCCATCCATCTAGGTAAGACCTACAAAACCGGCAAAGTGCTGGTGCCGGCGCTCAGGGACGCGACGTTCAACGTGGAGCCAGGCGAGTTCGTTTCAATCGTCGGCCCCTCAGGCAGCGGCAAATCGACCCTCTTCTATATTCTCGGCGGCCTTACCCGCGCGACGACTGGCAACATCCTGATCGATAACGTCGACTTCGCCTCGCTGAACGACAGCGAACGCACCAACATGCGCAAGTCGAAAATCGGCTTCATCTTTCAGAAGTTCAACCTTTTGCCCACACTTTCGGCACGCGGCAATATCGAGATTGCCTACGAGATCAGCGGGCGCGACAAGACCGACAGGCAGCCGGTTGACCACAAACGTCTGAACGACCTGGCGGAGCTGCTGGGCATCGGCGGCCGGCTCGATCACCGGCCATCCGAGCTATCCGGAGGCGAGCAGCAGCGGGTCGCCATTGCCCGCGCACTGATCACCCGGCCGGCTATTGTGCTGGCGGATGAACCGACCGGCAACCTGGATACGGCGAACTCGATCGCCGTGCTCGAAATGCTCCGCAAATCCAACCTGGACTTCAAGCAGACGGTGTTGATGATTACGCATAATCCGGAAGCGGCGCAGCTCGGCGACCGCATCCTGACGATGCGCGACGGCCAGATCACGGGCGAAGAGCGACTGACAAACCGGACAATCTAAACCCCGCGCTTTCCAATGTTGAACGCGTGGGGAGACACAAACCAGGGGCTTCGTTGACCGTGTGGGACGCAGTCGCTATACTCAGTGAGTACCAAGCGGGAGTAGCTCAGTGGTAGAGCATCGCCTTGCCAAGGCGAGGGTCGCGGGTTC
>CAZZZL010000020.1:3240-66388 GCA_964658655.1 uncultured Acetobacteraceae bacterium | reverse complement strand
CCCAGGGCAGTAACTACCAGCAGCCCCAGAACTACGGCGGTGGCTATTCCAATGAAACCTACGGCGCCAATTACGATAACGGCGGCAGCTACGGCAACGACTACGGCTACACTACCGGCTGGGAACAGGGTCTCGAGGCTCAGCAGGCGCCACCGCCGCTTCCTGAATATCAGCAGCCACCCTGCCCGGAACCCGGCTATCAGTGGACTCCGGGCTACTGGAGCTATGCCCAGTCAGGCGGTTATTACTGGGTGCCCGGCGTCTGGGTCGCCCCTCCCTACACCGGCTCCCTTTGGACTCCTGGTTTCTGGGCCGTCCTCGGCGGCGTCTTCCGCTTCCACCAGGGCTACTGGGGGCCGCACGTCGGGTACTACGGCGGCATTCCCTACGGCAACGGCTATAACGGCGACGGCTACCACGGCGGCTATTGGAACAATGACCATTTCATGTACAACCGGTCCGTCACCAACATCAACACCACCACGATCAACAACAATTACGTTTACAACCACACGGTCGTAAACAATATCACCAACAACAACATCCGGAACGTCAGCTACAGCGGCGGTCCCGGCGGCATCCAGGCTCGTCCCACACCGGCGCAGATTGCTGTTGCCCGCGGTCCGCACATCAACCCGCTTCCACAGCAGCTTGCCCATGTCCAGCAGGCTCGTTCAAACCCGGCCCAGTTCGTCCGTGCCAACGGTGGCCGTCCTGCCGTCCTGGCAGCGCTCCAGCCGATTCGCGTGCAACCGGTCGCAGCGACCCCGGCCCTCGCCAATCCAGGTGTACGCGGCATAACGGCACGCCAGATCGCCGAGCGTCCTGAACTGGCCCGCCCCAACGCAGCGCCCGCAGCACGCCCGAATGAGCCGATGGCCCGTCCCGCTGCTCCGGCAGCCCGTCCGAACGAACCGGCAGCGCGTCCGGGTCAGCCTGTAGCCCGTCCCAACGAACCGGCAGCTCGTCCAGGTCAGCCCGTAGCACGTCCCAATGAACCGGCAGCGCGTCCCGCTCCTGCTGCCCAGCACCCGGCACCTGCTGTTCAGCATCCCGCTCCGCAACCTGCGCGCCCGGCTCCACAGGCTCGTCCGGAAGCACGGCCGACGCCCGCGCCTGCCCGTCCCCAGCCGGAAGCTCGCCCGGCTCCACAGCAGCATCCACAACCCGCCCCGCGTCCTGCGCCTGAGGCTCACCCGGCGCCCAAGCCGGAAGCCAGCCATCCGCAGGCAAAACCACAGCCCCATCCTGAACAGCGTCCGGAAGAACGGAAGCCTGAAGAACGCAAACCGCAATAGCGGTTTCGACCTACAAAACAGCACAAAAAGAGGCCCGTTTGGGCCTCTTTTGACGTTAAACGACAGATTTCAACTCAAATCTGCACCATTTCAAAACTGCGTAGTCTGCGCAGGATTTTGCGCGCCAGGCCTGTCAACGGCAGTGTTGGCGCACTTGCAAGCGGTATCCACCGCCTGTTCCAGCCAGAATTCCTGCCGAAGGATTGCTCAGGCTGAAATGCCCCCTGCGCATACACCCGCACCGTGTAATTCGTCACTGTAATTGAGTGCTTAACAGTACAGAGTGGCTTCGCCGCGGGCGCCGCCTCCAACTGCGGCAGTTGCCACATGCCCGCCATCAGTGAAGCGTCCGATGGCCGCTGCTCCAGCAGGATCTGGCCGTCTTTTTCGACCAGCGCATAAAACGCATCGCGCGGCGTCAGCGGCCTGCGTTTCACCGTCGGATGTTCGCCCCGCGTGGCACACAGCACCTGCATCGGGCACTGCAGACACAGCGGCCCGCGCGGCAGGCAGATGGTCGCACCCAGCTCCATCATCGCCTGGTTAAAGTGCGAGGGCTCCCGCGGATCAATCAATTCCTGCGCCAGCAATCGGATCTGTACCGCTGCCTTCTTCGCAGCCGCTGAATCGCTCGCATCCCATCCCGCGACCCGCGTCAGCACGCGCTCAACATTGCCATCGACGACGGCGACAGCTTCTCCGAACGCAATACTCGCGACCGCGGCCGCTGTATACGCGCCAATCCCCGGCAGCGTCAGCAGCTCCTGCGCCGTGCGTGGAAAAACACCGCCATGCTCCTGCATCACGGCACGCGCAGCCCGGTGCATCATGCGTGCGCGGCGATAATAGCCCAGCCCGCTCCACTGCGCGAGCACATCGGCCTCATCTGCCGCTGCCAGATCGTCCACCGCGGGAAAGCGCCGCGTAAAGCGTGCGTAATGTTCCAACACTGCAGCGACGCGCGTCTGCTGCAGCATGATCTCCGAGATCCAGATCAGGTACGGATCACGCGTGCGCCGCCACGGCAGGTCACGCGCATGATCGCCATACCAGTTCAGCAGCGCGCGGCGAAAATGTTTGATCCGGTCAGAATCCATACTTCGCGGCCGCGCTTATTGGCCGGCGGTCGGCGCCAGGTCCTCGACCGACAACAGGTAAGGCGCAGACTTATCGACCTGCTTTTTCTGCTGCTTGGGTGCATTATCCGGAGGGATCGGCACCTGCTGCCACACTGCAACAGCATGCATATTGACTGGCTGGGCCGACGTCCCCGTGGTCACCTGAATGGTATAAAGCACCGTCATGTCGTTGGCGTTGGCCTTCACCGTCACGTCGGTGATGATGAAATCCTTCACCTGCAGCTGCTGCAGATAGGGCACGATCGCATCACGCGTCAGCACCTGCGTGCCGTTGCGCCAGGTGACGTTGGCCAGCAGCAGCGTCTGTACTGTCTGCCACTTCTGCTCTTTTACGTTCTGCCAGAAGAGACGCTGCGTCTGCTCAGCGGAGGTCGTGGTCGCCAGTGTCGGCTTTCCCTCGCCGTAAACCGTGCAGCCAAGGGTCAACAGCAGCATCGGCAACGGCAGAGCCATCGCCGCAACCAGCGAAAATTTTGCGTGCCAGGACGTTCGTAGTTTGCGGGCCACGGCCATTGGATGCTCTTGCAGTGAGTCTGGCGGCGGATAAATTGATGCGTTCACCACCATGCCGCCAACCCTATTCACTATAAGCGATCGCGGCCCTCATAATGGGAATCTCGCATCTGCCTGCCGTCTGCGCACGCCCACTCTCACGGAACGACGAAAGAATTGATCATGCGCTACGCAGTCCCGCTGGTGATCCTGTCCCTGACCCTCTTCCTGTTCTTTGCGCCGGCGATGCTCTCGCCGCAAAGAGGACATCGCCAGTTCGGCTGGCCGCAGACAGCATTGCGCGTACTGGCCGCTCTGCCGCTGCTGCTTTCCGGAGTGGTGCTCCATTTCATCCGCACCGCCGAAACCGCCAGCATTATTCCGCCTGGCTTTCCGGACCCTCGATTGCTGGTCTACCTGAGCGGCCTGCTTGAAATTACCGGAGCCATAGCCCTGTTCATCCCGCGGCTGCGCAGGCCCGCAGGCGTACTGGTCGCGATCATGCTGATTGCGATTTTCCCGGCGAATATTTATGTGGCAGGAAGCGTCGTCGGGGGACTGCCGATGCCCGGCGTCCCCGTCCGGACCGCAATGCAGGCTGTCTACATGCTGCTGGTCCTCGTGGCAGCATTCGGAATACCATCGCGTCGGTCGACCACTTAAAGCCAACCGGTTTCTGGCCGATAACAGTCTATGACAATGCCAATCGACCAGGATTCCGCGCTTACGTTCATCGACACCCTCTCGATCTCGGGGCATCACGCGATCTCCCTGGTCGACACTGCGTCCGAGGCAGTGTTCGACGAACTTGCGCACCTGGCGGCGGAGATCTGCGAGGTTCCGATCGGGCTCATCACGCTGCTGGACCAGACCACGCAGAGGATGAAGTCCTGCATCGGCATGCAATCCTGCGAAGTGAACCGCGCCGATTCGTTCTGCAACCATACGGTTGAACACGATGACATCTTCATTGTGGCCGATACACTGGAAGATCCGCTCTTCCGTGACAACCTTTTTGTCCGGCAGTCACCGTTCATCCGCTTCTATGCCGGCTATCCGCTCACGGCACAGGATGGCTCGCGCTTTGGCGCTCTTTGTGTACTCGATACTGTGCCCCATCATCTGACGCAGATACAGCAGCGCGCCCTGCAGGTACTGGCCCGTCAGGTTGTGGCCAGGATGGAACTGAAAGTGCAGTCGCAGGCGCTCGACGCAGCCTCCCTTGAGGGCAGGCGGATCGCCCGCGAACTGGTTGCCAGCAATACGCGATTCCGCTCCTTCATGGATGCGACGCCGGCGGCGGCTTTCATGAAAGATGAAGCAGGCCGCATGCTCTACTGCAACCGCGCGCTCACCAGTCGCTACAACCTGGAACCGGAGGACTGGATAGGCAAGGACGACTTCGAAATCTGGCCGCCTGAGTTCGCCGAGCGTTACCGCAAGGCTGATATTGAAGTCCTTGCCGGGAATCAAACTGTCCACTTCGTCGACGAATCCCCGAACGTCGAAGGCCATCCCCTCGTCTGGGATGTTTACAAATTTCCCTTCGCCGACGCGAGTGGCCGGCGCTTCCTCGCAGGTATCGCCATCGATGTGACCCGGGAGCGCCAGGCGGAGGGCGAACTGCGCCGCTCCCAGCAGGCATTGCGCGAGCTGAACTTGAAACTGCAGAAGCTGTCACTGACCGATGGCCTCACCCAGATCAAGAATCGCCGCGGTCTCGAGGACTGCCTCGAACGCGCGTTCGCACGATCACGAACGACTGGTGCGCCCCTCTCGCTACTGATGCTGGATGTCGACCACTTCAAGTTGTTCAACGATTCCTTCGGCCACGTGCCAGGCGACCAGGTGCTGCAACGCATCGCCGTACTCATGAAGCAATACACCCGGCAATCCGATATTCTCGCCCGCTATGGTGGTGAGGAGTTCATCGCACTCCTGCCGGAAACGACCGAGCAGGAAGCCTGCAAAATCGCCGAACGGCTATGCGACCAGATCGCTGCCGATCACTGGAAATACCGGCCGATTACGGTAAGCATCGGCGTCGGCTCCCTGCAGAGTCATATCCTGACCCCTAGCGCCTTTGTCAACTCTGTCGATGAAGCGCTCTACGTGGCTAAACACAACGGCAGGAACCAGGTCTGCCTCGCAGCCGGCACCTCAACAACAGCGACCTTGGACGCAGTACGCCCGGAAACCGCCATCTTCTGTCCATCCTGAACCCAAACGGAAAAGGGCCGCCCTCTCAGGCGACCCTCTCAATCAAGCAATCAATCATGCGACCAACGGAAGCATAAACGGCAAAGCCGTGTCTGCCTGCATGGCAAATGCTTAGTCGCCCGCTACTGTTTCTTCTACTTTCGGAGCGACCTTCGGTGCAGGAGCAATCGAACCAATCGAGATCAGACCACCCTCGACCGGCTTCTCACCCAGGACCTGCTCGCGATATAGCTTGGCCATGCGGGCATTCTCCGCATCCTGCTTCAGCTTGGCATCGCGCGCCTTGATCTTCTCTTCGCGGCTGTTCTTCGAGATACCGGACTTCTCAAAGGTGTCATTGGCAGCCGAATCCACGTGCTCCTGATTCAGCAGCAGGGTGTGCTCTGCTCCGCCCATGCCGACCTTCTTGCCACCGGCGAAGATTTCGTGGCGGCCATGCTCTTCATACCACTTGGTGAGCGTTGCCGTCATGTGCATCTTCTCGATAATGTTGCGCCAGCCTACGCCCGTGTTGTACGCGCAGAAGCTGATCTCGCCTTCCTGCGTCGCATACGGGATGATGCACTGCTCGGTGCGGCGGAAGTCGTAGTTGAACAGATCCTGAAACCACATGCCCGCGATGAACAGGAAGTTCCAACGATCGGCGCGGCGTTGTTCGATGTCGGCCATCGTACGATCGGCCGTCACCTTGCCGTACTTGCGGCCGGTTGCGCCGAAGCACTTGTCGAACTTCGCGAGCAGATCGGTGATCTTGAAGTGCTGCGGGCTCTTGGTCGGATCGTAGTTGCGAAGCAGCGCCAGTGTGACACCGAAGATGCTCAGGAACTTGCCGCGGGCCGCGTCGTTGATCTTCGCAATGTCCTTGGCCAGACGATCGGCGTTCAGGAACGCAGTCACCGGAACGGCTTCCTTCGTTTCCTTGTCGATCATCAGCGCCATACCAATACCGCAGTTTGGATGGCAACCGCAGGAGAGCTGGCCCCAGTCTGCGTTGGGTCCGTGTACCAGATCGGCCCAGTCGGAGAAGGTGCTCATGAAGCTGATGGGGAACCAGTCGCGCTCCGGAATACCGAGGCCGGTCTGGTTTTTGACATCATGCGCCATGTGGCTCAGGGTGTAACGCTGCGCAGCGCGACGCTCATCGGTCACTTCTTCGTCACGGCCAGTAAACGAAACCGGCTGGAAGCTTAGGAAGTTGATGCGCTTCGGGTTATCGAGCGCGAACTGGATGATGCGGCCGACTTGCTCATTGTTGATACCGTTGATGATGGTCGTGACCGGCACGATGTCGACACCAGCTTCATGCAGGTTGTGGATCGCCTGGAGCTTCACGTCAAACAGGTTGCCAACCTTACGGTGCGAGTTGGCAGCGTTGCCGATGCCATCGAACTGCAGGTAGGCATAGCGCAAACCAGCTTCAGCAGCAGCCTTGCAGAATTCCTTCGACTTCGCGAACTCGATCCCGTTCGTCGCAGCCTGCACCGAGTTGTAGCCGACCTTGCGGGCATAGGCGACAGCATCGAGGAAGTAGGGGGACAGGGTCGGCTCACCGCCGGAGAACTGGACCGACATCTGGCGGCGCGGCTTGATCTGCACCGCGTTATCCAGCATGGTCTTGATCTCGTCCCACGTCAGTTCGTGGACGAAGCCGACCTGGTTCGCGTCCATGAAGCAGGGATCGCACATCATGTTGCAGCGGTTGGTCAGATCGATGGTCAGCACCGATCCGCGACCGTGGGTAACGGTCGACGTGCCGTGATCGTGCAGCTTTTCATCATTGTGGGCGCGGATATCGCGGCCCGGGAAAACCTCTTCAAGATGGGCGAAGAACTTGGTGTCGATCGCCATCACGTCTTCAAAGTGACCGTGCTTCGGGCAATCCTTCACCATCAGGATCTGGCCATCGCGCTCGATGATCTGCGCCTTGATCTCGCCAACCTTCTCATTCAGAAGGATTTCGTGGGGCAGCTTTCCATCAATGATTGCCTGGCGAATTTCGGGAACGCACTTGGGGCAGAGCGAGTCAGTCATCCGGGGCCAGCCAAGGGGCGGCTTCTCCTTCTGATACGACTTCAGCAGCGGCTTGTCCGACCACTTGGGGGTAAATGACGCATTGGGGCTGATGCTGTTTACTTTCTCAAAAACAGACCACGCACCCTGGGCCAATATAGTGACCGCACGTTCTGCATACTTGATGGTTCTCGACATGCCTGGAAGATCTCCTTGATCTTGGGACTCTGGATCCTGTATCTCGCTACTGCAAACTTGGTGGTTCCCGGTCGGTTCGAGCAGCGTCTTTACTGATTGCTGACCCGGTAATCTTTCACGGAACCTTAACTTTACCGATATTCGGTGAGATGCGGGAGTTCCCGTTCAGGTACCGGCTCCGGCAAATCACTGCAAGATAAGGGTATCCCGGCTACCCACCGGGAGAAATCAACTCCCGGTGAACGGCAAGAATCGGAGGTTGAAGGGAAGGCAGCCAGCGTGAACTGCGCTTTCAAATGGTTACCCTTTTCGCCGTGACACTATGCCCTGGTAGTTATCTGCCCGGCGGAATCAGGTTCAATGCGCGAAACAAATCAGGAGCAAACTCGCGGAAGAGCTTGAAGCCGGCATCCGCCAGCAGCGATGTGCCGACTCCCTCTGCCGCCACCGAAAACTTGACGCTGTTGTGCGGGTAGAAGGTGAGCGGAAGTGAATTGGAGATCACCTCTCCGGCAAACGTCGAGTAATTTGGGCCGCGCGACCCATCGTCTCGGTGGCTGACAATCACCTGCAGCACAGACTGGGTGCCCCGATGGAGCAAGCTGCCATCCGCGACCCGGTAGTAGCGCGGGTCCTCATGCAGCAGCGCCGGAAAGACGCCGTCCCCGAATAGCCGGTAGGTGCCTTGACGGAACATGGCGGCGCCGAACCGCTCGCCGTATCCCGCGCTGTCGCTGCCAAAATGCGGGTTGGCATCCCGCAGGTGCTCGTAACCGGCTGACCACGCTGCGTCGAAAATCGCGAATGGGCTCCGCTCCTCTTCAAACGCGTACTGCAGCTTGTCGCGTTTGGTGTAGGGCCGAACCTTCTCACCCTTGTTGATCGTGACATCCCATTTATCCCCGACCTGCAGATAGCCCGGATCGACGGCATTCAGAAAGCGCTCGGCAAGCGCGCTTCCCTTCGCGGGCACCTGGTTTCCTGTCGGGCTTACGGGATAAGTCTGTGCTGTCGGCTCCGGCGCATCCGGTAAAGCCGCTGCGTCTGATGAAGACGATATATCCGCGGTCGTAACCGGGGTATTGGCGAGAGTAGCGCCAGGGGCGGCAGTGCCGGGATCGACGGCCGCCAGAGCCGCAGCGGGGAAACTACCGAGACAAAACACCACGCCGCAGAGCAGCAGATTCCCCGATTTTATTTTCGACATGAAACTCCGTTCATTTGGTAAGTGTTCTCTCAATGGTAAGCCAGCGAGACGCCGGAGAGAAAATGGGAGGCAGTTTCCGACGGGCGGGATGTGCGCCTGCGCCGCCCTGCCTGAACCTTGGACCAATCGGCTATCGCTTTCTTCGTCGCCCGTCGAACATAGCGTCCACACATCGCGCTGTCGTCACCACGATTCTATAGGGCCAACTTCCCACAAGCCGATCCATCAAGACGAACGCAGGAATCGAATGGGTTCAAAGCACAGGCGGGTATAACATCCTGTTTATGAGCCTTCCGAATCTTGAAGGGCAAGAATTAATGGCCTGGGTAGACCGCACATCTGCTAGGTGGAAGGATGTGCTTGTCAGCCACTCGGAGGCGCTTAATTTCCCTTGCGACATCCGGGAAACTAAGAACGTAGGTGGTTTATTGCAGCATGTGGTCGCGGTGGAATTAAGGTATGCAGAACGCCTCTGTGCGTTGCCAGAGACCCCTTACGAGTCCATACCAAATGAGACGGCAGAGGCAATTTACGAAGTTCATCACCGGGCGATGCAATTGCTGCTCCCTCTCAGCCAACATGGTGATGAGTGGTGGCAGCATGTCCTGGAGTTTGAAACCCGCAGCGGAGGGCAGATGAAGGCGCCTCGTCGTGTGATCTTTTTTCATCTCTTGCTGCATTCCGTCAGACACTATGCTCAGCTTGCCACCATTGTCCGTCAGCATGGGATAGACCCCGGCTGGATGATGGACTACCTCGACATGCGCCTCGCTTAGAACTCATAGGCCCTACGACGGCATCGCGGAGCAATATTGACAATGACCCGGTGCTAATGTCGTGCCCGTCGGAAGGTCGTCGCGTCAAATAAGCTCGTCGTCACCTTCACTCTCTGCTGCACCGTCGAGTGTGCAAGTTGACTTGCGTACCTTAGTAATGCACTCGGCACTTCGCGCTCATCCGGACTGGAAGCGCATTGACGACTGCGTTGGCCCTGCCGACAATAACGTCAGGTAGCCCGGAGGTGTCCCATGGCCGAGTCTGCAACGAATACCCGTTTTGAGTCGTTTGGCCGCAAGGTCGATTCGGAAATCGGCAATATTGGTCCGCGTATCGAAGAAGAAGTACGCAAAGTGATCACGTATCTGAACGATGAGGTCGTTCCGGAGGTCAGGCGCAACTCCTCGCAGGCACTGCGTACCGCATCGGAACACCTGACCAAGCTGGCCGAGCACCTGGATCGCGCATCTCGGCCCAAGCAGTAATGCACCACTTTACAAGCTTCGAGGCTCCGGTCAGGCCCCGCCACATTGGAATCACTGCGGCCGCTCTCTCATGCCTGGGCCTCGTCCTGGCAACCGGCTGCGGCCACAAAACGCAGAGCGCCGCTCCGCCGCCTCCCGCCTTGCAGCAGCAACCGTCCCAGCCCCGGCAGGGCATGCCCAGACCGCCTGCATCCAGCAACGGCACACCACCATCCACGCCCTCGGCCATCCTGCCAACCGCGGATTCACCAGCAGACGCTGCCTTTGTCGCGAGCCACTCGCCGGTCTACACACTCACCGGAACCGCGAGCTGGTACGGACCGCCGTACAATAAGCGCCGCGGCGCGAATGGCGAAATCTTCGACCAGGACGCCCTCACTGCCGCTAACCGTACGCTGCCGTTGAACTCGCTGATTGAAGTCACGAACCTGCGCACCGGCCGGCAGGCCATCATGCGCGTCACCGATCGAGGACCGTTTGTGCCCGACCGCGTCCTCGACCTTTCCGTGGGATCAGCGAAGGTCGTCGGCGTCTACCTGCCCGGCCTCGCACCCGTGCGGATCGACGTCTACGCCGCGCCCTCGCCGATCGAGCAGGGCGGCCGCTGGTGCGTCCAGATCGGCGCTTTCAAGAATGGCGGCGAGGCTGGCAAGCTGAAAGACCACCTGCAACGGAAATATCAGACCGCCAATGTGATCGAGTTCACCGGTCCAACCGGCCACTGGGTCCGCATCCGTCCCGCAAACGACGATAAGAGCCGCGCCGTCGAAATCGCCAATGAACTGCAGCCCAAGGAAGGTCAGGCCTACCTGACGCGCTTGGATTAACCTCGCAGACAGCACCGCCGACTTTCGCGGATTGCTGTACAAGAAGAACGTGCATACTGTCTCGCTTCTTCGCGACACGCTCCTGATTCTCCCGCCCGCCTACGCGCTACCTCCCGACAAGCTCGCAAAAGCGATCACGCTCAGTCATGACGAAACCATCCTCGGGGTTATCTCGCTGACCTGGGGCTTTCTCTCTCTGCTCCTCATCCTGCGCCTCGGCATCGCGAGTCGCTTGAGCCGCTTGGCCGCGAGTCTCACCGCCAGGCCGTGGCTGCAGGGATGCATCTTTATTCCGTCGCTCATCCTGCTCGACAGCGTGCTCAAACTGCCCCTCAGCCTCGCAGGACATCGCATCGCCGTGGCCTTCGGTCTCTCCGTGCAGCACTGGCCAAGCTGGTTTGGAGACCATGGCAAAAGCCTGCTGCTGACGCTCGCCGCCGGCACCATCGTCATCTCCATCCTCTTCGCCATCGTCCGTCATTCCCCACGCCTGTGGTGGCTCTGGTTCTGGCTCATCTCTATTCCGCTGACACTGGGCAGTGTCTACCTGGTGCCTGTCGTGATCGACCCGCTCTTCAATCACTATCAGCCGCTGCAGCAGACCAACCCGGCCCTCGTCGCCCAGCTGAAGCGCGTGGTCGTAAAAAGCGGCATCGTGATTCCGCCATCGCGCATGTACCTGATGAAAGCCAGCGAAAAAGTCACCACGGCGAATGCCTATGTCACAGGTTTTGGCGCCTCAAAACGAGTGGTCGTGTGGGATACGACCATCCACAGCTCGACCCCCGATGGCATTCTGTTTGTCTTCGGCCACGAGCTCGGCCATTACGTTCTCGGCCATATCGTCACCGGAACGGTACTCGGCATTTTCGGCACGCTGATCTATCTCTGGCTCGGCTACCACCTGGCCCGTTGGCTGATCCGGAAGCGCGGCCCGCGCTGGGGCGTGCCTGCGCTGTCCGACTGGAGCGCTCTCGTCGTCCTGTTGCTGTCCGGTGAAATCCTTGGCTTCATCTCCTCGCCCATCGAGAATGGCATCAGCCGCCATTTCGAGCACCAGGCAGATATCTATGGCCAGGAGGTGATCCACGGCATTGTCGCTAATCCACAACAAACAGCGCAGCAAAGTTTCCAGCAACTCGGCGAGCAGTCACTCGACGTACCCAACCCGAACCGCCTGCAGGTGTTCTGGGATTACAGCCACCCCACTATCCTCGACCGCGCCACCTTCGCGCGCGACTACAACCCATGGGCTCCAGGTCAGAAGCCAAAGTACGTCCCCTGAAGGCGCGCTATTCTTCTAGGTATGGATTGCATTTTCTGCAAAATTGCATCGGGGCAGATCCCTGCCAAGCTGCTGTTTCAAGACGAAGAGGTCATCGCCTTCCCGGACATCAATCCGCAGGCACCGACGCATGTGCTGGTGATCCCGCGCCGGCATATTGTCTCACTCGCACAGGCTCTCAAAAGTGACGATGCCCTGATCGGCCGCATGCACGGCACTGTCGCCGAACTGGCGCGCACACTGCATCTCGAGAATGGCTACCGGACCGTCATCAATACAGGCTCGGATGGCGGCCAGACCGTCGAGCACCTGCACATTCACCTGCTCGGCGGCCGACACATGACCTGGCCCCCGGGCTAGATCTTCGTCAAAAGAAAAAGCCCGCAGCGAGCGGGCTTTTTCATGAGACAACCTGGGCTAGGCTTCCATGACTTCGAGTTCTTCGTCGAGTCCATGCCGCCGCAGCAGGTTGGGCAGGTTTTGTGAAAACGCAGATCGCGGCATTACCATGTCGCAGCCTGCTTCCGTCGCCTTCTGCTTCAAATCACCCTGCAGATGATTCAGGAAGCCGATGATCGACGTTCCGCGCTTCAGCTTGGCTTTCAACTTGGGAATGACAGTGAGTGGCTTCGCACCCAGATTGTTCAAGTCAAACACAATCAGCGAGGCACGCTCTTCATCCGACGCACCGGTAATTTTCGCCAGTGTGTCTTTGTCGGCCTTGGCAAACTCGACTTTGATTCCGAGCTTCTTCGAAGCTTCCTGGATCTTCGCGACAAAAAACAAATCTTCAATAAAGAAATAAATGCGGACAGGCGCGTCTTCGCGGATCGGCGCGGCTACAGCAGGCAGACTGAATACATCCTGCTCACCATAGAAGCCGCTGTGCGGCATACCGCGGAATTCATAGTTATGGTTCTGCTGCTGGCCGTGGTCAGCAACATTGCCATTCGCCGTGCGGTAGCTGTGGTCCATGGGACCGACAAAAACCTGCTGCCGGCGCTGCTGCTTGCCTTTGCGACGGCCACCGCCAGCCTGCCTCTGTCCGTTGCCATTGCCATTTCCATTGCTGTAGTGACCATTGGAACTGGAACCGTTGCCATTACCATTGGCGCCGCCGTTGCCTTTACTGAACTGGCGGCCCTGCGAACGCTGGCGAGGCGCCTGGCGCGGAGCAGGAGCACTCTGCGCAGTGGGCGCCGGTTGCACAGCTGCAGAGGGAGGAGCCTGGGCGGGCTGCCCTTCTATGGGAGTAGCCTGGCCGTTTGGCTGAGGTTTTCCCTGGCTTTTGTTACGACGGCGACGACGACGGCGGCGGCTTTGTCCGGGAATCTGGACCTGGGTTGCTGCGCCTTGTCCTTCGGAAGTCCTCGGCTCGGTAGCCTGGGGCTCGTTCTGCTCTGTTGTCATTCTTTGCGCTTCCTGATGTGCACTTCCTGGTGCCGCTACTTGTTACAACCTGACCGGTGGCTGCGTTTCGCCCCGATGCAAACCGCGATACAAACTTTGGACACGCATACTTCCTGCGGCGCCAGAGGCACCTGTCATCGGGTGAGATTGATTTGCATTCTCTGCCCGGCGTAACGAATTATCGAGTGGAGTCTTCGTATGTACTCTGTTTATCCGGTGTTGCCTGGAACCACTGCTCTTTAAGAAGCGCTTGGTCGGTAAGACTCTCAGGGAATGTACCCTGGCTTACGCTCAGTCTGCAAGACGCTTCTTCTTCAACCCTGACGGTTAATGCCTCGAACAAGATACTGCAGTTTTTCCCTTGACTGTCGAAGGTGCAGCGAGCCTCTGCGGATCCTACTTGCAATCTCCAGTGAAAATCTTCCGGAAACCAGACCCCGCCTGAAGCTTCAGCCGCTCGATAGGCAAATCTCATAGTAATCCAAGGAGACCGCAATGACAAGCACCACTTTGGGGCCATGGTGATGAGATCTTTCGCTTCCTGCCACTCTCTTGCCATGTGCACATGCCACACTCTATACCTGTTGTCGCGACAGCAGTACGCCTGAAACAGGCAAACGATTTTTCATTGCTTACGCCAGTGCGCACGGAAGATACCAGGGGTTTTCATGGACAAGCGGCAATTCCTCAAGGCTTCGGGCGTCATCCTGACGAGCTCGATGCTCGACAAAATGTCCGGTGGCCAGCAAACCACGGCCTCTCCCATTTCCGGCGGCCGCACCAACTGGGCCGGCAATCTGACCTACAGTGCCGAACGCCTCGATCTGCCAGACAGCGCAGCCAACATTCAGGAAGTTTTGAAGGCCCGCACGCTGGTCAAGGCACTCGGAGCGCGCCACTCCTTCAACGCCATCGCGGATACGACCGGCGACCAGGTCTCTCTCAAACATTTTGACTCGATCGAGCTCGACACACAGGCGAAAACAGTGAAGGTTGGTGCAGGCGTTACCTACGGAGCGCTCGCGCCATACATCGACAGCCGCGGGTTTGCTGTTCATAACCTGGCCTCGCTTCCGCACATCTCCGTCGTCGGCGCCTGCGCGACAGGCACGCATGGTTCGGGCGTCCATAATGGCAGCCTTGCGACCTCTGTGCGTGCAGTCGAAATCATCAAGGCCGACGGGGAGGCAGTTGTCTTCTCAAAGGAAAAACTGGGTAACAGCTTTGCCGGCACGGTCGTGCATCTCGGTGCACTCGGCATCATCACCAACATCACACTGGCGGTCGAACCGAGGTTTCTTGTAGGGCAGACAGTGTATGAAAATCTTCCCTTTGACGCCCTCGAGCACCACCTCGACGAGATATTTTCGGCCGGCTACAGTGTGAGCCTGTTCACTGACTGGCAGAACCACCGCGCGACCCAGGTGTGGATCAAGCGCCGCGTCGACAGCACAACCGTCGCCCACCAGGACCCGGAGTTCTTCGGCGCCACGCTCGCCACGCGCAAACTTCATCCCATCGGCAGCCACTCCGCCGAACCATGTACAGAACAGCAGGGCATACCCGGCCCATGGTTCGAACGTCTGCCGCATTTCAAGATGAATTTCACGCCCAGCAGCGGGGCGGAAATTCAGACAGAATATTTTGTAGGACGCGATCACGGCTATCAGGCGATCCGGGCCGTCGAAGAATTGCGCGACCAGATCACGCCTCATCTATTCGTCACAGAGCTGCGCACGATTGCCGCAGACGACCTGTGGACCAGCATGGCGTACCAGCGCGACTCGATGGCCATCCACTTTACCTGGAAGCCCGAAACGGAAAATGTCATGAAGGTACTGCCGCTCATTGAAGCAAAGCTGAAGCCCTTCGAGGCGCGGCCGCACTGGGCGAAAGTCTTCACCATGCAGCCGCCCGTAATCCGCTCACACTATAAAAAGCTGCCGGACTACCTGGAGTTGGTCCGGCAGTACGATCCAAAGGGCAGGTTCAGAAACAAGTTTCTGCAGACAAACCTGTACGAGGGCTGAGGCCGATCCAGGCAGCGGCTATTTTGCGCTGCCTGTCGTTTCAAGACCGCGATACTTCATCATTGCGTCGACATGCGGCACGCTGCCGCGCCAGTTTGCGTACATGGTCGCCAGGTCTTCCGTGTTGCCGCGCGAAAGCACCATTTGCCGGAAGCGATCGCCGTTTGCACGCGTCAGGCCGCCATGCTGATCGAACCACTGGTAAGCATCATCATCCAGCATCTCCGTCCAGAGATAGGCGTAGTAGCCGGCCGAATAACCACTGCCCCAGATATGGCTGAAGTATGTCGAGCGATAGCGCGGCGGCACCGCCGGGATGTTCAAATGAGTCTTCGTCAACGCCTGTTTTTCAAACTCATCAGGATTCTGCAAAGGCGCGTCGGCAGGAAGCGCATGCCACTGCATATCGAGTTCAGCAGCAGCCAGCAGCTCAGTCAGCTTGTAGCCTTCGTTGAAATTCTCCGCCTTCTTGATCTTCTCAACCAGCTCGGCAGGCATAGGAGCGCCGGTCTTATAGTGCTTCGCGTAGTGATTGAATACTTCCGGATAAATTGCCCAGTGCTCGTTAAACTGCGATGGAAATTCAACGAAGTCACGTGCCGTCGCTGTGCCGGAGAGACTGGGATAAATAGTGTTGGCGAACATGCCATGCAGTGCGTGGCCGAACTCGTGGAACATTGTCGTCACATCAGAGAAAGTAATGAGCGCAGGCTCGCCCGGTGCCGGCTTCGGCAGGTTCGCCACGTTGTAAATCACCGGCAGCGTGCCCAGCAATTTCGATTCGCCCACGAATTCCGACATCCATGCGCCACCCTGCTTGTTGTCGCGCTTGAAATAGTCACAGTAAAAGAGCGCCATCGGCTTGCCATCGACATCAGAGACTTCAAACACCCGTACATCGGGCTGATACACAGGGATGTCCTTGCGCTCCGTGAAGCTGATGCCGTAGAGCTGATGCGCGGCATAAAAGACACCATTCTCAAGCACATTGTTGATCTCGAAATACGGCTTCACCTGCGCTTCATCTAGGTCATACTTCGCTTTGCGCACCTGCTCAGAGTAGAAGTCCCAATCCCACGGTTCGACCTGAAAGCCACCTTTTTGCGCGTCGATGACATCCTGAATTTCCTTCTGCTCACTCGCGGCTTTTGCCGTCGCGACAGGCACCAGCGCGTCCATGAATTTGAGCGCGGCCTCCGGTGTCTTCGCCATCTGGTCCTCAAGCTTCCACGCGGCGTGGCTCGAGTAACCGAGCAGCTGCGCACGCTGAGCGCGGATCTGCGCGATACGTGCGATAGTGTTTCGCGTGTCATTCGCGTCGCCACGTTCAGCGCGGTTCCACGAGTTCTCAAAAATCTCCTGGCGTGTTGTGCGATCGGTCAGCGACACCAGATCCGGCTGCTGCGTAGTGTTCTGCAGCGGCAGCACATACCCCTCGGTCTTGCGGCCCTCGGCAGCTTTCGCGGCAGCAGTGATCTGCGCATCGCTCAGGCCGGCCAGCTTGGCTTTATCCGTCGTCTTGTAGGCAGCTTCTTTGGTCGCGTCGAGCAGCCGAGTCGAGAACGTATTCGACAGCGTCGACGATTCTTCATTCAACTTCTTCAGCTTGTCCTTGTCGGCGTCAGACAGGTTTGCACCGGCATGCACAAACTCGTCGTAGGTGACCTCGACGAGGCGCAGTGACTCGGGATCAAGCTTGAGCGACGCCCGCTGCTTGTACACAGCCGCGACCCGTGCGAAAAGTTTTTCATTCAAATGGATTGCGTCCGAATGCGCAGCCAGCTTTGGCGCGAGCGTGGCCCTTGTCTTCTGCAGCAGGGAATTGGTGTTTGCGCCGGTCACCGCGCTGAAGGCAGCCATCGCCCGATCGAGCAGCAGGCCGCTTTTCTCCATGGCGACAAACGTATTATCGAAAGTCGGCGCTGCCGGATTTTCAGCGATGGCCTGCATCTCTGCTAACTGCTGCGCCATGCCTGCTTCAATCGCAGGTTCGTAATCCTCGTCCTTGATCTTGTCAAAAGGGGGCGCCTGGAAGGGCAGGTTGCTCGGCGCAAAGAATGGGTTTGACGGCCCGAAGTTCGCAGTCTGGGCAGGCAGCACATTCGAGCCGAGGGCAAGTGCGCCGGCAGTCACTAAAACGGTCATGGATTTAAGCATAATCTCCCGGCTACAGCCGTGTCACAGCAGAGTGGATGCCCCGATTGTACGAGAAAGATCGCCGCGACTTGTTAGTGTCAAATGAGTCTGATGACGGAAACCACGCTCAACTTCGATGCAGTCATTCTCGGTGCCGGCGCCGCGGGGCTGCTGTGTGCCATTGAAGCAGGCCGCGACGGCAAGCGTGTCGCACTGCTCGACCACGCAGAGCGTGTGGGCAAAAAAATACTGATCTCGGGCGGCGGCCGTTGCAATTTCACCAACGTCGACTGCACGCCCTCAAACTTTCTTTCAGAGAACCGCCACTTCGCAAAGTCCGCACTCGCGCGCTATACCCCGCAGGACTTCATCGAGATGGTCGAGGCGCATGGCATTGCCTATCACGAGAAGACACTGGGCCAGCTTTTCTGCGACGGCTCCGCGAAAGAGATTGTCGCCATGCTCGAACAGGAGTGCACACTCGCCGGCGTAACGACCTTCACCAACTGCCAGGTGCACACTATTCGTCACAGTAGCGGATTTATCATCGAGACTTCGCGCGGTATCTATTCCGCACCCGCGCTCGTAGTGGCGACCGGCGGCCCGTCCATTCCGAAAATGGGTGCCACGGATTTCGGCTACCGCGTCGCTGAGCAGTTCGAATTGAAAGTCGTGCCACCGCGGCCAGCCCTCGTACCCCTCACCTTCAACAACCACGATCGCGCGAACTACTGCGATCTCGCCGGGCTATCGGCCGAGGCGATCGTCCGCGCAGGTGAAGCACAGTTTCGCGAAAAGCTGCTCATCACTCATCGCGGCCTCAGCGGACCGGCCGTGTTGCAGGCTTCGTCGTACTGGCGGCCAGGCGAATCCGTCAGCATCGATCTGGCGCCAGGCCGGGACTGGACCGCAGAACTGCGCACGCCCACCGCGCGCCGCGAAGCAGCCACCGCCCGCGCAGCCCTCGCAGTCGTGCTCCCGCAGCGCCTGGCGACGCGATGGATGGAGCTTTCTCCTCCCTCTGCATGGACCAATGCCGCACTCGTTGACGCCGATGCGCGGCTGCATGGCTGGACCATCACGCCCTCCGGCACCGAGGGCTACGAAAAGGCCGAGGTCACCGCGGGAGGCGTCGATACGAACGAGCTATCCGCGAAGACGATGGAAAGCCGCAAGGTGCCGGGTCTCTACTTCATTGGCGAAGTGGTCGATGTGACAGGACACCTGGGCGGCTTCAATTTCCAGTGGGCCTGGGCATCGGGCGCAGCAGCCGGGCGAGCCATCGCGGCTGGCTGAAATGCCGCGCTCCAACCCGGTCGCAGGAATGCCAGCAGATTTTCAAATGGTTTTTTATCGATCCGAGGTTAGAATCGCGCAGACGCAACATACCAGAGAGAGACTGCATCGTGAGGCTTGCCGCAGCACTTCCAATTTTGCTCCTCGCTGGTTCGCTGTTCCCCGAAACACTGACGAGCCAGGCTACGGAGCCGTCTTCCGTGGCGAACCCGATTATCGATATGCACCTGCATGCGCTGCCAGTGGACGCTGAAGGTCCGCCGCCGGTCTTCATCTGTGCTCCCTTTGCTTACTGGCCGGCTTGGGACACGAGGCTCGATCATGGAGATTACGAACCGTCGATCGATAAACATCCGCCCTGCGCGCATCCGCTCAAGAGCCCGGACAGCGATGATGAACTGATGAATCGCACCCTCGCGATCATGCGGGCCAGAAATACGGTTGGCGTCGCGAGCGGTCCCCGCAGTGCCGTCGAGAAATGGAAGCAGGCCGGCGGGGACAGGATTCTCCAGGCTGTCTACTTCAATCCTGCGAATGGCAAGCCAAGCGTCGACGACCTGCGCAAGCTCGCTCAAACGACCCATATCACTGCGTTCGCCGAGATAACTGCCCAGTATGCCGGGTTGCCGCCGGATGATCCAAAGCTCGAACCCTATTACGCCTTGGCCGAAGAACTGGACATCCCTGTGGGCATTCACGTGGGGCCGGGGCCGCCGGGCCTGCCGTATTTCGGCGGAGGCACCCCATACCGCATGCACGATTCAAGCATGCTGCTGCTGGAGGACGTCCTGACCCGTCATCCCAAACTGCGCATCTGGGCGATGCACGCGGGCTGGCCGCTTCTGGACGACGCAGTCGCAGCTCTCTATGCTCATCCGCAGCTCTACGTGGACGTAGGCATCATCAGCTATGCCTTCCCGCGCAAGGAGTTTTACAGCTACATTCAGCGACTGATCGAGGCGGGGTTTGAAAATCGCATCATGTTCGGCTCGGACGAGATGGTCTGGCCGGATGCCTTGTCCGCAGCGATCGACACTGTCGCTGCGGACCCTGGCCTGAGTTCGGAGCAAAAACGAGACATCTTCTACAACAATGCTGCTCGCTTCCTGCGCCTGAAGTAGCGATGGCCATTCATGCTGGCGAAGAAAACGCAGGCCGTTCGGCTTCGCAGAGGATGACAAAGCCCCGGGGTGCAACTCCGTTTGCCGCAGGAGCGTCTTCGTTATGAAACGGAGTGGCGATGGAAATTGAATTCAGCAAGCTCATCAATCACAAGGTGATTGTGATCGGTCCGGAGTTTTTTGATAAGGAGCGCCTGGAGAATGTCCGCCTGCTGGGCGTCGATGCAGCAGGCATCTGGATCGAGAGCGAGGAAGTTCTAAACCGCATCGTGGACAAGTACCGCGTCAAACCATCAGCACCCGGGCTCGCTTTCTTTATCCCGTTCGCCCACATCACGACCATCCTCGCAAGTTTTGAGCCGGCTCCGGCTGCCTGACTGAATCAGAAAATGTGCGCTGGCGGCCTATCCCGCCGGCTTCTGCATCCATTTTGAGATGAGAGTTGATACACCGACCGTGAAAACAGCGCGACTGCTTCTTGCGGCCACCCTGGGCCTGGCAATGACCACCGGCTGCCACAATGCAGCCTCCAATGGCAGCACCAGCCAGGGCAGCAGCGGCGACAGCAAGACCAATGGCGGCAATGGCGAAACCGGTGGCAACAATGCCAAGGGCTCAGGCAATGGCGCAACGAAGAATGCCCAGACCCAGGGCGGTAGTCCTGCCGGCGAACTGACGGAACCGGCTACGTCCACCACCGGCTCGGCTACCGGCCCGGAAGCTGCTGCTTCCGACCGCGGCTCGCCCGCGGCTACGGCACACCAGTCTGTCGCCATGCCCGGAGCGCCCGAGCCGACCATCAAGGATAAACAGCCTCCACCTCCCCAAGGCAGTCAGACGTCTGCTCCGCGGTGATCGTCGCCGGAGTGACGAACTGAAGAGAATTCGGCGCGTGACCGCCAGGTGCGCATTCATGAGATTCTGGTCACAGCTACAATAGGTTGTGCGCCCCGGCTGGACTGTCGTCCGGTGAAGGATCGGGCAGATGAATTGAGGGTTTGCATTTGCAGTCAGGATTCTGGAACAGTTTTTTGCAGCGCAGCGCAGGTCGCGAGACGCCTTCCGTAACCAACGTTTACAAGCCCCTGCTCTGGCTCGCCGGGGTCGCTTTCATCGCTACTGGCATGGCGCTCAGGGCTGAGTCGTCACAGGTGGCGACCCAGACACGGCTGACCGCCAATGTCGCCCACGGCCTATCGGGTACGCGTGCCAGTTTTGTCGTGCACGTGGCGCCAAACGGTGGAGACGCCAATGCCAGCGGCGTCGTCACCCTGGTCGACGGCACCCGCGATCTTGGCTCGGCCGTGCTGAACGGCGACGGCGAAGCTACCCTCAGCGTTACTGGCCTGCTTCCCGGTGACCACTCAGTGCATGCTGTCTATCAAGGTACCGACACACTGGCCGGCTCCGTCTCAGCGGATGCACAGGTGACAGCGGATGCCACATCAAGCGTGCCCAACTTCAGCATCACCGCTGCCAACACCACCGTGACCGTTCCCCAGGGGACAACAGGCACCGTGACCCTCACCCTGGTTCCGCAGAACGGCTTCAGCAATTACGTGACGCTTTCCTGCTCGGCCCTGCCGCCGGACACCGCCTGTACCTTCCTGCCGATCAATGTTTTCGTGAGCGGAACCAAAGCAATGACCACCGTGCTGAGCGTCGAGACCTACGGACCAACCAGTTCGTCCGGCAAGCTCCGTCAGAACTCGACCATGGTTTACGCCTTCCTGTTCCCCGGATTGCTGGCCATGGCAGGCCTGGGCATGCGCCGGCGAAGCGACGCCTGGAAAAATGCCGGGCTCATGCTGCTTGTCTTCGCCGGCCTTTGGCTCACCGTCGGCACCATGAGCGGCTGCTCACAGCGCTATCACTACCTGAACAAATCACCCGTGCCGTCGCCCGGTACCGTCCTTGGGTCCTATACGTTCACCGTCGAGGCCCAGGCCACATCAGGCGTCACCGTCACCACGCAGTTGATCAACAACATGGTGCTGAAAGTCACGGCGCCGCCCTCCTAGGACTAGTCGGCTTCAAGCGCAGCCCGCACCAGTTTCCGGGCTGCCTCGCCAGTTTCAGGACCATCCCCGAAGCCATGCAGCCAATGAGTATCCGGCTCCCGTCGAAACCACGTCAGCTGGCGCTTTGCGAAGTTGCGGTGCCCCTGCTGTGCCAGCTCTACCGCCGTCTCCCGGGAGTATTCGCCGCGCAGAAACGCTGCCGCCTGCCGGTAGCCCAGAGCGTCGAACAGCTTCAAGTCCTCGCCATATTTTTGCAGCAGACATTGCGTTTCCTCGATCAGTCCAGCCGCGAACATGCTCTCGGCGCGCCGGTTAATGCGCTCATATAGCAGCTTGCGCTCCGGTTCCAGCCCGATCCGCAGGATCCGATAGCCGGTGAGCGCCTCGCGGCCCTCAGACCACGCTTCTGTCATCGGGCGACCCGCTGTGAACGACACCTCTATCGCGCGGATCAGCTTCGGCAGATCATTCGCATGAATAGCCCAGGCTGCAACGCTGTCGCGGCGGCTGAGCAGCCGGTGCAGGTACCCTGTGCCGTAGCGCTCCTCAGCATTGCGGAGACGAACGCGCAACTCCTCTATCCGCGGCGGTCCGGCGAAAAGGCCCATCAGCAGCGCTCGCAGGTACAGCCCGGTTCCGCCGGTCACGATAGGCAGACGTCCACGGGCGACAATGTCCGCGATCGCTGCACGCGCGTCCCGGCTGTACTCTCCCGCGGAGTAGGGTGCGGCAGGCGAGGCAATGTCAATCAGATGATGCGGCACCCGGTGCCGTTCTGCCGGGGTAGGTTTGGCGGTGCCGATCTCGAAGTCGCGGTAGACGGCCACCGAGTCGCAGCTGACGATCTCCGCGTTGAACTGCTCGGCAAGCTGGAGCGAAAGTGCTGTCTTGCCGCTCGCCGTAGGTCCTGGAAGAACCACCAGCAGCGGCAACTGCGGTGCTACCAAACGTGCCACCAGCCGGTGGGAAACACCTCATGCCGGTTGGCGCGGATCAGTGCGAAAGCAATCATGATTCCACCGATAATCAGCAGTCCCGTCACTTGCCGGGCGCGGTAGATCGCCTCAGACCCCTTCGCGAACTTGGACCTCCCGGCGGCCGGAGACACTACTTCTCATCCACAGGAATGTTGTAGTAGAAACCGAAGCCGAGGGTAAGGCTTTTTCCTTTGAACTCCGCAGGGAGCGGCGGGTAGCCGGCACCGACGATGCCCGCCCAGGCGGCACGATCGAGAGGCACCTTACCCGAAGGGCTGATCAGGAACATGGAGCCGGGCCGGATATTTCCGTTGGGCAGTACGTCAAACTTGATGGAGACCCTGCCCTGGTCGTTCAGCGGCGGTTTGGCCGAAATAGGAATGATCGGCAGCCAGGACCGGTAGGTCGCGGCGATAACTCGCTGCAGCCAGGGATCGAAGTTCACCCCCATCGTATCGCTCAGGATCTGCGCCCCGGCACCCATTCCGCCCGCGCCGGCCGGGGCATTCGTTCCCGCCCCGCTCGATCCCGATGCAGCGCCCCTGGCAGCCTGACGGATCATCTCGCCGGCAGAATCGTTGGTTTTGAACGGGTTGGGGGCCGGTTGCGCCGGCTGCGGACTCGTTTGTGCCTGCTGCTTAGGCGCCGGCTGGGGCGCTGGCGTCTGCGTCGGCTGAGGTAGTAGTGGCGGCTGCTGCTGCGCCTGCTGCACCGGCGGCGCCGGCTGCGGAGTGACTGGCGTCGGCGCTGACTGTTTTGGCTGGGGAGCCGGTGCGGCCTTTCGCTGCGCCTGGAAGTGCTCCAGCGTCTTCTGATCAACATGCGGATGGACCGGGGGGGCACTCGATTTTGCCCGAGGCTGATGCAGTGCATCTGCCGGCATGCTGAAGTAGGTGAAGTCTTTATTACCCTTGAGTGCCGGGTTGACGACGACCGGCTCATGCCAGATATAGCGTGGCCCAAAAATCCACAGCAGCACGGCCACAGAATGCACCAGTAGCGCAATCCAGATGCCTTCGCGAATGCGCGCGGCCCGGCGCTCGTCTTCCAGCTCGTTGATACGCTGAACGAGTTCGTCTGTTCCGAGGTCCCCGTAATCGGACTTGTTGCGACGGCCCTCCAGCTCGTAATCGGGCTCGGGGTCCTTCACCGGTGGGGGACTGTTGGGCACTTCTGTAATCGGCATGCGCGCGTTAGGATTTTGCCCGGTTCCGCTGTTGGTTGCAGTCGCTTCAACGGAGTGCTCGGGGTATTCCTGTTATTTTCTCATCCTTTCCCGAATTTTCATCCAGAAGTCCTCGCCGCCCGCACCACGATGACCCAAAAAATGGCTTCGACTGCATCCCGGCTCACTCGTTAGACGGGCGAAAGACTCGCGAAGTCCCCTCGTCATGAAAACATTCCGGAACCTGCCTGTTCGTATATCAACAGTCGCCCGCAAGAAACCATCCCGTCTCGTCCGAATCAAAGGCAAGCCTAAAGCTCTACGCCTTGTGACCGGGTCATTTGTCGATGGCTGACGTCGCGCTTTATGAAACAGTCATTACTGCAGAAAGCGTAGCTTCTCCATGGAAATGACTGCCAAGAATCCGAGCGCTGCCTGGAATAAAGCTGTTTCTCTGCAACCTGAAAACCTGGTCCAGGTTCCACTTTTTGCAATAGCTATAGTTTGCAGATTGATTTTGTAATAAATAGCCAGGCACTCGCCCCACAAATAAAACTTTTACCTATATGCTGGACTAGCTTATCGAGGCCGGCAAGCAGGAGCCATCAAGACAGCAACCCGGTAGAGGCTGCAGCTGGTGGAAATTCACCAACTCTTGTCTGGGAGATGTATCCTGCGGCGATCCTGGTTCCTCCTCCACCTTTCCTTCTTTGCCTCGGCCACAGTGGCTATGCCGGCTTCAAAAGCACAAGGGCATGCGGCCGTCCGTTCCGACAGCAATGCGCCTGTACCTGCCGTTGCTCCTGATGCGACAACGGACGCCGCTCCACGTAACGCAACATTGAGTGGCGTCGTGACTGATCCCTCGGGCGCGCTGATCCCCGGTGCTACTGTGCACGTCACTGCGACTGCCGGGGGCGTCGCTTACTCCGCGACTGCCGATGACCAGGGCCGCTATTTGGTATCGAACCTGCCGCCGGGCGTCTACACCATTTCTGCAGAAGCAGCCGGATTCGCCGCCAGCGAGGCCCGCAAAGTGACGCTCAGTGCGAACCAGCGAGCGTCGGTCGATGTGAAGCTTCCGCTCGAAACGCAGAACCAGGAAGTCCACGTAAGCGCCGAAGAGGCGGACGCAAACCAGGCGCGCAGTGGTGGAGCGACCGTCTTGAAGGGACAGGACTTGGCCATTCTCTCGAGCGATAGCTCTCAGCTTCAGTTGCAATTACAGGGGATGGCGGGCAGCGATGGTGAATCTAACCCGTCAATGTATGTGGATGGCTTTTCCGGCGGGAAATTGCCGCCGAAGTCATCTATCCGTGAGATTCGAATCAATAACAATCCTTACTCCGCGCAGTATGACGACTACGGGTTCGGGCGCATTGAGATATTTACCAAGCCGGGCACCGATAAAATCCATGGAGAAATCTATGGCAATGGCAGTGACGCCGTATTCGATTCGCGCAATCCTTACTCGCCCATGCGGCAGCCGTTCTATTCCTCGAACTTTCAGGGCGACCTGAGCGGGCCGATCAACAAGAAGATGTCCTATCTCCTCTCCGGCTACAACAGCAACAATCAGAACAGCGCTATTGTGAATGCGGCGACGCTGAACGCAGAAAATCAGCAGATTGCCTTCACTGATTCTGTATCCAATCCCAGCACCGTTCTGTCGCTGTCGCCAAAACTCGACGCCCAGCTTTCCACCAACAACACGCTGAGTGCACGCTACCAGTTCGACCGCAATTCGCAGGGGAATGCCGGTGTCGGGCAGCTGCAACTCGCTTCCCAGGGCTACAACAGCGTTACTGAAGCCGGAACCCTGCAGTTGAGCGATACGCAGATCATCGGGAGCAAATTCGTAAACGAAAGCCGCTTCCAGTACATCCGGACACGCACTTCACAAAACCCGATCAGTGCTGCGCCGACACTGATCGTGCAGGGCGCGTTCACCGGCGGCGGCAACAATCTTGGCCGCTTCACTGACAACCAGGACCAGTACGAATTTCAGAACTATAGCTCGCTCGATCTCGGCAAGCATTTCATCCGCTTCGGTCTGCGCGAACGTCTGAATCGCGACGCGAATACTTCTGTCGCGAACTATAACGGCGAATATATTTTCTCGACCCTGAATTCCTACCAGATCACCGTGCAGGGCCTGCAGGCGGGCCTCACGCCCGCACAGATCCGCGCCAAAGGCGGAGGCGCCAGCCAGTTCAATATTGCGACCGGCCAACCCTCGATTAAAGTACTTATCTCGGACACCAGCGGCTATGCCGAAGATAGCTGGAAGATAAAGCAGAACCTCACGGTCGGCTACGGCCTGCGCTTCGAAACTCAGAATTACATTGCTGACCACGCCGATATCGCGCCACGATTCAACGTTTCCTACGGCATCCGCGGCGCAGATAAAAAGCCGCCGGTCGCTACCATTACCGGCGGCTTCGGCATTTTCTACGATCGCTTTCCCGCCGCGGACATTCTGCAGGCTACGCGCCAGAACGGCGTGCTGCAGCAGCAATATGTGCTGAATTCCCCGGATACCTATCCAAATATTCCTCCCCTTAGCCAGATCATCGCGGCCTCATCCAGCGAAGGCGCTCCATCGACGACTTTTCGCATCAGTCCGAATTACCGCTCGCCCTATGCAATGCGCACAAACGTCGCTATCTCGCGCGAACTGGGAAAATTCGGGAACGTTTCCGCCGGATATATTGCGACCCGCGCCGTGCATCAATTACTTACCCGCAACGTCAATGCACCGTTCCCCGGCACCTATAACCCCGCAGATCCGACGAGCGGGCTTCGTCCATTCGGCGGCACCCAGAATATCTACCAGTATTCGACAGATGGCATAGGCAACCGAAACCGCGTGTTTGTGCGTGCGTACCTGCACAAAGCGGATAAGATCCAGGTGTTCGGCAATTATTCAATTGGTGTAAGTCATTCGGATACGAGTGGAGGCTTTCCCTCGAACCAGTATGATCTCGCTGCTGACTATGGGCGCTCCTCGAGCGACACGCGGCACCGTCTCTTCCTCGGCGCGTATTTTGATTTCCTGCACATCAATGGCGGCCCCTTCCTGATCGCGCAGACCGGTGCTCCCTTCAACATCGTGGTTGGACAGGACCTGAATGGCGATGGCCAGTTCAATGATCGACCAGCCTTCGCCACTGACTTAACGCGGGCCAGTGTTGTCCGCACAAGGTTTGGCAATTTCGATACTTTGCCCATGGCCGGTCAGAAAATCATTCCGAACAACTATGGCGATTCGCCCGGCCTGGTGCAGCTGAATGCTGAACTGAACCGGTCGTTTCATTTCGGCCCGGCCGTCCCTGCTGAGCCGGATGCGCCAAAGCCGAAGCCGGGCGAAAAAGTTCCGCCGCCCGAGCGGCGCTATTCATTGAACGCCGGTGTGGAAGTCGATAATGTCTTGAACCACGTCAATCCTGCGCAACCGGTCGGCACGCTGGGCTCACCCCTGTTCGGAACGTCAAACGCACTGGCGCAGAACTTCTCAAATTCTTCGGCGAATCGCACCATCAATTTCCAGACCATGTTCCGCTTCTAACCGCAGCATGTTTGTACCGAGGCGCGGAACGCATGCTATCTTTCTCTACGACTGATCGTTGTTTCTGTCGCGCGTTTTTTGCGGGATACTGATATCACGCGCGGCCCTGCCCCGCGGAGGCTAACATGGTTGAAAGCCGGGATACCCACACGACAGTTCGAAAGAAAGACTAAGAATGCAGGAAAAGTGCTTGTCCGTAGTAGTGCCGATATACAACGAGGAAAAAACTCTCGAGAAAATCGTCGGCAGGGTACTAAAACTTCCCCAACTGCTGGAATTGATCCTGGTTGACGACTGCTCACACGATCGCACACCGGAAATTCTTGCCAGCCTGGCAGCCCGCTATCCGGATGTGATCGTGACCGCACGGCATGCTAAAAATGGCGGCAAAACAGAAGCGCTCAAGACCGGCTTCCGCTTGACACGCGGTGACGTTGTGATCGTGCAGGATGCCGACCTGGAATACGATCCGGCAGAGATTCCAGATGTCATTGCACCTATCATCTCGAACCAGGCTGACGTCGTCTTCGGCTCGAGATTCCTGGTGCGCAAGGCCTCCCGCGCAGTCTACTTCTATCACTATGTCGCGAATAAACTTCTGACGCTCTGTTCCAATCTCGCGACCAATATCAACCTGACCGATGTGGAGACCTGCTTCAAAGCATTTCGCGGTGACATTATCCGCAAGATGACAATCCATTCAACCGGTTTCGGCTTTGAAATCGAAGTAACTGCGAAAGTGTCCAAGCTTAAGTGCGCTATCTACGAAGTGCCGATCAGTTATTACGGCCGCACTTATGAAGAAGGTAAGAAAATCACCGCGCTCGACGGCGTCGCGGCCTTCTATTACATCCTTCGCTATAACCTGTTCTGCAGTCTCAAGGACAGCTTCACGTCCATGCCCGAGCTGAAACCGAAGGAAACAGGTCTGCCGGAGGCATAACTCTGAATCCCCAACTACGGATGCATAACTAGTGACCCTTCGATTTTTGACGAGAGATCGCCGCCATCTGCCACAGCAGCCCGGTGAGCCCGGCAGCACACATTACAGGAGCATAGCTGACCTTCACAGCCTCCTTCTGCGCCTTTGCGCATGCGCCGGTACAATTTAGAGATGACCCAGGCGGTAGTCATTACAGTGAGCGATTCGCGCTCGCTCGGCGAACAGGAGGACCTGTCCGGCCCGGCGGTCGCGCGTGCACTCGCGGACGCATCGTTTGAGGTAGTCGAAGTCATTATCGTTCCCGATGAGCGGGCGCAGCTCGAAGCAGAATTACGTCGCCAGTCCAGGCGCGCACGCCTAGTAGTGACCACCGGCGGCACCGGCATTGCACCGCGCGATGTCACACCGGAAGCAACGCGGGCCGTGTGTGACCGCCTGCTCGATGGCGTGGCGGAAGTGATGCGGCGCGCGGGGCTCGAGGAGACTCCGTTTGCTGCGCTCAGCCGGGGCGTCTGCGGCTCATTCGGACAGTCATTGATACTTAACCTGCCGGGTAGTCCTAGAGGCGCCGTGACCTCGCTCACATCGGTACTGCATCTGCTGCCGCATACCCTGCGCGTGCTGGCTGGCGACACCGCGCATGACAACACCGGGCCCGGTGCCGCACCAGGTGAGAGTATCCGCGCGGCGGAGACTAAGGTTTGAAGCTGATCAGCAAGCTGCTGTTGAAATACAAGCTATACATCCTCGCGATCCTCGGGCCCATGGGCGTCTGGGGCGCAGGCGTCGTCGCGTTCGTCGATTCAGGCACCATGCCAGTGCCGATGGACCTCATCATGGCCGGCTACATCTGGGCCGACAGGCGGCATTTTTACCTATACGTCATCCTCGCTGCCCTGGGTTCGGCACTCGGCGGTCTGATTCCGTTCTACCTGGGCCGCGCCGGTGGAGAAATCTTCCTTCTGCGCCGCATTGACCGCGCACGTTACGAGCAGCTGCTTGCACGCTTCGAGAAGCAGGAATTCCTGGCCATGCTGATTCCGTCCATGCTGCCTCCGCCAACGCCGTGGAAGCTTTTCGTGTTCGCTGCCGGCGTCTTTGAAATGCGCGTGCTCGACTTCATGGTCGCAGTCTTCATCGGACGCCTGCTCCGCTTCGGCATCACGGCGCTACTGGTCATCAAGTACGGCCCGCAGATTGTCGGCATGGCGTCAGAACTGGCGAAGCAGCACACCCGCGGCATGCTGATCGGTCTTGGCGTCATCGGCGCCTTGCTGCTGTTCTGGCTCGTGCGCAAAATGTTCGCGAAGAAAAATGTCGCGGTGGCCTGAAGGACTCAAATCGAGTAACACTTCAGGCCTGCCCGACTAATTCCTCGCCCCTAGAGTAATCGGACCTACTTGTTGGCCGCCGCCCAGGCACCCCAGATCATCGCAATCGGGTGCAGTCCGACCAGCGCCCAGCCCAGCGTCGGGATACCGAGAGCCAGATACAGAATGAGCATGACGACCGCTCCAGTGATCGTGCTGTAGAGCATGCCAAACGGTCCGAAGAAGAAGGTCAGGACCAGGGACAGAACCACGCTTTTTTCTTTAGCCATATTCAGGTGTTTTCTCCCTTATTTCCTGCAGCAGATGGCAGCACGAAGGTTCGGGTTGCCGGATCGGAGAATATGAGCCATTTTGGGCATCAAGTTTCTGACCTGAAGCCAGGATTTGGGGCTCGTACCGGTGCTAATAGCCGATCGAAAATCTCGCCCTGCTGTGGTGAGGATCTTCCAATTCATCAACCATCGCTATCGCATAATCCTCCATGGAAATACGGCTGTCGCCATTGCCATCGGCAATCAAATTATTCGTTCCCAGCCGAAAATGGCCGGTGCGTGCGCCCGGACCAAAATAGGCAGCGGGAGAAAGGCTCGTCCAGTTCACTTGTGAAGCCCGCAAAACTTCCAGCGCTCTGGAATGTGCTGTCGCGATCGACAACCATTCTGGTGGTAGCTTCCCGGAATCTATCAGCGTCATTCCCGGCGCTATCTCCAGGCTGCCTGCACCTCCCACCATGAGGAAACGAGGCACGCCGCTTTGCTCCGTCGCATCGACCAGTCTTTTCGTCACATGAACGAGTTCGTCGGGGTCATTCAGCGGTGGCGCGTACGCACTGATCAGGGCGTCCATGCCCTTTATCGTGGCTGCCGTATGCTTTGCGTCGCTTAGGTCGTCGACTGCCTCCTTAACACCTTCGGGCAGTGAAGCTCCGGGCGCGCGCACGATAGCCAGCACCTGGTGTCCGCGCGTCAAGAGCTCGTTCATGATCCTGCTGCCGGCTTTTCCGGTTGCACCACAAACCGCAATTTTCATGTCACTCTCCTTTTCAGCGATCTTCCGTGGACCCTGCATCGTCTTCGGAAGGCGGCGTAACGGTGGCCCATCGCTCGGCGATCTTATCCCCTTCAAATCGCCAAAGCACAAAACCGTGGAATTGCATTTTCCTGTGCGTCTTAGGGTCGGTCCAGGTCCATTTATTGCGGCACACAACCTTGTCATTTTCAGCAACCATATCTTCGATGACGAGGTGCAGATCTGGCATCGCCTCATACATCCTCAGCATCATCTGTTCGTCGCCTGCAACACCTGTAGGCTTGCCGCCAGGACCGTCGTGATCATAAAAGTCGGGTGTCATGTTGGTATGAATGACACTGGCATTTCGTCGATTCACAAAATCTTCAAAATGGGCGGCGGTCCGATGCTTCATCTCGGCCGGTGTGAGCAAAGTAGCCATAGACTTACCTCCCGCATTCCGGGCTAACATAGCACCGTGCGGGTACCGTGTGAAGTACGCACAATTTTGTAAGTCCTCACTCGACACCAAGGAGAGGCCGCAATGAAAGATCATCATGGATGTCCCGTCCAGGCGACGTCCAACGTCATCTCGGGTAAATGGAAAGTTCTGATTCTGTGGCGTCTTTCTTTTCGCTCGCACCGCTTCAGCGAACTGCGGGATCTGTTGCCTGGCGTAAGCGAGAAAGTGCTCACAGCACAACTTCGCGAGCTCGAAATCGATGGGCTGATCGTCCGGACCAGCGCACCTTCGGCGTCCCCACGCGTCGACTACCAGTTGAGTGCCGCCGGCGAGACGCTGATCCCGATCCTGGAACAAATGTGCGAGTGGGCGAAAGTTAATCTCGGCGTGCTGCCCACCCTGCCGCCGCGGCGCCCGGCGGCTGTGATTCGCGAGAACGGTCGCATGTTGCTGTAGCGAGAAAGCTGACTGTTCTGACTCGCCGCACCACCGCGTCATGCATTTGCACAATCCCTCCCCCGGGCAGATCATTAGTCCGACCCTCATCGGGAGCCTTCCATGCAAGAGGAACAGATCCCTGGAGCCCTCGACATCCACTGGCGCGCATCGGCTGCCGGTGATGTCCAACTCGAACACGATATCTACGCCGACGATGCCATCTGCGACTATCCTCAATCTGGTGAGCGCATCTTCGGGCGCGCCAACCTGCAGGCCCTGCGCAGTCATCATCCCGGCAAGCCATCCGGGTTCAATGTCAGGCGCGTTGTTGGGCGGGGTGACCTGTGGATCACGGAATACACCATCGACTACCAGGGACGGCCGGCATACACCGTCAGCATCATGGAATTCCGCGACGGCAGGGTCGTGCATGAGACGCAGTATTTCGCAGACCCCTTCGATGCCCCGGCCTGGCGAAGCCAATGGGTCAAATAGATCGCATAGTACGACCGGCAATGAGCGAGACATCACGATTGCTCATCGCGCCTGCATTGATCGCAGGAAATTTGTCAGCGACTCTATTGATCACGCCGACAGACTCGACAGGCGAAAATAGGTCGCCGCATCCCACCAGCCAGAGTGTTGAAACCTCGAGCACGAGACCAGATGTCAGGAGATGTACATGTCGACCAGCCGTTTTGATACCACCATCAAAGCCATTCACGACGGGGCAAAGTCTTTCACCGTAGACAAGGCAGTCAGCAATATTGAGGGATGGGAAGAGTATCTCTCCAAGCACCCGCATCAGGGCGTAAAAACAGTTGTCGCCGACCTCGGCAAACTCAAGAAGCTCCTACAGAACAAGGATCTAGATGGTGCCGCGATCAAGAGCCTGCTGCATAAGATTGGGAAAGATACAGTAGCTGTTGCTGGCAGCGAAGAGACAGCAACCACATCAAAGATCAAGGAACTTGGCGCTGCTCTCGAGAAGGCCGCCTAGATCCCAACAGACTGCAAAATAAAGCAGGGTCTGCAATGGCAGACCCTGCTTTATTTGTGGCGTGATTTAGATCTAAGCAGTGCTAAGCAGCCATCTGCCCATGCGATCCGTCCTGCGCTTCGCTGCTGCGGCGGATCAGTGCGGGTACGCCAAAGGCCAGCCCCGTGACCAGCGCCGTGGCCATCAGGTCATTGCGGTAGAAAGGCAGTCCGGCAAGGTAGCAGGTGCCGAGTCCGCCCGCGGTCTGCGGATACATTGCAGAGCCGAGCCAGACGGTGAAGTTGCTGATCAGGAAAAATGAAGTCGATGAGCCGATGGACGCGCCGATAACACGGCCCGCCGTTGCCTTCTGACGCAGCACCGCTCCGCCGATCACCATCGCGACGCCGTACCACGCCCACGTCACCAAGTAATCCTGCAGGTGGAACGGATAGTTATAGGCGTAGACCGTCAGGTAGTAATCCGTCGCGGCAAGCGCAGCCAGCGGGAAGATGCCCTGCCACCAGGAGCGGCGCGCACCGAAGTAAAGCAGTGATCCCCCGACAGCCGTGAAGCTGAACCAGGCAGGGTGCGGGACGACGCGGCTGACAACCGCCAGCAGGAGCAGAACATAAGCGAACATTTTTGAGACCTCTGGGCCGGACTTCATTCCGGACTGCAGGCGCCGTGCTTTCATGAGCCGGCAGTTCTGCAGCGGATGCCATGGCAATGGCAGGAATTCGAGTGGCTCCTTCTATTCTGGGTGGCAGCGGAAGCGGGGTCAAGTCGAAAGCTCCCGGCAAAGTTACGGAACGGCCGATCCCGTATCAGTTTTTCAGTCGATTTCGCTACTTTTGAGCCTTATCGCCCATATACATAGCCTCCACCTGGCCATCCGGCGCAATATAGGCGCTGGCCCCAAGCGGTGCGCGTCCCTCATTTCCACCCGGAATCGCCGAATACGCAAACCGCAGGTCCTCGAAATCGACCCGCGTCAGGATCTGCGGCGCGTTCGGATCATTCGCGTAATCAGGCGGAAGCTCTCGGCCGGCGTCGCGCGTTACCGGAAATTGCGACCAGTCCAGGTACACGCGGCCCAGCCAGGATTGCTTTGCCGCCACCACAGCCGGCGTGACCGGCGGCTTCGGGATACGGTCATTCGCGTCGCTGGTGTCGACGATGTTCGTCCATGTAGAAACGTCGGCAGTCTGGTAATAGTCGGCCGTCTCGACGATGGCGTGCCAGTGAAACGGGCTGAAGGGATAGGGCTCAGCGGCAAGCCTCTCCACCGGCGCGCTGCCCACCCCGGCCTGGCGGACCAGGTTGAGCGCGTGGGCCTGCTCCGTGCTGCGCCAGCCGTAATACAGGCCGATGAGGAGCAGCGTAGCGATGGCCAGGCCACGTCCACGGAAGGGCACGCGCCGGTTGCTGATCTCCCTGTCGGTCAGGCCGAAAATCGCCGGCAGCACCAGTCCCGCAATCAGCACCAGCAGCAGGAATGGGTCGACGATGAAGACGATACTCCACGCATGCCAGTGCGGGTCGAACGGGAAAAATGGCCGGACGCCATAGTTATTCGTGAAGTCCAGCAGGATATGCAGGAAGATTGCAAGGGTCGAAAACAGCCATAGCAGGTGCCACTTCGGCTGCTGCTCCGGCTTGTTTTTCCGAAGCGTATGAATTCCCCACATGACACCCGTGACCACCAGCGCTTCAACCGGGGCACCCAGGAACGTATGCGTGATGCCGCGATGGTGCTGAAAGCCGGCGAGCGGGCCGCGAACCGACCAGAATACGTCGATATCGGGCATCTCCGCCGCCAGCGTCATGGCCAGCGTCGCATAGGCAGTCTTTCGGTTGAAGCCCGCGCGGGAGAGAATGGCGCCGCTCAGAAAATGCGTTACGGGTTCCATGCAGGTGTTCGTCTCCCCAAAATTCAAATGATGAGGCAGCGCAGCTTGCTCTGGCATGTTCGCATGAAAGCGGCAGGCTTCCTATAATCCTCTGGATGACGAAACAGGATACAAAGCCGGCGGGTAAGACGAGCGTGGATCGGATCGACGCCTTGCGCGAGCAGATACGGCACCACGAGTATCTCTACTTCACACTCGATGAGCCGGAAATTGACGACCTCGACTTCGACAAGCTTATGCGCGAGTTGAAAGCGCTCGAGGCCGAGCATCCCGAGCGCATCACCTCCGATTCGCCCACACAGCGTGTCGGCGGCAAGGTGAAAGACGGCTTTGCAAAGGTCGAACATTCGCGTGCGATGCTCTCGCTCGACAATGTGAATACTCCGGAAGAGCTCGCGGACTGGGAGCGCCGCGTGCACAGCCTCAGTGGCCGCGACCACGTCGAGTACGTCACCGAGTTGAAGCTCGATGGGTTATCGCTCGCTCTTCACTACGGGGCCGCATCGAAGGACGATGGCCGCTCGCACCTGCTCCGCGCCATCACGCGCGGCGACGGCTCGGTCGGCGAAGAAGTGACCAGCAATGTGCGCACCATCCGCTCCGTGCCGCTGTCGATTTCCGCCGACACGCTGAAGAAGGCAAAGCTGCCGCAGCAGTTTGAAGTACGCGGCGAAGTCGTCATGCCGATGGCAGCATTTGTGAAGATGAATGAGGAGCGCGAGGCCAGCGGCAAAGCGCCGGCCGCGAATCCCAGGAACGCCGCTGCCGGCGTAATCCGGACCGTCGAGCCGAACATCGTTGCCCAGCGCAGGCTCGATTTCTACGGCTACTTCGCACTGCACAATGCCGGTGAAAACATCTTTGCCTCGCAGATTGAAACACTCGATGCGTTGACGACAGCAGGTTTCCGCGTGAATCCGCATCGCGAAGCCCTGCACAGCCTGGAGCAGCTGCAGGCATTTGTCGCGAAGGCCGAAACCGATCGCAGCTCACTCAGCTACGAGATCGATGGCGTCGTCATCAAGGTGAATGAGACGGCGTTACAGCGCCGGATCGGCTACACCGGCCGCGCTCCACGCTGGGCGATCGCCTACAAATTTACCGCGCGTTTCGGCATCACACGGGTCGAGAACATCCTGGTGCAGGTCGGTCGCACCGGCAAGTTGACGCCCGTCGCGGCGCTCGCCCCTGTCCCCATCGGCGGCATCACTGTCACGCGCGCAACGCTGCATAATGCGGACGAGATCGAGCGGCTGGGATTGAAGATCGGCGACTACGTGCGCGTAGAGCGCGGCGGCGACGTGATTCCGAAAGTCGTCGAGGTCGTCGATGACAAGGACCATCCGCGCGGAAAAAAAACCTTCCATTTTCCGGCCCATTGCCCGGTGTGCAACTCTGAAGTCGTCCGTGAAGAAGGCGAGGCAGACTATCGTTGCATCAATGTAGATTGCCCGGCTCGTGTGAAGGAAAGCGTGCTGCACTTTGCGTCGCGCGGTGTCATGAACATCGACGGTATGGGCGACGCAGTCGTGACCCAGCTCTTCGAAAAAGGCCTGCTGCCCAGCGTGGCCAGCCTCTACGCGCTCAACGAGGAGACACTTCTATCCCTCGAGCGCATTGGCGTCAAAACAGCACATTCATTGTTGTCTGAAATTGAAGGCTCAAAGAAAGCTCCGCTGTCGCGCGTCCTGCTGGGCCTGGGCATTCCGTTTGTCGGTGAGCGCACAGGGCAGCTCCTGGCCGAAGCCTTCGGCTCGATGGACGCATTGATGGCCGCAACCCAGGAAGAACTGGAAGCGGTGAATGAAGTAGGTCCAAAGGTAGCGGAGGCCGTGCGGGATTATTTTGCAGAACCGCGCAACCGTGAACTGGTGGAACATCTGCGCGCTGCCGGCCTGACCTTTACGGCGGAAAAGAAACAGAAGAGCACAGAATTAGAGGGCATGACGTTTGTCCTGACTGGTACACTCCCGACGTTGACGCGCGAAGAGGCGAAAGTTCGCATCGAATCAGCAGGTGGTCGCGTCTCTGGTTCGGTCAGCAAGAAAACGTCGTATGTAGTGGCAGGCGACGACGCCGGATCCAAGCTCGACAAGGCGAAGCAATTGAAAGTACCTGTGCTCGAAGAAAAGCAATTCCTGGAGATGTTCAAATGAAGCTTTTTTCTCGCTGTGCCCTGGCTCTTACTGCAGCAGTACTGCTCTCGTTCTCTGGTTCTGCCTTTGCACAATATGTGCCTGCCGGTCTGCAGGGAACGTGGAAAGTGAAGAAGAATCTTTCCGGCAAATCTGTCGGGTGTTTTGATCCGATGCATACCAAGATGCTGGTTGGCGCGAAGCTCTCGCTCGGCGAGCACGAGCTGGTCTGGATGGGCCTGCACAACATTAACCCCAGTCCCAAAATCGAAGAGATCAGCAGCTACGCTTTCTCGGCGAAATATGGCCTCGCGCCCCATGACCTCGGCCTGCCCGCGACAGATAAAATCTCTGTACTGCAGGTGAATCCTTCTGAAGGAATTCCCATCAACGCCGTGATCGCACTCGGCCCTTCGACCATCCTGATTGATGCCTGCAATATCTGGCTTGAAGCCCAGCATGACGGCGGCTATCAGGAGACACCGCCCGCTCCGTAGTATTTTCGCGTGCCGACAGTCTCGTTGTCTGGAGTGAAGTCCTGTCGTCTTGTGCGAGGTGAAGGACTTGCATTTACCTCACCAGCCGCCGTATTCCCTTCTGCCGGAATTACAAATTCAAGCGTCGTTTGCCATGGCACGCGAATCATCGAAGCCGCAGCACTCGCTTCTGCATCTACATGGAAAACACCAAGGATGGAACGACATGCTGAACGAGACCGCGAATGCGGCTTCCACTGCGCTGAAAACTGATCTTTTTGAACCGGTCCAGATGGGAGCTTTGCATCTTCATAACCGTATCGTGATGGCTCCTCTCACCCGCAGCCGGGCAGGAAAGGGTGATATCCCGGGACCGCTGAACGCCCAGTACTATGCGCAGCGTGCGAGTGCCGGTCTTATCATCAGCGAGGCCTCGCAAATTTCACCGCAGGGTAAAGGCTATGCCTTCACGCCGGGGATTTATTCAAAGGACCAGGTTGAAGGCTGGAAGCTGGTAACGTCTGCAGTGCATGGTAACGGCGGTCTCATCTTTTCGCAGCTCTGGCACGTCGGCCGCATCTCGCATCCTGACTTGCAGGAAGGCGGCCAGCTACCGGTTGCGCCCTCGGCCATCAAGCCGGCCGGCCAGGCATTTACCGAGAGTGGTTTCAAAGATCACGTGACGCCCCGCGCACTCGAAACCAGTGAAATCCCCGGCATCATCGCACAGTACGTCAACGCAGCGCAGTGCGCCAAGGACGCGGGCTTTGACGGCGTTGAGATCCATGGCGCGAACGGCTACCTGCTTGACCAGTTCCTGCGCGACTCCACCAATAGGCGGACAGATAATTATGGCGGCAGCCTGGAAAACCGCGCGCGCCTGATGCTTGAAGTCGTCGAGGCTGTCTGCAAGGTCTGGAGCAAGGATCGTGTTGGCATCCGCCTCGCCCCCACCAGCCACGCAAACAACATTTCGGACAGCCATCCCTTCGAGACGTTCTCGTACGTGGTCAAGCAACTCAACCAGTTCAAGCTCGCCTATATTCACATCATCGAGGGCGAAACCATTGGTCCGCGCGACATTCCGGCGGACTTCAGCTTCAAGAAACTGCGAGAGCTGTTCGACGGTTTCTACATCGCGAATAATGGCTACGATCTAGCTCTTGCCGAAAAGGCGCGCCGCGAGAACCTCGCTGACCTCATCTGTTTCGGACGCCTGTTCATCGGCAATCCAGATCTCGTCGAGCGCCTGAAATTAGGTGCTCCCCTGAACGACGCGCCAAAGGACACGTGGTACGGCGGTGGAGCGGAGGGCTACACAGATTTCAAAACGCTCGCGAACGAAGAAGCCATCGCAGGCAAATAACGGCTTATTCATGACAGCCTCGAAAGGCGCCGCAGAAAAAAAGAAAGCCGCACGGAGAACGCCGTCCGGCTTTTCTTTTGGTTGATGTTAAGCGTCGACGTGGCGATCCAGGGCGTGCGTTTCGAGAGCTTCCAGCGGCACCACCTGCAGCGTATTTTCGTGTGTCGCACTCAGCAACACCGGCGGCGCAACACCGAAGTGAAAAGCTTCCAGCCACCGCATCGCGCAAAGGCACCACGGGTCGCCCGCATGCAGCCCGGCAAAGCCTGCCCGCGGAGTTGAAAGATCATTCCCGCGCTCCTTCGAGAAGACCAGGAACTCATCGGTCATTACCGCGCAGACAACGTGCATGCCGGCGTCATCCGGGCCGGTGTCGCAGCAGCCATTGCGGTAGAAACCTGTCACCGGATCGGTACCGCAGGTTTCCAGCGGCGTTCCCAAAACATTGCGTGCACCATCACGACTCTTCGGCATAATTCCGGTCCGACCTCTGCCTCTAACTTACGCTACTGCCTACTAGGATGCGCGCGTCAGGGGCAGCGGTCGCCGGATCGCGAGGGCCACCTAATAAATGTTCGACAGGGTCAGAATCTGCTGGTCTTAAGGATATGGATCGGCCGCGCTACCGTGGGCTGCATGCAATCGTCCGGGACAGTCGTGCGACTGCATTCGCATCCTGCTGCAACCCGGTAAACGGGCCTTCACCTCGAAGGCAATGTCCGGGCGACATTGATGCCGCCCGCCCGGCCGCCGGGAAAATGACACAGTGACAATTGCTTATGTTGACATGAATACAGATGTATCCAAACTGAGTTTTCAGGAAACCGCATTGCTTCGTGTCCCGGAAAGTCTTTCAACGTACCTAGTACCCGAGCGCTGACCACTCTCGTGCCCATGCGCGCAGCCGACCCTGTCAGGCCACACGTCGGTGTGACTTCTTTTGCAGCTGCTGAATCAGCGCTTCCGCCAGTGCATCGGAGTTGACGCGGTAGGTCCCGTCCGCAATCTGCTGGCGGATGGATGCCATGCGGGAAGCTCTCTCGGTGGCGTTTTCGGTCGGCTTAGGGGTCTGATTTTTCAAAGGAGTCTCCATTCGAGTAGGTCGCGTCATAGTGAGCTTATCGGTCTGAGCCCAAAGTTTGTTCAGATGCGACTTTAGTTGCACCCGTTACCTTAGGGCAATATCGCAGTATCGAGTGCTCTTTTGGTAATAAAGACCTCGAAACCTTCCCAAAGCAGCCCTGCACACCTGCCGCCTGGCTGCGCAGAGGCAGCCTGTCTTCTATGACTCGCGGATGCTCTAGGACTTACTGGGTCGCGAAATACCCTTTCGGTGCACGGACAGTGTAGCTACGGTCGAGCGCTTGAAAATAGATCGTGCGGAACGACCCATCCGGCTTGAAGTCCGCTGGTTTGTAGGCAAGAGCATACTGGCTGCGGAGTTCGAGTTGAATCGAGTTGAACTCGACAGAGATATCTTCGATCCGGTGCGGGAAGAAGGCTGTGCCGCCGGTCGCAGCGGAGATTTTGGCGAGCGTGTCATCGCCGCGGTCGCGGCTGGGGCCGGAATTGGTGCTGATGGTGTAAACCTCGGCCTGGGCGCGCTGGCATTCCTTGATCGCGTCGTCGAGGTAGGCGCGGCTCTGGTTGTCATCTCCGTCTGAAACGACGACCAGGGCCTTGCGGACGGTGGCCTGGGCGGGTGCGGCGCTCAGCAGTTTATCGCGGCAGGCCGTGAAGATCGCGTCGTAAAGGGCGGTACCGCCGGCAGGCTGCAGCTTGTTTATGCCGGCTTCGAGTGCGTCCGGGTTGTTGGTATAGTCCTGCGTGATGTACGCCTTGGAGTTAAACCCCATGATGAAGGCGCGGTCAGTCTGCGGCCGCAGCACCTGCAGCAGAAATTCCGTGGCCGCCTGCTGTTCGAACTTAAACTGCAGGCGAATAGAGGTACTGGCATCGATAAGCAGGCCAACGCGTAACGGGAGATTTGTCTGCTGGCTGAAACTGTAGACCTGGGTCGGGGGCTTCTGATTGTCCAGCAGCGCAAAGTCTTTGGGCTGCAGGTCATTGATGAACTTGCCGTGCTTGTCGGTGACGGTGAAGATCAGGTTCACTTCGTTGACGCTGGTCTTGAGGGTGAAGGCGTTGTTGTCATCCTGGGCGGTCTTGCTCTGCGCGGCAGTCTGACCTGCCTGCGTTGCCGGGCCCGGAGCGGGCGCTGCCTGGGCTGGTGCAGGAGTGGCCTGAGCCGCAGGAGCCGTGGCCTTGGGCGCCGGTGCAGTCTGCGTCGCCGGTTGGGCAGGGGCCTGCGGAGCGGCTGGCGCAGAGGGCAGTGCATCCGTCGGGGTCTGGGCCACGGCTGCCTGGCTGAAGATCGGTGCCGCGCCGGCGATGGCAAGGCTGAGGGAAACTAGGAGTCCGAAACGCAGCGAGCGGACGCTCTGAATGAGTGGCATACGAATTTGCACCATTTTAAGCGAAGCCACTTATTTCTGGCTGTCGCCTGTCGGGCTGGGTGGCAGGAGCCGCTCCATAAAGGCAACCAGGTCCGGAGGTAAAGGCGCTTCAAAGGCCAGCGGTTTGCCTGTCCGGGGATGAGCCAGCTGCAGTTTGGCCGCGTGCAGAAAATTGCGATCCAGCTTCACCCTCGCCTGCTCCTCCGACGTTGGACGCTTACCCTTCTTGTTCAGCGTGGATTGCAGCGGAATACTCCCCTGTGCGCCGTAAAGCGTGTCGCCCACGACGGGATGGCCGATCGACGACATATGAACGCGGATCTGGTGGGTGCGTCCGGTCTCGATACGCACCTCGACCAGTGTGAACTTGCCGTAGGGCCCGTCGATGAACCGCAGCTCTTTGTAGTGCGAAATCGCAGGACGGCCACCTTCACGCCGGGTCGTCATACGGGTCCTGCGGACGGCGTCGCGGGCAATCGGCGTATTGATGGTGCCGGCTGGCTGCTTGAGCGTGCCCTGCAGCAGCGCGATATACGTCTTCTTGACCTGCCGCTTGGAGAACATGTCGGACAGCTTGGCGTGCACTTCATCGTTTTTCGCCACCAGCATCAGGCCGCTGGTGTTCTTATCCAGCCGGTGCACGATCCCCGGCCGCAGAGGGGCACTGCCGTCTCCCCCGCCGGAGGACAGCTTCTGCATGTGATGGAGCAGCGCGTTGACCAGCGTACCACTCTGGCGCGGGTCATCGAGCATCTCATCTGACCCGGCGGAGGAACTGCCGGCCCCGGCGTGGACCATCATGCCTGGCGGCTTGTTGATGACCGCAAGGTCCTTGTCTTCGTAAATAAATTCGAGCGGAATATCTTCTGCAGTCGCGCGCAATGGCGCCGGTTCAGGTGCGGCCAGGATGGCAATCAGCTCTCCGCCCTTCAGCTTCATCGATGGTTTGGCAGCAGCTTTTCCGTCGACAGTGATGCCGGCTTGTTCGAGCAGCATTTGTACGCGGGCGCGGCTGATGGCAAGCTGCTCGACCAGGTACTGGTCAAGGCGGCGGCCGATAAACTCAGCGTCGACGACGATGGATTCCCCAATCGCCGGCGGCCGTGTGCTGCCGGCCTGGTCCTCATCGATGGTAGAAACCGCGGTAATCGTCGAGTCTCGCCTGTCGTTTTCAGGGTGTGTCTCGGGGAAATCAGCCGGTGGCTTTCTACGAGACATCTGCCGAGTGCCCTGCAATTTGATTTTGGCTCACACTCCAGAGTACCCCGCCCAGCACCACCATGGTGACGGTAACCGCCTGGACCCCCGTAAATGCGCCCTGCAGAAGAGAGCCGCGACCGGGATCACCCCGGTAGAACTCCAGAAAGAAGCGCGCGATTCCGAAAAGAAAGAGCCATGCCCCGGCGACGTCACCGTCCCTGTGCGGCCGCGCGAGCAGAAACAGCAGGACCCCACAGATCAGCAGTCCGGCGGCGCTCTCGTAGATCTGCGTCGGGTAAAGCGGGACGCCCAGAGGTACTCCGGTGGTCCGCTCGGCAAAACGGCTGTTGAAAAGGATGCCCCAGTGACGTCCGGCTCCCGTAATCGGCTGGCCGTAGCCGCATCCGGCCATCAGGCAGCCCATGCTGGCAATCCCCTGGCCCAGTGCGAGCGCGGGTGCAGCGGCGTCCAGTGTGCGCAGCAGCGGCAGCCTGGCATAGGCGAAATAGGCGGCGCAGACTACCAATGCCAGCAGGATTCCTCCGTAATCGACACCCTGGGATTGCATTGCAGGCAGACTCAGCAACACCCGCGGCGACGCGAGTACGCTGCTCCAGTTACTGAAAATTGCAAAGACTTTCGAACCGGCGATTGCGCTGAATACAGCCAGCAAACCCAGTGTCCACGTGCGGTCCCGATTGAGGCCGGTACGCCTGGCGAGCGCCATCGCCAGCAACAGCGCCGACACGACGGCAATGGCCATAAAGGCGCCATAGGTGGGCAGCGTGAGGTTGCCGAAAGTGAGGAGACGGGGGTACACAGGAAGTCGCTTTCAGTGTCGCCTTTACGGGTCAATCCGTAAAGCAGTCGGGGCAGGCTGGCCTGTATTGCGTCACATCGAGCGCTGACTGGCGCGCGACAGGGTACTTACCAATGGGTGCCATAATTGATACTTTTGTAGAGAGTACTTCCGTATCAGTCGTTGCCAACTTAAGTCGTGACGAACGTCACGGTGTCTGTACACTAGCCTTTCAATAAAGCGACAAGGGCCCAGCATGCAACCACTCAAAACTGAAGACAGAAATTATCTCGTCGGTTTTCTCGAAGACGCCATCTACGCCAATCAGACCTGTATCGAGGTGCTGAACTATCGATACGCTGACCAGGGGATGCATAAGCACGCCAAAAGCCTGTACCAGCAGATGAGGGCCTATTGCCACTTGACCGGTAAACACTGGCCGATGACTGAGCCGGCTCTTGATGAAGTGCGCAACGTCGCCTGAGAGACTAAGGCGCAGCGCGGCCCGCATTCCTGCAAAACATCGCTGCCAACGCTATAAAAAAGCACTGTCAACTCCCCCGAGTTGACAGTGCAGAGGGCACTTCAGGGAAACAGGTCCGCCTGCGGATGATGGCGGCGCTATCTCCCTGTAGGTGAATGCGCTATTGGCGTGAGGAAAGCGTCATGCCCGGCAAATAAAGTTTGCCGGGCCTGTGATTATTCTCGAAGGCGAATGCGGCGAGGCCTGTCGCGCGGATACGGCCAGTCGAATCAGGCCTGGGTGTAATCCATATTATTCAGGTCAGTGATCAAGTCAGGACCCGTCGGCTTCCAGTTCAGTCTCTGTTGCGTAATTGCACTGGAAGACGGCATATCATGACCGGCAAAGACGCCCAGCCAGCCGAACTGTGCCTCGGTCTCTTCTGGCTTAATGCTGACCACCGGCACCTTCAGTCCGCGGCCGAGCGCTTCAGCGATCGCCTTCATCGACACACCCTCTTCATCGACCGCGTGATAGATCGCGCCCGGTTCAGCCTTTTCAAAGGCGAGCCGGTACAGACGCGCCACGTCAGATACATGTGCAGCAGGCCAGCGATTGTTGCCATCGCCAACGTACGCCGAGACGCGTTTCTCCCGCGCTACGGCGGTTATATAGGGAACGAGACCCTGCTTGCGGGTATCGTGCACCTGCGGCAAACGTACGATCGACGTGTTGACGCCACGGGTCGTCAACGTCTTCACCAGTGCTTCTGCAGCCGCGCGCGGGTTCCACGATGAGGTCGGACCGTCTTCCGTCGATGGCTTGCCATCCACATTCGCGGCGATTGCTGTACCTGAAGTCACGACAAACGGCCGGCTCGTTCCCAGCAGCACTTCGCCCAAGGCTTCGATCGCCTTGCGGTCGTCCTCCGCATTCTTCTGGAACTGTGAGAAGTCATGGTTGAAAGCCAGGTGAATGACGCCATCCGCCTTCGACGCGCCGTCGCGCAGGCTGTCGAGGTCTTCGAGGTTGCCATACTTCACATCGGCTCCGGCGGCGCTCAGAGTCGCGGCCCCGGCTTCCGACCGCGTGAGTCCCAGCACGTGATGCCCTGCCTGCAGTAAATCCGAAACGAGCGCCGAGCCGATAAATCCTGGTGCTCCAGTCACAAAAATGCGCATGATGATGTCTCCTGAAATTTCGCGAATACGCGGCCGACCTGCGCCGTTAGTGAATAGATGGTCTCGCTCAGGACACGATCTATACCGGGAGTCCGGATGATCGGTCTTATCGTCCTGCGGCAGGCAGGTGCAGACCAGGAGATAGCTTCTCGAGTAACCGCCCAGCGTCGTACCAGCGAGCATGCTGCGAGAAGCTTGCGGTGCGGCTAGATGCTTCGATGCGCTGCGGTAAAAGGCAAAACTCTGGGCGACCTGATCGCAATGTAAATATTGATCAGCATCAGTGTGAACGAGGGCGCAGAAACCACGACGCCGTCATGCATGCGCATCCGGATGCAGAAGGCGATGAGCATCAGCAGGGCTAGACCAGCCGCTGAGATCCATAGTGCGGACGGCCACTTGAGGCCCATCAACAGGCCAGTGCCGCCAAGCAGTTCCAGGATGCCGGTGAGCACGCGCAGATCGTCCAGGCCAAAGCGATGAAAGTCATTCGCCATCGACGTGGAGTAGAAACAGAGAACGCCGTAGATCACAAATGCCGCGCCCGACAAACAACTAAGACCCTTCACCGCCGTCATGGGTGGATGGGTCTTGCGTATACGTACGCCACGAACAATGACAAAACCAGCAACAGGCCGGAGGGAAGATATTTTTGCCACACATGGTGCACCTTCAGATGGGCGGCCAGTGCGCACAACATAAGGCCAGCCATCAGGAGAGCCGGCACCGTGACCAGCGCCGGGTACCAGATCCCTGCCACCAGCAGCGTTGCCAGCGAGATTTTAGTAGCACCAACCACGGTACGCACCCAATCCGGGATGCCGTACTCGTAAAACTCTGCCACCACGTTCGGGAATCGAGCGACCCATACCAGCGCGATCGAGCAGGCATGAAAACTTGTGCACAGACAACTAGAGGATGCATTTATGTACCAACTCTGTGAAGCGAACTTGACGAAAAGTATTGCAGGCCATAGCCGTGATAGTTCAGGAGCGGTATCGACGAGCCATTGCGAATGAATCAACTGTTGAGCGAACGATCAAAATGGAGTGCGGAACTTCATGCCACGCTCGAAGTGAGCAGGGATCGGGCTGCATGGACAGGCAGGAATGAAACAAGATCGACCCACGGGGCCGTGCGGTGAAGCGCTGGTGAACCCGTCCTAAGACGGCGGAACTCTCCGAAGCTCGTTAGGCATTCCGGACTGGCGGACGCTGCACACGGAGCTAATTGTCGAGTCGAGTCCCTTGTTCAATGATTAAAGGTTCAACCAGCGTAGATCACCAAACCTGCTTTGCAGGCCGATCTCTGTGTTGGATGCTAGCGAAGCCCCGCCAGCTTTGCAAGTGACGCTTTCGGACGAATTGTGTATTGGACCAAAGCGCGTCCTGCCCTACTGCGCCGGTCCCTTCGCTTCTTCCGTCGCCGAGGGAGACACGGGCCGCTGCAACTGTTTCGCCTGCGCAATCAGCTTCTTCAACTTGCCTTCGATCGCAGCGTCGCCAACATGCTCATCCTGCAATACGCCGTCAGCATCGATGGTGAACGTATGCGGAATGGCGTTGACCTGAAATTCACGGCTCAGTGCGCTTTCAAAGCCGCCATCACGCGTCTGCGGCCAGGTCATGTTGTGCTGCGCGACGAACGCCTTCCACTTCGCGTCGTCTTTATCCAGGCTTACACTCAGGACCACCAGTGGCTGACCGGCAAATTTTTCCGCGATGTGTTGCACACTCGGCAGAGCTTCACGGCATGGCCCGCACCACGTCGCCCAGAAATCGATGAGCACAACGTTACCCTGTAAATCATCGAGCGATAAATGTCGACCATCGAGCGTTGTCACTTCAAACGGCGGGGCCATACGCTGCCGGGCCAGCTGCGGGGCATTCACATAGCGGATCGCCCTCTGCGCCTCGATCGAGCCCGAGCTCTTCAGCTTCACGAATGCGGCAAAGCGCTGTTTCGCGGCATCATCCTGCGACATGTTGGCGAGCGCCATGCCATCGCCGTACAGCGAGGGCGTATCGTTCGGCGCGACCGCCAGCGCTGCCTGAAAATCCTGATCGGCTGCGGCAAAAACGTCCTGCTTATGCTCCTGCTGGCCGCGCCGCAGTTCAGCAAAGGCGCGGTCGGCATGCGCGCTCGCCGTCTCGACGGGCGTCTGTGCCATGCCAATCAATTCGGTGGCAGCCTCAGTCGCGTGCTTGTAATCTCCGGCGTCGAGAGTAAGCGAAAATTCCTGGCGAACGCAGTCGCCACAGTGATGCCCGTCCTGCTTGTCTGCCTTCTTGAAAAGGTCGAGGGCTTCAGCGTGCCGGTGCTGCTTCAGCTTTTCCTGCGCCTCGGCAAAGGTCTTCTGTGCCTTCGCATCAGTTGGCCCTGCGGCAAAGAGCGCATGACTGGCTGAGGCCATCAACAGCAGGGACGCAAGCAGCAGCGTGGATCGACGCGTAAAGTGTGTCAAGAAATCATCTCCGGAATTGCAATCGCGAAGGTGAAATCTTAACAGCCCGGTTGAACAGAGGATAGTGAAACTTGTCCTTCTGCTGTGACGAGTGGCAGCACAGGCTTGTTTCCTATCTACTGGGAAGAGTGAATCCTTCGCAATCTTCAATAAAACCTGTGGTGGATGGCAAGGCTTACCTTGCACTTGTCATCGGTATTGTCGCCATCGCGTGGTCGGCAATCTTCATCCGCTGGGCGCCCATCCCCGGACCGGCCTCGGCCTTCTACCGCATGTTAATAGCGGGCGTGCTGCTGTGGCCCTACCTTCTGTTGCGCCAGCGCGAAGCGCTGCGGATGACGCGTCGCTCCCTCTGGATGGCAATGCTTGGCGGTCTCTTTTTCGCCGGCGACCTCGCCTGCTACAACACGGCAGTGCTGCATACATCGGCCGCGAACGCAGTGTTGCTGAGCACCAATGCGCCTATCGTCGTGGGTGTGCTCTCGTGGGTCGTGCTGCGGCGAGCGCCGCGACCGATCTTCTGGCTGGGCCTGGCGATCGCAACCTCCGGCTCGCTCCTGATTGTGAGCAGAGATCTCGCGCAGGGCGCAAGCTTCGGGCGCGCCGATTTTCTCGCCATCGCCACATCTGTCTTCTTTGGCGGCTACCTGATGGTGACCGAGCATGTACGCAACCAGGTGGCATCGCTGGCGCTGCTCGGCATCTCGCTCTTCTCAAGCATGCTTTGCCTTGGGCTTTTCGACGTGGCGCTCGGCATCTCAATGAGCGTGCCGCACGATGCGAAGATCTGGTCCGGCTTGCTGGGCATGGGGATCGTCAGCCAGTTAATCGGCTACTTCGCGCTGACCTATGCGCTCGGCCATCTGCCGGCAACAGTCACATCTGTGACGCTGTTGGCGCAGGCGCCCGTCACTGCACTGCTCGCGTTCATTCTGCTGGCAGAAAAATACAGCTGGCTACAGGCCGCGGGCGCGCTGCTGGTGCTCGCCGGAATCTTCACAGTCAACCTGCAGAACACGTCACAGGTACAGATGCTGAACGGCGAATAGCTTCGTTCTATTTCCGCGGCGAACTGGAAGCGATGGCGACAATGTCGCATTGATCAACGTCCGACCTTTGACACTGCAATTGAATGCTGAGACTTGAAGCTGGACGTAACGGCCCTGTGATTGGGACCAAACTTTCACTGGGGCCGTCGAATCCCAAATCATCCTTTGGCAGCGGAGGGGCGAATCGATGAAGTACCCGCCTGATAATAGCGGCGGGTGCGTAATATCGGCGCCACGTCCGTAGTGTCTGGCGGAGCGCTTCACGTTTGCGAAGTCGTTCCCTTCCCGTCCACTCAGTGCGGTCGCAGACCTCGAATTGAAGCACTGCCCGATTCATCCTTTAATTCTCCGATCTTCGCTATCGAGGCCCGCTCGATACTAGATCGTGCAGAGTTCGGCGGCCTGCTTCAATCCCGCGACGGGATCGCCCGCCGGTACGAACTCATGCGCGACGTAGCCCTTGAACCCGGTGTCTGCGATGCCGCGCATCACGCCATCCCACTGCACTTCCTGCTGATTATTCAGTTCATGACGGCCGGGAACGCCGCCGGTATGAAAGTGGCCCAGCCATTGCGCATTTGCACGGATGGTGGCGATCAGGTCGCCTTCCATAATCTGCATATGGTAAATGTCGTACAGCAATTTCACGTGTGTTGAATTCACCGCGCTGACCACTTCGACCCCCCATGCGGTGTGGTCGCACATGTAATCAGGATGGTTGACCTTGCTGTTGAGCAATTCCATGCAGATCGTCACATTGTTGTCTTCGGCTATTTTTTTCAGACGATTCAGGCCGGTGATGCAGTTCTTCGCGCCTTCAGCATCGGACATGCCCATGCGATTTCCGGAAAACGTAATGACATTAGGCACGTTTGCTTTGGCGGCAATCGGAATGTTCTTCCGGAAAGCATCCTCGATGGCCTGGTGGTTCTCTGTACGGTTGAGCGCCGATTTAATATTGCCGCCGCCGGCGTATCCCATGGTGCAGCGCAGGCCGTAACGCGCAGGGATATCGAATTCCTCCAGCTCGAGCAGATCGATGCCGACCAGGCCGAGCGACTGTGCTGTTTTACAAAGATCATCCATTGACATTTTGGCGTAACACCAGCGGCTTACAGATTGATGAATGCGGCCGTCCCTCGTCTTCTGCGCCATGGCGTCGAGCGAGGCGGGGGCTGGCGTTGCATTGCTTTGCGCAAACATGCCGGTTGCGCCCAGGGCTGAGCCGGCGGCGACACTCGCGGCTGCTTTCAATACGGTTCGTCGTTTCATCGGTCCCATGTACTCCAGTTCTTCTGAATAAACTGCTGGCAATCACTGCTTCGGTGCATCACTCACCGCATCGCCCATGGCATCGCGGAATTCGATCGGTCCAAGATTCAAATCTTTCAATCCCGGTTCAATCTTGGCGCGGTCGCCGACAGCGACCAGGATCATCGCATCCGGGTGGATATCACTCTTCGCTACCTGCTCAACCGCTTCGGGCGTGACAGCTTCAAAGGCAGCCGGCAGCTTGGCGAAGTAATCAACAGGCAGACCATAATTGAAGATTTCCTCCACCTGCGAATCGACCTCATCCACTGTTTCGAATCGACCTGGCAAAGAACGCAGCTGGCTGTCACGTGCCAGCGTCAGCTCGGCGGACGTTGCCGGATCTGTGCCGATGCGTTTGAGTTCGATGAACATCTCCTTTGCTGCCGGGGCTGTCACATCGGTTCGCACCTGTGCACCTGCATACACCGGGCCGCCCTCGCGATAGAAGCTGAAGCGCGAGCCGGCGCCATAGGTATATCCATGCTGCTCGCGCAGGTTCATGTTCAGGCGGCTGGAGAAAAGTCCGCCAAGGATATCGTTCATCACCAGTGTCGCCGGATAGTCCGGCGTACTGCGCGGTACACCGAGCCCGAATGCGTAGAGCACAGTCTGCGGCGAACCGGGCCGGTCAACGATGATGATCTTTCGCGACGGCGCCGCCGGTGCCGCTGGAAGCTTCGCGGCAGCAGCAGCTTGAGGAGCAGACCACGATTGGAAATAGCGTTCAGCCAGCTGACGCGCATCGGCTTCCTTCACATCGCCGGCAATCACAAGCGCTGCCCCTTTCGGCCCATAGTGCTGCTGCCAGAAGCTCGACAGGTCATCGCGCGTGATCGCTTTGACCGATGCCGCCGTACCGATCGGTCGATAGCCATACGGCTGGTCGCCATAGAGCGCCTTATTGCCGACGCGCACGACCGACTGTGTCGGCTGATCTGCCTCCTGCACGATGGAGGTGAGTCGCTGCTTGCGCACGCGCTCCACCTCTTCCGGCGAGAAGGCGGGATGCTGCACGACATCGGCCAGCAGGTCAAACGATGCGTCCGTCGTATTGCTCAGGCCGGAGAGGCTCGCGACAGCCGAGTCCATCGTGCCGACCGAGGTCAGCTTGATGCCGAGCTCGTCTGCCTGGTCCGCAATCTCGGTCGCGGAACGACCTTTCGTTCCTTCAGTGAGTAGCTGCGCCGTGAAGGCCGACAGTCCAGGCTTTCCTTCAGGATTCGCTTCGCCGCCAGCCCGATTGACCACAGTAGCGCTTACCACAGGGAGCGCGTGGTCTTCGACCAGGTACACCTTCATGCCATTCGAGAGCGAGAAAACAGTCGGCACTGGCAGATGCAGTGTTGGCGGCGGGCCGGCCTTCGGCTGCTCCTTGCGCCAGCTCTGCGCATCTTCGAAGCTCTGCGGATACGGGGGCGTGATCTTGACGCTTGCATCCGTATCAGCCGGACTGCGCGGCACATCATCGACGACTTTCTTGCCGGGCACGGTCGTGACAACGACCCGCTGATCCTTACCCAGCATGGACTGCGCGAAACTTGTAACGGAGGCAACGGTGACGGCCTGGTAGCGCTTGATGTCCTTCGGCAGATAGCCCGGGTCGCCAGTGTAGTAATTGTAGTAATCCATCGTGTCGGCCACGCCGCCGAAGCCACCGAGGCTTTGCAGGCCGCTGATGAGATTGGTCAGCATCTGGTTACGCGCGCCGTCCAGTTCTGCCTGCGAAGGCCCCTTGGTGCGCAGTGTTTCCAACTCTTCATCTATGGCAGCTTGCAACTGCTCGGCCGTAATGCCGGGGCGTGCCGTCACATTGCAGGAAAAAACAGACCGTAGTTTGAGATTGAAGTCGGAGCAGTCGACTGCCTGCGCGATCTGCTTTTCATACACGAGCTTGCGATACAGGCGACTCGACTTGCCGCCGCCCAAAATATCGGACACCAGGTCAGCTTCAGCATCGCCCGATTGAAATGCCGGCGCCACCAGCCACGCGTAGGTCACCCGCGGCAGCTGCACTGTGTCGGTTACAGTGACCTTGCGCTCGGAGGTGATCGGTGGTGTATCGACATTGACAGGCGGTGCATCCGGACCACGCTTGATGGGTCCGAAATATTTCTCGACCAGCGCCTTGATCTCAGCAGGCTTGAAGTCTCCGGCGATGGCCAGGTTGGCATTGTTCGGCGTGTAGTAGTTGCGAAAGAAGTCGCGGACATCGTTCAGCCGCGCTGCTTCGATATCCGCGTGGGAGCCGATGACATTCGCGTAGTAAGGATGGGTCTTCGGAAAGAGCTGGTGAAACATCTCCTCACGCGAAAGCCTGTAAGGCGAGTTTTCACCCTGTCGGCGCTCGTTGCGGACTACGTCACGCTGGTTCGTCAGCTTCTCGCGGTCGAGTGTTTCGAGCAGAAAGCCCATGCGATCGCTCTCCAGCCACAGGCCCGTTTCCACCTGGTTGCTGGGTAGCGTTTCAAAGTAGTTTGTGCGGTCGAAGCTGGTGGTCCCGTTGATGCCGGTCGCGCCTGCGCCTTCAAGATACTTGAAATGCGCTTTTTCGCCGACATGCTCCGAGCCTTCGAACATCATGTGCTCAAACAGGTGCGCGAAGCCGGTGCGGCCGGCAGTTTCGTTCACCGGCCCGACGTGGTACCAGATGTCCATCGCGACCAGCGGCAGGCGATGGTCCTCATGCAGCAGAACGGTGAGGCCGTTGGGCAGGGTGTAGCGTTCGTACTTGAAATCCGGCACATGCAGCGGCTTGGTGGGCGGAAGCTTGGCAGCCGCGTAGAGAGCGGGCGTCGCAGCGAACGCAACGCTGATCGCTGCAGTGTAAAAGGCTGTTGGAACCACACGACGCATCCACTGATTGAGTTCGAAACGCATGACTCTCCTGGCAGAACGCAGAACTTTTAGGTGCCGCAGATACAGCAGCGAATATAGACGAGTTCGCGGAGAGTTGCAGCGGGATGCTCGCTAATACACCAGCTGACTGCGATTCGTATTGCCGGCAGTACCGACGCCCGCCAGGGTGAAGTTGAAGCTCTCAACATTTTCATCCTGCGACGAACCGGCCACGTACACCCGGCGATATTCAAGCGTGACGCCGCAGCAGTTCCAGTTATAAGTCGCCTGGGCGCCTCCATATTCGAGCCGGCTGTTCACAAAGTCATAGCCACCATTCAGACCCGCGCTCAGACCCGGCTTGATGTCGTAGCCATACCCCAGCAGGAACTGCAGCTGACTGTACGAGGTGAGCGGTTCATGACGGCTGACCTGCTCAGCCAGGGCGGCCAGCGCGGCAGGCGGCTGCGCCAAGAATGCATTGCTCTGCGACTGCAGGGCGTTCAGGCGGTCCTCTGAAAAAGAGGCGAAGTAGTTGCCGTTACGCAGCGTCGTGTATACGTTGCTGTTGTCCAGATGGCCGGCCTTGGTGTCGTAATCGACATCCCATCCGACGGTTGCGTGCTGACTGCTGTGATACGCAAGTCGCGAGACGATGGGCGAATAATCCCGCGGCGCAAACAGGAATGAGATTCCGGACATGTCCAGTGTCGAATCAAGCACATTGCGCCGGAAAGAGCCCACGGCGCCACCGAAGGTCGGGTCAAAGAAGTGTGCAGCCGTCAGGTCCCAGCTGATCCACGCATTCGTGGCGCCGGATCCGGCCTCCGCGGGCGTGGCACACTCGCGGTAGTCGATGGGCAGGTAGATCTTGCCCGTCACCGGCGGCGGCACCGGCTTGTTTTCGCAGGCAGGCGTGCCCTGGCCACCGTTCTCACCAGCCCGGCGAAAGTAGAAGCGCTGGGCCAGTGTGAACTTGAGTTCGTTGGTATTGCTCACGACGTCCGTCGCATCGAAGCGCAGGATCGAGGGATAGTTGCCGATACCGCTGCGGTAGCTGTAGGTGAATTCCGGCGCAATGACGTGACGCATCTCGCTACCGAGGTATTTTGAAAACCACGGCGTACTGAAGTCGCGCTCCATCACCGGCGGCCTCAGTTCGAAGCCGCCTTCCAGCGCTTCCCGGTTCAGGCTGCCATTGCGATACGTCGGAATGTCCAGGCCGGGCGACTGGCTCTTGGAGTAGAACGTCTCACGCAGGCCCACCTGCGGACGAAAATTCCAGCCATCGAAATGCAGCGGCAGTGCGATTGTCGGGTGAGCATCGATGCGGCCGACTTCCTGCGCCGTTTCAAATTTGGCCTCACCCTGCACGCCCGGCTCTCGTCGATTCAATCCGCCGACCGAGCCGTCGAATTCCCAGGTAAACGGCGTGCGGCCGATGTAGCGGGAGAAGGTGTTGTAATCCAGTTCCGGCTGGTGCGAGATCAGAATGTCATTGCCGGCGGCCGTGCTCTGGTAACTGGTATAGCGCGAAAAATCGAAGCTCTCCGAGCTGCCGTTGTCTTCGTTGCGGGTAATGAAAGCTGTCGAATCCACCTGGGACGCGACGGACGCCGCGAAACTGGTGGCGAACGTATTCCTGTAGAGGTAGGAGCTTAGATATTCGAGGCTCGCCACTGCCCGGGTGTGTTCGTCGAGCTGCCGCCAGCCATTGGCCACAATATCCGCACCGCTCACATGCAGCTTGTCCTGCAGCGCGGTAAACCGGACGTCGGCATAGTTCTCATCGCGGCCCTTGTAGCGAAACTCGCCACTCGGCGACCAGCCACGTTTGGACCAGTAATCCAGACCTACCGTCAGGTCCATGCTGCGGTTCAGCACCAGGAAAAAGCCCTCGCCGACGACTGTCCCTTTAATGGTCGAATTCTCGTACACCGGCACCAGCAGACCGCTCTGGCGATCACTCTCACCTACAGGATGCGTGACATACGGCAGGTAGATGATGGGGAAGTGGAAGAGACGGAAGGCACCGTTCTTCGCATACGCTTTGCCGTCGCCTACGAAGATTTCGCTGGCCGTGATCGTCCAGTCGGGCCGGGGCAGGCTGCATGACGTCATGCTGCCATCGATGATCTTGAACTTTTTCGGGCCCTCCTGGATGACGACGCGCCCCTGGAAGATAAACGGATTGATCCCGGTATAGACGGCGGTACGCCGGGCCGCGGCTGTCCGCATGCCGACGCTGCCGATCACTTCATAGAACCGCGCTGAATCCACGTCCACGTTGACGGTGCCGTGGTCGGCCTGGATCATCTCCTCGCCGGGCCCTTCCACTTGCAGGTGGCCGTCGGCTTCAATGTCGCCGGTATCCTGGTTGTAGTTCACCTTGTCCGCGCGCAGGATGTACCCGCGATAACGGACCGTGACCTCACCGAGCAGCGTGTACGTGTGGCCGTTGATCTGCTGCTGGGCTGCTTCCACATGGACAGGCGTACCCGTGGGCGTCGCAGGCACGGGCACAGCCTCGGGAACGGGCTTGCCATTCGCATCGAGCACTGGTGGACTGTCGGGAAGCTGGTTGGCATCACCCGCAGGGACGGCAACAGAAGGCGCTGGTTCCTGCTGAGACGTCGAAGAAGGTTCCGTAGTTGTTACTGAACTTTGCCCGGGGGTTGGCTGGGGTACTTGGTTGGTCAACGCGTGCAGAGTACCCGGCGAGTGACACAGGCAGACCAGCGTGATACACAAAAAGGTGCGGAGACTCATTAGCGGGGCTTCCTCAGCATAACAAACGCTGGGCGCCTTTGCTGACGAGCGACCGCCGCTCTGGTAAGAAGAAAACCTGACCGTTGCCGCTTCCGCCGCGCCTTGATGCGTCCCGGAACGTTGACGACCTGTTTCTCCGCTGCCTCATTTTCGCCTTCAGCCGTTTTGCGGGATATCCCACAAACGTGGTTGAGGAAAACACAGCGTGCACCAGAATGGCGTCAGGATTAAAAGAGGATGGGGTCAAGCGTGAGTACTGTTCCGAGTGAACTGGAGCGAGCCGCGAATGGAACGACGGGACCGGTCCCGTATGCCGAGCCGGCATGGAAACAGGAACTGAACCACAAGCTCGCTGCTGCCCGCGCCCGGAAGCAGGGTAGCCAGCCGCAGGTCGACTCCACCCCGGCGCATGATGACTCAGGGATGGACGACGCGAAGGCAAAGGCGTCGCGCGTTGCCGCCGCCGTCGCTGCCCGTTACGCGCAGGCACCCAGCTACAAGGAATATCTCGCGTCTGAAGTGCGCGCAGCCATGATGGCTGCCGTTGCCGCCCAGGCTGCCGCCAACCATGCGCGGGCCGCTGCCGATGCCATGTATGCCGAGATGAACCATGCGCAGCTCACGGCTCCTGAACCTGAGATCAGCGCGGTCGAAGCACCAGCACCTGCTGCTGCAGCGAAGCCTGCCCCGCCGGAGCAACAGGCCGCTCGCCCGGCCACGCCACCGCGCGTCGACCATGGCGCTTCCGGCTTTCACTACTCGAGGCCTTCTCCGCCGACGTCGTCCAACGAAGGCACCCGGTCGCAGCAGCCGCCGGTTCCCTCACTCATCGACCCGGTACAGGAAGCACTTGTTACGCCGGCGATCCCGTTGCCGGCCAAGCTGCTCGAATTTCCTCGCGAACTGGTCGCTGCCCGCAAGGCCCGGCCCCGCCACGCAGAAGGCCCGTTGCGCGATGCCGCGGCGACCGAGCCGGGACAGTTGCGCATTTTCGAGGTGGAACAGTCTTCCATCTCTACCCAGCCAGAGGTCCCGCCCCGGGCAACCGAGTGGAGTTCCATTCAGCTTGGCGCCTATCCCGACGAGACCTATCCGGACAATGGCTATTCCCAACCAAATGGCAATGTTAAAACTGCAGCGAACCAGACCCCGGTAACTCCCGGACGGCGGCCGCAGTCTTACAATAGATCAATGGCGTCCGCGTACAGTCATGCCAGCCGCAGCCAGGTCGTGGAGCACGCTTCGTTCCCGGGAGTCGCCGGAATCCCTGACCGCCTGATGGCCGGCATCGTCGACGCGGCGCTGGTCGGCATTGCATTCGCGCTGTTTGTCCTGGTGTTTGCGACCAGCACTTCGCATCCGCCAACAGGGAAACCGGCCATGATCGGCGGAGTAGTGCTGCTGGTAGCGCTGTACCTGCTCTACCAGTTCCTCTTCTTCACCTTTGCCGAAGCGACGCCTGGTATGCGCTATGCACGTATTGCCCTGTGCACCTTCGACGATGACAACCCGACACGCGACGCCATGCGCAAGCGCATCTTTGCCCTGGTGCTGGCAGCGGCGCCGCTTGGCCTCGGCTTCCTCTACGCACTGTTCGATGAGGATCACCTCGGCTGGCATGACCGTATGACCCGCATGTACCAGCGCAGCTACAAGTAGTCGACGCTCGAGTCAGGCAGCCGAATACTTTCCCGCATCGGGAAAGCGATCGATGCCTGCTTCCTTGACATAAGCCGTCATGGCCTGCGCCAGTTGTGAGTCGACCTCGTCTGCAATCGCCATCACTCCCAGCAGCAGAAGACTGAAATCAACCTTGAACAGGTTGTTCTGCAGGGTCTGAAAGATGCTCACCTGCAGCATGCGTGACTCCTCCACCATCATCGCCGCACTATAGCCCTGCTCGCGCCGCAACTTTCCGTGAAGCTCTGCTGCCGGAGAAGACAAGGCCTTTGAACCCAGCGGCAGGGGACTGCGCAGCCTGCTGATCAACTCGGCAAATAGCGGGGTCAGATGGGCACATCTCTGCACGTCCGTAACAGTGTCCCAGGTGATAGCAGGTTCTGCCTTGACCAGCTTCAACCAGTCGCCGATCGTCTTCTGCGTTTCAGCTTCAAGTATGTCTGCGATATTTTCCAATTTGATGCCTGCCGGCCTTTTCTGCGCCAGTCTGCTTCGGATGGAAGCAACCAGCGCGTCGGGATTAATGGGCTTGGGAAGGATTTCGTCGGCCTGCTGCCGAATTGCCTCGACAGCACCCTTCATTTCCGGATAGCCGCTGAAGATGAGTGTGACCGCCGCAGGATTGGCGTGCCGCATTGCGCTCACCACGGTCAGACCATCGCCCGCCTGCGGCATGTGCAGATCACTCAGAAGTACGTCGAAGTGCTCGGTACTTATAAATTTCAAAGCTTCATTCACACTGCCGGCACAGACAACAATGAAGCCATTTAGCCTCAATACCGCGCCCAGGGTGCTCAAAATCAAGTCATTGTCATCGACTAGCAGCAGTCTTGTAGGGACGGCGGGGGACTTGAGAAGAACGAGAGAATTCACGAACGGATCGTCAGCAACAATCGTCATCTTGGTCCACCATGTGCTCAAAGTAAGCTACATGACATTTATCATCAGGCCGATTCAGATATAGAGTTGTTACCTATTGCTCACTTCCCTCCATAACTTTCGCCGTCAACGCAGCACAGCAGACCCCGCAGAGGGACTGACTACACCTTCCGCCGCACTTTCAATCTGTCTGTCAGGAGCAACTTAGCGTCTTAAGTAGTATTGAAATATCGTTTAAAATCGCGTTATGTCGATCATTTCTTGTGTGTCCTGCCCGCCGCGCGGTGCCTCCATCGCCTGCGCCCTGCTTGGCCTGACGCTTGCTCCCTGTGCCACGCTTCCAGTTTCCGCGCAGGAAAGCAGCGCCACCATCCCCGCAATCTCTGCATCCGCAGCCATCCCGGACGCGACTTTCGTGGCACCGAACACCGCCAGCCCGAGCCTGGTTGCTTCCCCTGACCCGGTCTTCGCCGGCGTCTCGTTCTCGAACGAGCCCGGTACAGCAGCGCAGGCGACCGGGACCACGCCTGTCGTCTCTCCGCCGCCACGTACCTTCATCCAGCGTTACCAGGCGCGCGTGACGGCGACCCAGAATGAGCAGCCGCACTGGGTAACGCCGCTCGTGACTGTCACCCCCCGGCTGGAGCAGGAGCTGCGCACCGACTTCGTCCACCAGTACTACCCCAAGGCCTATGCCGTCTGGAACTACGGCAACAGCAAGGGTCTCGAATTCATCCCGGAAAAGCACATCGAAATCCTGATCAACGTGCCGCCTTTTTTCAACCGGACGAATGGCGAGCAGGATGGCTTCGGCGACCTGTCGTTCAACTCGAAATACCGCATCTTTGCCCGCAATGAGGAGCACGGCAACGCTATCGTCACAGCCTTTTTTGCAGCGACGGTGCCAACCGGCAAAAACGGTAATGGCAGCTGCTGCGCGGTCGTCACGCCGACCCTGGCTGCCGGCAAAGGTTTCGGCAATTTTGATTTCACGTCGACCGCCGGTGGTTCGCTGCCCATTACCAACTCCCAGGGGCTCGGCCACACCATCACCTGGAACAATGTCGCGCAGTACCGTTTGGGCAAGACCGGCCTCGCACGGCTTTTCTGGCCGGAAGTGGAGGCTAACACCAGCTTTTACAAAGGCGGATCGACCGATGGGAAAACAGCTGTCTTCATGACGCCCGGCGTGATTATTGGCCGCATTCCCCTCTCGCATGACGCAACCGGTAAACCCGGCCGCCTGGGGCTCACCTTCGGCGCAGGTGAGGAGATTGCCGTCAGTTCCTACCATCCGCAGAATCATGCGCTGGTGCTCACCGCCCGCCTGCCGTTCTAGTCAGACGTACGGGCGGCTGTCTTCACCCAACCGTGCCCAGGTCTCGCCGTCGGGACCTGAGCTTTCCGATGCAGCCACTTATCCTCCGGCCGCCTGCCGTCCGTTGGCTTGGTGCGTCCTCCTATAATGTTTCGCAGGACAAACTCATGACGACAACGGCCCCCACACGCCCCGCCCAGACCAGCGCCCGCTCCCACGAAGACCGCCTCGACCGCCTTGCCGCGGTTGCCGTAAAGGCCGGACTCAACATCGCCCACGGGCAGGAGCTGCTGATCACCGCGCCGCTCGAAGCCCTGCCGCTCGTGCGCCGCGTCACCGAGCACGCCTATAAAGCCGGCGCTTCGCTGGTCACGACCTTCCTGATTGATGAAGAATCGACCCTGGCCCGCTATCGCTTCGCGCCGGATGACGCCTTCGACCGGGCCAATGTCTGGCTGCAGGATGGCATCGCGAACGCCTATCGCTCAGGCGCGGCACGGCTTGGCATCACCGGCGGTAATCCTGCCATGCTGGCCCAGCAGGATCCGGCGAAAGTGGGCCGCGCCAACCTGGCTGCCTCCAGGGCCAGCCGCCCCGCGCTTGACCTGATTACCCGCCACGACATCAACTGGAGCATCATTGCCGCCGCCACGCCGGCATGGGCAGCGCTCGCCTTCCCCAACGAGACGCCGGAGAATGGCCTTGCCAGGCTCTGGGACGCAATCTTTGCGGCGACGGGCGTGGATGCCGATGATCCTGTCGCAGCATGGAAAGCGCACAGCAGGCATCTGCAGGAACGCGCGGCTTTGCTCAACGACAAGCGCTACGATGCGCTGCATTTCATGAGCCCAGCGGCAGACGGCGGCACCGATCTGACCGTCGGGCTCTCTGACGGTCACAAGTGGCTGGGCGGCGGTACGACTGCCGGCAACGGCATCGCGTGCCTGCCCAATATGCCGACAGAAGAAGTCTTCACCACGCCGCATAAAGACCGCACGGAAGGCACCGTGGCCAGCACGAAGCCGTTGTCCTACCAGGGTGTGCTCATCAAGGACATCCGCGTGCGCTTTGAAAATGGTCGCATCGTCGACGCCAGGGCAAGCGAGGGTCAGTCAACGCTTGAAAAGATGATCAGCTCCGATGACGGTGCGCGACAGCTGGGGGAGGTCGCCCTCGTACCGCACTCCTCGCCGATCTCGGCCAGCGGCCTGCTGTTCTGGAATACACTCTTCGACGAGAATGCTGCCTGCCATATTGCCCTCGGCCAGGCCTACAGCACCTGCGTTGAAGGCGGCGACGCCATGACGCCGGAAGAGCTGGCAAAGCACGGCGCGAATGACAGCCTGATCCATGTGGACTGGATGATCGGCTCCGCCGCAATGAACGTCGATGGCGTACGTGATGGCAAAGCCGAGCCGCTCATGCGCAAGGGGGAATGGGTTTAAGCCCATGTACAGTGCAGGATGCCCAGGTCTAGCTTCTGAGACCTGGGTTTGCATGCGCCCTGCGACCAGCGTTTCCAGACGCGCCAAAACTCTGCCGGATAAATCGCCAGTCCTGATACCTTGAACGGAACATCATTCGAGGAATCTGCATGAAGAACTGGATCGCCGCTGCTGCCTTTCTTGGCTGTGCCGCAACTCTCACCGCGCAAAATACCACTCCGGACGCACAGACGAAAGCGCTCGCCGTCAGCATCTTCAAGCAGCTGATCGAGATCAATACAACTGACTCCATCGGCAATGTTTCGACTGCCTCTCTCGCCATGCAGCAGCGCTTCCTCGATGCCGGCTTCGATAAAAAAGATATCTTCATCGGCGGTCCGAATGATCGCAAACAGAATCTTGTCCTGCGCTACAAAGGGACAGGCAAGGCGAAGCCGATCCTCTTTATCGGCCATGAAGATGTTGTCGAAGCGCGCCGTGAGGACTGGACGACCGATCCCTTCAAATTTGTCGAGAACGACGGCTACTACTATGGCCGCGGCACGCAGGATATGAAGGAGAGCGTCGCCATCCTGGTGACGACCTTCATCCGTCTCAAGAAGTCCGGCTATGTGCCGGACCGTGATCTGATCCTCGCACTCACGGCCGATGAAGAAGGCGGCAAATCAAACGGCGTGGAGTGGCTGGTGAAAAATCATCGCGACCTGATCGACGCCGCGTACGTCCTGAATCCCGATGGAGGCGGAGTCGATCTCGAGAACGGCAAGGCCGTTTCAGTGGACATCGACGCCAGCGAAAAACTCTACGGCGACTTCCAGGTGACCGCGACCAATCCCGGCGGCCACAGCTCACTGCCGCGACCCGACAATGCGATCTATGAGTTAAGCGATGCGCTTGTGAAGCTGCAGAACTATAAATTTCCCTTCGAGTTGAATGCAATTACGCGTGCCTATTTCGAGAAGATGAGCACGATTGAAAAGGGCGAAGTCGCGGCAGATGAAAAAGCTATTCTGCAGACGCCGCCCGATGAAGCCGCAATCTTGCGGCTGTCGAAAGACCCGACTCACAACTCGACGCTGCATACGACGTGCGTCGCGACACGCCTGCAGGCCGGCCACGCCAACAACGCACTTCCGCAGATGGCGCAGGCCAATGTGAACTGCCGCATTCTTCCCGGCCACTCCATCGAGGATGCGCGGCAGGACCTGGTTCGCGTCTTCGGCGACGACAAACTGACCGTAAGGTATGTCGACAACGCCGGCAACGTAACAGACACAGGTCCGTCGCGGTCAGCCTTGCCGCCAGCCGCGCTGCAGCCGGAAGTATTGAGCACAGTCGAAAACCTCAGCGCTGTCTTCTGGCCCGGTGCGCCGGTCATTCCCACCATGGCAGATGGCGCATCAGACGGCGTCTACACCAACGCAGCGGGCATGCCGACGTATGGCGTTTCCGGCATTCAACTGGAAACGACGGATGTCCGCGCCCACGGCAAGGACGAGCGCCTGCCCATCGATTCGTACGACAAGGGCGTGCAGTTCTATTACGCGCTGGTGCGGGATCTGAGCGGCGGTTCGAAGCAGTAGCGCCGCACGCTAACGGGCAAACTGGCGCAGGTGATGGTCGGCGTGTAGGTAGCCCCAGCGCATCCAGTCCTCACGCGTAAAGCGGCCAAGCAATGGATGCTCCGGTCGCAATGTGTCGGACCGGCAACTGCAGAATGCATCGATCAGCTTGAGCAGCGTCGCTTGCTCCCGGCTGAAGTCGATGGTGAAATTCTGGCGCTGCATGATGTTGATTTCACGCAGAGTCGGCATATTCTTTCCCCACTGCAACGGCATCCGCAAAGCAAGCCAGCGGCCATGTGGTCCGCGCAGTAGGCTGATGGCCGGCGTGTTCACTGTGAGCTTCTGCATCGCCATCTCGTGCGACTCGACCAGGTGCCGGACCATCGCGCCGGCATACATACGTCCCCATTGCGTGCCGTCTGTCGAGCGAAGCGACTGCAACCGGTCGATAATTTCGAGCTGGTCATCGCGATGGCAGAAACTCTTCACCGCAACTCTTGTACCAGACACACCGGTCTTTGCAAAATGCGACCACGAATCAAGTGCCATGCCGATCGCATCTAACCGTTACGACAGATGTCACCGGAGGAAATATGCCAGTCATTCGCAGCTGTTCCAATTGCGGGCAGAAAAATCGTATCGCCGCAAAGCACCTTGCCGACACTGGCCGTTGCGGCGCCTGCAAGGCGGACCTCGCGCCCGTCTCCGAGCCTCTTGCCGCCGACGTTGAGCTGTTCGATGACGTCATGCAGAATGCGACCGTGCCCGTGCTGGTGGATTTCTGGGCAGCCTGGTGTGGTCCCTGTCGAGCAGCCGCTCCTGAAGTGAAGAGGACCGCGGCAGATATGCAGGGCAAGGCGATCGTGCTGAAGGTCGATACCGAAAAGCACCCGCAACTGGCCGCACGCTTCAACGTGCAGGGCATTCCCAACTTCGTGGTGCTGCACCATGGCAAAGTTGTGCAGCAGCAGGCCGGTCTCGTTGGCCATCAGCAGATGGAGCAGTGGCTGCGCGCAG
>CAZZZL010000020.1:0-3230 GCA_964658655.1 uncultured Acetobacteraceae bacterium | reverse complement strand
CCTGCTGATGGCCGATATCCACGCCCAGGGCTACCGCGGGCCCGTGCCGATCGCCGGCTACTGCGCCGCTCCGACCGCCGACCACGGTCGTTGGATGGGCTGGTCGATGTGCTCGGCCATCCCCCACGCCGGTCTCGGCTTAAGCCTGCAGTTCAGCAAAGATAGTTGGTGTCAGTGAGTCGTGAGGGGTCGACGCCGCGTCCCATAGGGATGCGAACCATCACTCTTGAAGAACACTTCGTCACCAGGAGCTTCCTGAAAACCGTTGAGGCTCACGGAAGCGCTTCTCCGTTTCAGCAGATGCACGACAAACTGCTTGACTTTGGCGAGAAGCGGATAGCCGCAATGGATGAGGCAGGCATTGACCTGCAGGTGCTGTCGCTCGCGTCGATGGGCTTTGACGCCCTGGACTCCGCAACCGCCGCGGCCCTTTCTCGCGATGTGAACGACGAACTCGCCGAAGCAGTCAGGAAGCATCCGGATCGTTTTGCCGGCTTTGCACAATTATCTTTGAAAGATCCATCATCCGCCGCCAAAGAATTGGAGCGTTGCGTGACGAAGCTCGGCTTCAAAGGCGCACTGCTCGATGGAACGACAGACGGCAAATTTCTTGATCAGCCGCAGTTCCTGCCGGTCTTCGAAGCAGCCCAGTCGCTGAGCGTTCCCATCTATCTGCACCCGGCGCCTCCACCCAAATCAGTCATGGATACGTATTACGCGGGCCTGCCTGCCGACCTCGGCTTCATCCTCTCGATTGCCGGATGGGGGTGGCATGCCGAGACCGGCCTGCACACTTTGCGCCTGATCTCGTCGGGCCTGTTCGATAAGCTGCCGCAACTGCAGTTGATTATCGGCCATATGGGCGAAGGCTTACCCTATGCTCTCGTCCGCTCGAGCAAAGCAATCGGCAATGTGCTCAAGCTACCTAAGACCGTTGCTGAGTACTTCCACCAGAATATTCATGTCACGACGAGCGGCTATTTTACCCGGCCCCCATTCAACTGCGCGCTGGATGTGGTGGGCATCGATCGGCTGATGTTCTCGATCGATTATCCATTCAGTCCTAATACGGTTGGCCGCGAATTCCTTGATTCTCTGCAGCTGGAGCAGGACGACCTGGAGAAGTTGAGCTACAAGAATGCAGAGAAGCTGCTAAACATCTAACGGACAAATAGCTATAAAACAAAATGCCACCCGTAGCAGGTTTGCTCGGGTGGCATTCATTTTTATCCGGCTGCAGTTAGGCAGCATTCGGATGAAGGATGACCTTTGTCCAGCCCTTGTCCCGAGCGTCGAAATGCTTGTAGGCGTTCGGCGCTTCTTCGAGCGGCAGTTCATGCGAAATGATAAAGGACGGCTTCGCCTTCCCATGATGAATCAGGTCGCGGAGGCGACGGTTGTACGCCTTCACATTGCACTGACCTGTACCCATTTTCATACCCTTGAACCAGAACTTGCCGTAATCAAATGCGATCTGACCCTTCTTCGCGAGTGCATCCGAAGCGCCTGGATCCTGCGGGATAAATACGCCGACAACACCAATGGCTCCTGTAGCTTTTACTGAATCCACTAATGAATTAAGCACAAGATTCGGCACTTCCTTGCCGGCAGTATTGTGGCATTGGTAGCCGATGCATTCAGAGCCACAGTCCGCGCCCAGGCCGTTGGTAAGTTCGCGGACCTGGTCGGCGACTTCGCCGTCCTTCGTGTTAATCGGCGTTGCCCCAATCTGCTGCGCCAGAGCCAGGCGGTCCGTCTGCCCATCGACCACAAAAATCTGGCTTGCACCCTGAATCTTTGCTGAAAGCGCTGCCATCAGGCCAACAGGACCGGCGCCGTAGATGATGATCGATTCGCCCGGCTTCAGATCGGCAAGCCGCGTCGAATGCCAGCCGGTCGGGAAGATGTCCGACAGCATGACATAGTCATTCTCTTTTTCATCAGCATCTTCAGGTAACTGCAGGCAGTTGAAATCAGCGTAGGGTACGCGCAGATACTGTGCCTGCCCGCCGGCATACGGTCCCATTCCTGCAAATCCGTAAGCAGCGCCCGCCATACCCGGCATCACAGACTTATCGGAACACGTAAGACAGAAGCCGGTGAGTCCGCGCTCGCAATTCGCGCAGAAACCGCAGCCAATGTTGAAGGGCAGAACCACCTTGTCGCCCTTCTTGACTGTATCGACAGCCTTACCTACTTCGACCACTTCGCCAAGATTTTCATGACCGAGGATCTTGCCCTTCTCGACATCCGTGCGGCCCTCGTACATATGTAAGTCAGATCCGCAGATATTAGTCGTCGTCAACTTGATAACAACGTCGGTAAGCTTTTCTATCTTGGAATCAGGAACAGTGTCGACCGAAACTTTTTTCGGTCCGTGGTAAACGAGTGCTTTCATTTTTCTTCCTATCGGTCCCTGCCGACCTGGCAGGAGCTTGGTTTTAAGACGCGGGAACGCGCCATGCGCGTGAGCACATGTTTTCTGTCGAACAGCCACACCATATTCGTGTTGGCCGGGCTAATGAGCGTGTCGCTGCATGAGGTGCCGAAATAGTTACAGGCTCTGCAAGAACCGTCTGCAGCTTAATGAAGAATCAGATGCGAAGTATCACGAGAGACTTCTAATTCTGCAATCGTGTGATGAAAAGGACTGCGAACGAAAAACGCCACCGAAGCTGTTTCTCTCCGGTGGCGTTTCTGTTTCCTGCTTGTATTGTGGGTTAAAGACTACCGGCTCTTCCAGTTCATCAGGTCGCCCAGGGTTGTGGTCGAACTGGATACAGGTGCCTTGTAGGCTTCCACATCAGCGCGGCTGCCCTCTTCGCCAACGGCGCGAAGGCTGAGGCCGACTTTCTTTTCCTCAGGATTCATCTTGATGATCTTGAAGTCATATTCCGTGCCGGTATCGAGCTTGACGGGCGAACCGTCCTGCTCAGTGGCTTCCGAAATATGGCAGAGACCCTCGATGCCTTCCGCGATTTCAATGAAGGCTCCGAACTGCGCGGTGCGCAGCACCTTGCCTTTCACCACATCGCCAACGCGATGCTGTGCGAAGAAGGTCTCCCAGACATCCGGCTGCAGCTGCTTGATGCCGAGCGAGAGGCGGCGATTTTCCGCTTCCACGCCAAGCACAACTGCCTTGACCTTTTCACCCTTCTTCAGAATCTCTGAAGGGTGCTTTACGCGCTTGGTCCAGCTCAGGTTCGAGACGTGAACCAGGCCGTCAATGC
>CAZZZL010000019.1:9787-68639 GCA_964658655.1 uncultured Acetobacteraceae bacterium | reverse complement strand
CTTCGAAGCCTTGACGGTTGCATCTTTGGTCTTGTCAGCAACTTTCACAGTTCCATGTTTCGTCGCGTCGTAAGCCTTCTCGGTGCCATTCTTGGTCTTGTCGGCGCCTTCGTCGGTCGCTGCTGCAGTCTTGTGATAAGCCTTCTTCGTACCGCGTTTTGTCTTGTGGTACGCCTTCTTCGTCGTGTGCTTCACCGCGTGGCCAGTGTTATCAGCCGCGTTCTTGGTATCAGTTCCGGCAGCGGACATATCCTGTCCTGCCGTTTGTGCATGCAACGCAAACGAGGGTGCGAGCGAGATTGCGCCGGCGAAGAGGAGCGATACTGCGGTTTTTCCTATTTTTTGCACCAGTTGTTCCTCCATGGATCAAACTCTTTTTGTTTATGGCGTCGAGTGTGAAGATTCGAGTTTCGACAGTTAAGTTGCGTCCCGTATGCTTTTCTCTGGACGACTCCTCTTACGATGATAAGAGAATTTCGCAGATCGTGATGGACTTTCGCAGTCCGCACCCGGCCCGTACAGGAAAATGAATGCAGGATTTGCGTAAATATCACCCCGGCTCCATCGCCCTAGTGGCACTTACGGGCCTTGTGCTCGGCACATGCGTTCACCACATCTCCGCGCACCCACTTCTTACTTCTGTAAGGACTTCACTATCCGAAGACACCGCTGAAGACGCTTCAGTCCCTCCCCGCTCTGCCAACCTCAATCCCGACAACATACCTGTAACCGGCCCTGTCCGTCTACAGGCAGAAAACGTCTCGTTCCAGGTTATGGACGGCGTCCGCATCACCGTCAAGTCAGTCGATGGCCTCATGCTTCCCACCCACGCCGACCGGCCCATCTCGCTCGATGTGCCAACATCCCTGCGAGTACAGGTACTGAGCGCGCAGACATCCATTTCATCCGAAGCGCTCACGCGCCTGCTGAACGACTACACTCTGCCCCATGCCCAGTCCTCGGTCCGCGACCTGAAGGTCGACTTCGAAGACGGTCGGATTCACGTTGAAGGGAAAGTGAAAAAAGTTCTCGAGCTGCCGTTCTCTGCAGACGGCATCATCGACCTGACCAGCTCAGGTGACGTGCGCATCCACTTCACCAATCTCACTGCGGTCGGCTTCGTACACAAGAAGCTGCTCGACTGGCTGGGCATCCATGTCGACTCAGTCGCGAAACCCGCCAGGAGTCACTCGTTTCAAGTCGTGGATAACGACATGATCTTTCCCATGCACACCCTCTTCCCCTCACCTCATTTTGTAGGGCGACTCAGGTCTGCCAAAATCGAGGGCGATCAACTGGTGCAGGTTTTCGGCAATCCCCGGCCCTTCGCACCGGCGCCGGTACCGGCCCAACGCTACATTTATTTTCGCGGCGGCGTCTTGCAATGCGGCCGCATGATGATGCAGGGCGTCGACCTCGAACTACTCAACAAGGACCAGGACAAGCCGCTCAATTTTTCGTTCGAGCACAATTTCGAACAGGTCCTGCCTGGCTACCTGAAGAACACGCCGAACCATGGAATGGTGGCGTATATCGCAAGTTACCCCGTTGTCGAAACCCCCGCAGAGGCGCCGGCAAAGTAGCGTCCTGATGGACTAATCGCCGCTCGCCGTCAACGCAACCGGAACAGGCACAAACTGCGCCGCCTCCGCGATGGGGACTTTCGCTCTCAGCAGCGTGTTCAACCGGTCGAGCACCTCATCGGCATGCCTGGTCTCCAGCAAAAACGGTGGCAGGAAGCGAATGATGTGACCCTGGATCACGTTCAGCAGCAGTCCATCTCCAGGTGCAGGAGCGAGTGCCGCCTCCGCGATCGGCCGCGCCGGTTCGCGCAGCACCAGGCCCTGGATCAACCCGCGGCCTCGCGCTTCATCGACGACGGCATGCTCGGCAGCCAGTTGCAGGAGCCCCTTGCGGAGATGTGCGCCGGTCTGGCGGATGCGGTCGAGCAGCCCCTCTTCTTCCATGACCGCCAGAAATTCCAGGCCCAGGCGCGTTGCAAGAACGCCGCCGCCCAGTGTGCTGCCATGCTTTCCGATCGTAAGGACATTCTTCAGATGGTGTGCGACCAGGATCGCCGACAATGGCAGGCCGCCTCCGAGAGGCTTACCCACGACGAGGATATCCGGCTGAACCTTGTGGTCGAGGTAGGTGAACCAGCTGCCGGTACGTCCCAGGCCGCACTGAATTTCATCGAAAATCAGCGCCGCATGGTGCAGGTCGGCCAGGCGCCGCGCTTCCTGCAAAAACTCCGTGGAACACTCATGCACGCCACCCTCGCCCATAACCGGCTCGATCAGGATCGCGCAGACATCATCATCCACTACCGCGCGCAGCTCGGTGATATTGTTTCGGCTTACAAACCGGGCCGGAGGCAGCGCAGGACCGAAGCCTTCGCGGTATTTGTCCTGGCCGGTCACCGACACCGCACCGAAGGTCCGTCCATGGTACGAGTTCTTCAGCGAGACAAAGACATGCTTGTGCGGGCCATAACCGTCGTGGGCCGCCGAGCGTGCCAGCTTCAGAGCGCTCTCCATCGCCTCGGTACCGCCGGTCGCATAGAACGCAGCGCTCATACCCGTCAGATCGCACAGCTTTTCCGCCAGCGCGCCGGGGTAGGCACTCCCGTAATGGCCGGAAAGGTGGATCAGTTTTCCGGCCTGGTCGCGCATTGCTTCGACCATCCGGGGATGAGCGTAGCCAAGCGCATTCACACCAAGTCCGGAGACGGTGTCAAGGTAGCGTCTGCCATTCTCATCAACCAGGTAAACGCCTGAACCACCGGTAAACACTACGTCATACCGGGGATACACCGGGAGCATGACCCTGCGGTCACGCTTGAGGATGGCCGCTGAGTTGCCCTGCGGCTCTGATGAAGTCATGCTTCATTCTCACAGGGAGCAGCCTTCCCATCAAGCAGGAACAGCGCTGCGTATCCGGGAAGCAACGAACTTTTGTGTTAGTGCAACCGTATTCACACGCAACCCGAATCACCTTCAACACCTACCCACAACACCGACCCAGATTCAGGAAATGGGATTGCACCTATGGTCATCCATAAACGGACAAAGGATGGGTACCTCAAAGCCCGCTCGTTGGACAATCCGTAAACCACAAATCCATCACGATGTGCCTCGTTTCGACTGTAAAATGAAAGAGTTATCCTGCCTGGCGCGACCTCCCAACGCTGCCATGCGGGTGGCACGCAGCGTGCATACACGTTTTTGGAACAGGCCCCGTTCGCCAATCCGCATGCAACGATCCTTCAAAACCCGGCTCAGCGTTGTCCTCATCGGACTGTTCACGGTGGCGGCGATCGTTTTCGCTTCGGTCAATCTAAGCAAGGAAAATTCATTTGAAGTTCCAACCGACGGCGTCCGCTGGTCGGAAGTGCCCGGCGGTCTTCTTGCAGAAGCTGTTCCTGCAGACAGCCCCGGCGAGCGCGCCGGCATCAAGCGCGGTGACCTGCTGGTCGGCACCATTCAGCCCTCGGAACTAAGCGGTGGTCCCCAACCGGTGTTGCGCATGGCCGCCCTGGTCCGTGAGTGGTTCCGCGCCGGCGCGTACGAGAAGCTCGACTACACACTGATCCGTTCCTACGTCAGGATTGACGCCCAGGTGACCCTGGTCGCAGCCGGCCGCAGTCAGTACCAGGAACTCCGTCTGATTGCCCTGGTCTACCTGCTCATCGGCCTCTACGTTCTCTTCCGCCGGTGGACTGCTCCCCGTGCCGCCCATTTCTATCTTTTCTGCCTGGCGTCCTTCGTCCTCTACTCTTTCCACGCTACCGGCAAGTTCAACCTTTTCGATTGGACCATCTACTGGGCCAATATCGTCGCCGGCGCACTGCAGCCCGCTCTCTTCTTACACTTCGCGCTGGCCTTCCCGGAGGAGCGTGCCGACCTTCGCCGCCGCTGGCTGATCGCCCTCACCTACACCCCCGCCCTGATCGTCATCGGCCTGCAGGTAATGGCCGTTGAATACTGGTCGGCGACTGTGCAGCTCAGCCATCGGCTCGATCAGCTTGCCACCGGCTACCTAGCCTTCTTTTACGTACTGGCCGCGGCAGTCTTCTACATCAACTACCGGCGTAATGAGAACCCGCTGCGCCGCCAGCAGCTAAAGTGGCTCTTTCGCGGCACACTGGTCGCGGTCGCGCCATTTACGCTGCTCTATGTCGTCCCCTACCTCTCCGACTGGCTGACCCCCGAATGGTTGACCAATGTCGCCGGGTTGTCACTGGTTATCCTGCCGCTGACCTTTAGCTGGGCCATCGTGCGTTACCGGTTAATGGACGTCGACCTGATCTTCAAGCGCGGCGTTACCTACACGCTCGCCACCGCGTCGCTCGTCGGCCTCTATTTTGGTGCCGTCGCCGTCTCCGCGGAACTCGTCCACACCCGGCTCCCCACCCTCGGCGTCTGGGGCTTGATGGCGTCTATCATCATCACGGCGCTGATGTTCGATCCGCTCAAACGCCTTTTCCAGGAGCGGGTTGACCGGCTATTTGATCGCAAGCGCTATGACTACCGTCAGACTCTGACCGAGTTCGGCCGCGGCCTGAGTTCACAAACTGATCTGCAGGCGCTGCTTAACTCCATCTGCGACCAGTTGCCCCGCACCCTGCTCGTCTCGCGCGTCGCCATCTTCCTCTCCGGCCCTCGCGGACGATGTAGCCTGGCCGCCGGCCACGGCCTGCCGCCATCCCTCTACGAACCGGCAACAGACCTGCACCTCGGCTTCCTGGACTTCGACCAGCCCGGCGCAAGCTCGCACATCTTCCTCGAAACGCCCCAGCAGGCGTTGTACCTGCCGGAGAATGAACGCCGCTCCGCTTCCCTGCTCGACCTCAACTACTACATCCCCTGTCGCGTGCAGGAGAAGACCATAGCCGTCATCGGCTTCGGCCGTACCGTCGAGGGCGACTTCCTCTCCAGCGAAGATGTCGAGCTGCTTGAATCGCTCGCCAGCTACATCGGCATCGCTATTCAAAATGCGCGCCTCTACGCCAGTCTTGCTCAGAAGGTTTCAGAGTACGAGCGATTGAAAGAGTTCAACGAGAACATCGTCGAATCGATCAACGTCGGCATCCTCGCCATCGATTTTGAAGAGCGCATCGAGAGCTGGAATGCGCAGATGGAAGTGATGTATGCACTACCCCGTGTCGACGCCCTTGGTCGTCCTCTCGCCGACATTTTCCCCGCAGATTTCATGGAAGAGTTCCATCGCCGCGAAGATGAACCGGGTGTTCACAACCTCTACAAATACCGTCTCAAAACGCATGCCGGCGAAGTGCGCATCGCCAACATTGCTATCGCGCCCCTGGTTTCGCGCAGCTTCAGCATTGTCGGCCGCATCATCCTGGTCGACGACATTACCGAACGCGTGCAGCTCGAAGGCCAGCTGACCCAGGCAGAAAAACTATCCTCCATCGGTCTGCTCGCCGCAGGCGTCGCGCATGAAGTCAACACGCCGCTCGCCGTCATCTCTTCCTACACCCAGATGCTGGCCAAGCAGGTGCGCGATGACGAACGCCTCTCGAAGCTGCTCGACAAAATCACGCAGCAGACCTTCCGCGCCTCCGAGATCGTGAATGGACTCCTCAACTTCTCGCGTACCAGTGCGACCGAGTTCCAGGAGATCGATCTGAACCACACCATCCGCGAAACCCTGACCCTGCTCGAGCACCAGTTCAAGACCTCGCAGGTGCATGTCGACCTCGAACTCGACGCGGTACTGCCTCCCATCATGGGCAACCCGGGCAAGCTGCAGCAGGTCTTCCTCAACCTGTTCCTGAATGCGAAAGATGCCATGCCGGAAGGCGGCCGCCTGCTGATCGGCACCGAGTGCAATGGACACGTATCTGTTGCGATTGCAGACAGCGGCGCGGGAATTTCACCCGAACATATGCAGAAAATTTACGATCCGTTTTTCACCACGAAGAGTGCTCCCAAAGAGGGGCAGCGACGCGGCACCGGCCTGGGTTTGTCCGTGACCTACGGCATCATCCAGGAACACGCCGGCAAAATTGTCGTCGAAAGCAAGATCGGCCTTGGCACCACGTTTCACCTCGAATTTCCACTGGTAAGGAAGCCCGCGCATGCCTGATCTGGCTCCAGCAGTGCTGGCAAAAGCTCCCGCACCGGCGGGCGGAACAAATCACAGAGTGCTCATCATTGATGACGAAGCCGCGATCCGCGAATCGCTCGAGACCCTGCTTGAACTCGAAGGCTATACCGTCGAAATGGCATCGGATGGTCATCGCGGCCTCGCCATGCTCGATCAGACCTCCTACGACCTGGTACTGCTCGATCTTGCGCTGCCCGGCATGAACGGCATCGAGCTGATCCCGCGCATCCACGAACGTCAACCGCAGGTGCCCGTCATCATGATCACCGCCTACGGCACCGTGAACAATGTCGTCGACGCCATCCGCGCCGGTGCCCAGAACTTCGTCCAGAAGCCGTGGGACAACGAGAAGCTGCTCGCCGATATCCGCGCCTCGATTGCCCGATTCCGCGCCGAAGAAGAAAATCTCCACCTCAAGCGCGCCCTCAAGCAGCGCTATAACTTTTCGAACATCGTCGGCAAAAGCGATGCCATGCTCCGCATCTTCGACCTCGTCGCCCAGGTCGCCCCGAGCCGTTCGACAGTGCTCATCCAGGGCGAAAGCGGCACCGGCAAGGAGCTGATTGCCAAAGCGCTCCATGCCAACTCGCCGCGTAAAGATAAGCCATTCATCCCGGTCAACACCGGGGCCGTGCCGAGCGAACTGCTCGAGTCCACCCTCTTCGGCCATGTCAAGGGTGCTTTTACCTCCGCCATCGCGTCGAAGAAAGGCCTCTTCGAAGTCGCCAACGGTGGCACACTCTTCCTCGATGAAATAGGCACCATGGGTCTCGACACGCAGTCCAAACTGCTGCGCGTCCTGCAGGACCGCAAGTTCATGCACCTCGGCGGAATTCAGGAGGTCCAGGTGGACGTGCGCATCGTCGCCGCCACCAACACCGATCTCCGCCAGGCCGTGCGCGAGGGCAAGTTCCGCGAAGACCTGTTCTACCGCCTGAATGTCATCACCCTTGACCTGCCGCCACTCCGTGGTCGCAAGGAAGACATCCCTGCCCTCGCCGGCCACTTTCTCAAGCGCTTCGCAGAGGAGAACGACCTCACGCCGCGTTCGCTCTCGCCGGAAGCTATGCGCGCGCTCATGGACCATGACTGGCCCGGTAATGTGCGTGAGCTCGAAAACGCCATGGAACGCGGGGTCGTCCTCTCGTCCGGCTCGATCATCGGCATTGACCTGCTGCCCAGCCAGCTCAGCGGTCGCGACTACACCGCCGGCCTGCTTGAACACAACCCCGATTCGTCCCTCTTCGACATTCTCGAACAGATCGAACGCCGCATCATCATGGACAAACTCGAGCACTGCAAGTGGAACCAGACAGACGCCGCCGAGCAGTTCCATATCCCGCTCTCCACGCTGAACCAGAAGATCAAACGGATGAATATCGAGATAAAGAAACGCAACAAGGAAGGCTGACTGTACTTTCTGGTGAACCATCGAGTCGCGTAGCCCTAACCTTGCATCGAAGAGTCTGTTACCGTCGAAACTATGCAGATCAGTACAATCGACAGCGCGGCCAAGCGTGGGGTCAGCGCCGTCCAGGACTATGCGGTTCTCTCCGGCCGTGCCATCGCCGGCGTCTTCCGCAAGCCTCGCTATCTCGGGGATATGTTCAGCCAGGCCGACATCATCGGCGTCGGCTCACTGCCCATTGTCGTGCTCACCGGCTTCTTCACCGGCGGCGTCCTTGCGCTGCAATCCGCATCGTCCCTCGCGCAGTTTGGCGCCACAGCCATAACCGGCCAGCTTGTCAGCCTGTCCATGATCAAGGAACTCGGCCCGGTGCTCACCAGCCTCATGGTCTCCGGCCGCAACGCCTCTGGCATGGCCAGCGAACTCGGCTCGATGCAGGTGACCGAACAGATCGACGCCATGCGTGCGCTCGGCACCGATCCGATGCGAAAACTGGTCTCACCACGTGTCATCGCCACCATACTGATGCTCTTCTTCCTCACCATCCTTTCCGACACGGTCGGCACCGTTGGCGGCGCTGCTGTTTCCATCTTCATGCTCGGCCAGGACGGCTCGCAGTACTTCCACACCGCCTACCAGTCACTCGTCTTCGCGGACATCCTGCAGGGCCTCGTCAAGCCGCTGTTCTTCGGTTTCATCATCGCGACCATCGGTTGCTACTACGGCATGACGACCCGCGGCGGCACGCAGGGCGTCGGCCGTTCAACCACGCAGGCCGTCGTCGTCTCTTCCATCCTCATCATCATGACGGACTTCGTGATCAGCCGCTTCATGATCGGGATCTTTGGACGATAGGAGACGCCATCATGTCGACAGCACCCGTGATCGAAGAGTCGCAACAGACGCGCAATCCTGACGAACCGGTTGTCGTCTTCGAGCACGTCTCCATCGGCTTCGAAGGCAACCAGGTCCTCCGGGATATCTCCTTCGTCATCCATCCTGGCGAAACCCGTTTATTGCTCGGTCCGGCAGGCGGTGGCAAGAGTGTCCTCATGAAGCTGGCCGACGGCTTGATCCGTCCCGATGAAGGCCGCATCTTCGTCTTCGGTCAGGAAGTCAGTGCGATGCGCGAGCAGGAATTGCTGGAGTTGCGCGGCTCGATCGGTATGGTCTTCCAGGAAGGCGCACTCTTTGATTCACTGACTGTAGGCGACAATGTTGCATATCGCCTGATCGAGAGCCATGTCGCCGAGGACGAAATTCACACCCGCGTACTCGAAGCCCTGCGCTTCGTCGAACTCGAACAGACAGTCGACAAATTTCCGTCACAGTTATCCGGCGGTATGCGGCGACGCGTGGCTATTGCCCGCGCCATCGTCGGCAAGCCGGACCTTATCCTGTACGACTCACCTACCGGCGGCCTCGATCCAATCACCTCGACCAACATCATCGAGCTGGTCATGAAGCAGCGCGACGTCAGCCACACCAGTTCCCTGCTCATCACCCACCGCCTGCAGGATGCGTTCACACTCGCCACACACCAGTTCAATCAGCAGACAAACCACATGGAGCCGAGCGAAGGCAAAGAAGGCGACCTCAACACCAGCTTCCTAATCCTCCATGACGGCAAGATGGTCTTCGATGGATCGACCCACGACCTCATCAAGTCCGAAGATCCGTTTATCAAGGATTATCTGCGGTAGTTGCTAGCCGTACGCGTGGACACGCCCCTCGCCCCGGTTAAGGCCCTACGTCGTGCTTCTCCAATCCCGGCATGATTACGCAAATCGAAATAGAGCGTTTCACCGCGAGTTCCCTACTTTGCGGATAAGGGCCGCAGCAAGGCTGATCATTACGTTCTGTTGTTGGGAAGCAGCGATTTCAAAATCTTCACGCAGATACGTGCTGCCCGTAGCATACGTCTCCGCGGAAAATAGTTTCGGTATTCCCCAAGGTTGAACTACCCACGGCTTCGCAATCTGCCTCGCAGTCATTTTGGCCATCCGCGCATCCGGCTTCGCTTTTTGCTGCCACTGACTAACAACCGAGATGGAAGACAGGCGATAACTATGACGCCTATACCAATAAGAATTGCAAACGGCGCAAAGACTGTTCCACCCCAAGAGTTTCTGTATCCAAGGGTGCCATTCATGAGGGACGCGCCGCTGGCCAGCAACAACATGGTGCCGATCAGCAGAAATGTGACTCTGGTCATGATCCGCGTCTCTGGAGCTTTCGTCATTGCGCTGAGTCTAGCGTGTCAGTGCGGAACAGGACAGGACGTCGCAAAGCCCATGTCCTATAAGCGAGAAATGGACCACTGAAATCAAGTGCCACCAACAAGTCCGACCAACGGGAGGATCATTCGCCGAAGGCGTGTGTGCCCGGATGGCTAATCCCCGTGGAGCATGGATGGTTCTTCTGGATTGCGCATACGTACCAGCCGATCAACCGTATACGGCGAGCGATTGTTACTGGTGTAGTAGTGCCGCACCTGCAATTCGCCGATCAGGCCAATGGCAATCATCTGGATGCCGGCCAGGATCAGAATCCCGGCGATGACAAACAGCGGGCCATGCTGATCCATTACATGCTGATGCGTAACGAGTTTGAGCACCAGCAGGAAGAAGGACAGCGCTCCGCCGGCGAAGACGCTGAGTGCGCCGAACACACCGAAGAAGTGCAGCGGCCGTGACATGTATTTCAGCAGGAAGCGGATCGTCAGCAGGTCGAAAAAGACACGGAAGGTACGCGAGATGCCATAGTGGCTCTTGCCCTTCTCGCGGTTCACGTTCTTGATCGGAATCTCGCAGATGCTGGCGCCGTACCACGCAGCGAGCGCAGGAATAAAGCGATGCATCTCGCCGTAAAGCGGGATGTTGTGAATCACTTCACGGCGGTATGCCTTGAAGGTCGTGCCAAAGTCGTGAATGTCCACGCCGGAAAGCTTCGCCATCAGCCAGTTCGCGCAACGGGATGGAATCCGCCGCATGACGAAGTTGTCGATACGCTCTTTCCGCCATCCACTGACCACGTCGTAGCCCTCTTCAAGCTTGGAAAGGAAATTCGGGATCTCGGAAGGGTCGTGCTGCAGGTCGCCATCCATCGCGAGAATGTAGTCACCCTGCGCATGATCAAAGCCCGCGGCAAGCGCAGAGGTCTGGCCAAAATTGCGGCGCAGTTTTACGACCAGCACGCGGCTGTCGACTGCGGCAATCTCTTCCATCAGTTTGTAGGTGCGGTCGCTTGAACCGTCGTCCACCATCACCAGCTCGAAGCTGTCGCCCACCTGCTCCATGATGTCTTTCACGCGGTCATAGAGAGCGGTGACGTTCTCTTCTTCATTGTGGAAAGGGACGACGATTGAATACTTCGGCATGCTGAAATTATAAGCGTTTCCGCGTTATTCCGAGCTTTGATGTACTTCATGGGGCACGGCCGCAGAGCTTTTTCAGCATCGGCCAGCCATAGAAAACTTCCGCTCGTTCAACTTCGCGCCATCAGTCACCAAAGATTTCCTTTGCATTGTGAGGCTTACGGTAAAGTAACGATGGCGGGCCTGCTTTTTTGCTACTTCAGCAAGCGCCCGGCGCCCCAGATCACTTCAGGAGAAATATCCCTGTTCAAGCCGGTAGCCATCTGTATCCAGTCGGCTGTGCTCCTGTCTGCGGCGCTTTTGCTCCTGATCGGCTGCGCGGGCTCGTCCGGACCAAAGCCCGGAGAAGTGGTGGGCGTAGACGGCAGCTACAACTATTCCCCGTCCGTCATCCAGATTGGAACTACGAGGCAGTTCTGGTGGTGCGCCGGCGGCACCAACCCCTCCAATTCGGACCAGTCCTCCGACACCATCCGCTACCAGTCGATCAACACGGTCACGCACGCATCCTCGCGCTCCGTCATCGTGCTGGCCGAGACTGCCGGTACCTGGGACTCGGCCTACACCTGCAATCCAAGGGTCATCCGCGGCAAGTTCGTCAATCCCCTCGGCGACGGGCGGACGTGGACCTACGAGATGTTTTACGTGGCGACTTCGAATATCGGTGGTATCCAGAACTCGATCGGCGCCGCTTTTTCGGATGATGGCCTTGCCTGGACCAAGTTCCCCCAGCCTGTCATCTCCTCGACAGACAACAACGGCTACGGCGTCGGCCAGCCTGCTGCCTACAACAGGGATGGCAAATCCAACATTGTGTTGTTTTACGAAGACTCGCACCTGCGCACCCACCACGTGAAGGCAGTCTCGACAGATGGCCTCCACTTCAATATCGAGGGGACGCTCACGATGAAAGGCCTTGACGCCGATCTGCCCTATCCCAACTGGGGCGATATGGGCTACGACCCCTCCACCGGCTACTGGTATGCGACCTTCGAGATGTCCCTGCGGAACGCGGCCTCCACTGACGGCAAACAGGAGCGCGGGCCCTACGGCATCCAGCTTTATCGCATTCCCGATGCCGCTCTGCTCACCGGGTCAACCCCGTGGACGTTGTTGAAGTCCATCGATACCAACCTCACCGGCTACGAGTCAAACTTCCTGCCGAGCCTGCTCCATGATCTTTACGGCAACCTGAATATAGGCGCCTTCCCCTCCATCCAGCTGTTCCCCAGCATCTCCGATCCGGCGCCGGACTGGAATGCTTCCGAGGGTGATACTGCCTCATCAGGCGGCCAGAGTAACTGGATCATCGGCTCTTATCTATGGACACCCGGTAAGCCCCTGCTCGCTCTCACCCGCTACGTGAATTCCGACACCTACGAGGTCACTACCGGTTGGACGGATCCCGGAGCCGGCTTCAAACAGGATGCCGCCCTCGGCCACCTGTTTGAAGCGCCGCAGGCGGATGCCACCGTCCCCCTGTATAACTGCAAAATCGGTTCGTCGGACTACTATGTCTCCCTCGACCGGGGCTGCGATGGCAACCACATCCAGGGCTTGGAGGGTTACGGCTATGCCAGGCCATCCGCGGGCGTGCAGACCGTCCCGCTTTACCGCTGCCAGTCACAAAGCCTCAATCACTTCATCAGCCACGATCCGCAATGCGAAGGCCAGGGCACAGGCCTGCTCCTTGCGTATAGCCAGCCCTAGCGCACGTCTTTTATTACAGACGCAAGAACCGTTTTCAGACTCTCGATCGCGGCCTCACATGCCGACCGGTCAACATCACGATGGGTTACAAAACGGACACCGTGTTCGCCGACAGTGCCAGCCAGAACGCCATGCTCCTTCAAGGTTGCCACCAGTGCCGCCGAGTCCCCTTGCTGCGCCAGCGTGAAAATAACGATGTTGGTCTGCACTGACTCCAGGTCAATCTCGATCCCCGGCAGCTTAGCCAGGGCTTCGGCTAGATAACGTGCGTTCGCATGGTCTTCCGGCAGCCGCGCCGGCATCTCTTCGAGAGCGATGAGTCCAGCGGCGGCGAGAATTCCGGCCTGCCGCATGCCCCCGCCCAGCGCTTTACGGAAACTCCGCGCCTTGTCAATATGGTCGCGACTTCCCAGCAGGATTGACCCCACCGGCGCGCACAATCCCTTCGACAGGCAAACCGACACAGTGGCGAAACCGCTTGTCAGTCGATCAATGGGAATCTTCAGCGCGGCCGCAGCATTGAACACGCGGGCACCGTCCAGATGCACTGGCAGGCCAAACTTGCCAGCTCCCTCCCAAACCTCTTCCATCACATCGAGCGGCGTAACCGTGCCCCCCGCCATGTTGTGCGAGTTCTCCATCGAAATCAGGCCCGTCTGCGCGCGATAATAAATTTTTGAGGCAATCGCCGGGCGAATATGCTTCCACGTCAGAATGCCGCGCTCAGCAGGAACAGCCCGGATCTGGCAGCCGGAGAAGGCCGACACCATCGCCATCTCCCAGTCCAGAATGTGGCCCCGCGCCTCGCAGATCACCTCCTGGCCATGCTGCGTATGCAGCCGAATGGCGATCTGGTTCCCCATGCTGCCGGTCGGCACGAAAATCGCCGCTTCCTTACCGAAGATTTCCGCCGCCCGCTGCTCCAGGCGATTGATCGTCGGGTCCTCACCGTAAACATCGTCCCCAACTTCAGCTTCAGCCATCGCCTTCCGCATCGCGGGCGTAGGCTGGGTGACCGTATCGCTTCTCAGATCGATCATTTTCAGGCGAGCCTTTGTTGCAGGCTCTGCGATGGGTGCAGCTATTTCACCAGGCAAAATTCTTCATCTCCTGCCTCAAGTATTCTTCCGAAAACCTCATTTGAAATGAGCTTACCGCGACTACTGAGCATAATTCGATCTCCGGCCCTCTGGATGAGTCCACCTTCCTCAAGTTCATCCAGCACGAGCTGAAGACGCCGAATCGTCGCTGCGCCAAAGCGTTCTTCCAACCCCATACGACTCACGCCAGCCGATAATCGTAAGCCCAGAAACCAGGCTTCCTCGAGTTCGGCCCGCTCTAACAGGCGGTCGATATTCTGCCACTCAGCAGGACCTTCCATGAACACCTTCAGATCGTCAGTAAAACCGAATCGGACGCCCCTTCCGCTCATCACCTGCTGAAGCATCGAGTGTGCGTCCAAACCCACTCCAAGGTACGGCTGGCGCTTCCAATACTTCAAGTTGTGCTTTGACTCATGACCCGGAACCGCATAATTTGAGACCTCATACTGATTTATTCCTGCGAGCGCTAGCCGCTCTGCCCCCATCTCGAACATAGTCGCTATCGTGTCGTCTTTCGGCACCGCGCCCGCATGGTACCGGGCCCCACCGCTGAGCATTTCCTTGCCGAGACGTGACTCGTCATCCACTTCAAGCATGTAGATGCTGGCGTGTTCCACGCCTGTACGGGTCAGCAATTCGAGCGATTCACACCAGGAATCAAGTGTCTGATGGGGCAATCCTGCGATCAGGTCAACACTGATCCGGCCAATACCTGCGGCTCGCAGTCGGTCGATGTCCAGCAGCGCGACCTTCCGGTTATGCAGCCGGCCTGTCGTCGCCCCTTCCCGGTCGATAAACGACTGCACACCCAGGCTGACCCGGTTGACGCCGCCTTCGACCATCGCCGCGAGAACAGCATCGTCGATCTGCCCCGGGGCGCACTCCATCGTGATCTCGGCGTCTTCACTCAACCGAAACTCCCTCCGGATCGCAGCAAACAGTTTGAGCAGCAGCGAAGGTTCAAGGACGCTCGGCGTCCCCCCGCCGAGATAGACAGAATCAGCCAGCATCGGCAGATAAGCCCCGATCGCCCCTGCCCGTTCCCGTGACTCACGAATCTCCTGACACACCCTTTCGACATACCGGCCATGGTGCTCAGCGCCATAAACATTCGAAGCGAAGTTGCAGAAGGAGCACTTCGACCGGCAGAACGGCACGGAGATATAGAGACCAATGTTCTGCGCCGTAGGAATCGAAGTCATTTGCCTACCATTTTCTCACTCCAGCCTGCTCCCGCAGCCTAAGTATGTGCAGCGGATCAATCACGCGCAGGATCAAATCCTTATTGCGGCAAGATGGGACCGACGCCCCAGCTTGTCCGGGTTGAAGCTGTACACAAAGTAGAATGAAAGCTGGCATGGCAACTGACACCAAGGCAGCACCGCAACCCGACGCAAAGGCAACACTAAAGCCTGAAGACAAGCCGAAGCAGGGTGACGAGGAAGTCCTTGGCAAGGCATATGACGGCCGTCTAATGCGCCGCCTGCTCACCTATCTACGCCCCTATAAACTACAGGCCGGCCTGTCCATCGGCGCCATCCTCCTGAAGGCCGGCGCAGACATCATGGGGCCATACCTCACCAAGGTCGCCATCGACACGTACATGTCGGCGCATCGGCCGGAACACCCTTCTTTCCTTGCGAAATACCTCAGCCCCAATCCAGGCACCGGTGTCACCGAACTCGCCGGCATCTACATGGCGTTGCTCACGCTCAGCTACCTGCTCGAATTCGTCCAGACCTACCTGATGCAGTGGACTGGCCAGAAAATCATGTTCGACATGCGCTCACAGATCTTCCGCCACCTGCAGCGCATGGATATCGGCTTCTTCGACCGCAACCCCGTTGGCAGGCTCGTTACCAGGCTGACCAGCGACGTCGACGCCCTGAATGAGATGTTCACCTCCGGCGTCTTCGCGATCTTTGAAGACGTCTTCGTTCTGCTCGGCATCGTTTTCGTGATGTTCCAGATGAGCTGGTGGCTCGCGCTGGTTACACTCTCGGTCATCCCGATCATCCTCCTCATCACGCGCGTCTTCCGCAAGCATGTACGCGATTCCTACCGCCGCATCCGCACGGCTATCGCCCGCATTAACGCCTTCACGCAGGAACACGTTACCGGCATGACCGTCGTGCAATTGTTCAACCGCGAAGACCGGGCCTATGACGACTTCAAGGCAATCAACAATCAGCACATGGTCGCCTTTAAAGACGCCATTCTTGCCTACGCCCTCTACTATCCCGCGGTCGAACTGCTGAGCTCCGTTGCAATTGCCCTGGTCATTTGGGTCGGCGGCGCCGGTGTCATCCGCAACACACTCACCATCGGTATCCTCGTCGCCTTCATCCAATACGCGCAACGCTTCTTCCGCCCCATCCAGGACCTGAGCGACAAGTACAACATCCTGCAGGCAGCGATGGCCGCGAGCGAACGCGTCTTCAAGCTCATCGACACCGAGCCGGAAATTTACTCGCCTGATTCAGTGGAAGTACGATCAAGCGCCGTCCCTTCTGACATCGCCGGTCGTGTCGAGTTCCGCGACGTCTGGTTCACGTATCAAAAGCTGTCCGATGCTCAGCAGGCTGCCATCTCACGTGGCAACACCGCAGAACTGAACGCATTATCCTCCGAGATCGAGTGGATACTCAAAGGCGTCAGCTTTACCATCGAGCCGAACCAGACTGCCGCGATCGTCGGCCACACTGGCGCCGGGAAAACTACCATCATTTCGCTAATGATGCGTTTCTACGATGTTCAGCACGGCCAGGTACTGATCGATGATCTCGACGTTCGCCGGCATGATCTGACCAAGCTGCGGCAGCATTTCGGTGTCGTTCTGCAGGATCCTTTCCTGTTTACCGGCACCATCGCCGAAAACATCCGTCTCGGCTCCAACTGGATTACCGACCTGCAGTTGAAAGACGCAGCTGAACAGGTCAACCTCGCTGACTTTATCGCCACGCTACCTCACGGTTATAACGAAGCTCTGCGTGAGCGCGGCGCCGGTTTGTCGACTGGACAAAAACAGCTCATCAACTTCGCCCGCGCCCTCGCTCATGCACCCCGCATCCTGATCCTCGATGAAGCCACATCCTCCGTCGACACTGAAACCGAACTCCGCGTCCGCTCCGCCCTTGACCGCCTGGTGACAGGCCGAACCTCGGTCCTGATCGCCCATCGCCTCTCGACCGTGCAACGCGCCGATGTCATCCTGGTCATGCACAAAGGCCAGCTGCGCGAATCCGGCTCACACCAGGAACTCCTAACTAAACGCGGCCTCTACTGGAAGCTCTACCAGCTCCAATACAAAGACCAGGAAGTACTGGCCGTGCGGGCGGACGCGGCTTTGCCGCCCATGCTCCCGTTAGTCGCACTCTCCGACAAGCCCTGACCACTGTTCAGCGTCCTTTGTTCAGCGGGGTCACTGCAATTCGGTGTCCCTTCTCCGGCTCCTGGCATTTGGGTTTTCTAAGAATGCTTCTCGCTTCAGTTTCGGCCAAGCAAGCTGCCCCGTTGCGGTAGGTACACTGGCTCTTACGAGGCGCAGAAACGCAAACGTGAGCAAAATTTTCCTGTCAGCCGGAGAGGCCAGCGGCGAGCATTACGGCGCCCAGTTGGTCCAGGCCATCCGCGCTCAAGACCCCCACGCCGACTGCTTTGGCCTGGGCGGCCAGCGCATGGAGCAGCTCGGCTTTCGCCGCATCGTGAAGGCCGAAGACGTAGCCCACATGGGAATCACTGAAGTGATCCGACACATGCCGCGTATCTACGCGGAGTACCGCAGGCTCAAGGCCAGCATCCGGCGGGAGAAGCCGGACGTAGCCATTCTCATCGACTTCCCTGACGTGAACCTGCGGCTCGCCGAGGATCTGAGTGGTCTCGGCGTCCCCGTTATTTACTTTGTCAGCCCGCAATTGTGGGCATGGAAGAAGCGTCGCATTGAGCGTGTCAAAAAGTACGTCACGCGGATGCTGGTTATCTTCCCTTTCGAGGTCGACTTCTATCGCGGTCACAATGTGCAGGCAGACTTCGTCGGACACCCACTGGCTGAACAGGCTATGCCATCCATCTCGCGCGAAGAATTCGCCTCCCAGAACGGTCTTGACCCGGCAAAGCAGTGGATCGCCCTGCTGCCCGGAAGCCGCCGTAAACAGGTCACGATGCACCTTCCAGAGATGCTTCGAGCTGCGGACCTGCTGAACACCGGAGGAGCCAATTACGAGTTTTTAATCCCCCGCGCTCCAGGACTGGACGGCACTATCTTTAGGCCGCTTCTGCTCAACCAATCCGGCGTCCATCTGGTTGAAGACGCCCGCGCCGCCCTCTTCCACGCGCGCGGCTCCATCGTTTCGAGTGGTACCGCGACAGTCGACGCCGCCATGATGGGCAATCCCTTCGTCGTCGTCTACCGGCTCTCGAAAACCAGCTACGCAGTCGCCAGGCGGGTCGTCGACGTACCGCATGTCGCTATGGTCAACCTGATTGCCGGCCGGCGGCTGGTCCCCGAGTTGATCCAGCAGGACTTCACCGCCGAACGTATCGTCGCTGACCTTGCGCCTCTGCTGGTCGATGGCGAGCTTCGTTCGACCATGCAAACAGGATTAAGAGCCGTGCGGGAAGCTCTTCAGCCCGCTTCAACGTCTACAGCCATCGAGGCTGTCGCCGATATAGCGCTCAGCTACACTTAAGGCAGGAGTGAACGACTGCTTCTGCATGAAGAGCTTGTCCTCGAGGCCGGTATCCGTCTGATGAAGGTACGCATGTTTCGCTTGTCCTTTCTTAGTGCACTTGGTGCATTGGTGTACGTAACTCTCGATGTCCACGCTGCGCCGCTCAAGCAGCCGATCCAGGTGACTGGGTACGTCATCGATGTGACCCTTAATCCTGCGGATCACTCCCTGCACGCCACCGCGAAGGTAAGCTTCACAGCGCTTGACGCAGTCGATCAACCAACCTTCGAATTCAACAGTGCCCTGAAGCTGAACAAAATTACGGATGACAAGGGCCACCTGCTGAACGGCGAGCGCGGCCAGAACGCAACCATGCGCGTGACTCCAACGACCGCTTTGCAGAAGGGCAACACCGCAACCTACACATTTGATTACGACGGCACGCTCTCTGGCTCTGAAGAAAGTCCAGTCGAGGGTTTGAAGCTTGCAACCATCGGCGACCCCATCACCTACCTGCTCTACCCGGCGCGCTGGTTTCCGATGGTCGGCTACCTCACCGATCGCTTTACCGCCGACATCACCGTGCACATGCCAAACGGCTATAAAGTGCTCGGTTCGGGATCAACCGGCAGCCCCAAAACCGGCGCTGGCGGACAGGTCTATCAGTTCAACTGGGACCGCCCCGGTTTCCCCGGTACCCTGGTCGCGGGCAAATTTCTCGATCCGACTTCGATCAGCGGCGCGGCGAACATAAGGGTCTACACTACCGAGGCGCACAAAGAAGCTGCAGCGCCCTACGCACAGGTCGCCGGCCGTGAATTCGATTTCTTCTCCGGCAGCTTCGGCCCACCGGAAACGCCGCGCCTCAATATTGTGGAGCTTCCTAACGACACTGTCCCGGCTTACTGGGCACCGGAAATGGCGCTCATCTCCGGCTCTCGTATCAATGACCGTACCGGCTCACGCCTGCTCGCCAATACGCTGGCGCACCAATGGTGGAGCAGCCAGGTTTCTCCTGCGACCCTGAACGATGCGTGGATCACCAATGGCATGTCGCGCTATGCCGAGTTGCTGTACATCGGCGACGTCTCCGGCTCGAATGCCCTGTCGACTGCCGTGACGGACATCTCCGCCAGCGCGCTCGCCTATGACACCATTCCCCTGACTGCGACTTCGCGTTTCGATCCCTTCACGCCGGAGTTCCAGTCGATGACCTTCGACAAAGGCGCCATGGTTTTTCATATGCTCCGCTTCGAGATGGGCGATGAACTTTTCACCAAGACGCTTCAGGCCCTGCTGACTAAATTCGCCGACAAGCCGGTGAAGACGAGTGACGTCGAACAGGTTGCCGAATCGACCTCGCAGATGAACCTGACACCCTTTTTCGCCCAATGGCTCGATGGCACTGGCGCTCCGGAATTCAAGGACAAATATGCGGTTTACCGTCTGGGCAGCGGCACCGGTTTCCGCACCATCGGCGAGATCCAGCAGGACCTCGACCTGTTCAACATGCCGGTCGATCTCTCAGTTGAAACGGAAGGCAAAACCGAAACGAAGCGCGTCGACGTCGTCGGCACCGATTCCCAATACGTCATCGACACCTTCGGACGGCCGCGCAACATCATCATCGATCCCAACAACCAAGTGCTGAAGAATTCGCCCGACCTGCAGGTACGCGTCGCCATTCTGCGCGGCCAGCAATTAGTCGCACAGGGCGACCTGCCCGCCGCGCTCGAGGAATATCAGAAAGCTCTCGTCATCAACTCGACCAGTTCACTGGCCAACTATCGCATCGGTGAACTGCTCTTCACGCAGCGCAATTACCAGGCCTCGGCGAACTCCTATCGCGATTGCCTGCGCGGCGACAACGAACCCAAATGGACAGAAGTCTGGAGCCACATCCAGCTCGGCAAAATCTTCGACGTCACCGGCCAGCGAGACCGTGCCGTCAACGAATACCGCCAGGCCGTGCAGACCAACGACAACACGCAGGGCGCCGTAAACCAGGCGCGGGTCTATCTGCAAAAACCCTATCAGCGCGAAGAAATCACCCAGTAGTATTGGCCGTACGGGCGCGAGCGCTTCGCGCAAAGGTGGTCTATTCGTACCGCAACGCCTCGATCGGATCCAGATTCGCGGCCTTCAGCGCCGGCAGCATCCCGCTCACCAGCCCCACCACCACCAGAATCGCCGTTGCCGAGATCACAATGTTCGGCGAGATGATCAAATGAATATCCGCATCACTCGCATTCGCCGCAATCGCGCTGTAAAACGTAATGCTGCCGATTGACAAGGCCACCGCATACGCGAGAATGATTCCCGCAATGCCCCCGACTCCGGTAATCACCAGCGCCTCCGCGAGAAACTGCACCATGATGTGCCTCTTCTGCGCGCCCAACGCCTTCTCGACACCAATTTCACGGGTCCGCTGCTGCACCGACACCAACATGATGTTCATCAGCCCGATACCGGCAATGCCCAGCGTCAGTGCGCCGATGAAGCCGAGCAGCACCGTCAGCGCGGTCGTGATGATGTTGAACTGACTCAACTGCTCCATCAGGTCAGCTACAAATAACGCGTTGTGGTCCGTCGGCCGGAAGTTGTGCGCGGCCCCTAATGCAGTGCGAATCTGATGCTGCGTCTGCACATGGTCGCCGTGGTACGTGGTCCAGATGCCGTCGAGATATTTCAGGTCTTTGATGTCTCCCATGGAGTTGAATGGGATCCAGTTAGTCTTGTTGAAGTCGTCGCCGGATTCCTGCATCTTGCCTTTCAGCACACCGATAACAGTAAAGCTGATGCCGTTGATACGCACCCGCTGACCGATCGCATCCATGCCGGAGAACAGCTTCTTCTTCGCTTCGGATCCAAGCACGACAACATGATTGCGCTGCTCGTTATCTTCCTCGGTATAAAAGCGTCCCTGGCCAATCGTCAGGTTCAGCGTATCGGCGATAGCGGGGTGTGAGCCATCCACGGGCCATGTATAACTGTGCAGATCATTTTGCGTAGTGACAGATTTCTCCACAAATCCGGTCGCCGTCAGGATGCCCGGAACACTGTTCATGATCGTATCGACGTCAGCCTGCTGCAGCCGTACTGTCACGCCCGCCTTTGCGCCACCTGCCTGTTCGCTCGTCGTGCCCGGAAAGACGCCCATGGAATTGACGCCCCACTGCGCGAATATCGCGCCGACCGCTCGCCCGAATCCCGCTCCGTACGCCAGCAGCAGCACGACTGTGGCAATACCCCATGCCATGCCGATCATCGTAATCATGGTGCGGCGGCGATTGTGCAGCATCGCTTCCCACGCCTGCGTCAATAAGTCACGGAACATACAGCCTCACCTTTAAAGTTATTCCTTGCGCAGGGCTTCGACCGGTTCAAGCCGCGCTGCCTGCCGTGCTGGATACAGACCAGCCAGGATACCGCTGAGACTCAGTGAACCGATTGCCAGTGCAGCCGACCACGGCACCAGTCGCGGCGGATCAAAGCCCTGCACATTGCCGCCGGCCAGCGACTGCAGCACAGACATCAGCGCCGCCGCGCCTGCCATGCCAATCAGGCCACTGACGCCGGTCAGGAACAACCCTTCGAGCAGAAACTGCAATTCGATACTGCGATTGGTCGCGCCCAGCGCCTTGCGCAAACCAATCTCACGCGTGCGTTCCGTCACAGCCACCAGCATGATATTGATAATGCCCACCGCACCCAGCGCCAGTGTCACAATGCCGACGCCACCAAGGAAGTAATCCATCACGTTGAAAATCGTGTCGACCATCTGCTCACTCTTGATGGAGTCCCACTCGTTAAACGCATCAGGATTTGAGCCGTCAAAGCCATGGTTCTGCGAGATGATGCGATGCGCCTCCGCGACCGCCGCCTCATTGCCGCCATGCGTCCGCGGTTGGTATTGAATCGATCCGACGGCGTCGAGCGGGATATTTTCACCCTTCATCGGAAACATCTCCAGCATCGTCGTCAGTGGTATGTAGCACTCCTGGTTAGACGTGTCATTGTTGCCGTGGCCGATCTTGTCGAATATCCCGATTACGTCGAAACGCGAGCCATTCAACGTAAGGCTCGAACCCACGGCTGCATGGCCGGGAAATAAAAGAGTCGCCGCCTTCTTGCCGAGCACGACCACGTGCCGCCTTTCCGCCAGGTCGGCCGCATTAAGAAATCGTCCCTGTGCAATAGGAATCGCCCGGATACTTGGATAGTTCGGCTCAGCACCGTTCACCGTGCCGCCGGACGATGCGAATGCGCTCACCTGCTTGACACTGTCGTTCTCAAGGATCGCCGTCGCATCACGGATGCTGGCGCTCTTCGTCCGCATATCCACAGCGTCGCGCAGCGTGAGCTTATAGGGTTTCATTCCGGTATGCTGGCTGGGAACTGCCGGTATGTTCCCGCCAGACATGAAGATCACGTCGTTGCCCAGCGTAGCCATCTGTCTTCGCTGCCCGGATCGGAAGCCTTCTCCCAGCCCCACCAGCAGCAGTAGCGATCCAACTCCCCACGCAATGCCAAACATCGTCAAGAACGATCGCAGTTTGTTCGACCAGATCGCCGCAAATACCTGTCCGAAGATGTCCGCGAGATTCGTCATCTGCTCTTCTGAGAATACGCAGGAAGATCGATGGTCGTTCCCGGACCTCTCAACAAACCTCTTGACTTCCCCCCAAACCCTAGCTAAGCTAGCCTAGCAACCAGAGGATCCACTCAATGTCTACCACGGCAACGATGTTCGAAGCGAAGAGCAACCTGTCCGAACTCGTGAAGAAGGCGCAGAAGGGCGACGTTGTGATCATCACCAGCGGCCGTGAGAAGGTGCCGGTGGCCCGCATTGAAGCCATCCAGCCTGTTGCAAAAAAGCGCCTGGGGGTGCGCGCGACACCCGGCTTCAGGTTAACCGACGCGTTCTTCGAACCGCTGTCCGATGAAGAGCTCAAATTCTGGAACGGCGAGGGTGAGTGAAGGCCCTTCTGGATACGTGTACGCTGCTCTGGGCTACGCTGACTCCACAGGACCTTAGCCGTAAGGTCGCGTCCATCATCGCCGATCCGGCAAATGAAATCCTCGTCTCTGCTGCCTCCGCGTGGGAGATTGCGACCAAGGTCCGCATTGGCAAGCTGCCCGGAGCCGAGAAGCTCGAGCTGGAGTTTCTTGAAGCAATGGACGAGGCCGGGTATACCCTTCTGCCGATCGATACAGCCAGCGCTCTCCGTTCCGGCCGGATGATCAACACTCACAAAGACCCTTTCGACCGGATGCTGGCCGCCCAGGCTCTCGCTGCGGACATCCCTATCCTGAGCACCGATGAGCAACTCGACTCCTTCGGCATACGCCGGATCTGGTAAACAGGCGTTCATCGAGCACGCTCGTCTATAATCTTGAGTATTCTGCCCATCCGGAAAAGGCACCTGCGCAGAAGTCTCTGATCGCGTAAAAAACGCGCAGTCCGGCTTCCCTGCATTGACCGGGAACACGCAAGAAAAAAAGGTTTTGATAAGAGAATGATTCGTTTCCTGCAGAAAGACAGTCGCATCATCAAGGGCGTGTTCATCGCGATCATCGCGGTCGCCTGTATCACCATGGTCATCACACTGGTGCCGGGCATTTTCAGTGACTCAACTACGACCGGCAACACCTACGCAACGGTCAAGAGTGGCGGTTACTTCGGCCGTGTCTTTGGCCCGTCGCACGACATCACCACGCCGGAAGTGCAGCAGGTGGCACAGCGTCTGCTACAGCAGCAGAAGCTCCCCGACTTCGCCCTTCCCTACATGATGCCACGCGCCGCCCAGGCACTCATCCAGCGCGAGATCCTGATGCAGGAAGCGACCCACATGGGTCTCAGAGTTACGGACAACGACCTTCGCTATGAGCTCCAGAATGGCCCATTCGCGGCCTACCTCTTCCCGAAGGGCAATTTCATTGGCGATGACGGCTATGCCAATTTCGTGCAGAGCGCGTTCAACATGTCCAAGGAAGATTTCGAGAAGCAGTTCAAAGACGAGATCGCCATCAACCGGCTGGAAACGACCATCACCGGTGGCGTCTTTGTTTCCGACAAGGAAGTTCGCGACTCGTACATGCAGCAGGGCACCAAGGTGAAGTTTCAGTACGCAGTCCTGAGCACAGAAGATCTGCGCAAGCAGATCAACCCGACCGATGCCGAACTGCAGACTTACTTCAAACAGAATGCCGTCAAGTACAAGAACGCCATTCCTGAAATGCGGAAGTTTTCCTACATCGCCTTCACGGCCGACCAGGTCCCGGGCGGCGCGCCGCAGGTGAACGACAATGCCGTGCAGCAGTATTACAACGCGCACCAGAAAGATTATTCCGTTCCGGAACAAGCCAAGGTCCGGCACATCCTGATCAAGGTACCGGCAGGCGCCGATGCCAAGGCAGACGGCGAAGCACGCGCCAAGGCGGAAGACGTCCTGAAGCAGCTGAAGGCAGGCGGCAAATTTGCTGAGCTCGCCAGCAAATATTCAGACGACCCGGGCAGCAAAACGCAGGGCGGCGAGCTGGGCTTTATTCAGCATGGCGTAACCGTCCCCGAGTTCGACAAGGCAGCCTTCTCCCTCAACCCCGGGCAGACTTCTGACTTGGTCAAAACGCAGTTCGGCTATCACATTATCCAGACTGAAGAAAAGCAGACAGCGCACACCAAGCCGCTGGCTGAAGTGAAGCCGCAGATCGTCGCCACTCTCGGCACTGAGATGAAGGCGCAGCAGGAGCAGGCCTTCGCCAATACCCTGGCAAACGAAGCCAAGGGTGGATTGGCGAAAGCCGCCGCCGCGCATCACCTCGACGTCGTCACCACTGACTACGTGCCGCAGACGGCAGTCATCCCCGGCCTCACCGATGGCTCGAAGCTCATCGCCCAGGCATTCAGCGCCAAGCCGAACACGGCGCCCGCGACCGCCGGCACTGGCTCCGGCTATGCGGTCTTCCAGGTGCTGGATGTAAAGGCCGCCCACGCCCCGACGTTCGACGAGTACAAGTCCCACCTGGTCGAGGATTTCCGCGATCAGCAACTGCCGCAGCTGCTTGCACGCAAGACCAACGAACTCGCGACACAGGCACACGCGACCAATGACCTTGAAGCCGCGGCCAAGTCTGCCGGCGCGACTGTAAAGACAAGCGATCTGGTCGGCCGCGATGCGCAGCTTCCGGATATCGGACCACTGGCACAATCGGCTCCACAGATCTTCGACCTCAACGCAAACCAGATCAGCGGCCCGATCAACACCGGCCGCAACGGCGTGGTGGTGAAGCTGCTCGACAAGCAGCAGCCATCGCCAGAGGACGTGGCAAAAAACATCGACCAGACTCGTCAACAGCTCCTCGGCGAGCGTCGCGAAGAAGCCTTCGCAGTCTTCGTCACATCATTGACCGACAGGTATCAAAAAGAAGGCCGCATCCGTATGAACAAGAAAGCGGAGACCGGCACGCCGCAGCGTCTCCCGGGCTAGGCCTGTTCCGAGCACAGCCATGGTTCAAGCAACAGAGCCCGCGCTTTCGGAATCTCTCCGAACGCGGGCTTTTTATTTCGCTTCATGCAATCAACCGCAATTCTGCACGATGGATCACTGATGCCTTTCGAACGCTCCTCCGGTGTTTTGCTGCACATCTCTTCCCTGCCTTCGTATGGTGGGATCGGTGACATGGGACCCGCTGCTTATCAGTTTGCTGATTTCCTCGAAGCAGCGAAGCAACGCTATTGGCAGGTCCTGCCGCTCAATCCGACCGGTTACGGGAACTCGCCCTATGGAGCCATCTCCGCCTTCGCGGGCAATCCCCTCCTCATCAGCCTGGAATACCTCTCTGACTGGGGCTGGCTCGCAGGCGACCGCATCGCCGGATTGCCTTTCGCAACATCCGTAGTGGATTTCGACACCGTCGGCAACACCAAGCTGCCGCTGCTTGCCGAAGCTGCTCGAAACTTTCTGGCGAAGAAGCCCGCGCAGCAATGGCAGCGCTTCCTCACCTTCTGCGACCACAGTACCTGCTGGCTCGAAGACTACGTTATGTATGCAGTACTTCGGCGCAAGTATGCCTTCGCCTCGTGGCACAACTGGCCGCCTGAGGTCGTGCACCGCGAGCCTGCAACCATGGCTGCTCTTGCCGTCGAGCATGCGGAGGACCTCGCCATCGAGCGCGTCATCCAGTTCGCCTTCGAAGAGCAATGGCAGGCTCTGCGCGCGTACTGCACCAATCGCAAGATCGACTTCATCGGTGATATAGCGATCTTTGTCAGTTACGATAGTGCCGACGTGTGGACACATCCCGAAATCTTCGAGCTCGACGAGCACCTGTTGCCTCAACGAGTAGCAGGGGTTCCGCCGGATTACTTCAGCGCAATCGGCCAGAAGTGGGGCAATCCGCTTTACAAATGGGAAGCTCTCGCCGCACGCGGCTTTGACTGGTGGATCGACCGCGTGCGCCGTGCGACCGAGCTCTACGGACCCATACGCCTCGATCACTTCCGCGGCTTTGAAGCCTTCTGGTCGATTCCCGCAGCCGACGAAAATGCCATCGATGGCGAATGGGTGAAAGCACCCGGAGCAGAACTTTTCAAAGCTCTGCGCGCGAAGTTAGGCTCACTGCCACTGATCGCCGAAGACCTAGGCGACATAACGGAAGAGGTGCACGCCCTGCGCGAAGAGTTCGACATGCCTGGCATGCGCATCCTTCAATTTGGCTTCGGCGGTCGCGCCGCACATATCTACCTGCCGCATGAGTACGTGAAGAACACCGTCGTCTATACTGGCACGCATGACAACGACACCACACTCGGCTGGTGGAAAAATGGAGCGAACCGGGTAGAGGTCGCGGCCGTCGGCATCTATCTCGGCGACGATACGGATATTGTCTGGTCCCTCATCCGCCTCGCCGCTACATCCGTGGCGGATATCTGCCTGTTCCCGATGCAGGACCTGCTCGAACTCGGCTCGGAGGCGCGGATGAACATCCCGGCTGCTGCCAGCAACAACTGGGGCTGGCGTTGTCCGCATGGCGTGCTGAGCGCGGCACTCGCACAGAAAATGGCCGCTCTCACCGAAGTGACAGATCGTGACGGCGTCAAGCTGGAAAAAAAGACGTAGTCTTCTCCCATGCGCGACGAAGCGAAGGCGACTGAACCGCGATTGCTGTACGAAGCCGCAATCCCGAACGCACTGTCAGGATTGCGGCTCTATCAGTCACCTACTCAGCGAGCATCGTCGTCAGCAGCGCCACTGGAAAGCGGCTGAACACCTCGCTCAGCACAAGCGCTCCGCTTGAATCGACACTTACCAACTCACCGGTAAACACATTCCGGATCTTCCTGCCCTTCAGCTCGGGAACATGCAACACGGTATTCCCCCACACCTCGCCGAGCGGCATTTCGGCTTTGCCGGAAGCAAGCGAATAAGCGAACCGCGGCAGCAACACCACCACTGCCTCCCCGTTGTAACTACGACTAAACCCAATCAGGTTTTCCTTCCTCTCGCCTGCCAGTCGCAGCGGCTCGTAAGTGCCGAAGCGAAACACCTCATGCTGCTTCTGGCGCAGCTCCAGCGCGCGATGCATCGTCCACAACTTGATGCGGCCATCGCTGATATCAGCCGATATCTCATCCACCACATCGCTCGCAGCTTTCGCTTTCATCTCTTCGAGTGACCGTCTGCGCAGTTCATAGTCCACAGGCCGTCGATTGTCCGGGTCCACCAGGCTCAGGTCCCACATGTCCGTGCCCTGGTAGAAATCCGGGACACCCGGCGCCGCCGTCTTCAACACCAGTTGCGCCAGCGAATTTACTGCCCCGAACAGGCGAAGCTGCGGCAACAGCTTCGTCAACGATTCGACGAATGGCGACGGCTCTCCACCTGCTGCCGGCTTGAGGATGGCCCCGATAAACGCGTGCACGGCATCCACATATTCCTGGTCAGGGTTCAGCCAGCTGAGGTTCACCTTCGCTTCACTCAGCGCCTTGGTCGAATACTCTTTGAGCCGCTTCTCAAACTCGGCTATGCTCTTCGCAGAATCGTCCCACGGCCACGCGCCCACGATCGTCTGGTACAGCAGGTATTCTTCATTCGCATCAGGAGCAATGCGGCCATCCTCGACCTTGCGCTTGTGCCGGCCATTCATCTGCTGCCATTCACTCACCGCCTTTGACCACTCCTCCGGCATCTCGGAAAGTACATTCAGGCGATTGCGCACGTCCTCACTGCGCTTGGTGTCATGCGTCGAGGTCGTCAGCATCGTGTCGGGCGAACTCTTCAGTCGCTCCTGGTTGCTCTTATGCAGCAGGTCGAGTGATATGCCGAAAGATTCAGCCGAGCCACCCACCTCGTTAGCAGAGATAAACCGGTTGTAGACATAGAACGTCGTATCTTCAACGCCCTTCGCCATCACCGGTCCGGTGAGTTGCTGAAATTTCAGCGCGAATCGCAGGTCCGCAGCATCGATCTTCGGGCTCACTTCGCCGCCATCATTGCTCGAGGTGCGCTTCTTTAGAAACAACTTGTCGCGTAGAAAATCGAACGCAGAAGTATCGACGTCAGGGTTGCGTCGTTTCGCGATACGGATCGCTGTGTCGATGAAGTTGCGATCACGCGCCGTGTATTCGCCCTTTTCATCAATGTAGGTCCGATACACCGGAAAACACGCGATTGTCTGGCGAATTACGTCTTCCAGAATCGCATCGGTGAAATCGCGCGCATGGCGATCCGCAGACGCAATCTTGCTCAGAATATTCGTCAACACATGCACTTCACTCGCCAGCGAGTTCTGCATCACCTGCAGCTTCGAGCGATAAACAATATTGGATGGAATACTCGAACGCCCGGCTTCGCGCACGATGCGTGTATAGATCTCGTTGAACTTGTGCTCATTCGCCTGTTGAATGAAAATGCTGTTTCCGAAATAGACAAAGTCATAGCCGGACGTACCGTGGACCGCCCACTTGGTCGGCATGTATTCGCCGGGTTCCAGAATCTTCTCGACCGTTACATATAATGGGCCGCGCGTCTTTTCCCAGTCGTATCCTTCCAGCTCGTCAATCACCTCGCACTCGATACCGAAGGTATCGGTCTCGCCGCAGACGACCGGGCCCTCGCACTGGCTCGCGATGTACAGCCTCTGCAGATCGATCAGGTACTGCTCCGGGTTATACAATCCGTCACAGTGATCGATACGTAAACCGGTAACGCTGTGGTCAGCAAGCAGTTTGCGGATCAGGCAATGGGTCGCGGCAAAGACTTTACCGTTCTCCATGCGCAGGCCGACCAGGTCATTCACGTCAAAGAATCGCCGGTAGTTAATCTCTTCTCCCGACGTGCGCCACAGCGCCAGTCGATAAGGCTGCGCCTCCAGCAATTCGTGCAGCTGGTCGAAGCTCGCCATGTTGCCCTCGATACCGTTTAACCGGTTCAGGGCCTTTGCAACGTACGGCTGCATCTCCTTTGAGGCGAGCATGGCGTGCAACTGCGGCAGCAGTTCAGCCAGCTGTTCCGTCCGCTGCGCACGCAGCGACGGGTTCGTCGTCTCATGCGGCGGAATGTGCGAAAGGCTCCGCAGCAGATCGTACAGGGCTTCCGGTATCTCGTCCGCACTGTCTCCACGCGGCGGAATACTGCCCAGCGCACCGCGGTAGAAAATGATCGGTATGGTTCGCGGTGCGACTGGCATGCGATGATCAAAGACCTGCACGAACGGCTTGCCATTTTCGATCACCACCTGGATATGCCTGGCCTCTAGCTCATCGCCATACTGGCCGCCCAGGATCGGCAGCAGCAGCTTGTTCTTCAGCTCAGGCTTGAGCGGGTCCCAGTCAATATCGAAAAAGTCGTTGTACTCCGATGAGTGGCCATTCTCGAGTACATCCTGCCACCACTCCGTATCATTGCCGACGCCCATGTGGTTCGGCACGATGTCGAGCAGCAGTCCCATGCCAGCCTGCTTCAACGCAGCGGAAAACGGCGCGAACGCTTTCTCGCCGCCAAGTTCAGGATTGAGTTTGTCCTGCCGTGTCACGTCGTAGCCGTGCATGCTGCCAGGCCGTGCTTCAAAAATCGGCGATGAGTAGAAGTCGCCAATCCCCAGCGCCTGCAGGTAGGCGACAATGCCCTGCGCATCCTTGAATGTAAAGTCCTTGTGCATCTGCACGCGGTAGGTGGATACGGGGATACGGACGTCGGCATCCAGAATCTTACTGACACAATCGTTCATGGCTTCCTGAATTTCTTTTGTTGGCACAGCGGTAAGGCTTACCTGACCCCTGGGGAAAGGGACCAGCAGGCTGGTGGCCGGGATAGCGGGTGGCGGCGAAAGCTGTTCGCGCCTGTCGGCTGGTTCGAGTTGCTCTAGCTGTGACGCTCTTCCTGACGGGCCGGTTGGCTTGGCTGCTCAGGTTCGCGGTGGCTTTACGGAATACGTTGTACGCTGGACAATGGGAACAGACTTAAAACCTGGAGTGAGAACCACGATGCCACTATCCGGCGAAGCAATTCGAATGATGAATTATGTTGACGATGTATCGACTACGATGCGGCGGCTGCTCGCCACGGCTCCCCTTCTCACCGCGGAAGAGCGCAAGCGGGTGAGCGAATATCTGAAGGTCAGCACGCCTAACGCCAACGAAGTGCTGGTAATCCTTGAAAAAGAAGCGCCCCTCGAACTGAAGTAGCCGCCATTTCACTCGCTATCAAACGCGTCGCTGTTATCGGTGCCGGACCACTGGGCCGGCGCCTGGCAGCCATCTGTTGCCAGGCTGGCTACATCACGACTCTTGAAGACGTGCTGCCCTCGAACCTGCGCGCAGCACGCGATGAGGTCGAAGTTCATGCCGCTTCGGGATCGTTGCTATTTGCATCGACCGTCGCAGAAGCGGTCCGTGATGCAGACCTCGTGCTCGATTCGCTCCCGGACGAACTCGAATCGAAACTGGAAATCTTTTCCATGGTCGACCGCATGGCGCCGCCCCACACAATTCTCGTCACGCCCACGGCCAACCACAGTATTGCGGACCTTGCATCCTGCACCTATCGCAGCGAGCGTTGCTTTTCGTTTGAAGTGCCGGCGGGTTTCCTGGCGGGCGAAGCACCATCCGCGCCCCTGCGCCTGGTGCAGACCCACGAAACACTGCCTGGAGTGCGCGAGCAGGTCCTGGCTTTCTGGGCCACCATCGGCTGGCCTGCCGCGGTTCACGTGGACCCGGCGCACACGCCCTCTCCGACCGTTCGCTGACCAAAAATAGCCCGCCGATCGTTCTGCGATCGGCGGGCTGGTCAGCCTGTGCGGACGCTTAGTAAGGGCCCGGGTAGTAGCCCGGAGGCGCCATGTAGTAAGGCCGGCGCGGCTGCAACACTACCGGACGGTTCTGCACGGTAGCCGCCAGTCGTGTCGCTTCCTGGTAGGAAACCGGCTGCACCGTGAGAGGCGTGCTCAAGTGGAACGTGATCATGGTCTCCCCCGGAATGAACGTCCGCGGAGCCGGTGTGGCCGACGAGATAGCGGCGCCAGTACCACCGCCTGCAACCGCACCAATGGCTGCTCCGGGACCGCCTCCAACCGCCGCCCCAAGAATGGCGCCGAACGCCGCCCCGCCTATGGTATTGGCCGCGCTGTAACCGCCCTTACCCGGCGTTACCGTCGAGTAGATGTCGGACGTCAGCGGATACGAATGACCATCCAGGTCAAGCTGTGTCAGCTGCAGTTGAATATAGCCGCCGCCCGCGAACGCTCCGGGCTTCTTCACCGCGACGATACGTCCCTCCAGCGTCGCGCCGATGGGCAGCGCAAGTACGCCATCCTGAAATACGTCGCGGGAAACATTCACGACAAACATGTCGCCATCTTTCGTACGGCGCGCATCAATCGGGTTCTGCAGGCGGACCGTGACCAGGGCCCCGGCTGGAATCGTGACCGGTCCCTTCGGCTGCACATACTGAGGCCGTGGTGGCGGAGGAGATTGCTGGTAGCCCTGGTAGGGCGGACGGATAGGCGCCTGTCCATTCGGATACTGTCCGGTCGGGTAGCCCGGGTAGACAGGATAAGGGTTGGGCGGCGCTCCATAGGACGTACCAGCCTGGGGTTGAGAAGCCTGTCCATTTGTGGGAGCCGGAGCGCCCTGGGGAGCCTGATCGTCTGCAGGCCGCGGCGGGATCTGACCATTCACCGCGTCTGGAGGCGGCCCTGCCGGACCCCAGCCATTATTGGTGCTGGCAGATCCGCCCTGCTGAGCTGCCGCAGACTGCCCGTTGTCTGCCGGCGGGGTCTGGGCATTCTGGTCCGCTGCCGGCGCAGCATCGGCTGGCGGCAGGTCGCCGACTGCCAGGTTATTCTGAACGGACTTCACACCGGCCACGCCGCTCGCGGCGTTCTCCGCCAACTGCCGGGTCACTTCATCGGTGACTGAGCCGTTCAGGGTAACAACCCCATTGCTGGTCGACGCCGTAATCTTCTGGCCGGAAATGCCAGGCGCTGCCAGCTTTTTCTCGACATCGCCCTGAATCTGGGCGTCCGTGCGGCTCTCCTGCGAAACTGCAGGAGCATTGCCGTCCTGGCCCATTGCATAGGCTGCCGGGCCCGCGCCGAGCATCAGTGTTCCACAACCAAGCGCCATCGCCACCAGCGTCCTGTGGGAGAGCGACCAATCTTTCATTCCAGTGTTCCCTGTCTTCATCGTGTCCACCTCGTTATCGACCAGAGCGCCCAGCCTGTTTTGTCGACTTATGGCCAGGGCTGTCACTGTCTTATTAGACACAATTCGCGATTCTAAGTTGCGTAGGCTGATGTCACTTCCGTGGGAGTTCTCAAATACCGATCCGATGGAGAAATCGCCCCTAATTTTGAGTGGATTTGGGGCGCGAAACCCGACAGAAACCGACAGAAAATCGACCAAATCGACATGTTTCAAGCACTTTTCTGCAGCTTTTTCGACGCTGAACGACCAGTTTTCCACTCGTCAAGGGTAGGTAGCTTCGCTACCGTGCGTGGTAGCAGAATGGAAGCATGACCGGAACACGCATCGACAAGTGGCTGTGGGCTGCCCGCTTTTTCAAGACGCGCGAACAGGCGTCGAAGGCCTGCGACCTGAACCGCATCACGTCCAACAAACAGAGCGCCAAGCCATCACGCGAGGTGCGCGTGGGCGACATGCTGCAGATCAAAAATGAAGGCGGCGAGTATCAGGTTGAAGTCCTGACACTGAGCGAGCAGCGCGGGCCCGCGGCTGTAGCGCAGACCCTTTATCGGGAGACCGATGAGAGCAAGGAAGCGCGCAGGAAGGCGGCGGAGGAACGAAAGCTGCTGGGTGACGATTTCGGAGCGCCGGCAGGCAGACCATCCAAGCGCGACCGCCGGCACATTCACAGCTTTACGGGCAAGTATTAGCTTGCCCGTAAGCTGCGCCGGCACTATTTGTTCTTACGATATTTCTCGATCAGGTTATTCGTGGATGGATCGTGAGCCAGCTTCGGCTCATCCTTGCTTTCCAGCTCGCCGATGATCTTCTGCGCCAGCACCTTGCCCAGCTCAACGCCCCACTGGTCGAATGAATCGATGCTCCAGATGGTGCCCTGCGTAAATACCGTGTGCTCGTAAAGCGCAATCAGTTGGCCAAGAACCTCGGGCGTGAGCTTGTCCGCCAGGATGACATTCGACGGCCGGTTGCCCTCGAACACGCGATGCGGAACGAGCCAGTCGGGCGTGCCCTCGGCCTTCACCTGCTCTGCTGTCTTACCAAATGCGAGTGCTTCCGCCTGCGCAAAAACATTCGCCATCAGCGTGTCATGATGCACGCCGATCGGGTTGAGCGACTTGTAGAAACCGATAAAGTCACACGGGATGAGGCGCGTGCCCTGGTGGATGAGCTGGTAGAAAGAATGCTGACCGTTCGTACCCGGCTCGCCCCAGTAGATGGGTCCGGTCTCGGTTGCAACATGCGCGCCATCGAGCGTCACGTGCTTGCCGTTGCTCTCCATCGTGAGCTGCTGCAGATACGCCGGAAAGCGCTTCAGATACTGTTCGTAGGGCAGAATGGCGACGGTCTGCGCGTTGAAGAAATCCGTGTACCAGACACTGAGCAAGCCCAGCAGTACAGGCAGATTTTTCTCAAAGGGCGCAGTGCGAAAGTGCGTATCCGTCTGGTGGAAACCGTCGAGCATGGATCGGAAGTTGTCCGGCCCGATAGCAATCATGGTCGAAAGTCCGATGGCCGAATCCATCGAGTAACGGCCACCGACCCAGTCCCAGAAACCAAACATGTTAGCCGTGTCGATGCCGAACTTCGCGACTTCCTTTGCATTGGTAGAGATCGCGACGAAGTGCTTCGCAATGGCCTTCTCGTCACCGCCGAGTCCCTTGAGGGCCCAGTCCCGTGCGGAGTGCGCATTGGTCATGGTCTCAAGCGTGGTGAAGGTTTTTGAAGCGACGAGGAAGAGCGTTTCGTCGGCCTGCAGGTCCTGCACCGCCTCGACAAAATCTGTACCGTCAACGTTCGAGACGAAGCGGAATGTAAGGTCACGCTGACTGTAATGTTTGAGCGCTTCATAGGCCATGACCGGGCCCAGGTCGGATCCGCCGATACCGATGTTGACGACATTTTTGATCCGCTTACCGGTATGACCTTTCCACGCACCACTGCGAATCTTCTCAGCGAAGCCAGACATTTTATCGAGCACTTCATGCACAGCGGGAATGACGTCTTCGCCATCAACAACAATCTTTTCGCCCTTCGGTGCACGCAGCGCAACGTGGAGTACGGCGCGGTTCTCGGTGATGTTGATCTTCTCGCCGGTAAACATCGCCTCAATGCGGGCCTTGAGTCCGGATTCTTCGGCGAGCTGAAACAGCAGCTTGAGCGTCTCGTCCGTCACGCGATTCTTGGAGTAATCGAGGAAGATGCCGCCGAACTCTGCCGTGAGCCGATCACCACGCGCAGGGTCCCTCGCGAACAGGTCTTTCAAGGTCATGTTCTTCACCTGGCCGTGGTGGGCGGTGAGTGCCTTCCAGGCGGAACGCTCCGCCAAAGGTGTTATTTTCGGGATCGCCGGGGAGGGTGCTGAAGTCGTCATGTACGTGCTCCTTCTGTCTCTCTGATGCTGCACGGTTTCGATCGATCCTGCAAATTCGATCTGCGGCTCGATGCCGGGCGGGCAAGGTGCAGATGCTCCATTGCGCTACTCTCCGGTCGGGATGACAAGGTTGGGTGAGCTGCGGTTCGGATGGAACATTAGCCTTTGGGGGGCGCCAGCATCTGCAGGTTCACGCCGGCCATTTCGAGAGTCGCACTCCGGGCGTCAATCACTTCGCCGTCGGCTTGGACGGCCAGCGGCACTTCGTAATCGAAGCCGGGAATGGGCCTGCAGACGATGCGCTGAACATCTTCATAGCGGGCCGGCGCATTGGGCCGCTGCCTGCGATTACGATCGCCGGCTGCACGGAAGAGACCCTCATACGTGGCGCGTCCCAGCTTCCATCGAGAGCCCGGCTCGTTACCATTTGTCTCGACCGTAGCGAGGCGGAGAAACGGCAGATCGAAGCCTCCGCCCGGACGCCAGATGTTCAGTTCTGCAACGCGCACAGCGATCGCCTCACAGGCCCGACGCTGGATGACCTCACCCGACGTCGTAGTGATTTCAAGAGCAAACGGCTCGAGGGGATGATTGAACAGCAGCTGGATGCCGGCAAGAAAATAAGCCGAGCGACCACTCGCATTTTTCTTGGCGCGGACAGCGGCAGACATCATCGCGGCGTGTACACCCATGCCAGCCGTCATCGCAAAAAGCCACTCCTGCTGCGCGCCATCAGTGCAGCAGGTAACGCGTCCTAGAGGGATGGTGCGAGGCTGGGCGGCGAGGATCCAGTGTGCCGCAGCGACGGCGTGTTTCGGAATCCTGAGATTTTGCGCAAGGACATTACCGGTGCCGAACGGGATGATGCCGAGCGGAACAGGTGAGCCGGCCATGCCCTGGATCACATCGAAGACGGTACCGTCTCCTCCGCAGACGACAACGAGGTCGGCTTCATTCCGGACAGCTGCCCTGGCCTGCTCACCGGCCCCGCGGTTGGCCGTCGTCTCCTGCACTTCAACCTGCGCGCCTGACTGCTTCAGGATTTCGAGAATGTGGGGAAGGTCGCGGCTGTTCTTCTTTTCGAACAGCGGGTTGACCAGCAGGAGGATTTTGCGCATCGGTTTATCGTATTGCATCCACTGACATGCGCACCGATGGTGGCGGTTCAGCCTGACCCAAGGACGCCTTTATAGCCACAAACGCGGGGTAGCCGACCCAGCATGCGACCAACGGAAGCATAAATGCTGAAGGCGTGTCCGCCCGCATGGCAGATGCCTGTCGTGGCAAATGCGTAGAATGTGGGCATGACTACTGCGACGCGTTCCGCTTCCCGCCTGGGGTTGAGTGAGATTTCGCCCCGGATCATGCAGTCTGAAATCCGCTCGATGACGGTGGAGTGCGACCGCATGGGCGGCGTGAACCTGGCGCAGGGAGTGTGCGATACGCCGCTGCCGGCGTCAGTGGAGGAAGCGGCCATCCGCGCGATCGAAGAGGGCCACAATATTTACACGCGACTCGACGGGATTGCGTTGTTGCGCGAGGCGATCGCGACCAAACTGGCGCACTACAACAAGCTGACGGTTGATCCGCATAGCGAAGTGCTGGTAACTTCCGGCGCAACCGGTGCGCTGTATGCAACGCTGCTGGCTCTGCTGAATCCCGGCGATGGCGTGGTGATGTTCGAGCCGTTTTACGGTTACCACCTAAATACGCTACTGTCGATGCGGCTGGAGCCGGTGCTGATCCCGATGGCGAAGGGAACGTGGGCGATTGACTTCGACCTGGTGCGTGCATCGATTACGTCGAATACGCGGGCGATTATCATTAATTCGCCTTCGAACCCATGCGGCAAGGTGTTTACGCGTGCAGAGCTCGAGACACTGGCGACCATCGTGGCGGAGCATGATCTGTTCGTCATCACCGATGAGATTTACGAGTATTTTCTGTTCGATGGCACCGAGCACATCAGCCCTGCGACGATTCCCGGGATGAAAGAACGGACCATCAGTATCTCGGGCTTTTCGAAGACGTTCAGTATCACAGGCTGGCGTGCGGGTTATTTATCGGCGAGCAAAGAATGGCTGCCGTCGATCGCATATTTTCACGACCTGACGTATGTCTGCGCGCCCTCCCCGGCACAATATGGCGCGGCTGCCGGGCTGTCGCAGCTGGGCGATGATTTCTACGGGACACTGTCGACCGAGTATGGCAAAAAACGTGACCAGCTTTGCTCCGCACTGACAGATGCGGGCATGATTCCCTCGGTGCCACCGGGTGCGTATTACGTGCTCGCCGATGCGACGGCGATTGCCGGCGCGGATGCTAAGCAGAAGGCGCGGACGCTGTTGAGGGAGACCGGGATCGCTTCTGTCGCCGGGTCGGCGTTCTTTGGGCTGGATGCAGAGGGCAGGAATCGTGGAGAGAATCTGCTGCGGTTTTGCTTTGCGAAGAAACAGCCTGATCTGGACAAGGCGTGCGAGGCGCTTCGCGGGCGTACCCTTCCATGATCCGCCTAGCAACGGCGTGTAAGGCAACAGGCGTGGTGCTTGTGGTCGTCGCCCTAATTATCTTCGTACTAGTATGCGCAAATTGGACAACGGCTTCCCATGGTGGGCACAATTTGCGGCCCGGACTATTGCTTGCTCTACCGCTTGCAGGGATTGGAGGCAGCTTATTCAGCTGTCAAAGATGGGCGATCTTTATCGCAGTAATCATGTTCTGCGGACTTGGAATTGCATTAATTACAGGAACGATTGTGACAATGCCTCTGCAGGATGGGTACCCTAACGTCTTTGGTGGCTTGCTTTTGATGGCTCCTGCTTTATTGCTCTTGAGCGGATGGCGCCACTTAAACAATAAAAAACACCGGTAAATGCAGAGCAGTGGAGCGATCTGCAGCTGGGCTCAGTTGGCGAAACGCAGGTCCTTTGAATACGCTGCGCTTCGCTCAAGATGAGGAATCAGGGTTCGGACCTAGTAGCAGCTACACTCTTCCTGGCCGCAATAGGAACAGCACCTACAGATATTTTTGGCGCACGATCCGCCTGCAATGCTCGGGATAACCAGCACTTCGTCGCCGTCCTTGAAAGCGTACTTGTCATTGCCGAGGAAGCGGATGTCTTCGTCGTTCACATAGAAATTGATGAACTGGCGCAGCTTTCCGTCGCTATCACGCAAGTGCGGTTTCAGCGCCGGGAAGTGCGTTTCGATGTCCGTGACGAGCGCCGGAAGATTGGCAGCCTCCGAGTTGATCTGCTTCTCGCCATTGGTGTGTTTCTGGAACGCGCTGGGCAACAGGACTTTAACGGACATGGTTCTCTCCTCCTACCTGGGCAACGAGCTGAGCCAGGTCCTCAACAGTGGCTTCGTGTGCGGTTACATAGGCTTCAAAGTCGGCCATGCGCGGGCGAATTGCGTCCTCCACTGTGTAGTGGCCGGCAAGGGCATCGGTCGTCTTCAGACCATTGCCAGTGATGCAGGCGACAGTGAGCTCGTCCGGCTTGATGCGGCCGTGTGCATAAAGGCGAGCGGTAACAGCCGTTGTTACTCCACCGGCTGTCTCAGTGAAGATGCCTTCCGTTTCGGCCAGCTCCTGGATACCAGCGACCAGTTCGACGTCAGACACATCCTCTGCCCAGCCGCCACTGTCGCGGATAGCGCGCGAAGCGTATGGCCCGTCGGCGGGGTTACCGATAGCGAGTGAACGGGCGATGGTGTTCGGCTTCTGCGGGGTTAAAACATCCGTATTGTTCTTGACTGCCTGTGCAATCGGCGAGCAGCCGGTGGCCTGCGCGCCAAAGAAGCGTACGTCCTTCTTCTCGACCAGACCGAGTGCGATGAGTTCGTTGAAGGCCTTGCGGATCTTGGTGATGAGTGAACCGCCGGCCATCGGCACGACGACATTGTCCGGCAGCTTCCAGCCGAGCTGTTCAGCGATCTCATAGCCGACGGTCTTCGAACCCTCAGCGTAGTAGGGCCGCAGGTTCACGTTGACGAAGCCCCAGTGATAGCGCTCGGCGATCTGTGACGACAAGCGGTTCACGTGGTCGTAATTGCCGTCGATGCGGACCAGCCTGGCGCCGTAGACCTGCGTATTGAGGATCTTTGCAGCTTCCAGGTCAGACGGCACCAGGATGTACGTCTTCAGGCCGAGACGGGCGGCCTGTGCCGCGACTGCATTGGCCAGGTTGCCGGTGGATGAGCAGCCGACCGTATCGAAACCGAAGCTGACGGCGTTGGCGAGCGCAACCGAAACAACGCGGTCCTTGAAGCTGAGGGTCGGCAGGCAGACGGCGTCATTCTTGACGAATAGGTTCGCGGCACCGATGCGCTTACCAAGGCGCGGCGCGGAAAGCAGCGGCGTCATGCCGGTGGGCGTGGTGGGAATGTAATCAGCGGCGACGGGCAGCAGCGCCTTGTAGCGCCACATGTTCTGGGGTCCCCGGGCGATGGCCTCACGGGTGAAGGTGTCTTTGATTTCGGCGGCTTCGAGGTCGTACGCGACCTCAAGCGGGGAGAAACAATCGTCACACATGGACAGCGGGCGATTTTCAAATCGTTTCCCGCAATCCCTACAACGCAACCAGTAATTTGCCATCAGCAAACCTCTTCCCTCGTCGATTCTCATCGAGAGAGGCGGATGCACGGGCGCGTGACTGACTTCAACTACAAACTATAGATTGTAGGAATGCGCAGAATGGAACGTAGGACGAATCCAGGTCCATAATGGCAAACCTGAATCTCATGTTCCCCGTTAAGGAGAGAGTTGACACCGGACGCTTGGATTGCCCAAACCGGTTGTCGTGGCGTCACAGGGCCCGTCCCTCAGCCACTCTGCATGAAATTCAGTTCCGCTCGATCAAGAGCAAACTTGAATGATTAAGAATTAGCACAGTCGGATTGCCAGCGCAACCCTGTCTTGAAAAGTTCCTGCGAGTGCGGCCGCTACTTTCCCGATTTGGCTTTCGGTTTGCAGCTTCCCTTGCTGAAGGCTTTCTTACCCGGGACGGGTTCAAAACCAGCCCAGCATCTGCTCGACTTCGACTTGCTTGCTGCCTTCTTTTTCGTCGCCATGCACATCTCCTTATTTGCGTAATGAGATGCGTACGAACTCCGACTAAACATGAGCAGCGTGCCGACAATGAAGGCTGGCCAACAAGGGCTCCAGCTTGTTTCGATCAGCCGATCTGTTCGTCGAGACGCAGTGACAGGCACTTTGCCGATCCGCCTGCCTTCAGAAACTCTGTCGTTGACGTTTCGATCACATCGAATTGACGGTCGGCCAGCCACTGCTTCGAACGATCCGACAGGCGATGCAGGATGAGCGTGCGATTGAGGTTGATCGCGTTGCAGGCGAAATTGAAAGCATCTCCTTCAGAAACGGCGAGACGCAGTTCAGGAGCGACGCGGCGCTCGATGGCTGCGTTGCTTGCAGCGTCGAAAGCATCGGGATAGTAAAGCAGGTAGCCGCCGGTGAGGGGACAGAAACAAGTGTCGAGATGATAGAAACGCGTCTGCAGAAGGGTCAGCGGCTGCACCTCGATATTGAGTAGACGCTCGAAGTATGGAAGAGCCAGGATACTGGAACGGACGCCGTGACCAAACCACAGCAGGTCAAGCCTGCGATCAAACAGCGCGTCGCCCGCACCTTCGAAACTCACCTCCCGCGGAAGCGTGTGGACGTTGAAGCCGCGCTCGGAAAGCGATGTTTGAAAGTGTGGCTCTTCGCCCTGCCGCTCCGTATGCAGGAAGCTGCTGAGGACCGCTGTTTTTCCGCGCACCAGGGCAGCATTGGCTGTGAACACGAGGTCAGGCAGGCCAGGTTGTGGTGGGACGAGCACCACGTCAGCGCGGTCCTCGACGATGCCGAGAAGCTCGTTCCACTGGCGGGCTGCGAGACCGTCGAAGGTGTCGTCGATGTGGCCCTCCATCCAGGGATTGATGACGTAATGCACTCCGAAATAATCGGGCGGGCACATCAGCAACAGTGGCTTCTGCATCGGGTCCTTTGCTGGTCCGAAAATTGCGGTACGGTTCAGTGCTGAAGCATGAGGGAGTGTATGCAGGATACAGCCTGGTGCAACTGCGCAATCTCGACCCGCTCACGGTCGCTGTGGGCGGACGTCATATCGCCAGGGCCGAAGACAACAATGTCGTCGCAGACAGTTGCAAAAATGCTTGCCTCTGATCCGAACGGAATAGCTATCGCGGACTTGCCGGTGAGACTCTCGATGGCGCGGACCAGAGGTGAATCCGCAGCCGTTTCAAAGCCCTGCTGTTCGCGTTCGACGGTGAATGAATATCCGATCTGCGGATTGGATTGGCGCTGCTGTTCGATAGCTGCTGCGATTGCACCGGGCACAGGAGAGAGACCGGGGATGGGACGCCACTCGACCTGGAAAGAACACTGGCCCGGGATGATATTCTTCGACGTTCCGCCCTGGATGGTGCCGACGTTGAGCGTGGTAAATGGCGGTGAGAAGAATGCGTTGGCGTTGATGGTGAGATCGCCGGCAAGTTTTTCCAGTTCAATGAGTAGATGAGCGGCAGCGTTGATCGCGGATGCGCCGCGATCCGGATGAGCGCTGTGCGCTTCCTTTCCCATGACAGTGATTCGGCCGAGGCAATAGCCTTTGCCTGCGCGGGCTGGATGCAGCAATGTAGGCTCGCCAATGACCATTCGTTTCGGACGCAGCAGGTTGGCAGCGAGAAGATGTTTCGCGCCAATGCAGCCGATCTCTTCATCGGCGGTCAGCACAATCCTGACGTTGACGAATTGCTTTGCGTCCTTACTTTCTGCGGACGCGAGCAGGCATGCCAGGAAGCCCTTGACATCACACGCGCCGCAGCCATGTAAGAAGCCTGCCTTCGTCTCCGGATGAATTGCGCCGCCCCACGTGGCTGCATAGGGCACGGTGTCGGTGTGGCAGACGAATGCTGTGTCGACATCACGGTCCTCGACCGTTTGACCAGGCGGAGTTGCGAGCAGGTTGATCTTCTCTACACCTGCATCGTCTACGTAGGTATTGCGCAAGGTTTGCCAAGCCGCTGCATGCAGCACCTGCTCTGCGTATTCGATCATGGGACGATTGCTCAGCGACGAGACCGAAGGAATACGAACGAGGCTTTCCAGATGCTCCACAACACGCGTCATGGTCTGCGCACTCCGGCATCATGCCAGGTGCGCCGGTGCAGATCCTTGTATCGGTCAAGTACGTCGGCCTGCTGCACATGCCGGCCGTCACGTAGAATCAGTTTTCCCTGCACGGCGACATCGCGGATCGCCGTACGCTCGAGCGCAAAGACGAGGAGCGGCAACAGGTCAGATGGAGCATGGCCGGCGATCGAAAGGTCGTTGAGGTCAACGGTAAAAAAATCAGCACAAGCGCCGGGCTCGAGGCTTCCAGCATTTACTTTGAGCGCATTCGCGCCATTTGTCGTGGCGCAGGTAAACAGACGAGTTGCGAGGCTGGTGCCGTCAATCTGGTCAAGAATGACACGCTGTTGCTGAGCGAGCCGCAGGTGATAGTCCAGCTGGCGCGCATCTTCGAGCGGCGCGATCTGCGCCTGGCTGTCTGAGCCGAAAGCAATCGGTATCCCCGCGCGCATGGCTTGATCGGCTGCGAGGATGCCGTCGCCAAGATTGCGCTCAGTCGTTGGACAGGAGCAGATGGTCGAGCCGGCATCGGCAAGCTGCTGGATCTCAAACGCATTCATGTGGATGGAGTGAACGCCGGTGAAATCCGGGCCAAGAATCTTCTCGCGCGAAAGAAAGGCAACGGGAGTAGCGCCGTATTCGGCGATGCACGCATCATTCTCGGCGACCTGTTCAGCAACGTGCATGTGAATGGGCAGATGCTCTTCCCTGCCCCATGCGGCAATCTCTCTAAGCGCTTCGAGCGGAACCGCGCGGATGCTGTGCGGCGCTATGCCGATGCTGATTGTCTCGCCTGTTGCTGCGTAGCTGCGGAGGAGTGCCTGCGTGTTCTCGAGATACGAATCGGGCGTCTCGATGAAGCGGGTCTGGCCAGGATCAGGCGGCAGTTGATAACCCGCCCGGAAGTATGCTGTTCGCAACAGAACGATGCGGATGCCGATCGATTGCGCTGCCGCGATGACCTGCTTCGCAAGTTCATTCGGATCGTCGTAGGGTCGTCCGTCCGGCTGGGTGTGCAGGTAATGGAATTCGCCGACGGTCGTGGTGCCGGCCATCACCATTTCGAGGAAAGCCATACGGGCAACGTCGTAGACATCTCGTGGTGTCAGCGATGCTGCAGCGTGATACATGCAGCCGCGCCAGGACCAGAAGTCGCGGCCACTCGCTGCACGCGACTCTGCCTTGCCGCGGATGAGCCGCTGAAAGGTATGGGAGTGGGCGTTGACGAAGCCGGGGAGCAGAGCTTTCCCGGGCAGGTCGACGATTGCGCCAGGAGCCAAAGCCGTTTCCGTACTCGTTTCTGATACGTATCCAGTATCGTCGACCAGGAAACCGGCGTTACGCAGAAATTCTCCCCGGTAGAATAGAAGTTCGGGGCGGAAGAGTGTACTCATGCGGCGGCCAACTCTCCGCCGATACGCACTTCCTTTACAGGATTTGCGCCGAGCGTGTAAATCAGTTCGCGCCAGTCGCGACCGTGCAGCACCAGGAAATCGGCGCGTCCGCCGACTTCGATGCGGCCAAGATCGCCGCGGCCGAGTGCATGCGCGGCGTTGACGGTTCCGGCGATAAGCGCTTCCTGCGCAGTAAGTCCATTGAGACGAACAGACAAAGCCAGGGCCGCGGCCATGGAGAAGAGCGGACTTGAGCCCGGGTTCAGATCGGTGCCGACTGCGACAGCGGCACCCGCGTCAATCAGTTTGCGCCCAGGTGCCACCGGAATGCCGAGGTGCAGCGACACTCCGGGCAGAATGGTCGCAATCGTATTGCGTTTGGCGAAGCCGGCAAGCTGGGCATCGCTGCACGCTTCAAGATGATCGCAGCTGAGCGCGCCAAGCTGCAGGCCAAGCTCGAGCCCGCCGATGCGGTGAAATTGCTCGGTGTGCAGTTTGATCGCGAGGCCGCGTTTGATGGCACATTCCAGGACGAGTCGCGCTTCCTCGGGCCGCCACGCTTCCTTCTCCACAAAGATGTCAACGGCTGTTGCTAATTTGCGCCGAGCGACCTCGGGTATCAAATCGATGCAGACTTGCTGCAGATAACCGGCGCGATTTGCAAGATCGGCGGGCGGAATATGGATGAGCAACGTCGGCAGGATCGTCGCCGGCGTGCGCGTTGCTATGGACTGGATGGCTTCGAGCATGGCGAGTTCAGCTTCGACCGTAAAGCCGTAACCGGATTTGACTTCGATGGTAGTGGCGCCGGATCGTAGCAGCAATCCGATCCGTGGCAGAGCAGCATCTATCAGCTCTTCCCTGCTCGCCCGCGCCGTAGCCCGGATGGTGCTGCGGATACCGCCGCCGGCCATTAGTATCTGCTCATAGGTCGCGCCTGAAGTACGCGCATCGAAATCTGCCAGGCGATCACCAGCCCACACGGCGTGGGTATGCGGATCGACCAGGGCGGGTACCACGGCGCGGTTGCCGAGGTCTTCTGTGCGGCCGGCGGCGCCCTTCCATGCGGAACGCGGCCCGAACCAGGTAACTCGTCCGGCAAGACAAGCGATGGCAGCGTTGTCGATTTGCTTCAGCTCGCGCATGGCAGCGCCGCGCTTTGCGCCGAGCCCCTCCGCCGTTGCGAGCTGCGAGATGCCGGTGATGAGCAGGTCGGCAGTCAGCAGCTCGGTCTTAACCAAATCGGGTGTCATGCTTTGTTGGTGATTCCCAGACTGGGCAGGTCGAGCCCGCGCTGTTCCGCAGTCTGCTTTGCGATGTCGTAGCCTGCGTCGGCATGACGCATGACGCCCATCGCGGGATCGTTGAGCAGGCAGAGGCGCAGCCGTTCGTCGGCCTCGTCGCTGCCATCGGCAACGGCGACGAGGCCGGAGTGTTGACTGTACCCCATGCCGACACCGCCGCCGTGATGAAAACTCATCCACCCGGCGCCACTCGCAATGCCGGTTGCGAAGTTGAGCAGCGCCCAGTCGGAAACTGCGTCGGAACCGTCGAGCATCCCTTCTGTCTCGCGGAAGGGGCTGGCGACCGAGCCCGCATCGAGATGGTCGCGGCCAATGACGATGGGCGCGGACAGACGGCCATCGCGCACCATCTCGTTAAAGAGCAGCCCGGCACGATCGCGTTCGCGATAACCGAGCCAGCAGATGCGCGCAGGCAGACCCTGGTAGGCGATTTCCGTCGATGCGAAACGCAGCCACTGCTGCAGGCGTGCGTCTTCCGGAAAAAGTTCGAGCAGCGCGGCGTCGGTCTTCGCAATGTCGGCAGGATCGCCTGAAAGCGCGACCCATCGGAAGGGGCCGCGGCCTTCGCAAAAGGAGTCGCGAATGAATGCCGGCACAAATCCCGGATAGTCAAATGCGTCAGAGACGCCGGCAATCTTGGCCTGTGTGCGCAGGTTATTCCCGTAGTCGAAGGCAATGGCACCGGCGCGCTGCATGGCGAGGATGGCCTGGACATGCGTGGCAATCGACGCCTGGACGCGTGCGCTGTATTGCGATGGCTGCTGCGCGCGCAGTGTGTTGAGATCTTCATCCGATCGGGCGATGGGCAGATAGCCCCACATGGGATCATGCGAGCTGGTCTGGTCAGTAACCAGATCGGGGATGAAGCCGAGCTTCACCATCTTCGGCAATATCTCGGCCGCATTGCCCATCAGTCCGATCGACAACGCTTGGCGAGCATTTTTTGCAGTCGTCGCAAGAGAGATGGATTCGTCAAGCGAGTCTGTCGCCTTGTCGAGATAGCGCGTCTCGAGGCGCCGCTGGATGCGCTGCGGATCGATCTCAATGCAGATGCTGACGCCGCCGGCCAGCTTGACGGCGAGAGGCTGCGCGCCACCCATGCCGCCCAGCCCTGCCGTGACTGTAATGGTGCCGGCGAGCGTGTCATTGAAGTGTCGCTTTGCCGCGCCGCGAAAGGTCTCGTAGGTTCCCTGCAGGATGCCCTGTGTGCCGATGTAGATCCACGAACCGGCAGTCATCTGGCCGTACATCATCAGGCCGGCGGCGTCGAGTTTGTCAAACTCCTCCCAAGTCGACCATCGCGGAACCAGGTTCGAATTGGCGATAAGCACCCGCGGCGCGAGGCGCTGTGTCTCGACGACGCCAACAGCTTTGCCGGATTGCACCAGCAGGGTCTGGTTGTTCTCGAGGCGGTCGAGGGTTTCGATGATTTTGTGATAACACTCCCAGTTGCGTGCTGCCTTGCCGCGGCCGCCATACACGATGAGCTCTTCGGGTTTCTCTGCGACAGCCGGATCGAGATTATTCATGAGCATGCGTTTCGCGGCTTCCTGAATCCAGCCTTTGGCTGTCCGTGTATTGCCGCGCGGAGCATGGATAGGAGTGTAGGTCGTTTTCATGGGGCTTCCTGCATACAAGACTGTATCAAGAGTGAGCAGAAACTGACTCAATCGTCATCTTCTCCAGCCTTCGATCGGCATCCTAACCAGCGATGCAGGCGCAGGCGGGTGATGGTCTCAAGCCCTCGCTCTGGCCTTCAGCGAAGATTCATGGAGTGGTGTTAGCTTTCACAAAGGAGCCGCATTTATTTCCTTTCCAGGTCCAGGCATAAAAGTTCAGGGAGTAGGCCGGGCCGTGTGGTGGCTGGGCATGCTGGCGTTTCTGATATCGCCATGTATCGTTCTGGCGCAGGCACAACCGTCTGCGATCGAAGTGGTGAACCATATGGTGCAGGCGGAGACAGCGGCAGCCAAAGACCGCGCGCACTTCCTTTATCGCCGCAAAGAAACGTCCACGCGCACGAAAGGCCACCAGTGGGAAGAACTGGTGGTTGAGGTGCCTGAAGGTCGCATGCATCGCCTGATTCGTGTCGATGGCAAGCCGCTGACGCCAACACAGCAGAAGGCAGAAAGCGATCGGCTCGCGTACCTGGCGAAGCATCCCGATGACGTGCGTCGCGAGAACCAGTCGCGTAAGGACGACGAGACGCGTACGGCCGACCTGCTGCGTGTTTTGCCGAAGATTTACCTGTTCACCGTGGCGGGCATGCAGGACGGATGCACCAAGATCATGTTCAAGCCAAACCCGGGATATGAGGAACAGTCCTACCAGGACCGCGTGCTGCATGCTTCCGCGGGTGACCTGCTGATCCATCCTGGTGACAACAGGTTATGCAAGCTGGCCACACACCTGGAGCACCCGGTGGAGTTCGGCTATGGCATTCTCGGGAAAGTCAGCCAGGACAGCACTTTCTTCATGGCCCGCGCCGAAGTAGCGCCCGGGCAGTGGAAGACGCAACAGCTTCAGGTACATATAGATGGGAATATCCTGCTGCTGAAGAGTGTGTCCCGGCAGGAGGACTCGCTCCATTTCGGATTTCAGCAGGTGTCTTTCACAATGAGCGTGGCCCAGGCAGCGGCGATGCTCGAATCGACGAGTTATTGAGTGAGATTGAGTTTGATCCGGCCTGGACGCTAGAGGGGAGCCTGCACCAGCACCTGGCCTTCCACAATGCCGGCGTGAACCAGGCCATAGAGCTTGATGCGGAGGGCAGCGGTCACCTCCTGGCCCTTGGCCATCTTTAACATGCCGTGTCGGCTGCGAATCTCCTGCTCCAGCACCATGCCGATTTCAAGCTGGGCGACAGGAACCTGGCGGAGTTCCATGCCACCTTTGACGGTCGCAACTTCAGCCAGAAGATCAACCAACTGTTTCTCGAATTCATCGTCCCGGGTGCGCAGGCGGGAGAGCGCTTCCATGTCGGTGAGCGTTCGCATGCGGTATGCATCAAAAGCGGCGGCAAGCTTCAATACTCTCGCGCCGAACACCATCGAGGCGGAATCTGTCCCGAACGAAAATGGCGATTGCGGCGGAATGTCCCGGACGAACTGCTGACGGATCATCCAGCCCACCGCCTCCAGGCTCGGGATGCTGGCCAGCATCGACTGTGCTACCTGGGGGTGGGCGTCATAGAGGAGTTGTTCCTCCAGCGTCAGCCGAGCACCCACATACGCCTGCTGCACAAGACCGGTGGGCAAAGTAACGCAGCCCAGCTGCGATAGCTCGGCGGCGGCTTCCACCCTGCCAGCCACGGGAAGGTCGAGCCGGCGGCTGATATGCCGGACACTGCGGGCGATGCGCGTGGATTTAGCGGAGATGGCAGGATTCGCAGCCCGCAGGACATCTGTCAGCAGCTTGATGTTGCCGAGTTGCTCGCGTTCCAGCCGCGCCTTCTCAGTCACTACTTTCTGATACTGCTGCATGCCGGCATCGATAGCCTGGCTGAGTTCTTCCTTCTCGAACGGCTTCGTCAGGAAGCGAAAGATGTTTTCATGGTTGACGGCGTCAATGGCGGTGGCCATGTCAGCGTTGCCGGTCAGCAGCACCCGGCTCGAATCCGGGCTCAGCTCGCGCACCCGGGAGAGAAAGGCGGTGCCATTCATTACGGGCATACGCATATCGGCAACTACCACGGAAAACGCAGAGTGATGCTGGATCGCCGCCAACCCGTCCTCTGCACTGCCGGCGATATGAACATCGAACCGTTCACCAAACATGTGCTGCAGACCGAGCAGCAGGTCAGGCTCATCATCCACAAAGAGGATGCTGCGATTATCAGCGCTCGCGTCGCCTCGCAAGCTCGCAATGATCGGATCTGTCATCGGGTTGCCCTGCCGGCTGAGCTTCTGGTAATGCGTCGATCGATGAGGATGAAACGGAATGCCACGATGCGTTCATCGGCACAGGAGGCAGAAGGATGAATGCAAATTCTGCGAATCGGTCAGCGGCGTTCCAGCAGCTCCGCATTGCGCAGAATACGCCGCACCTTCTTTGGGGAGATGGACAGCTTCGCGGCGACCCTCGATATCTTGCGGCCCTCCCGCGCCCACACCTTGGGAATCACGATCTCGGCAAACTCCTCGGTGATCTGCTGAAAAGTCTTGCTGCCGAGAATACCCTCCGACCAGGCACGCAATGTCTCATCAATGCCCGACGCACGCAGGATACGCGACTTGAGCGATGCCAGATCTTTCGAAAGGTGATCGCGATCGTCCTTGCTCATCAAGTCTGAGGCCAGCGAAACGTACTTCTTCGCTACATCCCATTCCTGGAAAAAGTCATTCGCCGCCGTAGCTCCGCGCGCGATGTACGCACCGGTAAGCAGCCGCCTGTTCTGGGTCTGCTGTGCCAGCACAATCGCCTCCTCTGCATACTCCAGCGCCAAGTTGGCGAAGACCGCCGTGTCGGTGTCGTCGCCGAGTTGCTCATCCACGCGCGCATTGGCAGCAGCGGCCTGCAGGATACGGGCCCGTGCCATCAGGATGCGGTCACCGCGCTCCTGGCCAAGTTCATGCGCCTTAAGCGCCTCGGCCGAAGCCCGGTCGATGTCGCCGCTATCGAGATGCAGGTGGCCGGCATTTACCAGCACCGATCCGGTGCCACCCTGGTGGTGATGAAGCGAGTAAATCTCCCCCGCGCGCTCCAGCAGATCCAGTGCTTCCTGGCAAATCTGCAGATACTTTTCATGCTGCGGACCGCGTGCCTTGCCGGAATGCAGACGCTTGCGCAGATCGAGGGCGATCAGGCGCTTGACGTACGCCGCGTTCGTCAATGCGCGCGCCAGGTTGGGATGGTGGTTGTGCCGTTCGGAATAAATGGAGACTGCGCGATCGAAATGCGCGAGTGCCTTCACATACTCGCCGGAACGCCGGACGAAGCGACCGCGTGCTGACTCAATGTTGCCGAGCGACAATGCGTGGTCGGTGGCAACGAGCTCGGCTTCTGCCTCATCGAGCAGTCGGAAGGCATCGCGGCGTTCTTCCTTCTGAAAAAGCAGCCAGCTCTCATGGATCTTGATGACGGCCGTGATTTTGGGCGCTTGCATGTCCTGCGCCAGCTCGCGCGCGGCAAGAATGTGATGCAATGCTGCCGCGTAGTCACCCTTCTTGCGATGCGCTCTTCCCTTCCAGAAATGAGCCAGCATGATCAGGTGCGCATCGACCAGCTCCTGCTCGACGCGCAGGACAAAATCAAGCAGTTCAACCGCTTCTGACGCCTTCTCCTCCGCCATTGCAGCGTAGGCCTGCGACATCCGCAAGAGAAGAAAACCCTTTAGCGGCATGGCTCTGCGGTCGGCCTGCCGCATTATCTGTAACAGCTGCTGAAATAGTTCCTGGTCGTGATAGCCAAGGTCAATCCACTGGGCCAGGACAAGTAACAGCGCGGGCCCCAGGGGGTGGTCGCCGGGCAGCGCGGCAAGGTCGGTGTGCATGTTGTCGAGGAGCGCGAAACCGTCGCCGATACGGCGTTCCACAAGAGCAGTGTTCAGATTATCAAGGAGCGGATCGAGAACTTTCATCCAACCCTCATTCTAGCGAACACCATGTCGCTTCCCGGCTTTTTCTTCTATCTGCGGGTTGCTCGGCCGGATGATCGGGCCGGCGTCCCCGGCAGGCGCATCCATTTTATTCTGCCGTCGCTGCTGCAGCAGGCGCGCGCGTAGCTGCACAGTCGCCTCGCGGTGACATCGCAGGCAGAGAGTACGCAGGTTACGCAGATCGCACTCGCCACCACCCTCCGCTACAGGCAGAATATGATCAGCGTCCCACAGGCTGCGGCGGCTGAACGTCTTGAGGCCCCAGTGGGCAAGCATCTCGTCCCGACTTTTGCCGCGTGCTTTTTTCATCCTCAGGAACGCGCTAAGCGTATTCACGCGGCACTGCGCACAAATACCCTTGTCCCGCTTGCGTACCTGCTGGCGCAGATAAGCGGGGCTGGTACGCATGCGCCATTCATGCACGCACCACTCGGAGCAGAAAGTGAAACGGCCCCTCGGCACCTCGAGCGCGCACCACCGGCAAAGGGCGCGACCCGTCTCACCCCGCGGCAGGGTTGAAGGGTGAACGTTACCCCCGGCCATGCAACGCTGTGTGCTCATAGGTTCAAGTAGATACGAGTCTGCAAGGCCTTCCCTGTACCCTGGATTCCTCGCCCGGGTAGATTGCAGAGTAAACGCGCAACCGACTTCCCGTAAGTAGAGAGACAGGTACGTGCTTTGAAACGCGTACGGGCAACGCATGTTAGGACCGTCGGCCAGCGCGTGACAACACCAAACCGTTCAGCGAAGCGGCCGGCGACAGCGGCAACAGGCGCAGTCGTAAGTCGGACGGTACGCGGGTGACAAGTGCAAGGACAGGATCAGCACCACTGCGCTGCGAATAGGACGCAGTGGCCGTGGGATCGGAAGGTTGAAAGAAGCGTTGATGTTGGCTCCCGGATCAAATCATGCGGACGGCATTTTTTGACACAGCCCCCACCGCTTGTTAGCCTTAAGTGTCTGCAACAGACAAGCTCACCTGAGCAGTGCGTCCCCGTCGTCTAGCCCGGCCTAGGACACCGCCCTTTCACGGCGATAACACGGGTTCGAATCCCGTCGGGGACGCCAACAAAACAAATGGCTTACAAGCACAACACCAAATTGATCGACGTCCGATAACGTCCAATAAGACGCGATCACTGAGAGTTCGTCTTTCCGCCCTCGAAAACCAATCTCGCAACTCGACCTTGGGCGGTGCGCTTGATGTCTGTCACAGCCTGCGCGTATAGGTTCATCGTGACACTGCTGTTGGCATGCCGTAGGAGTTCCTGGACCGTCTTTACGTCCTCTCCGTGCGACTTGAGAATGGTCGCGTAAGATCGTCTGAACGTATGCCAACCCACCTTACTGGTGATGCCCGCCGCCTTAAGAGCCGGACGGACACACACCCGGAAGATGGAGAATGACCAGTAGGGCAAGAGCCCTTTGGAAGCTGGACTCGCGAAGACCCAATCGTCGTCCATCGGGTAAGCTGCCTGCCTCCTCCACATCAATAGAACCTCAGCCAATTCAGGATCAATCGGCAGCGGCTTTTGAGATGCTTCGGTTTTGCAGGGACCGACATGTTGGATCGAGATCGAGCGCGTCACGTGCAACTGGAGTTCGTCGAAGTCAACGTCGGACCATTTCAACGCCAGAAGTTCGCTCACCCGCAATCCAGTCAGAATGGCGACGAGTACCGCAGTCTTCCCTGGTTCTTTCAGATGAAAGAGCAACGACTTGATCTGCTCGACATTCAGAATGTCGGGCACCTTCTGTCGTTTTGCGCTCTGCCGCACGTGCGTGATGGGATTCTTGTCATGCCATTCCCAACGAATCGCGTGATTGAAAGTTGCATGCATCAGATTGCGAATTTTCGCTTTGCTCCCGTTCGCTAGAGGAAGTGAACGTAGCCATTCCTCTACGATCACCCGCCTTGATGTCCTTCAACCGCCGCTCCTGATATTAGGAGCGGGCAGGCCACTGCGCAAGGTGTAATCGTGGACCGAAACGTTCCTTCATTTTCACCTTTGCTGAGCTAGCAACTCGAGAGCGAGCCCCGACCTCGCTCACCGCCACTTCTGTTTCACACGCTGCCTTCCACTGGGCCCGGCGCAGAACCACGACCCTCGTCAGCTGGCCATCTCTCGCTCGATCCATGCATCTATCTCGGACGCCCGAAATCTCCAGAGCTTCCCTACGTGGATGCCGCGGATCCGCCGCATCCGAGCTAGCTTTTGCAAAGTTTTCGGGCTGATCTTCATGATGGCTGCGGCCTCCGCCGTATCAAGAAGCGGTTCAGGAACAAACCTGACTGATGTTTTCGTCCAGTCCTTGGCATCAGCAGCAGGCAGAGGTGGCCTCTTAGGAAACTGTTTCTGTTCTTGCAAGTTTGCCCTCCCGACCTAGCGATCTCGTCCAGATCTCAGGCGGGCTCGGACGAGTGCAATGGCAATTTCGCATCAATCGAAAGGGGATCACTTCCGCGAACCGCGTTTCGGAGGACCTATCGGCAAAACCGGGCCGAACTGGACGGAACCGCATAGGCATGCAGTGATATGAGTTGCCCCGTCTACTTCAGCATGGGCATGGATATACCGATGGCTTCGTTTTCTTCGGGCCCGGCATTCCAGCACTGATTGTGTTTGGCCGCTTCGAGCACCTCAGCCATTCGATTTGCGTCTGGCTGTCCAAGGGACCGATTTGCATCCACCGGTCGGCCAATGCTGCGAAAGAATCCATATACGTGAGGTCCCGTTATGATGATTGCGTGACTGGCGGCCCCGCCAGTGTTACGCCACGCATGCTTGGCGGAACCGGGGACAACCGCAAGTTCACCGGCTCGAACAGTCTGCCAGCCCGACGCCACTCCATCGTCCAAATAGAGTTCCATTTGCCCATCCAGTAGGTAAAAACTTTCCGGATCTGGGTGGGTGTGGAGCGGTATAACCACTCCAGCGGGAAGCTCCCCTTCCATGATGCAGTGATCGCCGCCCGGAGTGTCCTCCGGGCTGGCGAGGTAACGAACGATGCCACCCATGACATCGAATTGCTGAGCGTTCTTGGCTTCTATGACCATCAAGGTTCTCCGCGTTTAGAGGACATCCTTGCGAAACTTAGTACTTGCAAACCGCACTGTGTTGGCCGAATTCGGTCCGATTGGATCCGTCCGGACCGACTTCCGAAACGGCAATTCTCGGTACTGACCCAACTTGCTGTTATCTGGCCATTTCTCAGTTCCCGGTCTGCCGTGAACCTCGGTAAATACGATGTGCAATGATGTTGCCGGTGCTCGGAGTAGCTGCCCAGAGCACCGGCGTCCCGGCAGAATGTTTACGCTCCTCCGGCTTGGAGCTCTTGCGAGAATCCGCTGCGTTATTGCTACGTAGACCGGGAATCCGATGATGAGAACGGCGTTTGATCAGGAGTTATCCACTGAAGTTCATGGATACGAACTGACTTCGGTCGCTTACTTCGTCTGTGCTGCTTCTGGGGGATAGAGGAAGCTCACCGCAGGACCAAAGCGCTCACCCCAGTATTTGTCCTGATGCTGTCCACCCGTCTCAACCGTCAGCTTCACCTGAGGATGGTTCATCAGGCTTTTCTTCATGTTCTCGGCGAGCGCCCGGCTCATGGAGACGAAGGCAGTATCGAAATCAGGAAATCCATGCGCAGCAGCATCAGACGGTGGCACTTCGGCCGTACCCACCCCTATGGAAATGCGTGCAGGCCCCTGCACCATCTTCGAAGTATCTTGTAGAACTCTGCCATTCCCGACTTGCAACGAAGTGCTTTCGAGCAAGCCCAGACCGAACGTATCCGGCTGGTCGAGCAGAAGACTCAACGCAGCGATAGAACCCAATGACGAACCACCTATACCCCGGTGAGTTCGGTTTGCGATCGTCCTGTAGCGCCCGTCTATCGCAGGAAGAACCTCTCGCGTCACGAACACTGATAGCTTTTGCGGCGCGTCCACCATCGCGCCATATCTGGAGTATTCGTCCTCGCGACGGCCCGGACCAGCGTTATCGATGCCCACCACAATCAGTGGCTGTACAGTTCTTTTGGCAATCAGATCGGTCAGACTCTCATCTACGTGCCACTCATCTTGACCCGGGCGCGTTGTGCATCGGTCAAAAAGATCTTGCCCATCGAAGAGATAAAGCACAGGGTAGCGCTTGGAGGAGTTCGCAGAAGCTGAGTAGCCGGTTGGCAACCACACCCGCAAAGTACGTTTGTCCCCGTAGACCTTGCTCTCTAATGGAACCACCTCAAGGACACCGGCGACGGTGCTCTTACAGGGCGTTGCCGTTGCCTGCGCCATAAGCGTAGAGGCACCGAAAAAGCACAGAGTGAGCAGACCTACAGAAGCAATACCGCGACACGTCATTATGCCTCCCGATTTCGATCGGTCCGCCACAATTCGCAGAATAAATATAGAACACTGCACAGGATGGGTATGTTTCACCGGGACTACAGTCTGAGATGACCTCCGCGTAGTAGGTACCGGGAAGCCGCGTTGTCGGAATTGATCCGAGTCGCCTTTGGGTTTCAAGGAGCGGATCGGCCTGTTCTCGCCAACGGAGGACCCTTTGGCGGGATGCTTCCGATAAGCGACGTAGCAAGACTGGCGCCACCCTAGCAGCAACCGCAGACCACCCCTGCCCGCGCTCTTCTTGCTTCGACGATGAGGATCGGTACGGTGGCGAGCGCGGCTACTTGGTCAAGCCACCCGATACCAACAAGTGAACGGACGACCAAACTCGCAAACGTCAGAGCTGCCAGGTACGCACAGGTAGCCGATTGAACGGCATCCGCTCTCAAGGCTTTGTTTCCGGTCTTGTTGGCTTCTATCCGTTTTGCTCTGCCGAGCATTGGCATAAGGAGCAAGGCTCCTACGGTGACCGCAATTCCAAGGCGACTCGTGTCCGGATGGGCGATTGAAATCGTCACGGCAGAGAAGCCCGTTTGTACCTCCTCTACTTTTATGTAGCTGCTCAGTAGGAGGCGAGAGGCGAATGTTCCGCGGGCATTGAGTCTGCAAAACGCGTTTCTGATCCGCGACCTAGGACCGCAGCGACTTGAGCATTTGCTCCATGCAAGTAGACAAGCGAGCCGAGAACAAGAAGACACAGGACAATGGCGTTAGACATACTCATACCTAGCTCTTGCCAAAAAGGCGAGACGGTTTCCAATAACCAAATTCGCCAACCATCCTAAACGGTATCAACCGGAGCGCGTGCCGATATAAGAACACTCTTGGTCTTGCCGAGATGACCTTGTAATTACTCAGTCCTTGTCTACTGGGGGCATGTTGTCGCTCGCATCAGCTTACTGTCAGGCTTATGACCAGTATCTAAGATTGCAAGATTCTTTTGCTGTTGGTTGATGTCCGGCACGCAAAAATCCTGACGCACCATGTCCGGAAGCAGCTTAGAGTCGTAGGGCTGCTGCGTACGCTGGATATTGACCACGTGCGGGTCGACCTGTGGTTTAGGCACATTCCCCGCTGCCTTATCCGCAGGGTATTGTGTTCCAAAGATCTGTGGTTGATTCACCGCCTGGAGATAACGGTCAAGGGTCGCTGCGGCTATCCACTTATCTGCTGAAACCCCGCGGATCAGTCCTTCGACAGCAAAACATGCGCGAAGAGAAAGTCTTCCGGTTTCTCGCCATGCTGAAAGATCAGCGCAGCATCCGAAAAATCTTCCCCTGAGATGAGCTTTCCCTCTGCAAGAAGTTGGCGAATCTCCGCACGACGCGCATCCCCGTGCCGGTAGAAATCCGCCTCTGAGATATTTCCAGGATTTTCAGACTGATCCTCTATCTCAAGTTGATGGACTCTAGAGACTGCAGGCGATGCAGGAGCGGCACTCTGCGCAGCCAGGTCTATCGATCGCAAACTCAACAGCGCAAGAGGCAACGCAAATATCATCATCTTCATACCAGGGAGCTTACATGAGCCTGCCCCTCCACGCTCAACCGTACAATCCAGACCGAGGTCTCGTCCGGATTTAGAACCTTTTCAGCAACTTCTCACAGCTTAGATCTTCCGCAATGCTCAGCTCTTCACACGTGATAATTGTGTTTACCATGCGTTAGACATGAAGGTTCGTCCACACTATTCGATCTAGTGCAGTGCGCAGGCTTTGGTTGTTCGAGGCCTAGGCCTCCGAACGTCAAGGTTTCGCAGCTTTCTTTTCTGCCTCGGCGATAGCCTTTCTGAATGCTTCAACAGCTGGAACATCGTGGGCGTGCAGACCTTTCTTGGCAACAAACCGCCAAGCCGGACTGCTAATTAAGGGATCCTCCACTCCACCCCTGTACACGGTAAACGCATCATCCTGTTGAGCTATCTCCGCCTGGGAGCGAAATCCACCACTCTGCGAGTTAGAAGCATCGGCAATGCCCGGCCGGGGACCGTGCTGCGCGCCTATCGACATTCCGTTGTCCGGAGGAACAACGGCACCAGGCCTATTGTTTTGTCGCGGATCTGTAATGGTGTCCTGTACGATCTGCCGTTGCCTTTACGAACAACGATGATGAGGTCCGCGTTCTGTCGTGAAATTGTTGGATCAACCGACCCCAATTCAGCAATGCTGCCTCTAAGTCCCTCTGCGCAATTTTGTTTGCATCTGGCTGTTCAAGGTCGATGCCTGCATCCGGATGAATAATGACTGCGACTGTGTGTGCCTGAAGAACATACGCGGGCAGTGTGGTCTTATCCTTTGCTAAGCCAATACTTGGAAGGAATAGCGCCGCGAGAACGACTGCTGGAATAGACTTCGCCACAAGGCGCCTCCAAAGCTCGCGATCATCTTACGCATGTCAGCAATCGATATTTCGCTTGACTTTGCATCGATGAGGTCGAGAGGATTGGAATCTGAAATTCGGGTTATTGTGAGCTACGGCAGCAAAGCGAACTTACCGATAGTATGTTCCGGTGTCCGACTGTAAAGGAAAAGTGAGTCGACAAAGAAAGTCTGCGTTCAAACCCACATTGCCATGAAGAACCTCTTCGATCCGGTTCTGCTTAAAGACACGCATCAACGGATAATCTGCCTACGCCCCGACAGTGAGCGGCAGTGGGGTCAGCTGCCAATCACTCAAATGCTTTCCCATTGCACGGCTGGCCTTCACATGGCCATGGGCGTCATTAATCCGAGGCGGGCTCCGTTTCCTAGCATTGTAATTGGCCTTCTCATCAAACCGATCGTTTTCGGCAACGATAAACCGATGCGGCGCAACTCGCCCTCCGTGCCAGAGCTTTTCGTACCGGTCTCTACAAAAAGCGGATTTGATTGGGAACGAAACAAGCTTAGCGAAACCGTCGATAGATTCGCTTCAATGGGTGAAGCGTGCTGCTCTCGACACCCGCATCCTTTCTTTGGGCCGCTCAAGCCACATCAGTGGGCGATTCTCATGTACAAACACCTCGACCATCACTTGTCGCAGTTTGGCGCTTAGTCGGATTAAGCCTCGACACGTTGAGGGCATGCCGGTGACCGGTAAATTGCCTTGGTTGACGAGTGGTCCGGCAGGTGAGCATCTACAATCATCGGCTCTCAGGATCATCCGCAGAAGTTCCGATTAGTTGTACGGCTTGATTAGTTGGCTACGAAACTATCAGGCATGCACCGGTCTGCCTTGACCCACGAGCTCGCCCTTCACGGAGTATGTGTCACCTTGTTGGCTTCGGTAACTGGCTGCTACGCTGGCACCAAGGCTGCGGTACCAGCGATTCAGACGGTTTTAGGCAGGAAGCCGGCGACAAGCTGCGGGTCACTGTCATCTCGCCTGGTTTTACGGCAACGAATTTTGCCTCCAGAATATTTAACGCTGAAATGAAAGCCCAGCTTGAACGCTCACGTGACAGTTTAGCCATGAAGCCAGAGACGATTGAGCAAGCGAGCCATTGTTACCGGTACGAAAATGCATTGGGGGATTGC